>UQUQ01000022.1 GCA_900544265.1 uncultured Alistipes sp.
CCCAGCAGCGCCAGCATGTTGATGAAGGCCTCGGGGAAGTAGCCGTCCTCGCGGTAGCCGCGGGCCGTCTCGCCCGTCGTCGGGCTCTTCCAGAAGAGCGGGAAGACCGGGAAGCCCATCTTGTCGCCGTCGCGCTTCGAGAGCTTGCCGCCGCCCGTGGGCTTCAGCAGCAGGGGCAGGTGGGCGAACTCGGGGCGCGAATCCTCCCAGCCGAAGGCCTTGTAGAGGAGGTAGTGCAGCGGCAGCGACGGCAGCCACTCCTCGCCGCGGATGACGTGCGAGACCTCCATCAGGTGGTCGTCGACGATGTTGGCGAGGTGGTACGTGGGCAGTGCGTCAGCCGACTTGTAGAGCACCTTGTCGTCGAGCGTCGAGGTGTTGACCTCGACGTGGCCGCGGATCAGGTCGTCCATTGCCACCACCTCGTTCTCGGGCATCTTGAAGCGGATGACCCACTGGTCGCCGCGGTCGATGCGGGCGCGCACCTCCTCGGCCGGCAGGGCCAGCGACGTGGCCAGCCGTTCGCGCACCGTGTAGTTGTAGGCGAAGGCCTCGCCGCGCGCCTCGGCCTCGTGGCGCAGGGCGTCGAGCTCTGCGGCCGTGTCGAAGGCGTAGTAGGCCCAGCCCGCCTCGACGAGCTGCAGGGCATACTTGAGGTAGATTTCACGCCGCTCGCTCTGGCGGTAGGGGGCGTGGGGGCCGCCGACGCCGACGCCCTCGTCGATCTCGATGCCGCACCATTTGAGCGACTGCATGATGTACTCCTCGGCACCCGGCACGAAGCGCTGCGAGTCGGTATCCTCGATGCGGAGGATCATCGTGCCCTTGTGCTGGCGGGCGAAGAGGTAGTTGTAGAGTGCCGTGCGGACGCCGCCGATGTGCAGCGGTCCGGTGGGGCTGGGTGCGAAGCGCACCCGAACGGGTCTTTCCATATCGTGTGTTGAATATTGAATGCTTTTCTTGTTTTTTCGGCTGCCGCCCGGGAGGGGCGGGCTGTTCGTATGTGTGTCGGGCCCCTGCCGGCATTCCGGTCTCTGCCGGGCATCCCGGTCTCTGTCGGGCGATCCGGTCCCTGCCGGGCCTCGGGCGCGGCCTTTCGTGCGGACGTCCGGTTATTTGACCCGGTACTCGATGCGCATGGTGATGCGGGCCTTCTTCTGGCGCGACGAGGTGTTGAACGACCCGCCGGCCGAGAACTCCTCGTTGGTGTTGGCGCCCGTGATCTGGAAGACACCCATGCGTGCCGACGCCACGCGGCCGATCTTCGTCCCGGCATTCGCGGCGATCTTCTCGGCCCGCATGCGGGCATCGGCCGAGGCGGTCTCGATGAGCCCCATCTTCACGTCGTCAAGCTGCGTGTAGTAGTAGTCCGGGGCGTAGGCCTCGATCGAGACGCCCTGTGCGATGAGCGACGAGATCTCGCGCGAGACGCGCTCGACGGTCTCCACGTCGCGCGACTCCACGGTGAAGCGCTGCCGCAGCCCGTAACCCGTGAAGCGTTGTCCGGCCCAGTTGCCGTTGGCGTTGTAGACGGGCGTGTAGAGCTTCTCGACGTTGACGAACTCGAAGACGACGGCCTCCTCGGGCACGCCCTTTTCGACGAGGTAGCGGCGCACCTTCTCCTTGTTGGCCTCGATGCGGGCGTAGCCCGTCGCGGCGTCCTGCGATTCGGCCGTGAGGGCCCCCGACCAGACGATCAGGTCCGAGGTGAACTCCGTTTCGCCCAGACCCGTCACGACGATCGTGTCCTGAGCGCGGAACTTGTAGGTGTAGGCGCGGCCGAGCACGACGGCGCAGACGATGGCCGCAAGGCCCAGAATGAGATACCTGCCGTTTTTCATATCCGTAGTTTTTTTGGTTGGTTGCATTGGTTGCCCCTTGTCCGGGCGGTGCCGCCCTCACCGCCCGGGTCAGACGTTGAACAGGAAGTGCATGATGTCGCCGTCCTGCACGACGTACTCCTTGCCCTCGATGCCGATCTTGCCGGCGTCGCGGCAGGCCTTCTCCGAACCGAGCGTGACGTAGTCGTCGTACTTGATGACCTCGGCGCGGATGAAGCCCCGCTCGAAGTCGGTGTGGATGATGCCGGCCGTCTGCGGGGCCTTCATGCCGCGGACGTAGGTCCATGCGCGGGTCTCGTCGGCACCGGTCGTGAAGAAGGTTTCGAGGTTGAGCAGCCGGTAGGCCGACTTGATCAGCCGCGCCACGCCCGACTCCTTGAGCCCGAGGTCCTCGAGGAACAACTGCCGCTCCTCGTAGCTCTCCAGCTCGGCGATGTCGGCCTCGGTGGCCGCCGCGATGATGAGCATCTCGGCCTTCTCGTCGGCGATCGCCGCGCGCACGGCCTCGGTGTAGGCATTGCCCGTCGCGGCACTCTGCTCGTCGACGTTGCAGACGTAGAGCACCGGCTTGTCGGTCAGCAGGTTCAGGTCGGCGACCAGCTTGCGGTCCTCCTTCTCGAGCTCCACGGTGCGGGCGCTGCGCCCCTGCTCCAGCACGGCCTTGTACTGCAGGAGCAGCTCCACGGCCCGCTTGGCCTGCTTGTCACCGCCCGACGTGGCCGCCTTCTGCGTCTTGGAAAGGCGGTTCTCGACCGTCTCGAGGTCCTTGAGCTGCAGCTCCGTGTCGATGATCTCCTTGTCGCGCACGGGGTCGATCGACCCGTCGACGTGCGTGATGTTGCCGTTGTCGAAGCAGCGCAGCACGTGGATGATGGCGTTCGTGTTGCGGATGTTGCCCAGGAACTTGTTGCCCAGCCCCTCGCCCTTCGAGGCGCCCTTGACCAGACCCGCGATGTCGACGATCTCGATCGTCGTGGGGATGACGCGCCTGGGGTTGTCGATCTCGGCCAGGCGGATGAGCCGCTGGTCAGGCACGGTGATGACGCCCACGTTGGGTTCGATCGTGCAGAAGGGGAAGTTGGCCGCCTGGGCCTTTGCGTTGGAGAGGCAGTTGAAAAGCGTCGACTTGCCCACGTTGGGCAGGCCCACGATGCCGCATTGTAAAGCCATTCTTATCTCGTAATTTAATTTGTTCGTCGATTGCCGTGCAAAGATACGAATTTTCTCGCATGGCGGATACGTCGGGCACCGGAAAGGCGTCTTTTTCCCGCGGATCGCCTCCGCAGGGCGCCGAATGGAATTTCTCGGGCGCTTTGTTTTGCCGAAAGGCGCGTTATTCGTATCTTTTTCGTATCTTTGGCTGCAAAAGTTGACACAAAGATGGAGTTGAAATACCTTCGCACGGAACTGCACCGCCTCACCGCCCTTGTCGAGGGGTGGACCGGGACGGACGAAATACCGGCCCTTGAACGCGATCTGGCGCTCGAGAAGCTGCGGTCGTTGTACGAGATGCTGCGCTTCGATCCGGCCCCGCAGCCGGTCGGGGAGGAGGAGTCCCGGCAGATGCCCCTGCCCGTCTCCATCGACCTGGGCGAGATGCTTTCGCTCGACGAACTTCCCGACCGGGAGCCGGAAGCCGTAGTCGAGGCCTTTGCCGACGAGGAGCTTGCCGATTCCGCTCCGGTGGAAGAACCCGTAGCGGCGGAAGAGCTCGTTCTGGCGGGCAATCCTGCGCCGGCAACGGGCAATCCAGCTCCGGCTGCGAACCCAGCTCCGGTGGAAGAACCTGCCCCGGCGGAAGACGTTGCTCCGACAGTAGAGCCCGTTCCGATGGAAGAGCCCGCAAAGCATGAGGCATCGGCTCCGGCCGCGGAACCCGTGATGACGGCGGAACCCGTCCAGGCGGCGGAGGCTTCCCTCTCCATGGAGGCATCGGCTCCAGCCGTGGAACCGGCGCAGAGTGCCGAATCCGTTTCGGAGAAAGAGGCCGTGGAGACCGGGCAATCGGCTCCTGCCGAGCCCGCGAAGGCCGAAGAACCCATCGCGGAGGCGAATCCCGCCCCGGCCGCGGAGGCTTCCCTCTCCGCGGAGGCGTCAGCTTCGGTCGCGGAGCCGGCTGCCGCACCCGTCGCGGAACGGGAGTCCGCACCTCGGACGAAGGAGCCGCAGGAGGCGGCGACCGCCGAGGCGGAGCACCCTACCGACAATACCCGCCGGCAGTCCCCGTCGCCGCGGGTGGCGCCCACGCTCTTCGGACTCGAGGAGGAGACCGTGCGGCACCGGTACCGGCAGCGGGTCATCATGTCGCTCTACGATTACGATACAACCCCGACCGCCCCGACGCGGGAGCGGTCGGACGACGCTATCCGCGCCGCCGCGGCAACAACTCCGGCGCCGGCCGCCGCCTCTTCGCCGGAGTCGGACGACGAGGTCTTCTCCGTGCTGGAGGTCTCTGCCGCCGGGCCGGTCGGCGAAACCGTTGCGGAACACGCCGATGCGGGGCATGCCGTCGCGGAGCCCGCACAGCCGGAGAGCCCCTCCGCCGCTGAAGCGTCCTCTACCTGGTCCGCCGCCGATGCTTCCGCCGCCCAAGAGCCGGATGCTGCCGAGCTGTCGGGTGCCGCAGAGCCGTCGGATGCTGCCGGGGAGCCCTTGGCCGGGGAACCCGATGCAAATGTCGATGCCGGAGAGATCGAGCCGGAGGAACCGGCCGAATCGTCGTCGGCCGAATCGTCGTCGGCCGAACCGGCCGCTCCGGAGCCGGCCGTGACGCTCTCCCAGGCCGTGACGCCCTCCCCGGCCGGGAGCCCTGCCGCCGGGGCTGCCGTCCCGGAGACTCCGGCCGAGCCGCTGCCGCGCGGCGCCGTGCTGGGCGAGGTCATCAACCACGACGTGCAGACGCTGGCCGACACGATCGCCCCGCCGCGCGACATCGCGTCGGAGCTGCGGCGCAGCGAGCCCGTCACGGACCTGCGCAAGGCGATCGGCATCAACGACAAGTTCCTGATGATCCGCGACCTGTTCGGCGGCGACGGTGCCTCCTACGAAGTGGCCATCCGGGCGCTCAACGCCTTCGACAACCTCGACGACTGCATGATCTACATTGCCGAGCACTACGCCTGGAATGCCAATTCGGACGGCGCGAAGCTCCTCATGGAGCTGCTCGAACGCAAATTCGCCTGACGCCATGGCCAAGCTCTATATTGTCCCCACGCCCATCGGAAATCTCGACGACATCACCCTGCGGGCGATCAACGTCCTGCGCGAGGTGGACTTCATCCTGGCCGAGGATACGCGGACGACGTCGGTGCTGCTCCGCCACCTCGGCATCGAGAAGAAGCTCTACTCGCACCACAAGTTCAACGAACACGCCACGGTCCGCCTGGTTGCCGAGTCGATCGCCGCGGGCCGCAACGCCGCACTGGTCTCGGACGCCGGAACGCCCGGCATATCCGACCCGGGATTCCTGCTCGTGCGCACGTGCGTCGAGCAGGGGATCGAGGTCGAGACGCTGCCCGGCGCCACGGCGCTGATCCCGGCGCTCGTGCAGAGCGGCTTCCCGTGCGACCGCTTCTGTTTCGAGGGCTTCCTGCCCCAGAAAAAGGGACGCGCGAGCCGGTTGCAGGCCCTTTCGGACGAGGAGCGGACGATGATCTTCTACGAGTCGCCCTACCGCGTGGTGAAGTGCCTCGAGCAGTTTGCCGAGACGTTCGGAGCGGACCGTCCGGTCTCGGTGTCGCGCGAGCTGACCAAGCATTTCGAGCAGACCGTGCGCGGCACGGTAGCCAAGGTGCTCGAACATTTCCGCCAGACGGAACCCCGCGGGGAGTTTGTCCTCGTCGTGGCCGGGAAACCCCGGACAAGGCGCGGCCGGACGGAGGCGGACGACGACACGGCCGCGCGGAGCGAAGCGTGACCCCTTGTTCTCACCTGTACCGATATGGAAGAAATGGAAAACGAAAACAGAACACAGACAACCGATACGAACGATTCGCAGCCGGCACGGCCGGCGCAGAGCGCCTTTTCGGCATGGCTCGATCAGGTGCGTGACTTTCTGAAGGACCGCTTCAGCCTCGACGAGGATACGGCGCAGCGCGACGAGGTCGTGGCGTCGATCTCGAAGGGCGTCGAGTTCCGGGGCGTGAACCTTTGGGTGCTGATCTTCGCGGCGATGGTCGCCTCGCTGGGTCTGAACGTCAACTCGGCGGCCGTCATCATCGGTGCGATGCTCATCTCGCCGATCATGGGTCCGATCATGGGCGTGGGGCTCTCGCTGGGCATCAACGACTTCGACCTGCTGAAGAAGTCGCTGCGCAACTTCGCGCTGATGTTCATCGTGGCGATCGTCACGGCGACCGCCTACTTCTTCATCTCGCCCCTCTCGTCGAACAGCAGCGAGTTGCTGGCCCGGACCACGCCGACGACCTACGACCTGCTGATCGCCTTTTTCGGCGGTCTGGCCGGCATGGTGGCGCAGACGCGTCAGGACCGCACCTCGACGGTCATCCCCGGCGTGGCGATCGCCACGGCCCTCATGCCGCCGCTCTGCACGGCCGGCTTCGGCCTGGCGACGGGGCAGCTGCGCTTCTTCCTCGGGGCCTTCTACCTCTTCTTCATCAACTCGGTCTTCATCGCGCTGGCCACCTATCTCGTGGTGCGGTTCCTCAAGTACGAGAAAAAGGTCTTCATCGACAAGGTGCGCGAACGCAACGTCAAGCGCATGATGATGATCATCACGCTCGTGACCTTCATCCCGAGCGTCGTGATCGGCTTCCACATGGTCCGCGTGTCGCTCTTCGAGGCGACGGCCGACAAGTACGTGGCGCAGGTCTTCAACTTCCCCCATACGCGCGTGATCGAATGCAACAAGCACTACTCCCGCGGCAAGCATCCCTCGCAGATCGAGCTGCTGCTGCTCGGCGAGCCGCTCGACGAGGCGGTGATCGAGAACGCCCGGGCCCAGCTGGCCGGTTTCGGACTCGAGAAGGTCGATCTGATCGTCCGGCAGGCCAACAAGGAGGACCGGATCGACATCGCCTCGCTGCAGCAGAGCTATACGGAGCTGCTCGAGGAGAAGAACCGCCGCATCGGCGAGATGACGGCGCAGTTGAGCCGCTACCGCGTCACGGATGTCGAGGTGGACGACATCTCGCGCGAGGTGGGGGCGATGATGCCCGCCGTGCGGGCCATCTCGCTGACCAAGGGCATTACGTTCGACGTGCAGGGCACGCCGCTCGATACAACGCTCGTCTGCGTGGTCACGCCGCGCGACCCGGCCGACTCGATCGACCGCATGACGCTGACGCACTGGCTCCGCATCCGCACCAAGGTGGCGAACGTCAAGCTCTTCGTCGAACCGTAACCCCGTCCGCCGCATGAGAAATCCCGACCTGAACGTCGCGCAGCGTCTGTGGCTCGCCTGCCTGTGGCAGGCTGCACGTCTGTTCGCCATGATGCCCTACTGGTTCAAGTACTACGTGGTCGAGAACCTGCTCTACGTGCTGCTCTGCCACGTCGTGCGCTACCGCGTGCAGGTCGTGCGGCGCAACCTGCGCAACTCCTTCCCCGAGAAGGACGAAAGGGAGCTCGAGACGATCCGGCGCCGCTTCTACCGGACGCTGGCCGAGATCTTCGTTGATACGATCAACATGGCGCACATGAGCGAGGAGAAGGCCCGCACGGTGCTCACGGTGAAGGGGCTCGACGCCCACCGTGCGGCCGTGCACGGCCGCGACTGGATCGCCCTCTCGGCCCACTACGGCTGCTGGGAGTACAGCTCCTACTGGGGGCTCTACGAGCGGTCGCAGATGCTCGTGGCGGTCTACCATCCGCTGCGCAGCGTCGTCATGGAGGAGCTGTACCAGCGGCTGCGCAATTCGGACTGTGCGATGACCGTCCCGATGAAGGACTGCCTGCGCTTCTACCTGCGCAACCGTGAGCGGGGTGTCGACGGCAAGAATCTTGTAATGGGACTCATCGCCGATCAGAATCCGCCCAAGCGGCCCGACAGCCACTGGTTCCGCTTCCTGAATCAGGATACGATCTTCTTCGACGGGGGCGAGAAGCTGGCGCTGCGCTGCGGACTGCCGGTCTACTTCGTGCGGATGCGCCGCGTGCAGCGGGGCCGCTACGAGATGTCGTTCGAGCAGATTTATGACGGCGAAGAGCAGGTGCCCGCATACGAAATCACGGAACGTTACGTTCGTCGTTTGGAGGCGATGATCCGCGAGCAGCCCGAACTGTGGATGTGGTCTCACCGCCGCTGGAAACACAAACGTCCGAATGTCAGTCGCTAAAATCGTCATACTCAACTGGAACGGAGTCGGCCACCTGCGCCGCTACCTGCCGAGCGTCGTACAGGCGGCGCCGTCGGGCGTGGAGGTCGTCGTTGCCGACAACGGCTCGACGGACGACTCGCTGGCGGTGCTTGCCGCCGAATTTCCGACGGTGCGCGTCGTGCGGCTGGACCGCAACTACGGCTTCGCCGGGGGCTACAACCGGGCGCTGGCGCAGATCAAAGCGGACTATTATGTGCTGCTCAACTCCGATGTCGAGACCCCCGCGGGGTGGCTCGGACCGCTGCTCGATACGCTGGAGCGCCATCCCGACGTCGCGGCCGTCGCCCCGACGCTTATCTCGTGGGTGGACCGCAGCCGCTTTGAGTATGCCGGTGCGGCAGGGGGCTACATCGACTTTCTGGGTTACCCCTTCTGCCGGGGGCGCATCCTGCGCACGGTGGAGGAGGACCGGGGGCAGTACGACGATGCACGCGACCTGTTCTGGGTAAGCGGCGCGGCCTTCTGCTGCCGGGCCGACGTCTTCCATGCGCTGGGGGGCTTCGACGACGACTTCTTTGCCCACATGGAGGAGATCGACCTCTGCTGGCGCATGCAGCTGGCGGGCTACCGCGTGCGGATTGTGCCTCAAAGCCGGGTCTACCACCTCGGCGGCGGCACGCTTCAGACCGACAGCCCCTCCAAGGTCTTCTACAACCACCGCAACAACCTGGCGATGCTCTTCAAGTGCTCGTCTCCAGGGCAGCGGGTACTGGTGGCCCTCCTGCGTCCGGCGCTGGACCTTTTGGCGGCGCTGTCGTACCTCGCGCAGGGGCGTGCCGACAACTTCCGGGCCGTCTTCCGGGCGTGGCGCGACTTTCTGCGCTGGCACGGGGCGCTCTCCCGCAAGCGGCGGGCGATCCGCGGGGCCCGCAAGTCCGAATCCCGGTATATCTACCGCGGCTCGATCCTCCTGCGCTACCTGCTGGGCCGGCGGGTGTTCGGCAAGCTGATGTGATTTCCGGCTGCGGCGGTTTTTGCAGGAAAGGAACCCGACGTGCCGACAAGTAGAACAAGAAAGAGAGGAGTGCAGCTGCCTGCACTCCTCTCCTTTTTCATTGCTGCCGGCGTGTCACCATCCGGCGATCCAGGCCGTGCACCAGCCGCCGAGGACCTCGGCAAGCACGTAGCAGACGATGTAGCTGACAACGGCCTTCCATCCCTTGAGGTTGGCGGCAACGGCATATCCCCGGTAGCTCCAGGCGTAGAACCAGACGAGGAAGACCAGCGCGGCCAGACCGAAGCAGAGCAGGCCGACCGGGGGATTGGCTGCAAGTTCCAGCGGCGTGGTTTCGGTCAGTTGCAGCGCGGCATTCCGCAGCGGCGGCAGAGCCCCGACGAGCAGGATCGGGAGCAGGGCGAGGCGTGCGAGCAACTGGTTGCCGTAGAGGTCGACCGCCCGGATGCGGGATTTCGACAGCAGGCGGGCCGCGATGTAGAGCAGCGTGGCGAGCACGAGCCAGGCGGCGAGAATCTGGCAAAGCGCCTGCAGGAAGGTGAGGTCGGCGTATCCCGACGAGACGACGCCGCGCGTGGTCTGCCCGCCGAGACGGTTGATTGCCGCCATGACGATCCATCCGACGGCTCCGGCAGCGAGGGTCTTCTCTCCGGACCAGTAGTTGAACGGGTCAGCGATTTTTCTGATACTTTTCATGTTGCAGCGTATTGAGGTGTTCGATGATTTCGTCGAGCCGGTTGCGGACGGTGGGGTAGCTCAATCCCTGTCGCGAAGCCATCTCCTTGAGCGAGCCGCTGCACGCCACGAAATCGAGGATAAATTGTTGTTCTCCTGCCGTCAGCAGCAGAAAAACCGGAAGCGGAAACGCCCCTTCGATCCGCGTTTCGCACTCCGCACAGGCGAGTGTCTGCACGTGGAGGGCCCCTCCGCACGCAGGGCAGGAGGTTGGAAGACGTTTTACGGCTGTTTTGCGGTCCATGGGATAGCGTGTTTTGTTGCATAAAGTTAAATCTATTTTTAATAATATGCAATAAATGTTTAATTTATTTTAACTATGTGTTTTGGATTTATCTGTTTTCATGCGAGGAGTCTCCGTCGACGGAATGGCCCTTGCCGGAGTTCCCCGTACAGGATGCATTGGCCGTGCCGCGGCGAATATCCGGCTGTTGCGGGATGACTGCTTGCCGGTCTCTGCCCGTTTTTTGTGGGGTGCGGTTACCGGATCGGTGGAAAATCGTATCTTTATTTCGCACGAACCATTCGCGTGACCCCGATGGCAAGAAACCAAGAAACGGGCGGAGATTCGCAGGAATCTCCGCCCGTTTCGTCTTGAGCCCGTGGGTTCGGGGTTACTTGTTGATCTTGGCCCAGGAGTCCTTGAGCGTGACGGTGCGGTTGAAGACCAGGTGCTCGGGCGTCGAGTCGGTGTCGGGGCAGAAGTAGCCCACGCGCTCGAACTGCACGGCCTGTCCGATGGGAACCTCGCGCAGCGACGGCTCGAGGTAGCCCGTAATCTTGACCATCGACTCCGGGTTGAGGTTGTCCTCCCAGGTCTGGCCCTCCTCCACGTCGTCGGGGTTCTCCTTCGTGAAGAGCGGGTTGAAGAGGCGGATTTCGGCCTCCACGGCATCCTGTGCCGACACCCAGTGGATGACGCCCTTCACGCGGCGGCCGTCGCTCGACGAGCCGTTGCCCGACATCGGGTCGTAGGTGCAGCGCAGCTCCGTGATGTTGCCCTCGGCATCCTTCACGACCTCCTCGCACTTGATCAGGTAGGCGTAGCGCAGGCGCACCTCGCCGCCCGGCTGCAGGCGGAAGAACTTTTTGGGCGGGTTCTCCATGAAGTCGTCGCGCTCGATGTAGATCACCCGCGAGAAGGGAACCTGGCGCGTGCCGGCAGCCTCGTCCTCGGGGTTGTTCACCGCGGTGAAGAGCTCGGTCTTGCCCTCGGGGTAGTTCGTAATCGTCACCTTGAGCGGGTTCAGCACGGCCATGCGGCGCTCGGCGACCTTGTTCAGGTCCTCGCGCACGCAGTATTCGAGCTTGGCCAGGTCGATGACGTTGTCGCGCTTGGCCACGCCGACCATCTCGGCGAAGTTGCGCACCGAAGCCGGGGTGTAGCCCTTGCGGCGCAGGGCGCAGATCGTCGGCATGCGGGGGTCGTCCCAGCCCATGACGGCGCCCTCCTGCACGAGCTTGAGCAGCTTGCGCTTCGACATCATCGTGTAGGTGAGGTTCAGCCGTGCGAACTCGTACTGGTGCGAGGGGTAGATGCCCAGCGCCTGGATGAACCAGTCGTAGAGCGGACGGTGCACGTCGAATTCGAGCGTGCAGATCGAGTGGGTGATGTGTTCGATCGAGTCGCTCTGCCCGTGGGCGTAGTCATACATCGGGTAGATGCACCACTTGTCACCCGTGCGGTGGTGCGTGGCGTGGATGATGCGGTACATGATCGGGTCGCGGAAGAGCATGTTCGGATGGGCCATGTCGATCTTCGCGCGCAGGACCTTCGACCCGTCGGGGAATTCGCCGTTCTTCATCCGCTCGAAGAGGTCGAGGTTCTCCTCGACGCTGCGGTCGCGCCACGGCGACGGCGTGCCTGGTACGGAGACCGTGCCGCGGTTCTCGCGGATCTGCTCCTGCGTCTGGTCGTCGACGTAGGCCAGCCCCTTCTTGATGAGGACGATGGCCCACTCGTAGAGCTGGTCGAAGTAGTCCGATGCATAGCGCTCCAGCGCCCAGTCGAAGCCGAGCCAGTGGATGTCGCGCTTGATCGAATCGACATACTCGACGTCCTCCTTGACGGGGTTCGTGTCGTCGAAGCGCAGGTTGCACTTGCCGCCGTATTTCTTGGCCAGACCGAAGTTGATGCAGATGCTCTTGGCGTGGCCGATGTGCAGGTAGCCGTTCGGCTCGGGCGGGAAGCGCGTCTGTACGCGGGTTTCGCCCTTGGCGATCGACTCTTCGATGATCTCTTCGAGGAAGTTCAGCGACTTCTGGGGTGTTTCGTTGGTTTCGCTTGTCATATTTCCTGTGTGCGTTTTTTGTTATCCGTTATCTGATCCCGGGGCGGTGACGGGGACCGCCGCGGTGGAATACCTTGTCAATCGCCACGGAGAGCTGGACGACCTGCTGCGTGCCGAGTCCTGTGCCGTCGTAGTGGAAGACCATGCCGGCCTCGACCTGAAGCGTGTCGTGGAAGAAGCGGCGGTCGAAGCCCACCCACGTGCGGTTGTAGATGTGCTTGGTCGTGGCGTAGAAGCTCTCGCCGGCATAGAGTCCGTCGGCGCCGTAGGTGAGCCCCAGCGTGGGGTTGGCCACCAGGTTGCGCAGCGGCTGCAGATTCTCGCCCAGGTAGAGGTTGTTCTCGACCTTCAGTCCCCACCAGGTGGTCAGGACCACGTCCAGCTGTCCGCCCCACGGCTTTTTCCACTCGTGGTCGACGCTCCGGGCGCGCTGCGGCGCGAAGAGCGCCCCGGCGCGGATGTCGAGCCCGATCCGTTCACCCCGCTCCCAGCCCACATAGGGATTCAGCAGGAGGTTGTCCGTGACATTCTCGTTGAGCTTCGAGCCGGCGAAGTGGAACATCGAGAAGGCGTAGCCGACGTAGAAGCCCGGCAGCGTCGTGTAGCGTCCGGCCGAGAGGATGCGGAACATCTCGCGCGACTGCTCGGAGTACATCCCCTCCCAGTCGATGGCCAGCTCGATGTAGGTCTTGTCACGCCAGCTGACGTAACGCCCGAGGAAGCCCGCCATGCGGTTGTGGTAGAAGGCCGTCGAGTCGCTGAAGAAGGCGCGCGAATAGTCGCCCATGAGCTCTTTGCGGTTGAAGATGCCCGCGTTGGCCTGCACCGCGGCGGTGCGGAACTGGTAGTACATCAGCGGCTTGATGTCGGTCAGAAAGCGGTCGCCCTGGGCATTGTACTGCCCGAAGTGCTGGAGCATCTCGACGCCGAAGACCAGCCGGTTCTTGCGCTCCCACTCGATGCCGACGTAGGGTGTCAGGCGGGCGCTGAACAGGGTCTGCGATTCGTTGAAGTCGTTGTTGGCGTATTCCCGGTTGTCGAAGCGTGTGTCGAAGTCGGCGCCTGCGAGCACCTCCTGCGCCCGGGCTGCACCGACCGTGGCGACGAGCAGTACTGCGGAGAGGATGACCTTTCTGAAAGACATAAGTGTATGATTGAACCCCCAAAAATAGGTAAAAATTTTTTATTTGACTACTTTTGCACCCGAAAACAACCGATCGTGAGCACCATGCGCAAAATCACTAATGCAGAGTTGGGCCGTCCGTCGGCCGAGGAGTTCGCCGCGATGGCCAAGATGCCCGTTGTGGTCGTGCTCGACAACATTCGTTCGCTGCAGAACGTCGGGGCCTTCTTCCGCACGTCGGACGCCTTTGCCGTGGAGCGGATCGCCCTGTGCGGCATCACGGCCACACCGCCCAACCGCGACATCCACAAGACGGCGCTCGGGGCCGAGCTGACGGTGCCGTGGCGCCACTACGCCGCGACGGAGGAGTGCCTCGCGGAGCTGAAGGCGGAAGGGTATTCGCTCTGGGCCGTGGAGCAGGTCGAGGGGGCCGTGCGGCTCGGCGACTTCCGCCCCGAGGCGGGGGTGCGCTATGCGCTGGTCTTCGGCAACGAGGTGCTGGGCGTGGGGCAGCAGGCCGTGGACCTCTGCGACGGGGCCATCGAGATTCCGCAGGCCGGGACGAAGCACTCGATCAACGTCTCGGTGTCGGGCGGCGTCGTGCTGTGGCACTTCTTCGACCGGCTGTGGCCGCTGAAAGGGTAGCGAGGTTCGCGCTGCGGCACGTCCGGGCTGCAACATCCTTCCCCTTCGGGTCGGTGACATCTTTTCAGCCTGTCGGTACCCCGGCCGTGACAAATAAATTTGTCGCGGCGCTCGGTTTGCACTTTACGTCCTCTGCGAGGCCGTTTAGATAGGCTGCACCTCGGCTGGGACAAATAAATTTGTCGCGGCGCTCGGTTTGCACTTTACGTCCTCTGTGAGGCCGTTTAGATAGGCTGCACCTCGGCCGTGACAAATAAATTTGCCACGGCGCTCGGTTTGCACTATCTTTGTCCCCGAATCAAAACTTAATACCTGAAGAAATGTCAGTAGAAAGCACCGTCCGTGCGGTCACGACGTACCGCCTGGCGGAAATGAAGCAACGCGGCGAGAAGATCGCCATGCTCACCTCTTACGATTATTCGATGGCCCGAATCGTCGATGCCGCCGGTATCGACGTCATCCTCGTCGGCGACTCGGCCGCCAACGTCATGGCCGGCTACGAGACGACGCTCCCCATCACGCTCGATATGATGATCTACCACGCCCGTTCGGTCGTTCGGGCCGTCAACCGGGCGCTTGTGGTCGTCGACCTGCCCTTCGGTACCTACCAGGGCAACTCGAAGGTCGCGCTCGATTCGGCCGTGCGGATCATGAAGGAGACCGAGGCCGACGCCGTGAAGATGGAGGGCGGCGAGGAGATTCTCGAATCGGTGCAGCGCATTCTCTCGGCCGGGATTCCGGTCATGGGGCACCTCGGCCTGACTCCCCAGTCGATCCACAAGTTCGGTACCTACAACGTCCGCGCCAAGGAGGCGGCCGAGGCCGAGAAGCTCGTGCGCGACGCCCACCTGCTGAGCGATGCGGGCTGCTTCGCCATCGTGCTGGAGAAGATTCCCGCGGCGCTGGCCGCCCGGGTGACGAGCGAGGTCTCGGCCCCGACGATCGGCATCGGAGCCGGCGGCGCGTGCGACGGTCAGGTGCTGGTCGTGCACGACATGCTGGGCATCAACAAGGGCTTCTCGCCCCGGTTCCTGCGCCGCTATGCCGACCTGCATACCATCATGACCGATGCCGTGGGCCGCTACATCGACGATGTAAAGTCGGGCGATTTCCCCAACGAGAAGGAGCAGTATTGATTCCCCGCGCTCCTCGCGACAGTCAACGAGCGGAATCCCGCAAGGGATTCCGCTCGTTTCGTATTGTGCTGCGGTGCGTGCGGAGTCTTGCTCCGGCTCCGGTCGCCCGATCCCGAGCACCTCGTAGACATCCGGGTACTCCTCGGCAAACCCTTCGTCGGACTTGCCCGCACGGATATCTTCCGGACAGCGTCTGCCGGCATGTTGCCTCTTTTCGCCTGTGAAGCGGTTGCCGGGGCGTAGCAATGCCCGGGTCCCGTGTGCTTTCGCTTGTCCGTTTCACCTGTGACCGTTCCGGAATAATCTCCGGAACAACCTCCTTGCCGAAAGAAAGAAAAACGGGGCGGAACCTTTGTACGGTTCCACCCCGTTTTTGTGTATTCCGCGGCAGGTCGGGTTGTGCCCTCCTGACGCAGAGGATGTTGTTATTCGTACTCGAACGAAACGGCCTCCGAGAGCGAGTTCGTCGCAATGGCATTCGTCACCGAGTACGAGGAGCCGTCGAGTGCCGTGACGAAGAACAGCAGGTGGCAGTTGTCCTTCTTCCACGACGAATCGAGCGTGATGACGAATATGTAGTCGGCCGTGTCGCCCGCATTCAGCTGGCCCATGTCGTGTCCGGCGAAGGTGGTCGAACCGTTGTCCCGGGAGTCGGCCTTGCGGACCACGTTGTTGTGGGTGTTGAAGTTGTAGCTGTTGTCCGGCATGCCGTAGTTGGACTGCGTGCCCGAAAGACCGTCCTCCAGCACCCAGGCGCCGACGCGGAAACTGCCGTTCACGGCCGCCTTGATCGTCATGCGGGCCACGAGCGTGTTGCCGTCTACGGCCGTGCGGACCGCGATGCCGGCCTTGGCAGGCTCGGAAGTCGAAGCGTCGATTGCGTTCTTGAGGTTCGTCACGTTCGTGTTGTAGTTGTAGTTGTAGAGGATCGACTTCATGTCGAAGATGACCGTCGGGTAGCTCCTGACGCCGAATGCGCTGTCCAGCGGCTCGTCCGGAGCATACGGATCGCCCGAATAGGTGTGGATGGCACCCAAAACGGCCCGCGAGCCATACGACTCCTCGGCCAGCACGTCATGCAGCGAGGCGATCATGTAGGGGCAGTAGCCGCAGCCCAGGCCCGTGAACTGCATGATCATTGCGCGGTGCTTGAACGAGGTGCTGCCCGGCTGCGGGTCTGCCGGACGCGTCGGGATCGCAAAGTCAACGGCCGTGACGGTTACCGGGTTCTTCAGCGTGTTCGAGGTCTTGTAGGCGACCCAGAACGAGCGGACTTCGGCCTTCGTGGCCTGGTAGTAGGGGAGTTCGTACTCCTCGCCCGATGCCGAGGTCTTCGTCACCGTGGGGAGCGTGATCGAGCGGTTCGTGTTGGCATCGTATATGGTGTAGCCCTCCTTGAGCACCTCGCCGTCGTAGCGGATGACGAAGACGGCCTGGTCCACGCCGGCCTGTACGACCGTTGCCGAGACCGTGGCGGTGAGACCCGTCTGACCGTTGGGCTCGAGGTCGATCACCTCGTCGTTGCCGGCCGAACCCTCGACGGCGTTGATGCGCAGCGTTCCCGAGGTGTATTCGGCCTCTTCACCCTCCTGCGGGGCCAGATTGGCGTATTTGACGTAGAAGGAGTAGGTTCCCGGATCGGTCGTCGTGAACTTCATGTCGGGCATCTCGACTACCGTATTGTCGTCGGCATTGTAGAAGGTGACCTCGTCGGCCGTGAGCTTCGTGCCGCGGAAGCGCACGTCGAAGACGGCGGCATCGACACCGTCGGCCGAGATCGTCGTCGGGGAGACCGTCGCCTTGAATACGGCACCTTCCGGTCCCTCGTTGTCATCGCCCGATCCCGTGCAGGATACGGATGCAAGGCATACGGCGGCCATCAGCAGCGTTTTGCCAATCAGATGTTTTGTCATGGATTTGTGATTTAGATGTGTTTAGAATGAAGATGTGATCGCAATGTTGCATCCGGTGTAGGCCGGAGAGTAGCGGCAGACGCCGCCCGAGCAGATGTAGCCGGCGCGGTTGCGGCCGTAGCTGATCTGCACGCGCGTGCGGTTGTGCGTGTAGCTGAATCCGCCGTTGTAGTAGTTCTTGTTCGTCTCGCCCTTGGTCCCGCCCTGGTTGTACATGTCGCTGACGAAGAAGCTCCACTTCGGCGCCAGTCCGAATTCGAGCAGGCCGGCTACCCAGTTGCCCTCGTAGTCCTGCGAAAAGAGGTACTGTACCTCGGCGCGCAGCGACTTCTTGCGGTCGAACTTGTAGGTGACGTCACCCACGAAGATGTTCGATGCGTAGGTACGGCTCGAGAATCCGTGGTCGGGGTTCCACTCCTGGCACGAGAAGAGCAGCGAGGTCTTCAGCTTCCTGTTCCACTGGCGCTCCACGTCGACGTTAATGTCGCGCCACAGCAGCTGGCGGTCGCCCGTCTGCGACTGTTCGCCGCGCAGCGTGTAGAAGGTCGATACGTTGGCGTGGAAGTTCCAGTAGCGGTGGCGGTCACGCTTGTTGCGCAGCGAGTAGTTGAGGTCGATCTGCCCGCCGATCTCTCCCTCGACGTTCACCTGATAGGGGTTCAGGTTGGCCAGCATGTAGGTGTACTGGCGCGTGAGGGCCGGCAGGTAGTTGAGCATGTTGCCCGTACCGCTGCCGTAGAGCGAGATGAGCGTTCCCATGTTGTCCAGCATGCGGAACGTGCCCGAGACGCTGAAGGTCTTGTAGTAGTAGCCGACCTCGCCCAGGATGGCCTTGCCGTCGACCGCCTCGGCGGCAACCGACGTCGGCAGGTCCTTGCTCTTGTAGGCATATTCGCCGCGCAGCGAGAGGTTCTTCCAGTTGAAGTTCACGCGGCCCGAGTAGAGATTCAGATCGGGGGTCGTCAGGCCCACCGATGCGAAATGCTCGCTCATGGTCTCGTCCTTGTCGAGCGCCTCGTGGCGGTTCATGTAGCTGCCTTCGAGCGAGAGCAGCACCTGCCTCATCCCGAAGATGTCGGTCAGCGACAGACTCACGTCGGCGCCGCGCGCCCACGAGTCGGCGTAGTCCGTGTAGAGGCGCGGACGTCCGTACAGACCCTTGACCGTCACGTAGTTGCCGAAGCGGTAGATGCCGCGGATACCCTCGAGCGAGGTGTTGATGCCCAGCTGGCGGTCCTCGAAGCTGCGGAAGACGAGTCCGTTGCCGAACTGGTCGAAGATGTCGCCCACGAGGACCTCGAAGTTCCTGTCGGCCCACTGGATGTACTTCGACGAGAGGTAGAACTTCTTGTAGCCGGGCTGTTCACCGAGCTCATAGCCCTGCAATGCCGGAAGATAGGCGTCGGCCTGGATGCCCGCCGAGAAGTTCTTGTAGGTGTAGTCCAGTTTGAGGTAGTTGTTCGATCCGAAGTGATCCTCCATCTCCGATCCGATGACCGAATCGTCCACGTAGTAGATCGTGTTCGTCTCGAAACTGCCCGTCAGCTGACCCTCTCCCAGCTTGATCTGGGCATGCGATGCGGCCACACAGCAGGTGCCGGCAATCAACAGTGCGATTTGCTTCATTCTATTTCTTTTTGCTGATTTCGATTACCTTGTCGATCAGTAGTTGTTCGCTGCCGGGGGTGTAGCCCGAGTGCGAGAAGACGATGTTGCCGTCGGCATCGACCACGAAACTCTGGGGCGTGAGCGATACGTTCATGGCCCGCTTGAGCGTCTGGTTGGCGTCGAACAGGCAGATGAAGTCCCAACCCAGTGCGGCGGCCCGGGCCTTGGCCGTAGCCTTCAGACGCACGTCGTCGACCGAGACGGCCACCACGTCGAAATCGGCCTCCTCGCGCCACTCCTCGAGCTGGTCGTTGATCGCGTTGAGCTCCTGCAGGCAGGGCTTGCAGGCGATCGACCAGTAGGAGATGATGAGCGGTTTGCGGCCGGTCAGCGACGCGGTCGAGATGATTTCACCGTCGGCGTTTTCAATCTTCACATCCGGAAGCGACTGTGCCGAAACAGCCGTGAATGCCAGGAGGGCACCAATGAGACCGAGTACTTTCTTCATACCTTTTTGCGGTTAAAAAATTAGGGTGAAACTTGGCGGGCCGAGGCCCTTGATCGGTTGCTCTTGTAAAACCGCACAGAAACTCCCCTTGCGGAGAGTTTCTGCTCGGTTGTATGGTCGGGGCGGGGTTAGTTCCGCTTGCCGAATCTCTTTTCCAGGAACTTGCGTGCGTTGGCATCGAACTCGTCGACGGTCACCACATGCAGCTTGACCTGCTTGCGCTCGACGGCCGGCTTGGTGGGCATGGCCGTTCTGCTCTTGGCCTTCTTGACCGGCGTTACCTCGTAGAGCGGCTTCATGTTTGCGGGATCGGACAGCTGGCTGTCGGTGCCTGCGGCGGCTGCCTTGGCGGTTGTGCCGCTCTCATTCCAGCCGCGGGTCAGCGTGATGGGCGCAATGATGCGCGACGAGAGCTGGTAGGAACCGTAGTAGTAGCGTCCCGGATTCATATAATAGGTGTCGCCGTTGTACGACAGCGGGTTGATCGTGATCGTGTTCTTGTCGGCCGATACCTCTACGGGGAAGTAGCCCGTCTGAACCGACGTACCGTCCGTCACGTAGGGCAGCGACGCGGTCTCGCTCGCACCGATCAGGTGGTACTCGTTGGTCGACCATGCCGAGAGCGGCGTGAAGAGGTTGGCGTTGAACGGAACCGATACCTTGTCGCCGTCGGCGATCTGCAGATACCACTTCGGACCGAAGTCGAAGACGGGCGACTCGCTGTCGAATCCGTTGTAGTCCTCCGAAATGAAGAGGTCGTAGGGCGATGCGTATTCCAGGTAGTTCTGGTAGGTTACGATCTCCAGCGAAAGACCCTGGCAGAGCAGGCGGTTCTGGTTCTTGGTCTTCTGGTTGAAGAGGTCGACGGCGGCCTTGAACTCATCGTAGAGGGCGTCTACCTGCTCCTTGGTCGTATACTGCGTGTGCTCGTAATAGAGGTTGTAGACCTCGTCGGGCAGCGGATCAGCGTAGCCCACGTTGCCGATGGTAACCTTCGACGAAATTTCGGAGGTCTTCGTTACGTAGTCGAGCGTGCTGGAGTCGTACTCCTTGTACTGAATGGTCGTCGTGGCGGTCCAGTCACCCTGCAGATCGGTGAAGAGCGACGACGATACGGGATCGGCGGCCGGCTCGATGATCGTGCTGTTCTTGGCAACGGCGGGCTCGCTGGCCGTGCCCTCCTCGTTGTAGACTACGACACCGAGGTACGAGGTGGCGTCCTCACGCGAGGAGAAGGGGATGTTCAGACCCTCGTCGGTGTTGATCTGGCCGATTTCGGTGCTCGTGAGCTCATAGCCGCGCTCGATCAGGGTCTCTTCCGTGTAGCCGCTCTTCAGGGCGCTTTCCCACTCGCGCTGGTAGTTGCATGCGTACATGCCCGAGAGTGCATCCTTGCTCGTGCACTTCACGTTGAACCATACCTCGTAGGGCGACTCCTCGCCGTTGGGGTTCTTGATCGGGGTGACAACCACCTCGGGAGCCGGCAACGTCGGGTCGGGCAGCTGGAAGGTGATGTGCTCGAAGCACTGCGACGTACCCTCTTCGTTGCCCATGCCGGTTGCGAAGATGTGGTAGGTGGCCTCCTTGTCGATGTAGAGCATGTCCTCGAGCGTGATGTCCATCGGACCGCTGCCCGACATGGCGTAGATCGTGAACATGGCGTTGTACGTGGTGATGTACCACTGCATGTTGTCGGGATCGTTGTTGAGCACCATCGAGAGCACCTGCTGGTAGGTCATGTCATCCAGTACGGTGATGCAGTAGAGCTTGACGGCCTCGTCGGGCGAAACCGAAACCACGCCGCCGATGGGACGGAGGTTCGTCGTGATGTTGAGCGAGGCGTTCAGCACTTCGGGAGCCTTGGTTTCGACGCTGACGTTCTGGTAGAAGCCCGTCCAGTAGTCCTTCTCCTGGGGGTTCTCACCCATCCACTGGGCCGTGTAGAAGCCCTCGACGTCGCAGAGCGGCGAATAGTATCCCTCGCCGAAGCCCCACGAGTGCTCGCCCCAGGCGAACTCGCCGAACATGGCGAAGTATTTGCCGCCCGGCACGATCGGGTCGTAGTAGACCAGCGTCGCGCCCGTCTCGTCGAGCTGCGGATCGCCGTTCTCGTCGTAGACGATGCTGTTTTCGTTGTTGAACTCGTAGGTCCAGTCCTCGTTGAAGTAGTTGTGGTAGTACTCGTCGCTCAGGTTCAGCCGCTCGGCATCGCAGTAGCTCGAGTTCATGTAGTAGGTTGCCAGATCGCAGAGGCCCCACCTGATTACGTTTCCGGTTTCGGCCAGGTTGTCGGGCACCTTCACGTGCGCCTTGAAGCTGGCGTAGTCGACGTCGTAGATCGAGAGGTCCTCGGCAAAGTCGGCCGTCGTCACGGAGACGGAGGCCACCTGGTCGAAGAACTCCTCCTTTTCGGTAATGCCGGCCACGTAGATCACATAGTCGGTGAGCGGTTCGAGGTTGCGTACCGTCACGCTCGTCTCGCCCTCCGCGCAGTTGATGCCGCGGGTTCCGGAGGCGAAGATGACGGTGGGGTCAAGGGCGTCTTCGCCCGCTTTGGTCACGGCATAGGCGGCCTCTGTGATGGCCGTTGTCGTGAGCCGGAGTTCGGCCGTCGTCGAGGTGGCGGCGACCAGCTCGGCAGTCAGACTCGGTTCGACGGGCTTGGGGCCCTCATCGGTCGAGTCTTCCTTGCATCCCGTCGACAGCACGCTCACCGCAAGGGCGAGGGCTGCGACCTGAAAATAGCGTAAAAAAACTTTCATACGATAAATTTTAGTGGTTTTTTGGGGTGTTTTTGCCCGCTGCCTGCGCAACGGGACCTTGTTCAAGAGTCAAAAATACGAAAAAAAAATTTTTTTAATATGTGTTTCGCCCGCAAATTGTCAACATTTTTTCAACTATGCGTAAGAAAGCCTGCTTGCGGAATCTGTGTGTATTGTCCTGTCAATCTGCTGGATGTCGCTTCGGCGCCACTCGGGCCGGTCATTCCTCTCGCGGGTCGAATTATTCCGATAAAGACTAATTATGTAGTGTTTTTGAACTGTCTGAAATTCCTCTTCACCCTGATACTCTTGTCTTTGCGTCTGCGGTCGGCGTCGTCGCTGCGATAAAGCGCCGGACCGGGCAACGGGCGGGATTCGCTGTGCGGTCCAGCCGCTTTTGTCGCGCCGTGCTGCCGCGGCCGTGCGGCTTTTGATAAAATGTTGATAAAAAAAACGATCACCGGGACGGTTTGTTGGGCTGTTTGGGAAAAAATCACTACATTTGCGAGCAACAAAATCCACGTTCATTATGTCTTTTATCAATGAAAGGGTTCAGCCCGAAGGACTTACGTTCGACGATGTGCTGCTCGTACCCGCCTATTCGGAAGTGTTGCCGCGAGAGGTCAATGTCAAGACCCGTTTCTCGCGTAATATCGCGCTCAACATCCCCATCGTGTCCGCCGCCATGGACACCGTGACCGAAGCGCCGCTGGCCATTGCCCTGGCCCGCGAAGGGGGCATCGGCGTCATCCACAAGAACATGTCCATTGCCGAGCAGGCCGCGCAGGTGCGCCGTGTGAAGCGTGCCGAGAACGGCATGATCTACGATCCGATCACCATCTCGAAGGACAATACCGTCGGCGACGCCCTCAATCTGATGAAGGAGAACAAGATCGGCGGCATCCCGGTTGTGGATGCGGACCGGAAGCTCATCGGCATCGTCACGAACCGCGACCTGCGCTTCCAGCCCGACATGTCGCGCCGCATCGGGGAGGTGATGACGCCGGGCGACCGCCTGATCACCACCCACAGAACCGAACTCGAGCACGCCTCCGCGGTGCTGCTCAACAACAAGATCGAAAAGCTCCCCGTCGTCGACGACGAAGGCCGACTGGTGGGGCTCATCACCTACAAGGACATTACCAAGGTGCAGGACCATCCGAATGCCTGCAAGGACGCCAAGGGGCGTCTGCGCGTGGCGGCGGGTGTCGGCATCACGGCCGACGCGCTGGAGCGCGTGGCGGCGCTTGTCGCCGAGGATGTCGATGCCGTGGTGCTCGACTCGGCGCACGGCCACTCGCGCAACATCGTCCGCACGCTCCGGCAGATCAAGGAGGACTACCCGTCGCTGGACGTTGTCGTGGGCAACATCGCCACGGGCGAGGCGGCGAAGTTCCTGATCGACGCCGGCGCCGACGGCATCAAGGTCGGCATCGGTCCCGGTTCGATCTGTACGACGCGCATCATCGCCGGTGTGGGCGTGCCGCAGCTCTCGGCCATCTATGCCGCCGCCTCGGCCGCCAAGGGTTCGGGCGTGCCGGTTATCGCCGATGGCGGTCTGCGCTACTCGGGCGATATTGTCAAGGCGCTGGCTGCGGGCGGCGACTCGGTGATGATCGGTTCGATGTTCGCCGGCACGGAGGAGGCGCCGGGCGAGACGATCATCTACAACGGCCGCAAGTTCAAGGCTTACCGCGGCATGGGTTCGATCGACGCCATGAAGGCCGGATCGGCCGACCGCTACTTCCAGAAGGGCTGCGAGGGCAACATCAACAAACTGGTGCCCGAGGGCATCGTGGCGCGCGTGCCCTTCAAGGGGGCGTTGAGCGAGACGGTCTACCAGCTCATCGGCGGCCTGCGTTCGGGCATGGGCTACTGCGGCGCGAAGGACATCCCGACGCTCCAGACCGCAAAGTTCATCCGCATCACGGCGTCGGGCATGCACGAGAGCCATCCGCACGATGTGACGATCACGAGCGAGGCCCCGAACTATTCGAGCGAACGGTAGTTTCCGAGCGAGAATGAATCCCGAAATTGCTGCGTGCGGTCTCTTCTGCGGGGCCTGCCGCAAGTACCGTAAGGGCGCGTGCCCGGGCTGCCATCCCAATGTGCGGGCGACGTGGTGTGCGGTGCGGAGCTGCTGCATCGGCCACGGCTGGCAGAGTTCTGCCGAGTGTACGCTTCAGCCCCTTTCGGAGTGCCGGAAGTTCAACAGTTTCATCGGGAAGGTCTTCGGCTTCGTCTTCCGTTCCGACCGCAGCGGCTGTATCGCGCGGATCCGGGAGGTGGGGGCCGACGCTTTTGCCGGGGAGATGCGCCGGGCCGGCACCTATAACAGGCCGGTGAAAAAGTAACAAACAACCTACGATCATGCAGGAAAAAATATTGATTCTCGACTTCGGATCGCAGTACACGCAGCTCATTGCGCGGCGGGTGCGCGAACTGAACGTCTATTGCGAGATTCACCCCTTCAACAAAATCCCGGCGATCGATGCGTCGGTGCGGGGCGTGATTCTCTCGGGCAGCCCCTCGTCGGTGCGCGACGCACAGACCCCGATCCCCGACCTCTCGGCGATCAAGGGGCGGCTGCCGTTGCTGGGCGTCTGCTACGGAGCCCAGTACCTGGCCCATGCCTACGGCGGCGAGGTGGAGCCTGCACCGAGCCGCGAGTACGGCCGGGCGATGCTCACGGTGGGCGATGCCGGCGACCCGCTGATGGCGGGCCTTCCGTCGCCCACGCAGGTGTGGATGTCGCACGGCGATACCATCACGCGTGTGCCCGACAACTACCGCATCGTCGCCAGCACGGAGGATGTGCGCGTGGCGGCCTTCCGCATCGAGGGCGAGCAGACGTGGGGCATCCAGTTCCACCCCGAGGTCTACCACTCGACCGACGGTACGCACCTGCTCCGCAACTTTGTCGCGGGCATCTGCGGCTGCACGCAGTCGTGGACCTCGGAGAGCTTCGTCGAGTCGACCGTGCGCGAGCTGCGCGAGAAGCTCGGAAACGACAAGGTGGTGCTGGGCCTCTCGGGCGGTGTCGATTCGTCGGTGGCCGCCGTACTGCTGCACCGCGCCATCGGGCAGAACCTCTACTGCATCTTCGTCGACTCGGGCCTGCTGCGCAAGAACGAGTTCGAGGAGGTGCTCGCCTCCTATAAGGATATGGGTCTGAACGTCAAGGGCGTGAAGGCCGGAGACCGCTTCCTGGGCGACCTGGCCGGCGTTTCGGACCCCGAGACCAAGCGCAAGATCATCGGCCGCGACTTTGTCGAGGTCTTCAACGACGAGGCGCAGCGCATCCGCGACGTGCGGTGGCTGGCGCAGGGGACGATCTATCCCGACGTCATCGAGTCCTGCTCGGTGAACGGCCCCTCGGCGACGATCAAGTCGCACCACAACGTGGGCGGCCTGCCCGAGAAGATGAATCTGCGCATCGTCGAGCCGCTGCGTCTGCTCTTCAAGGACGAGGTGCGGCGCGTGGGCCGTTCGCTTGGCATTTCGGAGCGGCTCATCGGCCGTCATCCCTTCCCGGGACCCGGCCTGGCGATCCGTATCCTCGGCGACATCACCCCGGAAAAGGTCGATATTCTGCAGCAGGTCGACAAAATCTTCATCGATGCGCTGCATGCTGCCGACTTATATAATAAGGTATGGCAGGCCGGTGCCATCCTGCTGCCGGTGAAGAGCGTCGGCGTGATGGGCGACGAGCGCACCTACGAGAGCTGCGTCGCCCTGCGGGCCGTGACCTCGACCGACGGCATGACGGCCGACTGGGTGCACCTGCCTTACGAGTTCCTGGCCGACGTCTCGAACGAGATCATCAACAAGGTGCGCGGGGTCAACCGCGTAGTCTACGACATCTCCTCCAAACCGCCCGCAACGATCGAGTGGGAGTAGGGGAGCCGGTGTCGGTATCCCGGTATGCCGCGTCCCGTCGGGGGCGCGGCGTTTTTTTGTACGGCGGGCGGTTGAGCGGCGGCAGGACGGGCGGGACATGCCGTATTTTTTGCAGGCGTGGAATCTTGTTGCGTGCCGGGGCCTGTCTGCCGTGGCGGGGTCCATTTGCCGTGCCGGACGGCGCAGGCGTATCCGGCGGTCGGTCCCGGAAGCCGCGATGACTCGGGAGCTTTGTCCGTTTGTCATGATTTTGTCACGCGGACGTAACGGGCGACCCCTATTTTTGCGGCGTCGGCGGTCGGCTGTCGCAGGACGTCGGAAAGCGGATGCGGGTTTTTAAGAATTTTAGAAAATGTCAAATTCTCCGTTTGGCCTCGCTGCGAGCGGTTTCCGTCCGCCGGCATCCTTCCGGAGGACCGGTGCCCGCCCCTTGCGGGGCGCGGGCGGTTCTCCGTGAGCAGGTGGATATCGGAATTTTTCTCCGATCCGTTGCATTTGGGTGTGAAATATGTCGCTGAAACTTTTTTATTTCCGAAAAATCGACTTATCTTTGTCAAAGTTTCCCTTTTGAAAAACGGAATATTTGTAAAATTTTTTTAATACTATTAGTTCAAAACTCTAATTAAAACTTTTATGAACAAACATCTTTTCAGATTGCTGTTCGGAGCCCTGTTCCTCGTGGCCGCCACGGTATTCACGGGTTGCAAGGAGGATGACAGCAAGTCCGCTACGCCGACATTGAGCGTTTCGACCGAATCGCTCGTGTTTACCGATGCAACGGAGAAGACGCAGACCGTGCAGATCACGGCCAACTGCGAGTGGAAGGTCGTTACCTCGTCATTGGAATGGGCAACGGTAGAACCGATGAACGGCCGCGGTAACGGAACGATTTCCGTAGCGGTGCAGGAGCTGCCTGCGGGAACGAACTCGCGCGAGGGCAAGATCTCCTTTACGCTGATCCACGCCGAATTCGGCAACTGGGGTACGGCCGAGCAGTCGATCGCCGTATCGCAGGTCGCAGGCAGCGAGGCGCCCACGGGTGAGATCGCCTATGCCAACAACTTCGACAAGGAGGCCGCCACGCAGACCTACGGCAGCGGCAATTCGTGGCCCTATACCGATCAGTTCGAGGGCTGGAAGAACGAGAGCGGCTACGGCATTGCCGACGTGACCTACACGACGTCGGGCATCAGCGTGCGCAACAACTCCAACTCGAACAACAACTATTCGGACTATGCCGGTTCGGGCGTGAACAACCTGCTCTTCAGCTCGAACTCGAACTTCACGATCGAGAAGATCGCCGTGAACAGCGTCAACCTGCGCCTCACGTTCGGCACGGAGCGCTACGCCTACGGCGAGGACGACAACACGTTCAACCACGACGAGTTCAAGGTGCAGCTGAGCAACGACGGCACGAACTGGTCGGCCCCGCTGACCTACACCTTCGCCATGGGTGTTGACCCGAACGGCCGCTGGGACCTCGCTACGGCAGACTTCACGCTGCCCGAGGGCACCACGTCGCTCTATGTACGTTTCAAGTCGACGCTGAGCGGTGCTCACCGTCTCGATGACGTGACGCTGCTCGAGGGTGCGGGCGGCCAGGCCATCACCTTCGACTACGTGGAGCCCGAGGACCCGGGTATGGACACCTCGGATGCCATCTATTTCAACGACATGGACAAGGAGGTCGCTTCGCAGACCGACAACAAGTGGCCTTATGCCGACGAGTTCGACGGCTGGAAGAACCAGACCGGCAGCGGCGCCGCCAACGTGACCTACACGACGTCGGGCGTCAGCGTGCGCAGCAACTCGCCTTCGGATGCCGGCTATTCGGACTATGCCGGTTCGGGCAACAACAACCTGCTCTTCGGCACGAACGGTGTGGTAACGATCGAGAAGATCGCCGTTTCGGAGAAGAACCTCGCCCTCTCGTTCGGTACGGAGCGCTACCTCTACGGCGCCAGCGACAACACGTTCAACCACGACGAGTTCAAGGTCGAGCTGAGCAACGACGGTACGAACTGGTCGTCGCCGCTGACCTACACCTTCGCCAAGGGTGTCGATCCGAATGGTCGCTGGGACCTCGCCACGGCTGACTTCACGCTGCCCGACGGCGTCTCGACGCTCTATGTCCGCTTCTCGTCGACGCTGAGCGGTGCACACCGCCTCGATGACGTGCTGCTCAAGGCCGGCAACGGCGGTCAGCAGGTGTCGTTCGACGGCAGCGAGGAGCCCGATCCGGAGCCCGGAGATGCCGTCGAGACGACGATTCCCGAGCTGATCGCCCTGTGCGAGGCTGCCGGCAGCGAGCAGCAGGTGATCGACGAGTCGAAGGACTACTATTTCGAGGCGGTTGTCGTGACCGACAAGGAGGGTGGCAACACCACGTCGAACAACCTGCAGCTGATGACCGAGGGCGCCACGACGGCCAAGAACGGCATCACGCTCTACGGCAGCGGCGTCTACACGAACCCGGCCGATGAAGGCTTCACGTTCAAGGCGGGCGACAAGGTGAAGGTGACGCTGAAGGCCGGCGAGGCCCGCGTGACCACCTACAACAAGCTCTATGAGGTGACGGGTTCGCAGGGCGCCTCGTGGGTCGTAGTCGAGAAGATCGGCACGGCAACGGTAACGCCCGTGGAGATCGCTCCCAACCAGATCACCGATTTCCAGGCCATGCCCATTTCGATTAAGAACGTAACGTCGCCCAGCACGGCATCGACGTGGAACGGCACCAAGACCTTCACACAGAACGGTGTGGAAGTAACGGTCTACACGTCGCAGGGCGCTCCCTGGGCCGACCAGCAGTTCGTAGCCGGTGCCACCGGCACGATCACCGGCTATGCCGCTCTCTACAAGGGTGCCGCACAGGTTTCGCCGCGCAGCACCAAGGATATCGCCGACTTCATGAGCGGCACGACGCCCGAACCCGACCCGGACGTGACGCCCATCGGCGAGATCACGACGGCCGGCACCTACAAGACCGAAGGTACGGTCGTAGCTCGCGGCAAGATGGCCTACATCATCGCCGACAATACGGGTGCCATCATGGTTTACCACAAGGACAACGAGCGTTCGGTGGGTGAGAAGATTTCGATTTCGGGCGAGGTGACCCTCTACAATGCGCAGTCCACGCCGCAGTTCTCGGCTTCGGCCGAGGTGGAGGTGCTCTCGACGGGCAACTCGTGGTCGTACAACCCGGCTCAGAAGGACGGCGCCGCCATGGACGCCCTGCTGTCGGGCACGCCCGTCTGCACGGAGATCGCCTTCCAGGGCAACCTCGCCGTCAGCGGCAACTATGTCAACGTGACGATCCCCGGCGCCTCGACGGCCATCGGTTCGGTGAAATATATCGACAACTCGACCGTTGCCGCCTATGACGGCAAGGATGTCATCGTCAAGGGTTACTTCGTGGGCACGTCGAGCAGCAGGTACGTGAACGTGCTGCCGTACAGCGTCGAGGAGACCAATCCGTCGACCGATCCCGAAATGACGGTGGATCCCGCGTCGCTGTCGTTCCCGGCAGCCGGCGGTGAGAAGAGCGTGACGGTCACGACGCGCAATGCCGACGGCTGCACGATCGAGGCTTCGGCCGACAACGCCCAGTTCGAAGTATCGGTAAGCGGTACGACGGTGAAGGTCGTAGCCAAGGAGAATACCTCCGAGTCGGCGATCAATGCCACGTTGACCGTCAAGCTGATGAAGTCCGGTTCGGCTGTCGTGACCCGCACCGTGGCGCTGACGCAGAGCGGCGTCTCGTCGGGTAACGATACGAAGGGTACATACACCTCGATGGATATCTTCACCTGCACGGAGGACGACTCTCCGTCGGCCTCCTATACGCTGGGCAACTCGACCACCTTCAACGGCATGGAGGCTTCGGGCGTAAAGCTCGGAACCAGCAGCAAGAGCGGATATTTCACTTCGCAGGCCGTAGGCGTTACGGGTTCGAAGAAGCTCTCGTTCTACGCCGTGGCCTGGAAGGGCAAGTCCGCCACGCTCTACGTTCGCGTGAACGGCGGCGGTTCGGTAACGTCGGACGGTACGGCGCTGACGGCCAACGACGGCGCTACGGGCAATCCTCCCTTCACCATCACGGTGTCGGATTCGGATTACTACACGCTCGACGTGACGGGTCTCACGGCTTCGTCGACGATCACGTTCTCGACGAGCCCCAATTTTGCAAACGAATCGAGCTCGGCTCCCCGTGCCGTTGTTGCCGGTATCCAGCTCTATTGATTAACCGTTAATCCAGAATCAACCCTCGACGGGGCACCCGTCTCGTCGGGGGTTGATTTTTTCTCTCCATTTTTTGCAGATGACATTGAAGAACCGGATGCTGAAGCCCTGGGGTCGTTCGCTCCTTGTGGTGATCCTCGTATTTGCCCTCGGCGCATGCAGCTCTTCGGGTGACGGAGGCGGCGAGCGGCCGTTTTCCGCCCTGTTCCTCGACTCGGAGTCGTCGTCACTCGAGGCGCGCGGCTACGAGAACGAACCCCGTCTCGTGCTGACCGGAAAGACCGGCGCAGCCTATACGGTGACCGTGACCGAGGGCGGCACGTGGTGTGTGACCTCCCGCCGCACCCATGCGACCACCGCCTCGGGAACGCTCGTCAACGGCCGGCAGATCGTCTACCTCTACCTCGACGAGAACGACTCGGGCAAGCCGCGCCATGCGGAGATCTCCGTGGCGTTCGACGGCGGCGGCACCTTCCTGCTGACGCTCGAGCAGGAGAGCTACTCCATTCCCGCAAGCCTGGACCATGCGTGGGCCGAACTGCCCGCCTATATTGACGACGACGATTTCCTCTATGTGACGCATTTTGCGCCGATCTCCTCCTCGGTGACGGCCCGCAACTATACGATCTGCTTCGACAAGACCAAGCGCATCGCCAACTGGGTGGCCTACCCGCTGCACGACTGCTACATGTCGGGCACCTACGTGCGCTCCGACGCCTGGGCCTACGACCCCGAGGTGCCGGCTTCGTACCAGGCCGACCTCACGCGCGGGTCGTATCAGAACTGGCAGACGAACGGCATCCGCGGCCACCAGTGCATGTCCAACCACCGCTACGTTCCCTACAGCGACGAACTGAACCGCCAGACCTTCTACTCGACGAACATCATGCCCCAGAACTCCGACTTCAACAGCGGCTCGTGGGGCAACATGGAGTCGGTGGCCTCGGCGCAGCGGTGTGCCGACACGCTCTACATCGTCACGGGAACCTACGACAAGCAGGACTGGAGCTACGACAAGGCCGGGACGAAGGTCGCCATGCCCAAGTACTGCTGGAAGGTGCTCCTGCGCACCCGCACGGGGCGCACCGGCAAACGCATCGACCAGGTGACCGACGCGTCGGAGCTCAAGTCGATCGGTTACTGGGCCGAGAACTCCTCGGCCAGCAAGAGCGGGCTGCGGGAATATATCGTATCGGTCGCCTACATCGAACAGAAGACGGGCTACAAGTTCTTCACGATGCTCGACGAGGCGATCGCCGACGAGGTGAAATCGCAGAACAACCCCTCGGAGTGGGGAATAAACTAAATTGAACCTGAAACATGAAGAAAATTCTCTTAACCGGGCTCTTTGCGGCGCTGATCGTGGCCGCGTTCGCCCAGAAACCCTACAAGGTGGTCTTCTACAACTTCGAGAACCTCTTCGACACGATCCGCAATCCGGAGATCTACGACGAGGAGTTCACGCCCGAAGGCCCCAAGAGGTGGAATTCGACGAAGTACAACAAGAAGCTCAACAACCTTTCGCGCGTATTGTTCGACATCGCGGCCATGGACAAGGACTATCCGGTGGTGATCGGCTGCTCGGAGATCGAGAACCGCAACGTCATGGAGGATGTCGCCTCGACGCCCAAGCTCGCGCCGGCACAGTACCGCATCGTGCACTACGATTCGCCTGATGCCCGCGGCGTGGATGTGGGCTTCTTCTACCGCTCCGACGTCTTCAAGCTCGAAGGCAGCGCTCCGATCCGTTTCACGATGGAGGATATGCCCGACTTCCGCACGCGCGACATCGTGACGATGTGGGGCACGATCGAGGGCGAGCCCTTCTACTTCATGGTGGCGCACTGGCCGTCGCGTCTGGGCGGCAAGGAGGCCTCGTCGCCCAAGCGTGAGCGGGCCGCCGAGATCATGCGTCGTGCCGCCGACTCGGTGCTGGCGATCAACCCCGCCACGAAGGTCGTGATGATGGGCGACTTCAACGACGACGCCACCGACAAGAGCATCGTCGAGGTGCTCGGTGCACGCGGCGAGATCAAGAAGCTCCAGCCGGGCGACTACTACAATCCCTACATCAAAGTGCTGAAGGCCGGAATCGGCACGCTGGCCTACCGCGACCAGTGGAACCTCTTTGACAACATCGTCGTCTCGGCGAACCTTGCCACGGGGTCGACCGGCGAGCTGAAGCTGCAGCGCGTGCCCGGCACGAAGTTCTACGGCTCGGTTTTCCGTGCTCCGTACCTTCTCCAGAAGGAGGGCCAGTACAAGGGCTATCCGCTGCGCACGTTCGTGGGCAACAACTTCCAGGGCGGCTTCAGCGACCACTTCCCCGTATTCATCTACATCGGCAAATAATCCAACAACGCAATTTATGAAGATCAGAAATCTACTTGTCAGCCTGCTCGCGCTTGTGTGCGTCGGGGCGTATGCCCAGGAAGGCGGTGTCAAGGGCAAGGTCGTCTCGCGTGACGGCCGCGCCGCCTTGAGCAACGTGAAGGTGATCGTCGAACCACTCGGAGTCTCCGTCATGACCGACGACGAGGGCCATTTCGATATCGGCCAGCTGCCCGAGGGCGACTACCGCCTCCAGTTCGAGGCTCCCGAGTTTGAAAACCTCGACATCATGGTCCGTGTCGGCGAGACGGTCAAGGAGATGCACTCCGTCGTGATGATTCCCGACGTGCAGGCCGTCATCGACGACTCGGTCTTCGCCGAGTTCGATTCCGACACGGCGACCGACATGCAGGCGCTTCCCTCGTCGCTCTCCGCGTCGCGGGACGTCTTCAACAACATCGCCTCGTACCGCTTCAGCGAGATGCGCTTCAACGTCCGCGGCTACGATTCGCAGTATTCCAACATCTACCTGAACGGCATCCGTTTCAACGACGCCATGACGGGCTACGGCCCCTGGTCGCTGTGGAGCGGTCTGAACGACGCGACGCGCAACCAGGAGAGCACCACCGGCCTGAAGTCTTCGGGCTTCGGCATCGACGGCATCGGCGGTACGACGAACGTCAACGCCCGGGCTTCGCAGATGCGGCAGGGATTCCGCGCCAGCGTCGTCAACGCCAACACGATGTACCGCTTCCGTGCGATGGTCTCCTACGGATCGGGTCTGCTGGACAACGGCTGGTCGTATGCGCTGTCGTTCTCGACGCGCCAGGGCGGCAACGGCTACGTGGACGGCATCTACTATAACGCCTACGGTTACTTCGGATCGGTCGAGAAGCGTTTCGGCGACGACCGCCACTCGCTGGCCCTGACCGTGATGGGCGCTCCCACCGAGCGCGGTGCACAGCAGGCCTCGACGCAGGAGGCCTACGACCTGCTGGGCAACAACTACTACAATCCCAACGTGGGCCGTCAGAACGGCAAGCTGCGCAATACGCGCGTGCGCACCTACCACGAGCCGATCGTGATGCTCAACTACGGTTTCGACATCTCGTCGCGCACGAAGCTGCTGGCCGCCGCGTCGTTCCGCTTCGGCAAGAACGGCTATTCGGCGCTGACGTGGACCGACGGTCCCGACCCGCGTCCGGACTACTACCGCTACCTGCCGAGCTACTACGAGAACCGCATCTACCAGACGGCCGACGGCAATTTCGACCCCGTGGGTGCCGGCACCTACAACGATCTGGCGCTCCAGACCCGGAAGGAGTGGATGACGAATCCCGACAAGAGCATGATCGACTTCGACAAGATGTTCCAGCGCAACTACCTGCGCAATCAGGCGGGCGAGGGCGGTATCTACATGATCGAGGAGCGTCACACGGACCAGCGTGACTTCAACTTCATGGCCAACATCTCGCACACGTTCAAGAACCAGTCGGTGCTGCGCGGCGGACTGTCGGCCCGCATCAACCGCACGGAGTACTACGATCAGGTGAAGGACCTGCTGGGTGCCGACTACTGGCTCGACGTCGACAAGTTCGCCCTGCGCGACAACGGCAACGTCGATCCGGCGATCTACCAGAACGACCTGCTCTACTACATGAAGCACGGTGACGCCCGCCACGCGAAGGAGGGCGACAAGTTCGGCTACGACTACTACGCCAACGTGCGTCAGGGTCAGGTGTGGGCCCAGTACAGCGGCACGTTCGGCGGTTTCTCGATGAGCCTCGGCGGCGAGGTGGGTTACACGTCGATGTGGCGCGAGGGTCTGTGGATGAAGGGCCTCTTCGCCGACAATTCGCTCGGTGACTCGGAGAAGCTCGAGTACCTCACCTACAAGCTCAAGGGCGAGTTCTCGTACCGTTTCTCGGGTGCGCACGCCGTGTCGGCCAACGTGGCCTACCTGGTCAACCCGCCGCAGTTCCGCGACGCCTTCGTCTCGGCCCGTACCCGCAACACGACGACCCCGGGTATCGATACCGAAAAGGTCTTCGGCGCCGACCTGACCTACAGCGTCTACCTGCCGTGGATCACGGCCCGCGTTTCGGGTTACTACACGACGATCTCCGACCAGTCGAAGGTCATCTCGTTCTACGACGATACGCAGTCCTCGTTCACGAACTTCGCCATGAGCGGCATCGACAAGCGCTACTACGGTCTGGAGGTGGGTGTTCAGGTTCCCATCTGGGGCGGCATCTCGTTCAACGGCGCCCTGAGCCTGGGCGACTACCGCTACACGTCGAACGCCGACTTCACGCAGACGCGCGACAACAGCGAGGAGGTGCTGCGCGGCGACAAGGTGCTGTGGAAGGACCTGCGCGTCGAGAGCACGCCGCAGACGGCCCTGAACCTGGGTCTGGGCTACCGCGGACCGAACAACTGGTTCATCTCGCTCGATTGGAACTACTACGACAACATCTACCTCTCGATGAACCCCGCGCGCCGTACCAGCTCGGCCTACGCCACGGTGCTGCGTCCGTCGGCCAGCAACCAGCTTCCCGGTCCGGTGAAGGCCGAGGCGCTCTATGCGCTGCGTGACCAGGAGAAGTTCGATTCGGCCAACACGCTCAGCATGAGCATCGGCAAGACGTGGTACATCCGCCGCAGCTACCAGCTGGGCTTCAGCCTCGAGGTGAAGAACATTCTCAACAACCAGGATATCCGCACGGGCGGTTACGAGCAGATGCGTCTTTCGCGCCGCACCTACGTCAATGCGGACAATGCGTCGATCCAGTACTATTCGCCGTTCGATTCGAAGTATTTCTACCTGCTCGGTACGACCTATTACCTGAATGTATATTTCCGCTTCTAATACGATATGACGACTATGAAACAGATATTTCGGATTTTCGCCGCAGTGGCCGTGATGGCGGCCGTTGCGGGGTGCTACAACGACTTCGACACGCCGCAGCCTGCGAAGGTCGTCACCGACGAGGATTTCAAGGAGATGACCCGGATGACCATCCAGCAGGTCAAGGAGCTCTTCTATGCCGAGCACGGTGACGTGAGCGATACCGGCGGCAATACGAGCTGGAACGATACGAAGTACGTGCAGATTCCCGAGGACAAGGAGTACTACATCAAGGGCAAGATCCAGTCGAGCGACGAGGAGGGCAACATCTACAAGTCGCTGCATCTGGTCGACGAGACGGCCGCCATCGAGGTGAAGCTCGGTACGGGTCTCTACATCGACTTCCCGATGGGACACTTCAACCGCGAGACCGGCACGATCGATACGCACTATGTTTACGTGAAGATTTCGGGCCTCTATGTGGGCAACTACCGCATGATGCTCTCGATCGGCAAGGGTCCGACGGACTCCTACAACAAGGTGGGCGAGCACAAGTTCTACGCCAACTCCAACATGGACAATCCGGCCGAGATCAAGGAGCGCGTCTTCCTCGGCGAGGCCACGCAGCTGAAGCTGAAGCTGGACGAGGACGGGGACGGGGAGATTCTGGTGATCGACGAGGAGAACTATAACGAGTTCTTCGGGAAGGCGAACCGCGACAAGCTGGGCCGCATGGTGCTCATCAAGGGTATCACGTGTCGCTATGGCAATGTAGGCGACAACCTCTATCCCTCGTGGATGTGTACCGACTTGCGCCCCGTCGAGAGCAAGTATTGGTACAAGTGGGCTGCCAACGAGGACTTCTTCTCGTCGACGTCGCAGCGCAATATCCATTGCAACTTCTATGGTTCGGTACTCTTCACCTACGGTGCTTCGCTGCCCTCGGAGACTCTGTCGGCCGGAGTCTTCACGGTCCGCACGAGCGGCTACTCGCGCTTCGCACGCCAGCCGATCGTCCGTGACGGTGCGACGGGTGATATTCTGGCCATCATGGGCATTTATTCCAAGTCTTGGGACTATCGTTTTGGCGCTTACCAGTGCTCGGTCAACCGCTTCGAGGATATCATGTTCGCCGAGGAGGATTTCCTGACCGAGGCCGAGGTCAAGGCCCAGAGCGAGGGCGGCATGACGCCCGACGATTCGTTCGTGACGGCTCTTTCCAACAGCGACTACGAGGAGTAATCCCCTCCGTGTACGGTATTGTGGCGGCTGCATCCCCGAGGGGGTGCGGCCGCCTTTTTGTTTGGAACGGGGGTACCGAATCCGGCGGATTTCCCTATCTTTGCCTCCGGAAAAAAGGCTTTTCTTACATGAAGGATTTTGCAGCCATCGATTTTGAAACGGCCAACGCCCATCGGGCGAGTGTCTGCTCGGTCGGAGTGGTGGTCGTGCGTGACGGCGAGATCGTCGACTCGCTCTACCGGCTGATCCGTCCCCGGCCGAACTTTTACAGCCGCTTCACGACGGCGATCCACGGCCTGACCTATGCCGATACGGCCGATGCTCCCGACTTTGAAGAGGTGTGGCGCGAGGTGGCGCCGCACATCGAGGGGTTGCCGCTCGTGGCCCACAATGCCCCTTTCGACGAAGGCTGCCTGCGCGCGGCGTTCGATCTCTACGACATGCCCTATCCCGGATACGAGTTCTACTGCACGTGCCGCGCTTCGCGCCGCGTCTTCGGCAAGCGCCTGCCGAACCATCAGCTGCACACGGTCTCGGCCGCCTGCGGCTTCGACCTGAAGAATCACCACCATGCCCTGGCCGATGCCGAGGCCTGCGCCCGCATCGCGCTGAAGATTCTCTGACAGCCCGGCAGGCGCGGGGCGGGGTCAGAGGCCCAGCTCCACCTGGAAGCGCAGCTCCCAGCGGTTGTAGTTCGGTGCGAGGGACTCGCTGCGGTGGTTGTACGAGAGGTCGGCCTGCACCTTGAGGCTGTGGCCGATGATGTAGCGCGTGACGCCCAGCGTCGTCTGGTTCCAGCTGCGGTAGCCGGCCAGCGGCCGCACCTCGGCATCGGGCAGCAGCGTCGAGTTGCGCAGCGCCACCTCCCATTTGTTGTCGAACAGGTAGCTGGTCTGGATGTTCACGCCGCTGCCCTTGTAGACGAAGGCGTTGGTATCCTCGTCGAAGAGCGGTTCGTCGCACGTGCGGCCCATGAAGTCGGTATAGAAGGCGAATCCGCGGTACTTGAGGATGAAGTCCACGAAGTAGGAGCCCAGGTCGCGCGTCGCTCCGTCGGGCATGACGGCACCGCGCGGTCCCTGCAGGCGCGTGGCCTTGTGGTTGTAGGCGTAGGCGCCGGCCAGCAGGATGCGCACCTGCTCCTCATGGTCGAAATCGCCCTCCAGCAGGTCGCCCTTCGCCGAGAAGCGCCCCAGCGGGTAGAGCTCCAGACGCCCCATGTAGATCATGCCGCCGTTGGCCGTCGAGCCCCAGTTGCGCCCTTCGCCCAGCGTGACGGAACCCTTGGCCGAGAGGTTGAAACCCTCGCCCTCGCGCATGTTGTACTCGCCGAAGATACCGAAGTCGCGGTCGAGGTTGAACTGGCTGTTGACGATGCTGCGGTCGACGAACTGCAGGGCGCTCGACGAGTTGATGCGCGCGCGGTTGGCCTTGATCTTGGTCTGGCCGAAGCCGATGTTCCAGCGGGCGTTGGGCACGTAGTAGACGATGGCGTCGCGCACGATGTTCATGTTTCCGTTGGGCAGCACCTCGGCGTCGTAGGCCGCGAATCCTAGCTGGATCGAGTAGACCAGCTTGGGTGAGTAGATGTAGCCGTCGAAGCGCAGCCGCAGCCGCTTGACGCGCGCCTCGGTCTGCGTGAGCGAGAAGTCGCGGTCGAACGACAGCCCGACCATGTTCTGCATGCGGAAGCGGAGCGTCATCTCGAAGAGGTTGTTGCGCGGGCGGAACGTGATGCCGCGCCCGACCTCGATGTTGGGCATGTTGCGCAGACGCGCGAGCAGCTCGGGGTCGTTTGCGAGCGAATCGGTCGGGAAGACCGTCTGTGCGAGCAGGGAGCGTTCTGCGTTCCGGTCGGGGTTCTGGGCCGAGGCCGCCGTGGCGCCGCAGAGCAGCAGCAGGAGGAGAAGGTGTTTCATTGTCGAATCGTTGAGTGTGTGCAAAAATACGAATTTTATGGTGTTTTCCATCCGTTGGCTGCAAAGTTCGAGCGGGAATCTGTAGGGAATCTGAAACGCGGAGGCTGTCTTTGGACGAAAAAGTGCTTCGGGCGGGCGGATGCGGTTGGTTCGTACTGTTTTTTTTCGTAAGTTTGTCTTTACCATCAAAAAAACCGAACCATGAAACCCATCATCCAACTGCTGACATTGGCGGCGGCGACGCTCTTCGTCTCGTGTGCCGCACTGTCGAATCTCATGCTGCCGGTGACGCAGGGCGGCACCATGACCTTTGCCGGAAGCGGCGACCTGACCCTCTCGAAGGACCGCGGCACGGGCCTTTACGGCTATCTGAACGACCTCGGAATGTGGGCGATCCCGCCCCAGTACAAGAGTGCTTCGAGTTTCAACAGCGACGGCCTGGCCTGCGTGCAGGTCGGGGGCCTCTTCGGTGCCATCGACCGCCTGAACCAGTTTGTCATCCAGCCTCGGTTCCGCTCCTGGTCCGACATCCGCAATGCGGTCACGTCGCTGACGTCGGGCCGCTATGCCGGGATCGAACTCTGGGCACAGGACGACCCCGCCACGGGGCTTGTCGGCTATCTCAACCACTTCGGCGAGTGGGCCATCCCGCCCCAGTACGAGACGGGCTACGACTTCTACGACGGCTACGCCATCGTCTCGCCCGGGCAGCGCCGCTGGGGCGTTATCGACCGCATGAACCGCTTTGTCATCCAGCCCAACTTCGGCTCCTCGGGCGAGGCGCGCAGTGCGCTCAACCGCCTGAAGGGGCATTGATGTCCTCTCCAGGAGGAGCGGAATCATTTTTGCAGCACAATGTTTCGGACGGAATACCGTTCTTATGATGAAACGAAACAGGAATTAATCAGTTGCTTGTTATGTCACAGACCAAATTCAAAGGCTCGCCCGTGCAGCTCGAGGGCGAATTCATCCGGGTGGGAGCTCCGGCTCCCGATTTCGAGCTGGTCAAGGGCGACCTCTCGCCGCTCCGCCTGGCCGATCTGAAGGGGCAGCGCGTGGTGCTGAACATCTTCCCGAGTCTCGACACGGGGGTCTGCGCCGCATCGGTGCGCCGGTTCAACAAGGAGGCGGCCTCGCTGCCCGATACGGTTGTCGTGGCCGTATCGAAGGACCTGCCCTTTGCGCAGAGCCGTTTCTGTACGGTGGAGGGCATCGACCGCGTTGTGGCCGCTTCGGCCTTCCGCGATGCGGCGTTCGGCCGCGACTACGGCGTCGGCATGGTGGATGGCCCGCTCAAGGGGCTGCTGGCCCGTGCCGTCGTGGTGCTCGACCGCGAGGGGAGGGTAGTCTACGCACAGCTGGTTCCCGAGATTACCGAGGAGCCCGATTACGCGGCGGCCGTTGCCGCGGTGAAGGGCCTGTAAGCCGGCGCCGCCCGGAAGGGGTGCTGCCTTGAAGAAGAGGCGGTGCTCCGGCGGACGCCGTGGTGAACGGGCCGCCCGGAAGGGGCGTTGCACCGAAAAAAAGGAAAGATGCGGAGTGCGGATGCGGAATCCGACGCTCCGCATCTTGTTTGTCGCAGTTTTTTCGTAACTTGATCCAAAGTTTCATTTCAATCCTGCGACACCATGTTTTCGAGAGCCATCAGATCCTGCGCATTCGCCGCCGTTGTGCTGTTGTGCCTTACCGGGGCACTTCCGTCCTGCTCGGATACGACCGGCGACCCGGAACCGAGTCCGGCTCGGGAACAGACGCTTAGTGAGTATGCAAGTCTGATGTACACCTGCGCGGAGGATCTGGTCTACGGACTCGACAACCTTTTCCAGGCAAACTGGTATGCAAAGGCTTCGGGCGATCCGGCCCTGCAGCAGGAGATCAGGAGAAAGTATTTTTCGGTGGCCGAATTGGAATATGACGAGGCGGCCGGTACGATCTGGGTGAACAAGTGGCGGGGCAAGTCATACCGCATAACGACCGACGGGGCGGCGCTCGACGCCGTGGGGTCCGTATGGCATGTCGAGGGGACGCAATCCCGGCCCTGGCCCGATTATACGCCCGAGTCGTTCCTCTTTACCGTGACCTGCCTTGCGGAGAACAGCTACCGCATCACCGGAGACTTCATTTCAAACAGACTGTTTGAAGAAAAGTTCATCTATTCGGAGCTGGAGGCCGACTTCGGTACGGGGACGGCCTATACCGGATTTTACGATACGGTAACTGATTGGGAGTCGTTTGTAAGAGAGGAACGCGCCATGGTGACCTACCGTTTCGACGGCAGGCTGGATTCATACATGGGCGTATCCGGCATACGCGACGAGGCGTCGCCGGCGTTTGCAAGTACCCTGAAATCGCTGTGCGGATACGACAACCTGGAATACATCGGTTCGGAACCGATCTATGACGGCCGCAAGTTCTTCGATTCAGGGGAAATTTCGGGCTCGTTCGCCGCGGCCGACGACACCGTCACCCGCATGGAGGTCCGCGTGCGGCCGGATACCCGCTGGACCCTTACAAGCGATAACCTCGGGACGCTGGAGGAGTATTGAGAGCCCGTTCAGGGGCACCGGGATGCCGCATGAGGACCTGGGCAGGACCTCCGCAGCACATACGAATGCGAAAAAGCCGAATCCGCAAAGGATTCGGCTTTTTCGCTTCTTGGCGGAGAGAACGATTACGGAGTTGCAATCTGCTATTGTTTGACGATTTATGGTTTGCGTGAGCACTTTGCGAGTGAGGTCACACGTTGGTGACAACGGTGATGACTACTCTCCGTCACAAGTGTAGTCATCACCCTCTATGATTTATGGATGTATTTTTATAAATTCGATTCCAGCCTCGATTTTCGGATGGCGATACATCTTTTTCAAAAAAAATCGCACTTGTCGTATAGTTTTTCGAGCGGTTGTCTGTCTAATAGGTAAACGAAGTGATGATGAACACAAAGGAACAACGATTCTCCAAACTGATCAAAGAGTATGAGCAGACGATATACGCTGTGTGCTATATGTTCTCCCAGGATGCCGGGGATGTGGACGATTTACATCAGGAGATTCTTTTACGGCTATGGCAGGGATACGATGGTTTTGAGGGTCGTAGCAATATAAAAACGTGGATCTACCGCGTGGCGCTGAACTACTGTATCAATTTCAGTAACAAGCGCAAACGCGAGCAAACAAGGCACGCGAAAGCGGGGGAATCAGGCGCCTCCGAAAGCGACCTCGAAAAACGAATGCAGATCAAACAACTCTATCAGCGAATCAACAGGTTGGGACTTGTCGGTAGTGTTTCAAAAAGTGTGTCTGTGCAGGCGCCTTCAGATTCTTCAGATATGCAAATATAGCGATTCTTGGGTTC
>UQUQ01000023.1 GCA_900544265.1 uncultured Alistipes sp.
GCCGACATCGTGGCCTTCATCCACCGTCCGGAGTACTACGGCCTGACGACGACCGAGGACGGCATGCCGACGGCCGGCATGGCCGAGATCATCCTGGCCAAGCACCGCAACGGCGCCGTGTGCGACATTCCTCTGCGCTTCATCAAGGAGCAGGCACGCTTCACGGACATGGACGACGCGATGCTCTCGCCCTCGCAGGCCGCCGATGCGCAGCAGGCCTACGACGACTACGCCAGCGGCTCGAATGCCGCGCCTGCGCCGCAGGGCGGCGGACTGGGCTCCGCCATGGGCGGCGAGTTCGATATCCGGAGTTCGGCTTCGCTCGACGAGGAGCCTCCCTTCTGATTCCTTGCAGCGATGTTCGTCAGGGCTTATGCGGGTGCGGTGGTCGGAATCGACGCCGTGACGGTAACCGTCGAGGTCAACATTACGGGCGGCGGGCTGGGTCTCTACCTGGTCGGCCTGCCCGACAACGCCGTCAAGGAGAGCGAGCAGCGCATCCGCGCCGCCTTCGAGAACTCGGGCGAGCGGATGTCGGGCCGCAAGGTGGTCGTGAGCCTCGCCCCCGCCGACCTGCGCAAGGAGGGCTCGGGCTTCGACCTGCCCATCGCCGTGGGGATTCTCGCCGCGATGGAGCGCATCGACGCCGGGGCGCTCGAGGGGACGATGTTCGCCGGGGAGCTGTCGCTCGACGGCTCGCTCAAGCCCGTGCGAGGCGTGCTGCCGCTGGCGATTCTGGCCCGCCGGGCGGGCTTCCGGCGGCTGGTCGTCCCGGCGGAGAATGCCGCCGAGGGGGCCGTGGTCGAGGGGGTTGAGGTCTACGGGGCCGCAAGCCTCGCACAGGTGCGCGACCTGCTTAACGGCACCGAACCGCTGGCGCCCTTTGCATCCCGGGAGGCGACCGCCGACGAAGCGGCCGCTACGCCCTATGCCGAGGATTTCGCCGACGTGCGCGGCCAGGCCCAGGCCAAGCGGGCGCTGGAGATCGCCGCGGCGGGCGGCCACAACGTGATCCTGATCGGGGCGCCGGGCTCGGGCAAGACGATGCTCGCGCGGCGCATGCCGACGATTCTGCCGCCGCTGGGGCGCGACGAGGCGCTCGAGACGACGAAGATCTACTCCGTGGCGGGCAAGGCCGGGGTGTCGGGGCACCTCATGACGCGGCGTCCCTTCCGGGCGCCGCACCATACGGCGTCGCAGGTGGCGCTGATCGGCGGCGGGCAGTCGCCCATGCCGGGCGAGGTGTCGCTGGCCCACAACGGCGTGTTGTTCCTCGACGAGCTGCCCGAATTCGGCCGCAGCGTGCTGGAGGTGCTGCGCCAGCCGCTGGAGGAGAAGCGCATTGTCGTTTCGCGGGCGCGCTACAGCGTCGAGTATCCCGCGAACTTCACCCTTGTGGCGGCGATGAACCCCTGCCCGTGCGGCTACTACAACCACCCGACGCGCGAGTGCACCTGCTCGCCGGGGGCCGTGCACCGCTACATGGGGCGCATCTCGGGGCCGCTTATGGACCGCATCGACCTGCATGTCGAGGTGACGCCCGTGACGCCCGCCGAGCTGTCGCGTGCGGAGCCGGGCGAGCCGAGTGCCGCAATCCGCGAGCGGGTCGTGCGGGCGCGCGAGGTGCAGCAGCGGCGCTTCCGCGGCGTGGAGGGCGTGCATACCAACGCCATGATGAATGCGGCGATGCTGCGCGAATACTGCCGTCCGGATGCGGCCGGCGCGGCGCTGCTGGAGCGGGCCATGGAACGGCTGTCGCTCTCGGCCCGGGCCTACGACCGCATCCTGAAGGTCGCGCGCACGATCGCCGACCTGGCGGGCCGCGAGCGGATCACGGCACAGGAGATTGCCGAGGCGGTGGGCTACCGCTCGCTCGACCGCGGCAACTGGGGCGAGTGAGGGCAAGTGAGGAGGAATGAGCGGCCGATGACGGCGGCGGGCCTTCGGACAGGCAGCCGGCCGGGCCGATAAAAGGTAAAAAGGTTAAAAAAACAGATAACGAAATGGCAATACGTGTCATTCTTTCGGGCGGCGGTACGGGCGGTCATATCTACCCGGCCGTGGCGGTCGCCGAGGCGCTGAAACGGCGGCTGGGCGACGAGGTCGAACTGCTCTTCGTCGGCGCCGAGGGCAAGATGGAGATGGAGAAGGTCCCGGCGCTGGGCTACCGCATCGTCGGACTCCCGATCGCGGGACTGCAACGGCGACTGGAGTGGCGCAACCTGCTCGTCCCCTTCAAGGTGCTGCGATCGATACGGCTGGCGCGCCGCACGATCCGCGACTTCGGGGCCGACGTTGTCGTCGGCTTCGGTGGCTATGCCAGCGCTCCGGTGCTGTGGGCCGCGCAGCGCATGGGCGTGCCGACGCTCATCCAGGAGCAGAACTCCTATGCGGGCGTGACGAACAAGATTTTGGCCCGCCGCGCCGCACGCATCTGCACGGCCTACGAGGGGATGGAGCGCTTCTTCCCCGCGGAGAAGATCGTCCTGACGGGCAACCCCCTGCGCGGCGGCTTCTCGAAGGGGGGTGTCGACCGTCGCGAGGCGCTCGTGCGCTTCGGCCTGACGGAGGAGCTGCCCGTGGTGCTGGTCGTCGGCGGGTCGCTCGGCACGCGCTCGCTCAACGAGATGATGAAGGCGTGGATCCTCTCGACCGGCGGCAAGGCCCCGGTGCAGGTGATCTGGCAGACGGGCAAGTATTACGAGCGCGAGATGCAGGCCTTCCTGGCCGCGCACCCCGCGCCGCACGTCTGGCAGGGGGCCTTCATCGACCGCATGGACTGCGCCTACGCGGCGGCCGACCTGGTCGTCTCGCGCAGCGGCGCCGGCACGGTCTCGGAGTTGTGTCTGGTTGCCAAGCCCGTGCTGTTCGTCCCCTCGCCCAACGTGGCCGAGGACCATCAGACGAAGAACGCCCGGGCGCTGGAGGCGAAGGGTGCCGCCGTGGTGGTGGCGGATGCCGAGTGCCGCACGACGGCGATGCGGCGGGCCGAGGAGCTGCTCGCCGACCCCGCGGCGCTGCGCCGCATGAGCGACAACATCGAGCAGCTGGCCAAACCCCGGGCCGCGGATGCAATTGTCGACGAGGTGCTCCGCGTGCTGGAGTAGACGAAGAAAACGAAGAAAGAATAACCGACCCCGCCCGGACGGCGCATGCGCTGCGCCCGGGCGGCAAAGAGTTGACGAGATGGAATACGCGAATATCTATTTTCTGGGTATCGGCGGCATCGGCATGAGCGCCCTGGCCCGCTATTTCCTGCACGAGGGGCGCCGCGTGGCGGGCTACGACCGCACCCCCTCGGCCCTGACCGAGGCGCTTGAGGCCGAAGGGGCCGCCATTCACTATGAGGAGGACGTGCGGCTGATTCCCGAGGCCTTCCTCGACCCCGCGACGACGATGGTGGTCTATACGCCGGCCGTTCCGCGTGACCACGCCGAGTACCGCTACTTCCTCGAGCACGGCTTCCGCATCGAGAAGCGGTCGCAGATGCTCGGGCACCTCTCCGCCGGGAAGTACGTGATGGCCGTGGCGGGCACGCACGGCAAGACGACGACCTCGACGCTTGTGGCATGGCTCAACCGTGCGCTCACGGGCGGCGGCTCGGCCTTCCTGGGCGGCGTGTCGAAGAACTTTGACAGCAACCTCGTGCTGGGCGGCGGGGCGCGCCTCGCGGTCGAGGCCGACGAGTTCGACCGCTCGTTCCTGCGTCTCTACCCCGACGTGGCGGTGGTGACCTCGGCCGACGCCGACCACCTGGACATCTACGGCACGCACGAGGCCGTGAAGGAGGCCTTCTCGCAGTTCATCGGGCAGATCCGCCCGGGCGGCAGCCTCATCATCAAGCAGGGACTCGACCTGCGCATCGACAACCCCGGCATCACCGTCTGGCGCTACGCGCTCGACACGCCGTGCGACTTCTATGCCGCCCGCGTGCGGCTGCTCGAGGGCGGGCACTACCGCTACGACATCGTGACGCCCGACGGCGTCATCGCCGACTGCACGCTCGGCGTCCCGGGGTGGGTCAACATCGAGAACTCCGTGGCGGCCGTGGCTTCGGTCTGGTGCGCGGCGCGGCACGAGGGGGTGGCTCTCGATGCGGAGCGCCTGCGCGAGGGGCTGGCGTCGTTCGCGGGCGTGAAGCGCCGCTTCGAGTTCTACGTCAACACGCCGAAGCAGGTCTACATGGACGACTACGCGCACCATCCGCGCGAGCTGGCCGCGACGCTGCTCTCCCTGCGCCGCATGTTCCCCGGGCGGCGGATCACGGCGCTCTTCCAGCCGCACCTCTACACCCGCACGCGGGACCTGTGCGACGGCTTTGCCGAGGCGCTGTCGCATGCCGACGAGGTGGTGCTGCTGCCGATCTACCCGGCGCGCGAGGAGCCGATCGAGGGGGTGACGTCGGAGATCATCGCCGAGCGGGTGACGGTCCCGTGCCGCATCGTGCCGCGCGAGGCGCTGGCCGACGTCGTGGCCGCGATGCCGACGGACGTGGTGGTGAGCTTCGGGGCGGGCAACATCGACGCCTGCTGCGGGGCGATCGCCGAAAAACTGATGAAAAAAGCCTGACACCCGGACTTCCGTTTTGAACAGAATCCTCCGATACGCGCTCTTTGCGCTGCTGTGGGCCGCGGTGGCCGCCTACGTGCTCTATGCGGGTGCGTCGGCGCGGCGTGCGCGGGCGGCAAGGAGCGTCGCACGGCTCGAGATCGCGATCGTCGACAGCACTTCGCAGGGGCAGCTGGTCACCTCGCGGCAGGTGCGCGGCTGGATCGCCCGCAGCGGCATCCGGACCGTCGGGGCCCCTGTCGACGGGGTCGACCTGGCGGGAATCGAGCAGCTGATCGCCCGCAACGGCTTCGTGGCGAAGGTGGCGGCCTATGTTTCCTACGACGGGGCGCTGCACGTCGTGATCCGCCAGCGCAAACCGCTGCTGCGCCTGCTGACCGACGGCCGCAATGCCTACGTGACGGACCGTGGGTATGTCTTTGCCGCGCCGCGCGCCTCGTCGCTCTACGTCCCGGTGGTGACGGGGCCCTACCGCCCGCCCTTCCCGGCCGACTATGCGGGCGACGCACGCGAAGCGATCGACGCCGAGCTGCGCAAGCTCGATGAACGCATTGCCGGGCTGGAGCGCGAAAAGTACCCCTTCTACAAGCGGGAGCTGAAGAACGATCGCAACATCGCCGACCTGCGCCGCATGCGCATCAAGCAGCAGTGGTGGCGGTTGGAGACCGACTCGATGTTCCAGCTGCGCGTGGACAGGCTCAAGGCGCACAAGGAGCAGCTGCGCCGCGGATACCGCTACGAGGCGCGCCTCATAGCGGAGGGCATCGACCGGATTTCCGAGCAGCAGGAGGCCGTGCGCCGGGCACAAAAAAAATTGGAGAAAAGCTACGAAGATTTCATGAAACTCCTTACCTTTGTGGAGTACGTCGAGGAGGATGATTTCTGGAGATCGGAAGTGGTGCAGATTGTGGCCCGCACGACCTCCAGCGGCGCTTTGGAGGTGGACCTCGTCCCCCGCAGCGGTCGGTTTCTCATCCGCTTCGGACGTCTCGAACGCCTCGACGAGAAGTTCGGCAAGCTCCAGCGGTTCTACCGCAGCGGACTCCCGGCAGTCGGGTGGGAGACCTACGGAGTGATCGACGTCCGATACGGCAATCAGGTGGTTTGCAGGAAAAAATAGGATCATAATACAGTGGAAAGGAAGAATTATATCGTTGCCGTCGATCTGGGCTCCTCTACGGTCGCGGTGGCCGTCGGCGAGAAGAATGCCGAGGGGCTCGTGGAGGTGCTCTCTCTGGTCTCGAAACCCGTCGAGGGCGTTCATGCCGGGCGGATCGAGAACATCGAACTCGTCAGCCAGGCGATCCGCGAGGCCGTCGCGGAGACCGAGCAGACGCTCAACATCCGCATCACGGAGGCCTATGCGGGCATCTCGGGCGAGTTTGTGCGCTGCGCCCGCCATACGGACCATGTCTTCGTCTACGACCCCCAGAACGGGGTGAACCAGAAGGATGTCGAGGCGCTGTTCGACCGCATGCGGAACGTGCAGGCGCCCGACGACGAGACGATCATGGAGCGCGTGCCCCAGAACTACCTGGTCGACGACAGCCAGGAGGTCCGGAATCCCGTGGGGTCGTTCGGCCGCAAGCTCTCCTCGACGTTCAACTTCATCCTCTGCCTCAAGACGCCGATCCAGCGGCTTGACATGGCGCTCAAGCGGCTGGGCATCAAGTTGCTGGATGTTATTCCCGACGCGCTGGCGACGCCCGAGTCGGTCCTTGCGCCCGACGAGAAGGAGGAGGGCGTGGCGGTCGTGGACCTCGGTGCCGGCGTGACCGACGTGACGGTCTACTACCGCAACGTGGTGCGCTACGTGGCCTCGATTCCGATGGGTGCCTCGGCCATCAACCGCGACATCCGCACGATGAGTGTGCCCGAGAAGCACGTCGAGAGCCTCAAGATCAAGTACGGCTCGGCGGTCGCCGAGCTGGCGCCCGAGGACAAGCTGGTTCGCGTGAACGGCCGCACGGCGCGCGACGCGAAGGATATTCTGCTGCGCAACCTGGCGACGGCCATCGAGGCCCGGGCCACGGACATCGTCGAATTCGTACAGCAGGAGATCAAGGATTCGGGCTATGCCGACAGGCTGGCCTGCGGTCTCGTGCTGACGGGCGGCGGCGCCAAGCTGAAGGACATCGACGAGCTGTTCCGCCGCCTGACGGGCATGGACGTGCGCGTCGCGCAGCCCGATTCGGGCATCACCGAGCGGTCGAAGGCCCGCTGCGCCGATCCGGCCTCGGCAACGGTCGTGGGCATTCTGCTCAAGGGGGCCGCGCTGGGCGTCTGCTCGGTGGTCGAGCGTCTCGCCGCCGAACGGGCGGCCGAACCGCGGCGTCCCTTTGCACCCGCGCAGGAGCCGCCCGTCCCGGAGTTCCGGCACGTGCCGCCCCGCTTCCCGCAGGGCGGAGCGACGGCCTCGCAGCCGTCGCAGCCGTCGCAGCCCGCTCCGGCGGCCCGTCCCGAGTCGCCGGCCCCGCACGAGGCGGGCATCTCCGCCGCGACGCAGGCGGCTGCCCCCGCGGCGGATGCGGCAGCGCCCGAGCCGCCCAAGCGCAAGCGCGGACTCGCGAGCATGATCCAGTCGACGATCGACCGGATCAACAAGGGCTTCATGGCCGCCGAGTCGGATAACGAGGAGATCTGACAGACGGTCGGGGGGCAGCGTGCGGTTTTTCCGCAGTGTAGTGTAGAAGAAAAAAGTGAAAGAAGATATGACGGACGAACTGATGTCTGAAATCAAGGCCCGCCCGACGGACGGGTCGATCATCTCGGTGGTCGGTGTCGGCGGCGCCGGCGGCAATGCCGTGAACCACATGTGGAACCTCGGCATCCGGGGCGTGAAGTTCATGGTCTGCAATACCGACCAGCAGGCGCTCGACAAGAGCCCCGTGGAGCTGAAGATCCGCCTCGGCAGCGAGGGCCTCGGCGCCGGCAACGATCCCGAAAACGGACGCCGTGCGGCGGTCGAGACGCTGCCCGAGATCCGGCAGCAGCTCGAGCAGGCCGGCACGCGCATGATTTTCATCACGGCGGGCATGGGCGGCGGCACCGGAACGGGCGCCTCGCCCGTCATCGCGAAGCTCGCCAAGGAGATGGGGCTGCTGACCGTGGCCATCGTCACCTCGCCGCTGGCCGTCGAGGGGAAGATCCGCTACGAGCAGGCGCGGCGTGGCATCGAGGAGCTGCGGCAGAATGTCGATTCGCTGCTGATTATCAACAACGAGAACATCCTGGAGATCTACGGGCGCCTCTCGCTCAAGCAGGCCTTCGGCAAGGCCGACGACATCCTGGCCTCGGCTGCCAAGGGCATTGCCGAGATCATCACCGTCGAGAGCGACCTGGTGAACGTCGATTTCGCCGATGTCTCGAAGGTCATGCGCGACAGCGGCCGCGCCCACATGGCCGTTGCGACGGCCGAGGGCGACAACCGGGCCGAGGCGGTGGCCGAGGCGTCGCTGCGTTCGCCGCTGCTGGACCACAACCTCATCTCGGGGGCCAAGAACATCCTGCTCAACATCTCGGTGTCGAATGCCGAGGAGCTCATGTACGAGGAGGTCGTCCGCATCCTGGAGTACATCCAGATGCACGCCAGCGTGCAGGACGAGCACGGTACGATCCACAACGCCAACATCATCTGGGGTACGAGCGAGAAGCCGCAGCTGGGCAACGCCATCGAACTGGTTGTCGTGGCCACGGGTTTCGAGGGCGAGGAGGGCGAGGAGCTCCTGCCGCAGCCCGCAGCGACGATCCGTCCGGTGGAGGCTTCGCGCGAGAAGACCGCGGCGCCCGTGCTGGAACCCGTCAAGCCTGCGGCGCAGCAGCCCAGGCCCGCGCCGCGTCCGCTCGAGCAGGTGGTGCTCGGTGCGAAGTCGACGCGGTACAGCGACATCGAACAGCGCCTGGCGAAACCCGCCTACCAGACCCGCAACTCGAAGTTCGTCGTGCAGATGCCCGGCGGCCGCCGGGAGGTGCTGCGCAACGAGCCGCAGGCATCGCAGGAGCCGGCGCCGGAGCGGGGCGGTTCGCTTTTCGACTAACCCAACATCCCGACTTTGGATACGACCCTGCCCTGGATAACCTTCAACGGTTTCACGCCGCACGTCGTCGTGCTCTGCGCGGTGACGTGCTGGCTGCTGTGTATCTCGGCGCTTGTCTCGGGGGCCGAAACCTCCTTCTTCTCCCTATCGCACAACGATGTGCGCCGCTTCCAGCAGCGCCGCTCCGCCTCGGCCGACGCCGTGCTGCGCCTGCTGTCGGACGTGGACCTGCTGCTGGCCACGATCCTCGTGATAAACAACCTGGTGAACATCTGCATCACGATCCTCACGGCCCGGATCATCGACGCGCTCTTCGTCTTCCGGAATTTAGAGTTCCTCTTCAAGACCGTGCTGGTGTCGTTCCTGCTGCTGCTCTTCGGCGAGGTGCTGCCCAAGGTGCTGGCGCAGACCGTGCCGGTGCGCTTCGCCGCGCTGGTCGCGCGGCCGCTGCTCGTGCTGCGCTGGATCTTCTATCCGCTCTCCTACATCCTGGTCCATACGAGCAGCCGCATCAGCGAGAAGGCCTCGCACAAGAGTGAAATCTCGCTCGACGAGCTGGCCGACGCCGTCGACATGACGCAGAGCTCCTCGCCCGAGGAGCACGTGATGCTCTCGGGTATCGTCAACTTCGTCAATACCGAGGTGCAGGAGATCATGAAGCCGCGCGTGGACATGACGGCGCTCGACAGCACGGCCGACTACGAGACGGTCAAGCGCACGATCATCGAGTCGGGTTTCTCGCGCATTCCGGTCTACGAGGAGGATGTGGACAACATCCGCGGCACGCTCTACGTCAAGGACCTGCTGCCCTACATCAACCACGGCGGCGAGTTCGCCTGGCAGCAGCTCATCCGCAAGGCCTACTTCGTGCCCGAGCACAAGAAGATCAACGATCTGCTGGAGGAGTTCCAGTCGAACAAGGTCCACATGGCCATCGTGGTCGACGAGTACGGCTCGACGCTCGGTCTGGTCTCGCTCGAGGACATTATCGAGGAGATCGTGGGGGAGATTTCGGACGAGAGCGACAACGAGGAGAGCTTCTACGTGCGGCTCGACGCCAAGAGCTACCTCTTCGACGGCAAGACCCACATCGGCGACTTCGAGCGGGTGCTCTCGCTCGACGAGGATACCTTCTCCGACGTGAAGGGCGAGGCCGAGACGCTGGCGGGGCTGATGCTCGAACTCAAGCGCGACTTCCCGCGCAAGGGCGACACCTTCACGGCGCACGACATCCGCTTCACGGTGCAGGAGATGGAGGCACACCGCATCGACAAAATCCGCGTGGACCTCTCATGAGCGACGGACGCCTGCCCGCGGGGCTCATCATCGAGGCGCCGTGGCCCGAAGGCGAGGCGGCCGCGTGGGCGACGGCGGAGGAGCGGGCCGCTGCCGCGGTCTTCGGCTCGGAGCGCCGGCGCCGCGAGTACCTGACGTGGCGTGCCCTCGTGCGGCGCGAGCTGGGGCGCGACGTGCGCATCGCCTACGACGCCGTCGGGGCGCCCGTACTGGAAAACCGCCCGGAATACCTCTCCGTGTCGCACTGCGACGGCCGGGTCGCCGTCTGCCTCTCCCTGCGCCGCTGTGCCGTGGACATCGAGCCGGTGACGCGCAACTTCGGCCGGGTCCTCTCCCGCTACATGACCCCCGAAGAGCAGGCGCTCGCGGACGATCCGCTGCTTCCGGCCGCCGTCTGGTGTGCGAAGGAGACCCTCTACAAATATGCCGGGCGCCGGGAGCTGGACCTGCTGCGCGACCTGCGCATCACCGAGGCGGACCTTGCGGCCGGGTGTCTTGCGGGCCGCATTGCCGGCGGAGCGCCGGTTGCCATGCGGCTGCTGTGCCGCGACGGCTATCTTGCGACCTTTATCCTGTAGCGCCGGCCGGCTCTTCTGTCCCGAATTTTTCAGTTCGGAATTCTCCGTGGTCGTGCGAATCCGCACCCTGCCGCGCCCGCGCGGCTTTTTTCGTGCCGTGCTGCAGCCTCCAGAAGGTCTCCGACGCTCGTCAGAAGGCCTCCGACGCCGTAAAGAGGAAGGCTGAGGAGCGCTTGCGGTCCCAGGGCAGGTTGCGGTTGCCGAAGTCGCCCCAGCCGTAGTCGAGGCGGATGTTCATCCCCTTCTTGAATTCAAAGCGGTAGCCGCAGCCGAAGTTGCTCAGCGTGTTGCCCCAGCGGAACGGCCCCGTACCCCAGACCTGCCCGGCGCCGATCCATCCCACGAGGCCGTGGCGGCGGTAGATCCGCTGCCGCAGTTCGACCTGCGCCGTGCCGAGCCGCTTGTCGCGGTAGCGCCCCTCGTAGTAGCCGCGCATGCGCATCTCCCCGCCCAGCTTGGCGTAGAGGTGCCACGAGGGGTTGCCGAGCATCGCGTCGACGTACAGGTCGCAGGCCAGCACGGCCCCCTTCCACAGCCTGCGGTACCAGTCGAAGGTTAGGGTCACGCGGCCGAACTCGCGCCCCGTGTTGCCCAGCAGGCGGGGGTACCACATCCCCTGCACCTTCAGGAAGAGCCCCTTCGAGGCGTTGTAGGTGAGGTCGCGCGAGTCGTATTGCAGGAAGAGCCCCGCTCCGGTGTTCAGCGGCCGGGCGCGCTCGCCCGTTGCGGCGATGTAGTTCGAGAAGGGGTCCTGGCGGGCCGGGTCGTAGCGTCCTTCGAGCCAGAGGGTGTAGAGCTCGCCCATGCGGCCGTCGGGAACGGCGCCTCCGGCCGCCACGTCGGCGGCGATCCGCTCCAGCCGTTCGGTCATCCCCGAGGGCGCGTACCTTGTCCCCGAGTAGTTGAACGTGCCGCAGACCCCCGCGTAGAAGTTGCGCGCAAGGGCCGCGCAGTAGGAGAGTTCGAAGATCAGGTCCGTGGTCGTCAGCTCCTGCTTGTACCCCTCGGCACCGGCCCGGTGTCCCACGCCGTAGAACTCGCCCGGGAAGTAGACGACCGAGCCCGAGTAGCGGAGGATGCGGCGGTCGTGGCGGAAGTAGTTGTCCCCCGTGAAGTAGAGCGTGGCGTATTGGCGCGTGGTGAGGTTGCCGTAGATCGAGACGTTCGAGGGCGAGGTGACCGAGTCCGTGCGGTCGGGGCGGTAGAAGCCCGCGAGCATGAAGCCGATGCCGAGGCCGTAGTCGGAGGAGTAGTTCGGACCCGGCACGATGCTCCAGTCGATCTTCTTGCGGAAGGTGAGGTCCTCGTTCGAGCGGCTGTAGTAGTCGATGATGCGGCGGATGAAGCCGCGGCGGCGGACTGTCGTATCTGTCGGAGCGACGGGTGCCGCAGCGATGGGTGCCGCGGCGATGCTGTCGGGCTGCGGTGTCGCGTATGGCGGCGCACCCTCCACGACGGCGGCGTGCGCCGCCGGTTCGGACGGGCTGTCGGTCGCTGTTGCGACGGAGTGGGTGTTGCTGCGGTCGGGAAGTGCCTGATAGCTCCCCTGCAGCGTATCGGCCGTTTGTGCCTCTGCCGTGCGGGGCATCAGCAACAGACCGGAGATGGAAAGAAGCATGCAGACTCTTTTCATGGGCGGAAGCGGCTGAAAGGAGTAAAGATAAGCGAATTTTGTGAACGGACAAAAAAAGTTGTCTCCCGCGGCTCTCCTTCCCGCGGCTCTCCTTCCCCGCCAGTCCGCCTTTCGTCCGGGTTCTCTTCTGTCCGGTTGTCTTACGCCGGCCGTCTTTTGCCCTCCAGCCCGGATGCCCTCCAGCCCGGATGGTCTTTTGTCCGGAGGACTTCCTGTTTGGATGGCCTTCTGTCAAGCCGTCTTCTGCCCGGCGGCTTTTGCCGTCAATAAACAACGACGCCCCCGCTGCTGCGGAGGCGCCGTTGTCTGTCCGGAGAAACGAGGGGTTATTTCAGCCCCAGCTTCCTGGCGATCTCCTTGGGCAGGGCCTGTTTGTTGACCATGATCGAGGTGGTCTTGTAGGCGACGAACGGACGCGAGAAGTACCAGAAGCCGTCGTAGGGCGGCAGGACGTTCCACGAGTTCTGCACCTTGTAGTAGTAGCGGTTGCCGGCCTGGTCCGTGGCCGTGCCCATGATGAGCATGCCGTGGTCGTCGGTCGTCTCGTAGTTGTCGAAGGCCGTCTGGCGCATCTGCTGCGTGATGGTGCGCTCCTTGCCCGGCTTGTCGAACTTGTAGAGCGCCGCCTCCTTCTCCTTGTCGGTGAGCTTGCCCCAGCGCTCGGCCTCCGTGCCGCTCATGCTCTCCGTGTCGGCCTCCGGCACGATGCCGATGGCCTTCGTGCGGCTGAAGCCCTTTTCGCTCACGTCCGTGCCCCACGATACGGTGTACCCCTGCTCGAGGGCGTGGTCGATGATCTGCATCATCTCGTCGAGCGGCACGTTGTAGACCGTGCCCCACATCCAGTTGTCGGGCACCTCGATGATGAACTGCGTGTAGAAGGGGTGGTGCGTGAACGACGAGATGTCGATGTAGTTGTCCAGGTCGATGGGCAGCTGCGCCGCGAACGTCTCGGGCGTGTACTCCTTGCCCTCGTAGGTGAAGGTCTCGGGCAGCGGACCGAAATATTCGTCCAGAATGGCGTCAAAGCCGCGTTTCCAGGCCGTCGAAAGGGCCTTGCCGGACTTGTCGCCCGTCTTGACAACGGCGTCGAGGTAGGCCTTCAGCACGACCGAGAGCTCGTGGAAGTCGGGCTTCTCGGTGCCGTAGTTCAGTCCCGGGTAGACCTCGAACGGCACGATGCCGTGGGCCTTGATCCCCTCCGTTACGTCGTGCGAGGCACCGCCCTCGGCGAAGTTGATCGTTCCGTGCATGCGGACATACTTCTCGGCCTTGTCCATGAACGAGTGGCGCACGATCCACATCTCCGAGAGGTGCATCGCGGGCCCTCCGGCGCGCAGGATCTCGCTCTCGAGGAACGAGAGCGTCGAGAAGCACCAGCACGTGCCGCTGCGGCTCTGGTCCTTGACCGCCGTCGTGGGGATGATCTTCGTGTCGGTGAAACGGTAGCCCTCCGCGGACGTCGTGTCGGCGGTCTGCGCCCCTGCCGTGAGTGCGAGGCAGAGGGCGATAAGCGAAAGCATCAGGTTTTTCATTGCGGTGGTGTTTGGGTTGTGATTACTTTTTCGACGTGGAGACGATCTTCAGACACTCCTCGAGCGTCAGCGTCTCGGGTTTCGCCCCCTTCGGCAGGCGGTAGTTCTTGCCCTTGTAGGCGATGTAGGCGCCGTAGCGACCGTTCTTGACCAGCATGTCGGGATCCTCGGGGAAGCTGCGCAGCGGCGTGTTGGCCGCCGCGGCGGCCGCCTGATGTGCCCGCACGATCTCCACGGCACGGTCGTAGGTGAGCGTGTAGGGATCGTCGCCCTTCGCGAGTGAGGCGAACGACTTGCCGTAGCGCACGTAGGCGCCATAGCGTCCGATGCCGACGGTCAGCTCCTCGCCGTCGAGCTCCCCGAGCGTGCGGGGAAGCGCGAAGAGCTCGAGCGCCTCGTCGAGCGTGATCGACTCGATGAGCTGTCCCTTCTTGAGCGAGGCGAAGCGGCTCTTCTCCCCCTCGGCCCCCTCGATCTCGACCATCGGGCCGTAGCGTCCGATGCGGGCCTTGACCGTGTGCCCCGTCTTGGGGTCGGTGCCCAGGATGCGGGCCTGGCCCTTCTTGTCGGTCTGCTTCTCGATGGCGGCGTCGACCATCTTGTGGAACGGGCTGTAGAAGGCGGCGATCATCTCCTTCCAGGTGATCTCCCCCTCGGCGATGCGGTCGAACTCCTTTTCGACGCGCGCCGTGAAGTTGTAGTCGACGATCGGACCGAACTGCGCCTCGAGGTAGTCGTTCACCACCATGCCGATGTCGGTGGGCGAGAGGCGGTTCTTCTCCTTGCCGAAGTTCTCCGTGAGGTTCTTCGACGTGATGCGGCCGTCGGCGAGCGTCAGCTGCACGTAGCCGCGCTTCTGTCCGTCGCGGTTCTGCTTGACGACGTAGCCGCGGTTGATGATCGTGGTGATCGTCGGGGCGTAGGTCGACGGGCGGCCGATGCCCAGCTCCTCGAGCCGCTTGACGAGCGACGCCTCGTTGTAGCGTGCCGGGGCCGAGGTGAAGCGCTCCGTGGCGGTGATCTGTGTCGATACGACGCAGTCGCCCTCCGCGAGCTTCGGCAGCAGCCCCTCGCCGCTCTCCGCGGCCTGGTCGTCGTCCGTCGATTCGGAGTAGAGCCGCAGGAAGCCGTCGAAGCGGACCACCTCGCCCTGGGCGACAAACTGGTTGGGCGTGTTGTCCATGCCGATGACGACCGTCGTGCGGTCGAGCTCCGCGCAGACCATCTGCGAGGCGACCGTGCGTTTCCAGATCAGGTCGTAGAGCCTCTTCTCGGCGGCCGTGCCCTCGATCTCCTGCCGGTCGATGTACGACGGGCGGATCGCCTCGTGCGCCTCCTGCGCCCCCTTGGTCTTGGTCTTGTAGTTGAACCAGCGCGAGTACTTCTCGCCGTAGAGCTTCGTGATCTCCTCCTTGCACTGGGCGAGGGCCTGCTGCGAGAGGTTCACCGAGTCGGTACGCATGTAGGTGATCAGACCCTGCTCGTAGAGGTGCTGCGCCACGGACATCGTCTGCGAGACCGACATGCCCAGCTTGCGGCCCGCCTCCTGCTGGAGCGTTGAGGTGGTGAACGGCGGTGCCGGGTAGCGCTGTGCGGGCTTCTCCTCGGCGCGGATGACGGTGAAGCCGGCGCCGATGCAACTGCGCAGGAAGGCCTCGGCCTCCTCGCGCGTCTCGAAGCGCGACGAGAGTTCGGCCTTGAAGAGGGTCTTGTCGGGGTCGTCGGCGGCGTGGAACTGGGCCACGACGCGGAAATAGGGCGTGGAGCGGAAGGCGATGATCTCGCGCTCGCGCTCGACGATCAGCCTTACGGCCACCGACTGCACGCGGCCGGCCGAGAGGGCCGGGCGGACCTTCTTCCACAGCACGGGCGAGAGCTCGAAGCCCACCAGACGGTCCAGAATGCGGCGCGCCTGCTGGGCGTTCACGAGGTCCATGTTGACCGTGCGGGGCTTCTCGATGGCCTCCAGAATGGCCCGTTTGGTGATCTCGTGGAAGACGATGCGCTTGGTCTGGTCGACGGGGAGACCCAACACTTCGGTCAGGTGCCAGGCGATGGCTTCTCCTTCGCGGTCTTCATCGGAGGCGAGCCAGACGGTCTTCTCCTTCGAGAGGCGCGTGAGCTCGTCGACGACCTTCTTCTTGTCGGCCGGGACCTCATAGACGGGGCGGAATCCCTCGGCGATGTCGATGCCGAGGTCCTTTTTCGACAGATCGCGGATATGTCCGAAACTCGACTTGACGATGTAGTCCTTGCCGAGGAACTTTTCGATGGTTTTCGCTTTTGCCGGAGACTCGACGATAACTAAATTTTCCTGCATTGCGTTGTTCAAGGCTTTTTCTGAAACGCGAAAACCTAAGTCGTGACACTTAGGTTCCGCCGTTCGGCTTCTGTGAATGTTATCTTATCATGGTATAGGTGATGTCGAACCCGATCGGTGCGTGGTTCCTGATGGACGATCCTTCGGTCTGGGCCTCTCCCTGGAGCACGCCGAACGAGGGCGTGTAGAGACTGTATGCCTCGGGGCCGAGGTAGATCGTGCGGTGTTCGACATTGTTCAGATCGACGGCGTGGCCCTCCCTGGCGGCGCGCTTCTTTTCCTCCGTGTAGCTGTTCCAGAGCTCCTGCGCGTAACCCGTGATGTCCATCACGTAGCATCCCTGGCTGCGGTTGATGTAGCCGCCGTAGGAGAGCTCGGTGCCGTAGTTCGTCTCGTAGAGGTAGTTGTAGTCGCTCACGGCAGCGAGCGTCTTGTAGTCGGTGTAGAGTCCCAGCCGGCTCGGCGCCGCGGTCATCTCCTCGATCAGCCGCACGACGTCGAGCGGCTTGCCGTCGGCGGTCGAGCCCCGGTCGATGCTCTCCCAGTCGTAGTCGCTGTCGGTGAAGTAGACCCGCATGCGGACCTGGCTGAAGGCGAGCGTCTCGAACTGCTTGCCGCTCTCGGCGTACTCCGCGGCGAGCTGCTCGTCCAGTTGGTCGAAGAACTCCTGCGTGAAGGTCAGCTCCGTCACCACGCCGGCCATGCCCTCGACATAGACCATCGGCGTCTCGGGCCGCTCGTCGTTCGTCTCGGCGGCCAGCTCCGGCTCGATATGGATGTCGCCGGCCGTCGCGGGGTTGTAGCGCGAGTAGTCGCGCTGCAGGACATTGACCGACACGCTGCCGTATTCGGCCCCTTCGACATAGAAGTTGTAGGTCATGCCGACGGTATCCTTGATGATCGTCGGGTCGCTCTCCAGCCGGTTGCGGGCGTAGATCGTCAGACCCGACTCCTCGAGCGTCGTGGCGTAGATCGCCCCCTTGCCGTATTCGGTCACCGGTACATCGGGGTCGGGGCAGATGTAGAGCCCCTTGAAGGCCTTGACCCAGTATTCGAGGCTGTCGTAGCTGTAGAGCGAATATTCATCCTTGTGCTCACCCTCCTGGAGCATCAGCCGGTTGACGAAGGCGCGTCCCTCGGCCGTGGGCTGGAGCGTCACGCTCGTGACCGAAGGGCCGTGACTGCCTCCCAGCGTGAAGGTGAAGAGCTTTTTTGCGGGGTCGTAGACCCGGTCGGCGGCGTTGTGGGTGCCGTTGGGGTCCAGCGGGTCGAAGTTGGCGTAGAAGACCGTGTCGCGCTCCGTCTTGCCCGCCCCGAGGGGTTTGTCGGTCAGGTAGGCGTTGCTCACGATCTCGTAGACGGCGAAGGTCTGCTCGGTGAGCGTGTCGGTGCCGTAGCTCGAGAACGAGAGGCTGAGCTGCGCCGAGTCGAAGATCGGCCGGTAGCCGAAGTAGCCCTCGCCGACCTTGTAGTAGTAGTTGGCGAACTGCGTGAGGAAGCCCGCCGTGCGCAGCCCGAGCGTGTCGTTGAGCTGCGAGCCGAGGTAACCGTAGGTGATGTTCGAGGTGACGACCGAGTCGGTCCGGAACAGGCGTGTCTCGACGTATTTCCGGGGGTTGAGCTTGTCGAATTCGAGCTTCACGTGTCCGGCCTTCATCTGCTGGTTCTCCGGCACGAGGTTCGAGCCCAGCGTATCGTCGACCGTGGTGCAGGCGCCGCACGTGGCGGCGAGGAGCACGGCGAAGGCTGCGGCGGGCGCGGCGGTGCGGAGCACGCGGCGGAAGAAGTTATTGTATTGCTTCATAGAATCGGTTGTAATTGTCGAAAAAGTCCTCCGCGTCGGGTGACTGGTATTCGAGCATCGGCTTCCCGCTTCCGCGGGCGATGCGGAGCACCTGCTCGTCGACATGCTGCGATGCGACGATGACACCGTCGGCATACTCCATAACGAAGCGGCAGAGGTTTTCGTATGAAGGCCGGGCGAGAATGTCGAGATTTTTCTCCCGAACCCCCTCGCCGGCGATCTTTGTGGCGAACTGCGGGTCCAGCTCACCGTCGAAGGCGTCGTCGTAGAGCGAGACGACGACCTTCACGTCGCGGAAGATCGGATCGTCGGCGAAGATGCGCTTCAGGTAGACCGGGACGACCGACGTGAGCCAGCCGTGGCAGTGCACGACGGTGGGGGTCCAGCGCAGCTTCTTGACCGTCTCGAGCACGCCGCGGGCGAAGAAGATGGCGCGTTCGTCGTTGTCGGCGAACCAGTGCCCCTCGGCATCGGTCAGCACGGCCTTGCGGGCGAAGTAGTCGTCGTTGTCGATGAAGTAGATCTGTACGCGGGCTGCGGGGATCGAGGCGACCTTGATGATGAGCTGGTGGTCGTTGTCGTCGATGATGAGGTTCATGCCCGACAGGCGGATGACCTCGTGCAGCTGGTGGCGCCGTTCGTTGATGCAGCCGTAGCGGGGCATGAACGTGCGGATTTCGTTTCCGCGCTCCTGCATAGCCTGCGTCAGTGCACGGACCAGCTTGGAGCACTCCGTATCGGGAAGATAGGGAGTGATCTCCTGGCTAACGTACAGAATCTTGCTTGCCATGGTTTGAGGTGTTTTTATCTTCGCAAAGTTACGAAAAAATTCTTAAAGAATGAGCATCGCGTCGCCGTAGGTGCCGAAGCGGTAGCCCTCTTCGCGGGCGACCCGGTAGGCCTCCATGACGAGGTCGTAGCCGCCGAAGGCCGCCACCATCATCAGCTGCGTCGAGTAGGGCAGGTGGAAGTTGGAGACCATGGCGTCGGCCACGGTGAAGTCGTAGGGTGCGAAGATGAACTTGTTGGTCCACCCCTCCATGGGCTTGATCATGCCGTGGGTCGAGACGGCCGTCTCGATCGTGCGCATGACCGTCGTGCCGATGGCGACGACCTTGTGTCCGGTGCGTTTGGCGTTGTTTACGGCCTGGGCGGCCTCCTCCGTGACGAAGAACTGCTCGGAGTCCATCTTGTGCTTGGAGAGGTCCTCGACGTCGACCGTGCGGAAGTTGCCCAGTCCGACGTGCAGCGTGATGAAGGCCGAGTCGATGCCCTTGATCTCCATGCGCTTGAGCAGGTGCTTCGAGAAGTGCATGCCGGCCGTCGGGGCGGCCACGGCCCCCTCGTGGCGGGCGAAGATCGTCTGGTAGCGTTCGGCATCCTCGGGTTCGACCTTCTCGCGCACCCACTTCGGCAGGGGCGTTTCGCCGAGGCTGAAGAGCGTGCGCTTGAACTCCTCGTAAGAGCCGTCGAAGAGGAAGCGCAGCGTGCGGCCGCGCGAGGTGGTGTTGTCGATCACCTCGGCCACGAGCAGGTCGTCGTCGCCGAAGTAGAGCTTGTTGCCGATGCGGATCTTGCGGGCCGGGTCAACCAGCACGTCCCACAGCCGCAGCTCGCGGTTCAGTTCGCGCAGCAGGAAGATCTCGATCTCGGCGCCGGTCTTCTCCTTGTTGCCGTAGAGGCGGGCCGGAAAGACCTTCGTGTCGTTGAACACGAAGAGGTCCTTCTCCTCGAAGTAGTCGATGATATCCTTGAAGATGCGGTGTTCGATGGTTCCCTTCGCCCGGTTGATGACCATCAGCCGCGCGTCGTCGCGGTTCTCGGTCGGATATTTGGCCAGCATTTCCGGCGAAAACTCATATCCGTATTGCGATAGTTTCATGCTTCAGTGCTCTTTTTTGCGTTCGGGAGGTGAGACAGATTATTTTCTATACGCAGAAAATCCCGTTTTGTTTCAAGTTCTTGCAGTTTTTCCAGAAAATCCTCCAGCTGCCAGGCGTTGTCCACCGTGAAACCGCCGCTGCGCGTGCGGCGCAGCGAGGTCAGGTGGGCGCCGCTGCGGAGGCTTTCGCCGATCTCGCGGGCCAGCGAGCGGATGTAGGTGCCCTTGCTGCAGCGCACGCGGATGCGGATGCGCGGCAGTTCGCATTCGAGCAGCTCCATTTCGTAGATCGTGATGAGCGCCTGCCGCACGGCGACCTCCTCGCCGGCGCGGGCCAGGTCGTAGGCGCGCGTGCCGTCGATCTTCTTGGCCGAGTAGACGGGCGGGGTCTGCAACCGCTCGCCCGTGAGCGAGGCGAGGGCCTCCAGCACGGCCTCGCGCGTGATGTGTTCCCAGGGGTAGGTCCGGTCGACGGGGTGTTCCAGGTCGAAGCTCGGGGTCGTGGCCCCCAGCATCACGTCGGCCACGTACTCCTTCTCCTCGGCCTGGAGCGCGTCGACGAGCTTCGTCGCGCGGCCGATGCAGACGAGCAGCACGCCCGTGGCCAGCGGGTCGAGCGTCCCGGCGTGCCCCACCTTGATTTTGCGGTATCCCAGCTTGCGGAGCGTGAACTTCACCTTGCGGACCACGTCCGTCGAGGTCCACTCCAGCGGTTTGTCCACGACGGCGATATAGCCCTCCTCGAAGTTGATGCCCCGCAGGTCCTGTGTTGGCTTCATTCCGTAGGTTGTGTTCCGTGTATCGGGTTTGCGGTCGGAGCGGATCAGAAGATGTAGCTCAGGATCGAGACGATGCCCACCGCGGCGCAGTAGAGGGCGAACCAGATGAGTTTGCCGCGCTTGACGACCTCGAGCATGAACTTGCAGGCGAGGCATCCGGTGATGAACGAGGCGATGAACCCGGCGGCGAGCACTCCGCCGTCGACTCCGGCCGTCAGTTCGCCGCTGACGGCCTGCAGGAAGGTCTCGCCCAGAATGGGAATCAGCACCATGAGGAACGAGAACTGCGCCACGGCCGTCTTCTTGTTGCCGAGCAGCAGGCCCGTGGCGATCGTCGAGCCCGAGCGCGAGAGGCCCGGCATGGCGGCACAGGCCTGGGCCAGGCCGATGATGAAGGCGTCGCGGTAGGAGATCGTCTCTTTCTGCCGCGGCTTGGCGTAGTAGGCGAAGGCGAGCAGCGCGGCCGTAAGCAGCAGCATGGCTCCGACGATGGCGAGGATGCCCGGGGATTCGAGCATGGCGTTGAGCTGGTCCTTCAGGAGGAATCCGACGATGCCGATCGGGATCATCGAGAGCAGGAGCTTCAGCACGTAGGCCTGCTCCTCGTTGAAGCGGCGCGAGAAGAGCCCGCGCAGCAGGCGCTGAATCTCGCTCCAGAGCACCACGATCGTGCTCAGGACCGTTCCGGCGTGCAGCGCCACGTCGAAGGTGAGGTTTTCTTTGAGCTCCACGCCGAGGAGCTCCTTGGCGATTTGCAGGTGTCCGCTGCTCGATACGGGCAGGAACTCCGTGATACCCTGCACGATGCCGAGCAGGATGGCTTGCAGTGTGTCCATGTTTCTTTATTCGGTTTTTGGGTTTGGGTCTCTCTTATCGGTCATAGCGCTTCATGATGCCGAAGATCTCGGTGACGAAGCCGGCGATGACCAGGATCGGGGCCAGCGTGATGCGGCGCCAGGAGAACATGGCGTAGTTGAACTCGTCGGGCGAGTCGCTGCCGCCGCCCGCCATGAGGATGAACCCGAGGAGGATGACGGCGAAGCCGACGGCCAGGATGATGTAGTTGCGGCGCGTGAGCGGCATGCGGGGATTCTCCTGTGCGGGCTCCGTGGATTTCTTGTTCGCTTGTTTCATGCAATTAATAGAGGTATATCTTGTTGGACTTCATGTTGACGAACTTGTTGAGGGCGATGACGGTGAAGAGTCCCGAGATGACGATGCCCCCGACGATCATCGCTCCGGCGATGATGGCGATGCGGATCGCCTCGGTGACGCTTGTCAGCTCGGGCACGGCCTCGTTGAGCCCGTAGACCGCCAGGCAGAAGAGCGCCGAGGCGGCCACGCCCGAGAGGATGCCCTGCTTGATGCTGCTGCCCAGGAACGGACGCATGATGAACCACTTGGTCGCCCCGACGAGCTTCATCGTGTTGATGAGGTAGCGTTTCGAGAAGATCGCCAGCCGGATCGTGTTGCTGAGCAGGATGAGCGAGATGACGAGCAGCGCCCCGCCGAAGAGCAGCAGCACGAGCCGGATCTTGCCGACGGTGGCGTGCAGCCGCTGGGCCATGCGGGCGGGGTAGGAGACGTGCTCGACGCCCGGCAGGTGCTCCGCGGCGGCGAGGAAGCCCTCCAGCAGCACCGTATCGGCCGAGGCGGCCGTGAGGGTCAGCTCGTAGGAGTCGAGCAGGGGGTTCTCGCCGAGCACCTCCTCGAACTGGCTGCCGAACATCTTGCGGAACTCGGCGTCGTCGGCCTTCTCCTCGCGCGGGACGAAGGCGATCGTGCCGACGATCTCCTCGGCCGAGAGGGCCGCGGCGATCCGCTCCTTCTCTTCGTCGGAGAGCCCGTTTTTCAGCTCCACGCTCACGGAGATGCTCTCCTGGAGCGTGTCGGCGACCTTCATTGCCGCCACCATGAGGTATCCTACCGAACCGAGCAGGAAGAGCACCAGCGTGATGCTGACCGTCGATACGATGTAGGAGTTGCGCACCTTGCGCTTGAGTCTCTTGTCGTCTTTCATACCTTGCAGTTTGCTTTTCGCGGGGGGGGGTGCGGGGCGTTCGCGCTCCGACCGCCCGCCTGCCGCCCTATTCGGCGGCGTTTGTCGCCTCTTGCCGCCCGTTGCCGCGCCGCTTCCGGCGCACGGCCAGCACGACCGCCGCTGCGGCGGAGACCAGAATCACGACCGAGCAGATGCCCGTGACGGTCTCGGCCGCCCGCCAGCCCGGGGCGCGGAAGCGCCATTCGACGACGTGCGTCCCGGCCGGGAGGCGCATCGCCCGCAGCACGTAGTCGGCGCGGAAGGCGGGGGCCTCCTCGCCGTCGATCGTGGCCGTCCAGCCCTTGTCGTAGTATATCTCCGAGAAGACCGCCACGGCCTCCGCGGGGGTCGAGTATTCGTAGCGCAGGCGGTTGGCGTGGTATTCCACGAGGGCGATCGAGCGGCCGGGGAGCGTGTCGGCCGCGGCTGCGGCCGGCAGTTGGGCGAGGGGCAGGTCCCGGGCGGCGATCACGGCCGTCGTCTTCAGGTCGGTCTTGCCGAGCAGGTCGATCTCCTGCCGGGCGTCTTCCGCCGTGACGAGGCGGTCGACGAACCACGCCGCCCCGTTGGCCGTCGTGCGCAGCTGCGCGACGGGCTGCCCATCCTCACCGGGCAGAATCAGGTAGCGCGTATTGAGCATGTCGAGCACCCCTTCGTCGAGCTGCGACAGGTAGCGGTCGATCAGGTCCTGATAGCGTGCGAGCTTGGCGCCGTGGTATCCGCCGACGGAGCGGTGGAAATAGGAGGTCGTGGCGTCGTTGAAGGGGCTGACCGTGAGGTTGAGCACGCGGAATCCCGGGGTCCTGTCGGCCAGGATGGCCTTGTCGGCGGCCGTGGCGGTGATCTGCCGGCGGCGCGGCGAGACGAAATCCTCCGACGAGAGGAAGCGCAGGTCCACCGGCACGAGGTCCAGCAGCACGACGCCGCCGAGCAGCGCCACGAGCCCTCCGCGGCGGATGCGTCCGAAGGCGAAGAGCGCCACGCCGCCCGCCGCGAGGGCGATCATCAGCAGCGAGCGCCAGGCATCGGCCTGCATCATCGCCGCGCGGTCGGCGGCCATGGCGGCGCCGATCGCCTCGCCCATCTCGACGTCCATGCCGCGGTCGATATACTCCTGCATGCCGTTGGACTGGAAGAGCTGGTGGAACTGGTCGGTCATCAGCACGGTGCTCTCCCCGCGACCGAGGTCGAAGAGCGAGCCGCCGGCGACGGCCAGCAGCAGGCACAGCCCGCCGGTGACGCCCCCGGCCCACGCCAGGGCGCGCAGCAGCCGTTTGCGGGGCACGTCGCCGCGCCACAGCCGCATGAGGGCCATCGCCCCGAGCAGCGGCACGGCCCACTGCACGACGACGAGCGTCATCGAGACCGTGCGGAACTTGTCGTATCCGGGCAGCAGCTTGAAGGCCAGCTCGGTGAATGCCATGAAGTTGCGGCCCCAGGCCAGCAGCAGCATCACCGCGCAGACGGCCACGATCCACCAGCGGTTGCGGCCGCGCACGAGCAGGGCGCCCAGCACCGCGAGGAAGAGGGCCGCGGCCCCGAGGTAGGTCGGCCCGGCCGTGTAGGGCTGCGTGCCCCAGTAGGCGGGCAGCTGCCGTTCGATGCCCCGCAGGCCGTATTCGTTGGCCGTGGCGGCCACCTGCCCGTCCGACGGGAAGGTCCTGCCCGAGTCGCGCCCCATGAAGTCGGGCACGAGCAGGTTCAGCGTCTCCGCGCGGCCGTAGCTCCACGCCGTGGCGTAGTCGAGGTCGAGTCCCCGGTCCGAACTCTCCGGGTTCTGCGTTTCGGCCGTGGCGGCGAGTTCCGACCCGCCGCGGATGGTCTCCTTCGCGTGCCGGGCCGTGTACCACAGGGGCGCGAAGTTCGACCCCACGGCCAGCAGTCCCGCGGCGGCCAGCACGGCCGTGCGCCGCAGAAACTCCTTCAGGTGCCTTTCACGCAGGGCGACGATGCCCTCGCTGATCCAGAAGGCGGCCATCGCCAGCAGGAAGTAGTAGGTGATCTGCGGGTGGTTGGCGCCGATCTCGAGCGATGCGGCGAGGGCCGTGACGGCCGCTCCGGCCCAGAGGTTTCCGCGCAGGGTCATCCAGGCGCCGCCCATCATCAGCGGAGCGTAGACCAGCGCCCACATCTTGGTGACGTGGCCCGCGCCGATGATGAGCAGGAAGTAGGTCGAGAGTCCGTAGGCGAGCGCCGGGACGATGCCCACCCACGGATCGACGCCGCAGACGAGCAGCATGAGCCACATCGAGACCATGGCGAAGAAGAGGAACCCGGCCGGCGTGTCGATCAGGCGCGTGATGCGGCCCACGGTGTTCTTGACCAGCTGCGCGGGGTAGGCGACGTTGATCAGGTAGGCGGGCATGCCCGAGAACATGCCGCCCGTCCACTGCGGGTCCTCGCCCGTCGCCTCGCGCGTCTGGTAAATATCCCGCGACATGCCCTCGTACTGGAGCACGTCGTGCTGGGGCAGCACCTCGCCGCGGAACTGCGGCGCGAAGTAGAGGACGCTCACGAGCAGGAAAACCGCAAGAGCGGCCGCGGCGGCCACCCACCTCTTTTTCGTATCTTTCTGAAAAACCATTTTTTCAACGCTTAACCAAGGGTCAAAGGTACGAAAAAATAGTTACTTGACGCCTCTCTGTCGTGAATTTTGCTTATCTTTGCGGATATGATTACACTCGATTCCATCCGCAACCCCGTTACGGCGGAGCTCGCGGCGTTCGACGAATTCGTCGAACGGCAGTTCACGGCCGAGGGGGAGTTGCTCTCCGATATGTTGCGTTATGCGCTTTCGTCGCGCGGCAAGGGTATCCGGCCGCTGCTGGTCATGCTCTCGGCGGCGATGAACGCCTCCGTGCCGGGTGCGGCGACGGGCCGGCGGGCCTGTCTGGCGGCCATGCTCGTCGAGATGATCCACGTGGCGTCGCTCATCCACGACGACGTGATCGACGAGGCCGACACGCGGCGCGGCAAGCCTTCGGTCAATGCCCGCTGGCAGTCGCACAAGGCCGTCATCCTGGGCGACTACATCCTGGCGCGCAACATGGCCATCGGCCTGACGAGCGGACAGTTCGACCTGGTGACGCACGTCTGCGGCTCGATGGCCGCGCTGTGCGAGGGCGAGGTGATGCAGGACGAGTGCGCCGAGACGCACGACATGACGCGCCGGACCTATCTCGACATCATCCACAAGAAGACGGCCAGCCTGCTGGGCGTGAGCGCCTCGGCCGGGGCGCTGGCCGTGGGGGCCACGCGCGACCGGGTGGCGCTCATGCGCCGCTTCGGCGAGGCGCTGGGCATGGCCTTCCAGATGCAGGACGACATCCTCGACTATACGCTCTCGGCCCATACGGGCAAGCCCGCGAACAACGACCTGCGCGAGGGCAAGATCACGCTGCCGCTGCTTGCCGTGCTCGAAAAGGTCTCCGACGAACGGCGCGCCGAGCTGATCGAACGCCTGGGGCGCTGCCGTCAGGACGAAGCCTCGGTGGAGTACCTGCAATGCACCGTGGTCAACGAGGGCGGCCTGGAGGCGGCGGCCCGGGAGATGCACGCCTACCTCGAGCGGGCCGCGGGGCTGCTCTCCGAATACGAACCCTCGGCGTACCGCACGGCGCTGGTGGACCTGTGCGCCTACATCGCCGAGCGCGACCGCTGAAACCAACCTGTGAAACTGAAACATTAACCTAAATAAATTCTCAGATGGAACAGAAAAAGAGTTACTTTCTGCCTATCGTCGTAATGATCTTCCTCTTCGCCATGATCTCCTTCGTGACGAACCTGGCTTCGCCGATGGGTGACATTCTCAAGTATCAGTTCGGCGTGCCGAACTGGATGGGTACGCTGGGCGTCTTCGCCAACTTCATCGCCTATGCGATCATGGGTTACCCCGCGGGCACCATGCTGCAGCGTTACGGCTACAAGAAGACGGCGCTCGTCGCCGTTGCCGTGGGCTTCATCGGCGTCGGTATCCAGACGCTGTCGGGTACGGTCGAGAGCTTCGGCGTCTACCTGCTGGGCGCCTTCATCGCGGGCTTCTCGATGTGTCTGCTCAACACGGTGGTCAACCCCATGCTGAACCGCCTGGGCGGCGGCGGCAACAAGGGCAACCAGCTGATCCAGACGGGCGGCGCCTTCAACTCGCTGAGCGGTACGGCCGTGATCGTGCTGACGGGCCTGCTGATCCCCGAGGGTATCAAGAACGCGCAGATCAGCCACGTCTTCCCGCTGATGTACGCCGCCCTGGCGATCTTCGCCTTCGCCTTCGTGGTGCTCGCCCTGACGAAGATTCCCGAGAATCCGGTCGATACGAAGAAGAGCGCCGCCAAGAAGTCCGACAAGTACGGTCCGCTGTCGTTCCGTCACTTCGTGCTGGGCGCCGTGGCGATCTTCGTCTATGTCGGTATCGAGGTCGGCATTCCCAACGTGCTGCAGAAGTGGCTGCAGAATCCCGACCTGAATGTGCTGGGCTCGGGCGTCAACGCCGAGGCCGTCGCCGGATCGGTTGCCGCAACCTACTGGCTGCTGATGCTCGTCGGCCGTCTGGTGGGCGCCGTCATCGGCAGCAAGGTGTCGGCCCGCGCCATGCTCGGCGTCGTGTCGTGCGTGGGTCTGCTCCTGACGCTGGGTGCGATCCTCGCTCCGGAGGTGGCCGTCAACCTGCCCGTCTTCAACGGAGCCGCCGGCTTCGGTCTGGTGAACGTGCCGGTCAATGCCGCACTGCTCGTGCTCTGCGGCCTCTGCACCTCGGTGATGTGGGGCGGCATCTTCAACCTCGCCGTCGAGGGGCTGGGCAAGTACACCGAGAAGGCGTCGGGCATCTTCATGGCGCTGGTTTGCGGCGGCGGTATCCTGCCGCTCCTGCAGAATGCGATCGTCGACATGAGAGGCGGCGTGGGCTACCTGGCCAGCTACTGGGTGATCGTCGTGGCGCTCGTCTACATGCTCTACTACGCCCTTGTCGGCTCGAAGAACGTCAACAAGGACATTCCCGTCAACGACTGATCCGCCCGCAGGCGGACGCAAACAGGAAGCCGGACTCCCGACGGGAGCCCGGCTTCTTCTGTTCCGATGCTTGTCTGCGTGCGGTTTTCAGCGGTCGATGTCGAGCAGGATGCGGTAGCTCCGCCCGGGCTCGAAGCCGGGGTCGTAGACGAGCAGGAAGTTCTCGTCGACGGCGGCATGCCACGTCTGTCCTTCGGCCAGGCGGGGATTCTTCAGCCGCTCGGGGAAGAAGCAGCTGAAGGGCAGGTCGCCGACGTGCTCCTCCTTGAAACGGTCACCGGCCATGCGCGCCGCGCTGAAGTCGGGCGCCGTGGTCACCGTGATCTCGTACTGCGAGCCGACGCGGCGCTGCGTGACCTCGAAGTCCCGCTCGGCGGGCAGCTCCCGGAGACGGACCTCCCATGCCGGATCGCCGTAGCAGGCCAGCACGTCGCGGTCGAAGAAGAAGCCCAGTTCGTCGTCGGTGAGGTGGCGTCCGGCCGTGCTGTCGGCCTGCCCGACCATGCGCTCCCAGTCGAAATCGTCGCCGGGGTAGGGGAAGGCCCTGTCGTGCACCGCGGGCAGCTGCTCGTCGAGCCAGTGGAGCATGTCCTGCCGGTTGAGGTAGAAGGCCTCGGCAAGGGTGTAGCGGCCGGGGGTCGTGAGCCAGTATTTCAGGCCGCCCCAGCCGTTGCGACCGTACCACGTCGGTACGACATAGCCCATCATCGCGGCGGCGTGTGCGCTGTTCATCCAGGCGACGGCCATGCTCTCGCGTGTGCGGTTGACGTTGCCGATCAGGCAGTTGCCGATGGGCAGGAAGACCCGCCGCTTGCCCGTTTCGTGCAGCGGCTCGGGCCCCTCGGGGAAGTCGGCGTAGAGGGCGCCGTCGCGGGCGCGGAGGTTGCCGACGGAGAAGGGCATCTCGAGGTTGCGCTCCGTGGCGTGCGAGGCGGTGGTGATGAGGTCGGGGTCGTAGGCGGCGTAGAAGTCGCAGAAGCAGCGCAGCAGGTCGGGCCGGCCGTCGGCGAGCGTGCGTGTGGTCATGTAGTGCGTCACCGAGTCGGCGCCGGGGCGCTTCTCGCCGCAGAGGCCCGGCGTGCGGTCGTCAACGTAGGCGAAGGCGTTGAACCACTTGCCGCTGCCGACCTCGCGCAGGGTGCTCACGGCGCTGCGGACGGTCAGCGGCTCGCGTGCCGCCTCGACCATGCGCCGGGCGGCCGCTGCGTTGTAGCCCGTGACAACGCCCCAGAGGTAGTCGTCGTAGCTGTCGCCGTCGACCGCGCGGGCCATGCGGTTCAGCGCGATGATGTAGTCGCGGCCGATCTGTTCGGGCCGGTCGACGAAGGCCACGTAGCGGGGTGCGAGCTCCCGGAGTGCGGGTAGCGCCTCGTCGGGCGCTTCGGTGTAGGAGAGGAGTGCGGCACCGGGGTGCGACTGCCGCAGCGCGGCGACAACCTCGCTCCAGGCGGGGTCGTCCGCAATGCCGGGGCCTGCGACGATGGCATAGTCGGAGACCGCCGGACGGCAGCCGCAGAGCGTCGCGGCCGCCAGCAGAAGAGGGATGAGTCGTTTCATGAGGCCGAATATAGCAAAAAAGCAGGAGAATCCCGAAGGATCTCCTGCTTTTCTCTCTGGAGGTGCGGGGTTACTTCTTCTCCGCGCCGCCCATGCGCTTCTCCTTGATGCGGGCCTTCTTGCCGGTCAGGTCGCGCAGGTAGTAGATGCGTGCACGACGGACGACACCGATCTTGTTGACCTCGATCTTGTCGATGTGGGGCGAGTAGAGCGGGAAGATGCGCTCGACACCCACGCCGTTCGATACCTTGCGGATCGTGAACATCTTGGTCTTGCCCGAACCCTTGATCTGGATCACTACGCCGCGGAAGCTCTGGATACGCTCCTTGTTACCCTCGATGATCCGGTAGGAAACGGTGATCGTGTCACCGGCCTTGAATGACGGAATGTCGGCATCCGTCTTCGGCCACATCTGCTCGTTGACGAGCTTGATGATTGCGTCTTTGTTCATTGTTGCAACAATATTAATAGTTTCGTACTCAACATTCCCGCTGCACCGTAGCTACCATGCCGGTCCCCTGACCCGCAATCCCGCGCGCTGCTCCGCGTCCGAATCCCGGTGACCTGCCGTCCTCCGCTTCCGCCTTTTCAGACATCCGCCTCGGCCCGGCCCGCCGTTTTCCGCCGGTGACTTCTGCCACCTGCCGTTCGGTCGCCGTCCTCCGCTTCCGCCTTTTCTGACATCCGCCTCGGCCCGTCCGGCCTCTTCGGCCCCCGGAGCGCCGCTGTTGCCGTAGCGCCCAATGAAAGAGGTTGATCTACGCCCGTTTGGGAGGGCAAAGGTAAACAAAAAAAATCATTTCCCGTGCTCGGGGATGAAAAAATCGCCGCCGGGCGGGAAATATTCGTATCTTTGCCCGGAAAAAACGTGAAAAATGAATCGGAAACTGATCCTCGTAACCAATGACGACGGTTACGCTTCAAAGGGACTTGCCGCGGCCGTGGAGGTGGCCCGCACGTTCGGCCGCGTGGTGGTCGTGGCTCCCGAAACCATGCAGAGCGGCATGAGCCAGGCCATCACGATGTACAGCCCGCTCTACCTGCGGCGCATCCGCGAGGAGGAGGACGTGCGCGTCTACGCCTTTTCGGGTACGCCCGTCGACTGCGTGAAGATGGCCTTCGACTACCTGCTGCGCGACGAACGGGTCGACCTGGTGATCTCGGGCATCAACCACGGCTCCAACTCGGCGGCCAACGTGCTCTATTCGGGAACGATGGGCGCGGCGATCGAGGGGAGCTTCTACGGCTGTCCGGCCGTGGGGCTGTCGCTCGACGACCATTCGGCCGACGCCGACTTCGCGGGGGCCGTGGAGTACGGACGGCGGATCGTCGGGGAGGTGCTCGCCGCTGCGGAGCTGCCGCTGCCGCTCTGCCTGAACGTCAATGTCCCGGCGCGGCCCGCCGCCGAGGTGAAGGGCATCCGGCTGTGCCGTCAGAACCGCGGCTTCTGGCGCGAGGAGTTCTTCCGCCGGGAGGACCCCCGGGGCCGGGAGTATTTCTGGCTCACGGGCGACTTCGTGAACGGCGAACCCGAGGCCGAGGATACGGACGAGTGGGCCCTCTCGCACGGCTACGTCTCGGTGGTTCCGGTGCAGGCCGACCTGACGGACTACCGCCAGCTGGAGCGGCTGCGTGGCGTGTTAGGCGACCGGGTGTGATTTTCCTCCGGATTCCGGACGGCGGCAGGGCCTCCGAATCGGAAAAAATGATTATTTTTGTAAAAAATCGCGGCTTATGCTGATCAAGGTCCTGCTCATCATCTCCATCGCCATCCAGACCCTCGCCACGGTCTATGCCCTGCGGCTCGTGCGTGCCACGAAGTACAATTCGGTGTGGATCCTCTTCATCGTGGGCTTCTCGCTGCTGTCGGTCGAGCGGCTCATCCAGTTCCTGGTGGCCAACGGACAGTACGTGCCCCGCTGGTGGTTCGCCTACCTGGGGGTCACGGTCTCGATCTGCCTCTCGATCGGTGTGATGTACGCCCACAAGCTTTTCAAGTACATCGACCGCCTGAACCGGCAGCGGTCGCTGCTCAACAAGCGTATCCTCACGGCCGTGCTGCGTACCGAGGAGAAGGCGCGCTCGCGCTTTTCGAAGGAGCTGCACGACGGTCTGGGGCCGCTGCTCTCGTCGGCCAAGATGTCGCTCACGGCCCTGGCGCGCGAGGAGCGCGATGCCGAGCAGCGCGAGATCATCGCCAATACGACCTATGTCATCGACGAGGCGATCCGCTCGCTGCGAGAAATATCGAACAACCTCTCGCCGCACGTGCTCAACGACTTCGGGCTGGCACGCGGCGTGCAGAACTTCATCGACAAGAGCGCCGCGATGCACGACGTGAAGATCCGCTTCACGACGAACCTCCGTTCGGAGCGCTTCGATACGGACATCGAGGTGATTCTCTACCGCGTGATCTGCGAGCTGATCAACAATTCGCTCAAGCATGCCGCCTGCTCGTCGATCAACCTGTCGCTGTCGCTCAGCGGCACGTGCCTGGCGCTCGACTACACGGACGACGGCCGGGGTTTCAACCCCGAGGCGATGATGGACTGCGGCATGGGGCTGTCGAACATCTCCTCGCGGATCAACTCGCTGGGCGGGAGCTTTGCCATCACGAGCTCCAAAGGCAAGGGGATGCGGGCGACGATCCGCGTGAGCACGCAGGAGGAGCAGCCGCAGCAGAAAAGGATACGCCGATGACCGAGTGCAAGATCATACTGGTCGACGACCATTCGCTCTTCCGCAACGGACTGCGGGGGCTGCTCGAGCGTTGCGCCGGCTGCCGCGTCGTGGGGGAGGCCGCGAGCGGCGAGGAGTTTCTGGCGATGCTTCCCGGGGCGGAGGCCGACGTGGTCTTCATGGACTTCGCCATGCCGGGGCTCGACGGGGCGCAGACCACCGAACGGGCGCTGGCGCTGCGTCCCGACCTGCGGATCATCACGCTCTCGATGTTCGGCGAGGAGAGCTACTATTCGCGCATGGTCGAGGCCGGGGCCCGGGGGTTCCTGCTCAAGGATTCGGATATCGGCGACGTGATCGAGGCGATCGAGACGGTCATGGGCGGCGGCAGCTACTTTTCGCCGCAGCTGCTCTCGTCGCTCACGGGACGCATGCGCACGCGCGAGAACAGCGGCGAGGAGCCCCTCTCGCAGCGCGAGCGGGAGATTCTGGTGGCCGTCTGCCGGGGCCTTTCCAACCAGGAGATCGCCGACGAACTCTTCATCTCGAAACGCACGGTCGACAAGCACCGCGCCAACATCCTCGAAAAGACCGGCTGCAAGAACACCGCGGCACTGGTGGTCTATGCCATCCGCAACGGCATCGTCGAGCTGTAACCTCTCCTTTTCGGATTTACATTTTACATCAGCGGGGAGCAGAGCCGGAGGAACGACTCCGCGAACTTGTGGCTGCGTGGTCGCTTGAACCATTTTCCGGGGGCGAGCGGCGTGCACTGCGCCGCATCGTCGGTGAAGATCGCCGCCATGCGGGCCGTGAAGTCGGCATCGTAGACGAAGCCGCAGACCTCGAAGTTGTGCTCGAAGCTGCGGAAATCCATGTTTGCCGACCCGATGACCGTCAGCGTGTCGTCGACGATCAGCAGCTTCGAGTGGAGGAATCCCGGCCGGTAGAAGAGAATCTTCACACCGGCCTTGACCATGTCGTCCAGATAGGAGTGCGACGCATAGTCGATGGCCTTCGAATCGGAGCGGGCGGGCAGCATCAGCCGCACGTCGATGCCGGCCAGCGCGGCGACCTGCAGGGCCGTGTTCAGCACGTCGGGCGGCAGGTAGTAGGGGGTCTGGATCCAGATGCGGCGGCGGGCCCGCGAGATGGCGAGGCTGTATGCCTGCAGGAGCGTCCGCCACTTGCCCAGCGGGCTGCCCGGCACGATCTGGAGGATGTTGTTTGTGAAGTGCTCCGTCGGCGGGAAGTAGGCCTCGCCGGAGACGTGCTGCTTGGTCGTTGCGGACCAGTCGCTCAGGAACGAGACCTGCAGCCCGGCCACGCCGCGCCCCTCGATGCGGAAGTGCGTGTCGCGCCAGACGCCCCAGCCGGGCCCTTCGACGTAGCGGTCGGCGATGTTCATGCCGCCGATAAAGCCCACGCGGCCGTCGATGACGGCGATCTTGCGATGGTTGCGGTAGTTGACCTTGCTCGTGAAGCGCGGGAACTTCACGTGCAGGAAGGGGCGGACCTCGATGCCGGCCCGGCGCATCCGTGCGAAGAAGCGCTTTTTCACGCTGCGGCTGCCCACGTCGTCGTAAAGAATGCGGACCTCGACCCCTTCGCGGGCCTTTGCGATCAGGGCGTCGCACAGCCGGCGACCCGTCGTGTCGTCCGAAAGAATGTAGTACTGGAGGTGGATGTGGTGGCGGGCCCGTGCGATCTCGGCCAGCAGGGCCTCCATCTTTGTCCTCCCCTCCGTGTAGGGGGTGATGCGGCTGCCGTAGAGCGGTACGGCGTGGCTCGTGTTGTAGAGCAGCCGGGCGAGTGTCCGCTGGTCGTTGGGAATGCGGCGGGTACCGTCGCGGTCGCTCTCTTCGAGCTGCGTGGTGATGCGCTTGCGCGTGCGGCGCGAGATGATGCGCTGCTTGGAGAGGTTCTGCCCGAAAAAGAAGTAGAAGACCAGCCCCACGCCGGGAGCCAGCACGAGCACAACGATCCACGGCAGGGTCTTCAGCGGATTCCGGTTGTCGGTGATAACGACCAGAATGATCCCTGCGATCGTGATCGTATAGATGATCAGAAAGATGTATGTGAGAATCAGTTGCATCTTTTCAACCGATACGTTTCCCGCGTCTGTCCACCTCTTTCGGCAGCCGTCGCTTCGGCAGCCGTCGGCCTTCTTCGGTGATTCCCTGCGTCATCCGGTTCGCCCGCGTCCTCGTGTTTTGCCCGCAGACCTTCGGTCTTCTTCCGCGGCTTTCCGCCCCTCCCGTTTTGCCCGCAGGCTTTCGCAACCGTCCTTGTACGGACGGTCTTTCGTCATAGGTTTTGTGCGGGCGAGTCTTTCGTCAACAGCCTTATGCTCCCGGCCCCTTTCATCGGTCGTCCTCGTGGGGGCGGTCCTTCGTCATAGGTTTTGTGCGGGCGAGTCTTTCGTCAACAGCCTTATGCTCCCGGTTCCTTTCAGCCCCGACCTTGTGCGGGCGGCCCTTTGTGTCGGCGGCCTGGCATGCGCGGCCGCCGGCCGGTGCGGCGGGGTTATTTCCCCTGCTCGGGTTTCGGAAACTCGATGCCGTAGAGCAGGTGCTCGACGCCGCGCACGAAGTTGCGCTTGTGCAACTTCGGGGAGTAGACGTAGCAGTCGAGCGTCAGGATGCGACCGGTGGCCTGGTCGACGGTCGAGTAGCTGACGAAGGGACCTCCCATGAAGTCGCCCTCGACATCCCAGAATCCGCGCAGCTCGAACCACGTGCGGTCTTCAAGCCGGAAGATCCGCAGGTCGGGCTCGAACGCCGCCGAGGTGGTCATGTACGAGCCGTCGGAGGGTCCCGGGATGCGGGCCGCAAACTGGTTGCGGGCGGCCGTCAGGGCTGCGGCCGTGAGCGACTGCGGCCCGGCGTAGGGATAGGAGTAGAGGAAGAACCCCTGGCTGGCGGTCGGATATTCGTAGCGCGCCCAGAGGAAGTCGGGCTGGCTGGCGGCGAGCAGATAGCCTTTGGGGACGTTCATGCGGATACCGAAGGTCTTGCGGATGGCCTCCTCGATGCCGGGGTTGCCGAACTTGGCATTGTAGGCCACGTCGCGGTCACGCTCGGCCATCTCCAGTACGCGAACCAGCTCGGCACGGTGCTGCGAGAGGTACTCCACGACCGAACGGTCGTCGGGTCCCTGCAGCGTCAGGACGACCTGCGGCTGCGCGGTGACGTCGTACTGCACGGCCACGGTGGTCTCCTTCACGGAGGGGTCGACCAGCACTTTGAGGATGTTGCGGTGCTCGGCGATCATGTTGCGGAATCCGCGCTCGGTGACGCGCAGCACGTCGAAGAGCGGTTCGGTCTGGTTGATATAGGGAACCGGCGCCGTGAGGATCGCGCGCAGCGTGTCGCCCACTTCGCCCGTCCACTCCGCCTGCGGGCAGACGAGAATCAGCTCGTAGGGTTTGCCCTGCGAGGTTTTGATGTTGGCGTCGCTCAACGTGCGGAAGGCGTCGCAACCGGTGGTCAGCGCGGCGAAAAGGAGAATGATCGACAAACCGATAAGTCGTTTCATGGTCGGGATGTGTTTTGGGCAAATATACTGATTTTTTCGCAGACGGTGTGAAAAAGGCGGTTTTTGTTTCGCCGATGGCGCGAAAATCGCTATTTTTGTCCCGTATGCGTTTGAAGCCACCGAAAATAATCCGGCGCCTGATGCCGGACCTGATCTGGGAGATCGACGACGGGGACGGTGTGTTCCTGACCTTCGACGACGGCCCGACGCCCGGCATCACGGAGTGGATCCTCGCCACGTTGGACAAGTACGATGCCAAAGCCACCTTCTTCGTGCTGGGAAAGAACGTCGAGATGTATCCCGACCTGTTCCGGCGCATCGTCGACGCCGGGCACCGCGTGGGCAACCACACCTACTCCCACCAGAAGGGCTGGGGCATGAGCCTGGAGCGCTACACGGAGGATGTGGATTTTGCCAATGATCTGATCCACAGCGAGCTGTTCCGTCCGCCCTATGCGCAGATCACGCCGGCGCAGGCGCGTCTGCTCGGTCAGCGCTACAAGCTGGTGATGTGGGACATCATCTCGCGCGACTACAACCGCCAGCTCTCGCCGCGCACCTGCCTGAAGAACGTCACGAAATACCTCGCCCCGGGTGCCATCGTGGTCTTCCACGACAGCGAAAAGGCCTTCCGCAACATGCGCTACGCCCTGCCGCGCACGCTGGAGAAGATCCGCCAGCTGGGGCTGCGCTGCAAGGCCATTGAGCTGTAGCGGCGTGCGCCGCATTCCCGGGCCGCATGTGCCGCCCGTCGGGTCCGTGACAAGAAAAAACTCCCGCCTCGGCCGAGGCGGGAGTTTTCCGTTGTCTGTGCGGCTGGACCTTACGACCAGTCCTCCACGCGGCAGACACCCGCATAGGAGCCCGTGATGCGGTGTCCGTAGCCGTCCTTGAGGTCGATCTCGAAGGTGTACTCGTTGCCGCCGCGGTTGGTGACCGTCACCGTGCCGCTGCGCAGCGAGGCCTCGACCTTGCCGGTCGTCGAGAAGTACCACGCTCCGAAATAGCCGCCGTAGGCCGGTTCGTAGACGCCGCTCAGCAGCGTGTTGACATCGTAGTCGTCGGCCGTCATGGCGTCGATCACGGTGTAGGTGCCCGAGGGGATGCCCGTGGAGCTGCCCGGCGTGACGTTGACCGAGAGCATCAGGGCATCGGACTGCCCGTAGTTGCTGTCGAGGTCGTAGTTCGGCCCGGCGAGGAGGACCGTGTAGAGGTCCGACGTCTCGGTGAAGACCGTCCCGCCGTAGGCCAGCAGTGCCTGTGACAGCCCCTTGACTTCGGTATCCTGCGTGAGGTTGCTCATCTGCCCCTCGCCCGAGCGGTTGAGGAACGAGATCGCGCCAACGAACGAGTAGGCGTATTCGCTGCCGTCCGAGAGGGTCAGCGCCGCGTCGATGCGGTAGTAGCCCTCCTGCGTCGAGACGGTCACCGTGCCGCCGGTGATGTCGAAGCTCTCCGCGCCGCCGTTGGCGTCGTAGCGCGCCAGGTAGCTGTCCCCGTGGGCGACGTTGAGCGTGAAGGCCTCGTGCGTATCGTTGGTGTAGTCGCACGTGTAGGTCCCCTCGGCCAGTGCCGCGAAGTCGGCATTCGCGGCCAGCGTCGTGTTGAAGTCCAGGCAGAGGATGTAGCCCGGGCCCGTGTAGTCCCCCGCGGAGGCGTCGTACTCCATGTCGGAGATGAAGTTGATCCAGAGGTTGCCCGTGCCGGCGCCGTAGAGGTCGCCCTTGTAGAAGGCCTCGGTCGTCACACCCTCGGTCGGGGTGATGCCGCCGCCATTGCCGCCGTTTCCGCCGTTGTCATCCTTGTCGTTCGAGCAGGCTGTCGTGGCGAGGGTCAGCGCCGCCGTGCTCAGCAGGAGCAGCAGTCGTTGCATTTTTCTCATCTTTTTCCGTATTTAATGTTGAACCGGTCAAATATAGGAGAATTTTGGCGAAAACTCAAAAAAACGGTGCCGCAATTCGTGCCGCGCCACCCTTTCCCGGCCCCTTCGTTCCGGCTCCCGGACGGCTCATTTTCCGGAAGATGCGCGCTTCCGCAGCCTCTTCACCCGATCGTGCGGCGGGGGCGTAGGATTTTCGGAAATTTTTACTAACTTTGCGCTGCGAAATCGAATCAAAATCAGATACACACTATGGCAACAACCGCAGACATCAAGATCGGCATGTGCATTGAGCTGGACGGCAAGACCTTCCAGATCATCGACTTCCAGCACGTGAAGCCGGGCAAGGGCCCCGCTTTCGTGCGCACGAAACTCAAGAATCTCGAAAACGGCCGCGTGGTCGAGAACACCTTCTCGGCCGGTGCGCGCATCGAACCGGTGCGTGTCGAGCGTCGTCCCTACCAGTTCACCTACGAGGACGACCTGGGCGCCCACTTCATGCACACGGAGACCTTCGAGGAGATCAACATCGACAAGAACCTCATCAACAACTACGACCTGATGGCCGACGGCCAGATCGTCGAGGTGATGTTCCACACGGAGAAGGAGACGGTCCTCTCGGCCGAGCTGCCCCCGATCGTGGACATGGAGGTGACCTACACGGAGCCGGGCGTGAAGGGCGATACGGCATCGACCAACTCGCTCAAGCCCGCCACGGTGAACACGGGCGCTACGATCCGCGTGCCGCTGTTCATCAACACGGGCGACAAGATCCGCGTCGACACGCGCACGCGCGAGTATTACGAGCGCATCAAGTAATTCCGGCCCGCGAAGCGGAACCCGTGCGGCGGAGACCCCGATGGGTCCCCGCCGCTTTTTTTGCGAGGAGGGCGCGGAGCCGCCGGAAGGCCGGGCGGTACCGTTTTTGGCGGATAACCCGGGCGGCGCGGTATCCGGCGGCCGTTTCGGATGACGCTGTGCCCGGCGACAGTTCCGGGCAGCACGGTGTTCGCGGCCGTTTCGGGTGGTGCTGTGCCGGTGGCTGTTTCGGGCAGCACGGTGTTCGCGGCCGTTTCGGGCGATGCCGTGTCCGGTGAATGTTTTGAGTGACGCTGTGCCCGGTCGCTGTTTCGGGCGGGAAGCGGCGGGGCCGCACGGAACAGGAGAG
>UQUQ01000024.1 GCA_900544265.1 uncultured Alistipes sp.
TCCATGCCGGCCTTCTCGAGCATCTGGCGCAGGAAGTAGACGGCGCCGAAGCCCGTGGCCTCGGGACGGATGAGCGATCCGCCGTAGGTCATGCCCTTGCCCGTCAGCACGCCCGTGTTCTCGCGGGCCAGCTTGCGGTACATGCCGTAGAGGTAGCCGATCTCGCGGCCGCCCACGCCGATGTCACCGGCCGGCACGTCGGTCTCGGGACCGATGTGGCGCCACAGCTCCGTCATGAAGGCCTGGCAGAAGCGCATCACCTCGCGATCCGACTTGCCCTTGGGGTTGAAGTCCGAACCGCCCTTCGCACCGCCCATGGGCAGCGTCGTCAGCGCGTTCTTGAAGATCTGCTCGAAGCCCAGGAACTTGAGGATCGAGGGGTTCACCGAGGGGTGGAAACGCAAACCGCCCTTGTAGGGGCCGATGGCGTTGTTGAACTGGATGCGGTAGCCGGTGTTGACCTGCACTTCGCCCTTGTCGTCGACCCATACCACCTTGAAGGTGAACATGCGGTCGGGCTCCACGATGCGCTCGGCAATGCGGTTGGCCTCGAATTCGGGATGCTGGTTGTAGGCCTCCTCCACCGTCATGAGGACCTCGCGGACTGCCTGCAGATACTCGCTTTCGCCGGGGTGCTTGCGCTCAAGCTCCGCCATAATCTTGTTTACGTTCATAGCAATAGGTATTTGGTTGGTTGATTCTGTCGATCGGTTGTCTTTGCTGTTGCTGCCGGACAGTCCGGCGTTGTCTGTTACAAATATAGCAAATTTTATTATGGATTGTAACTTTTCGTGAAAAAAATCTGCGGGATCGTCATTCCGTAGTCTCTTCGCGGACCATGCCCCGGTTCGAGCGCCCGTCGATGGCCACCCACAGCGGCCGCTCGAAGCGCACGAGCCGCAGGTAGCGGCCCTCCCACACGGCCGGCCGGGCGTCGAGCAGCTGTTCGCGGAAGATGCCCTCGCCGCGCGAGGGGTTGATCGTCAGGTAGCCCACGCCCAGCGACGTGACGTTCTGGAAGAAGTGTGTCCCCTGCGAGGGTTCGACGTCGAACGACTCGATGTTGCACTCGACGATGACCTTCGCCTCGGAGATGTGCGTCCACTTGACCGGCACGCCGAGGTAGGGGTCCGACGAGCCCCAGCGGCCCGGTCCCACGAGGATGTAGCTGCGCCCCTCGTCGTGCAGGCGGGCGTTGAGACCGAGCAGCTCGTCGGCGATCTTCTCGGTGACGAGCGAGCTGAAGGTTTCGCTGCGAACGTAGACGATGTCGGCGATCTCCGTCATGCGGCCGATGCCCAGGGCGCTCTCGCCGTAGATCAGCGCCCGGGAGGTATCCTCGCGGCTCCAGTCGATCGGGCGGTTGTCCTGGTTGTCGATGATCGGGCGGATCTGCAGCAGGTTGAAGATCCGCTGCCGCCCGGGGGCGACGTCCATGTTCACGGCGAACTCCACCTCCACGGGGCAGCGCATCTCCTCGGCCCCGATGCGGAGGATGTCCGAGACGATCTCCGCGAGCGGGAAGGTGTTGTACTTGAGGATGTTGTTGAAGGTGATGATGCGGCGTCCCCGGTCGAACGGACTGTCCGATATGCGTTCGTTCTCGCGGTCCCAGACCGAGCAGACGTGGCGGGCGTTGCGGTAGTCGCCGATCTCCTGCAGCGTCAGGCGGCGGAGGTTCACCGCGTCGTCGATCGACGTGCGGAACTCCTCGGGACGCAGGCTCAGGGCCAGCACCTCGTTCTGCGTGTCGCGCAGCGCCAGCTCGGGCGTCGAGGTCTGGAGAACCTTCTGCGGGTAACGGGGCGAGAAGCGCAGCGTGCGGCCGCCGTCGACGACCAGCTTGCCCAGTCCCATGGCGATGTTGCAGACGCCGTCCTCGGGCTTCTCGTCGCCGATGGGGTAGTAGTTGATCGAGCGCGCCACGCCCGAGAAGGTCGGGAAGTAGAGCCCGTTCTGCTCCGTGCCGCACACCTCCTGCAGGATGACGGCCATCTTCTCCTCCGAGATGAGGTTCTGCGACGTCTGGATGTAGGCGCGCGAGGCGGCGAAGTAGACCGAGGCGTAGACGCTCTTGACGGCGCGCAGCACCAGGCGCAGCATCTGGTCCTCGTTCTCCGTGTAGGGGATCATGTAGGTCGAGTAGATGCCGGCGAAGGGCTGGTAGTGCGAATCCTCGAGTTTGGACGACGAGCGCACGGCCAGCGGCGTGCGGACGGTGCGGATGTAGGCCTTGAGCTCCTCCTGCAGCCGCTGCGGGATCGTCGAGGTGACGAACTCCGAGAGGATCTCCTCGTCGGAGGCCTCCTGCGCGATGATGTACTTCAGCCCGTTCAGGTCGATGAACTCGTCGAAGTACTCCGTGGCGATGACCACCGAGCGGGGGATCATGATGCGCACCCCTTCGTGGCGGTCGTATTGCCGGTACTTGATGAGCATCGAGTTCATGAAGGCCAGGCCGCGGGCCTTGCCGCCGAGCGACCCCTCGCCGATGCGGGCGAAGGCCACGGCGTCGGAGTAGGTCTCGGGGTCGAAGCGTGCGACGACGCCCTGCCCGAGCAGCGTGCGGTAGTCGCGGATGAGGTTCTCGAGCACGCGGCGGTGCTCCTCGACCGAGGCGAAGTGGCTCTTGTTGTACTGGCGGATCGAGGCCGCCAGCGGGAAGAGGCCCCGCGAGTAGAGCCATTTCGAGAGGTGGTTCTGCGAGGTGTGGTACTCGAACGCGCGGTCGGGGATCGTGGCGATCATCTGCTGCATCTGGGCGAGGTCCTTCGCGCGGCCGATCTCGGCCCCCGTGTCGGGGTCCTTGAAGACGAAGTCTCCGAAGGCGAACTCCTTGGAGATGTATTCGTGCAGCTGCGTGAGCAGCGTCTTGGAGTTCTTGGCGATGAACCCCGCGCCGAGGCGCGCGGCCTCGTCGGCATAGGCCGTCTGCGAGGATTGCAGCAGCACGGGCATCAGCGGGTTGTCCGCCTTGATGCGGCGGCAGAGGTCGATGCCGGCGTCGAGCTTCTCGCTCTGCGGCGGGTCGTGGCGGTGCAGCACGAAGCCCACGTCGGAGATCACGCCCAGCAGGTTCTTCTTGTAGCGGTCGTAGAGCTCGGTGGCCTCCTCGTAGCTCGTGGCCAGCAGGATCTTCGGCCGCGCGCGCTTGCGCAGCACCTGCTGCTGTTCGTTGAAGGCGTCCTTCAGGAACTCGGTGTTCTGCAGCAGGATCAGCTTGTAGAGCTCGGGCAGGTAGGTCGAGTAGAAGCGGATCGAGTCCTCGACGAGCAGGATCGCCTGCACGCCTCCCTGGAGAATGTCCTCCGGGGCGTTCATGTGGTCCTCGATGAGCTTGATGATGGCGATGATGAGGTCCGTGTTGCCGTGCCAGCAGAAGATGTAGTTGAGCCCCGAGCGGTCCTGCTCCTCGATGCGGCGGTAGATGTCCTTCGAGAAGGAGGTCAGCAGCGCCACGGGACGGTTGGGGTGGTGCAGCTTGACGGTCCGGGCAAAGGTGAAGACGTCGGGTTCGCCGACGTTGTACATCGTCAGAATGAAGTCGAACGAGTCGTCCTCGGCGAGCAGGGCCAGCGCCTCGGAGGTCGAGCTCACGCGCGTGAACGACGGCGGGTTGGACATGTTCAGGTCGAGGTATTCCTGATTGATCTGCGATTCGATGTGGCCGTCCTCCTCGAGGATGTAGCCGTCGTAGCTGCAGCAGACGAGCAGGATCTTGTGGATCCGGTACTTCATGAAGCGGTACTGGGCGAGGCTGTCGTCCGGGAGGTACTTTTCGAGACTCTGGTTCATGGGCATGGGGGTGTGTTCGGGTGTGGTGCGGACACGGCGGTGCGCATCGGCTGCCGGCTGCCGGCAGCGTGCGGCCGTCGGGGTGCGTACCGGGTGTCGGGCCGCACGGCCGGGGTCTTTGTCGTGTCTTGTCGCAAAACAAGTGATGTCAAATGTAAAAATACACAAAAAAATGGTTACCTTTGTTCGGATCAACGAATTTTCGGACGAATCTGGCAAAAAATGATGAATACGGCAAAATATACCCTGCAGGAGGTCACCTCGCCGGCCGTCGAGCGCGAGTGGCTCGACCTGCCCAAACGCATCTACCGGGGCAACCGCAACTGGGTCTGCCCGCTGGACTGTGACCTGCGGCGGGTCTTCGACCCGAAGGTCAACGACCTGTTCGCCGACGGCGAGGCCATCCGCTGGGTGGCGCGCGACGCCTCGGGCGAGGTCGTGGGTCGCATCGCGGCCTTCTACAACCGCGAGAAGGCGGCCCTCGAGGAGCAGCCCACGGGCGGCTGCGGCTTCTTCGAGTCGATCAACGACCAGCAGGTTGCCGACACGATGTTCGACGCCGCGCGCCTGTGGCTCGCGAGCCGCGGCATGGAGGCCATGGACGGCCCGGTCAACTTCGGGCAGCGCCGCGACTGGTGGGGGCTGCTCGTCGAGGGCTACGAGTTCCAGCCCCTCTACGCCAACCCCTACAATCCGCCCTACTACAAGGAGCTGTTCGAGAACTACGGCTTCAAGAACTACTTCAACCAGAACAGCTACATCTGGCGGGCCAACATCTCGGAGGCGAACGAGCGCATCTTCGACCGGGCCGAGCGGCTGCTGTCGATTCCGGGCTACCACGTCGAGAACATCGACATGAACAACCTGGAGGAGGCGGCCGAGAACTTCCGCCTGGTCTACAACAAGGCCTGGGCGCTCTTCTCGGGGGTCAAGCCCATGACGCGCGAGGAGGCGCTCGAGATGCTGCACGAGATGAAGCCGCTGATCGACCCGAACATCATCTTCTTCGCCTACTTCAACGACGAACCGATCGGCTTCTTCATCACGGTGCCCGACCTGAACTGCATCATCGGCCGCTTCAACGGCAAGTTCGGCCTGTGGCAGAAGCTCCAGCTGATGTGGGAGCTGAAGGTGCGCAAGCGCAGCAGCCGCATCTTCGGCATCATCTTCGGCATCGCGCCCGAGTTCCACGGCAAGGGGGTCGAGTCGGCGATCATGGTGCGCTACTGGCACTTCATGATGGAGAAGCAGACGCGCTACAAGACGCTCGAGCTGGCGTGGATCGGCGACTTCAACCCGGTGATGAACCGCATGATCGAGACCTACGTCTGCGCCACGCGCTACAAGGTCCACACCACCTACCGCTACCTGTTCGACCGCACGAAGGAGTTCCACCGCTGTCCGCGGCTGGGCGTCAAGCGGCGCTACGAGTGAGAATACCTTAATATCTTCATAATGAAAACCACCGTATTTACCAAGTACCACATCGCCGCGGGGGCCCGTATGGCCGAGTTCGCGGGATACAACATGCCCATCGAGTTCACGGGCATCAACGACGAGCACATGGCCGTGCGCGAGGGCGCGGGGGTCTTCGACGTGAGCCACATGGGCGAGATCTGGGTCAAGGGACCGCAGGCGTTCGCCCTGCTGCAGCACATCACCTCGAACGACGTTGCGAAGCTCTATGACGGCAAGGTGCAGTATACGTGCATGCCCAACGGCCGCGGCGGTATCGTCGACGACGTGCTGGTCTACCGCATCGACGCCGAGACCTACATGCTCTGCGTGAATGCCGCCAACATCGAGAAGGACTGGAACCATATCTGTGACGAGGGCCGTGCCTTCGGCATGGAGGCCGGCAGCGGCAAGCAGCTCTACAACGCCTCGGACGAGATCTGCCAGTTGGCCGTGCAGGGACCGCTGGCCATGAAGATCGTGCAGAAGATGTGCGACGAGCCCGTCGAGCAGATGGAGTACTACACCTTCCGCAAGATGAAGGTCGCCGGCGTGGACGCCATCCTTTCGATCACGGGTTACACGGGCTCGGGCGGCTGCGAGATCTACGTCGCCAACGAGGACGGCGAGCAGCTGTGGAAGGCCCTCTGGGAGGCCGGTGCCGAGTACGGGCTGAAGAACATCGGCCTCGGTGCGCGCGACACGCTGCGCCTGGAGAAGGGCTTCTGCCTCTACGGCAACGACATCGACGACACGACCTCGCCGCTGGAGGCCGGGCTGGGCTGGATCACGAAGTTCGCCGAGGGCAAGGACTTCATCGACCGTCCGCTGCTCGAACGGCAGAAGGCCGAGGGGCTGAAACGCCGGCTGGTGGGCTTCCGCATGGTCGAGCGCGGCGTGCCGCGCCACGGCTACGAGCTTGCCGCTCCGGACGGCACGATTATCGGTCACGTCACGTCGGGCACGATGTCGCCCTGCCTGAAGGTGGGCATCGGCATGGGATACGTGCAGACGGCCTACTCCAAACCGGGCAGCGAGATCGCCGTCGTGATCCGCGGCAAGGCGGTGAAGGCCGAAGTCGTCAGGATTCCTTTTGTATAACACATAACGCAACCAAAAACAGAAAACGCCATGAAGGCCAAATACCTCGGGCTCGAACTCTCGAGCCCTGTCATCGTCAGCAGCTCCCCCTATACGGCCTCGAAGGCCTCCGTCGCGCAGTGCGTGCGCAACGGTGCCGGGGCAGTCGTGCTGAAGTCGATTTTTGAAGAGCAGATTCTCCGTCATGCCGCCGCACTGGAGTACGCCTCCGATGCCGGCATGGGCGACTCGGGCGAGTACCTCGAGCGCTACCTCGGCGACGCCTACAAGGCCGAGTTCCTGCAGCTGGTCCGCGATGCGGCGGGCGAGGGTGTGCCCGTGATCGCCAGCATCAACTGCATCGCTTCGGCCGCCGCATGGACCGACTATGCCGTCATGATGGCCGAAGCCGGAGCCTCGGCCCTCGAGCTGAACATCTTTCTCCAGCCGACGGACCGCCACCGCAAGGCCGCCGAGATCGAGCAGGAGTATGCCGATGTCGTGCGTGCCGTGGCCGCAGCCGTGAAGATTCCCGTTTCGGTGAAGCTGCCGCAGCGCCTGACCAACGTGCTGTCGGTCGCCGATGCCCTGCTGGCGCGCGGCGCCCGCGGCGTGGTGCTCTACAACCGCTTCTTCGAGCCCGACATCGACATCGAACGGATGGAGTTCACGAAGGGCAACCCCTTCAGCAGCCCCTCCGAACTGCGCAGCGTGCTGCGCCCGACGGCCCTCTGCTCGGCAGCGCTGCCGCAGCTCGATCTGGCCGTCTCGACGGGTGTGCACGACGGCCAGGCCGCCGTCAAGGCGCTGTTGTGCGGTGCCCGCGCCGTGCAGGTCTGCTCGGCAATCCACGAGAAGGGATACGGTGTCATCGCCGAGATCAACCGCTTCATCGACGAGTGGGCCGCGCGCCACGGCTTCGCGTCGCTCGAGGAGTTCCGCGGCAAGATGGACTTCGGGCATCCCGACAACGACATCTACCAGCGCGTGCAGTACATGAAGTACTTCCCGCACGATGCGGAGTAACCCCAGCGGTGCTCTCAACGCGACGCCCGCCGCCGGATGCTTCCGGCGGCGGGCGTCTGTTTCTGCGGCGGGCGTCTGTTTCTGCCTCGGGCTTCTCTTCTGTGCGGGGCCGTCCCTGCCGAGGTCGTCGTGTCTGTGCGCGGTCGTTTGTCTCTTCGGCGGCACTATTTGCGGCGGGAGGCGGCCTGTGCGCTTTCCTCCGCGAAGAGACGGTCGAAAAGCCGGTCGAGCCGCGGCGTGTCGCGGATCAGGGCGCGCAGCTCCTCGAGCCGCCGGGCATTCTCCGACTCGGCGATCCAGAGCCGCAGGTAGCCTCCCTCGCCATACTTCTCGCGCAGGTGTTCCAGACAGCGGGCGCGGTGCCCTTCGCGGTCGAGTGCGGGGTAGTGGTCGAGGCCGTACTGGATGGTGCGGCGCACGATCGTCACGGCGTCGATCTGACGGTCGGCCTCGGCGACGATGCGTCCGTAGATCGTGCGCGGCGGCCGCTTCGACGAGGCGCGGTGGTCCTCCACGGCATCGCACATCACGGCCAGCTGCTCCGCGGAGAACCAGCGGGCAAGGCGGCTGTCCGCCGCGAGGATTTCGGCCGAGACGAGGTGGTGGCGCTCGCGGCCCGCGACGAGCCCCGTGTCGTGGTAGGCGGCAATGGCGTAGACCATGTCGGTGTCGACCTCGCAGCGTGCGGCCAGCTCGAGGCTGCGCCGGATGACCGTGCGGACGTGGTCGGTGCCGTGTGCGCGGTCGAAGCTGTCGTAGCGCGGGATGATCTCCGCTTCGACGTATTCGACGAGCGAGGGGGTGGGGGATTTGGGTGCTGTCATCTGCATGGGGTGTGGCGTCGGATGGGTAGTCTCTTCTGTCGGTGTGAAAAGAGCCCTCCGCACGGCGGAGAGCTCTCTTTCGGATTCGGCCCGGGGCAATGGCCCCCCTTCCGGTGTGTTTGCGGTGCCGGAGCGCTATTTGGCGTAGGCGACGGCGCGGGTCTCGCGGATTACGGTGATCTTCACCTGTCCGGGATAGGTCATCTCGTCCTGGATCTTCTTGGCGATGTCGTGCGAGAGGCTCTCCGACTCCTGATCCGAGAGCTTGTCGGCGCCGACGATCACACGCAGCTCGCGGCCGGCCTGGATGGCGTAGGTCTTCACCACGCCGGGGTACGAGAGGGCGATGTCCTCCATCTCCTTCAGTCGCTTGATGTAGCTCTCGACCACCTCGCGGCGGGCGCCGGGACGGGCTCCCGATATGGCGTCGCAGACCTGGATGATCGGTGCGATGAGCGAGGTCATCTCCACCTCGTCGTGGTGCGCGCCGATGGCGTTGCAGACCTCGGGTTTCTCCTTGTACTTCTCGGCGAGCTTCATGCCGATGATGGCGTGCGGCAGTTCGGGTTCGTCATCGGGCACCTTGCCGATGTCGTGCAGCAGACCGGCGCGGCGTGCGATCTTGGGGTTGAGCCCCAGCTCGGCGGCCATGATGCCGGCCAGGTTGGCCGTCTCGCGGGCGTGCTGCAGGAGGTTCTGCCCGTAGGAGGAGCGGTACTTCATCTTGCCGATCATGCGGATGAGCTCGGGGTGCAGCCCGTGGATTCCGAGGTCGATGGTCGTGCGTTTGCCGACCTCGACGATCTCCTCCTCGATCTGCTTCTGCACCTTGGCCACGACCTCCTCGATGCGTGCGGGGTGGATGCGGCCGTCGGTGACGAGCTGGTGCAGGGCGAGGCGTGCGATTTCGCGGCGCACGGGATCGAAGCCCGAGAGGATGATCGCCTCGGGCGTGTCGTCGACGATGATCTCGATGCCCGTCGCGGCTTCGAGCGCGCGGATGTTGCGGCCCTCGCGGCCGATGATGCGGCCCTTGACCTCGTCGCTCTCGATGTTGAAGACCGTCACGGCGTTTTCGATCGCCGTTTCGGTGGCCACGCGCTGGATCGACGCCACGATGATGCGCTTGGCCTCCTTCGTGGCGGTCATCTTGGCCTCCTCGATCGTCTCGTTGATGTAGGCGGCGGCGTCGGCCTTGGCCTCGGCCTTCATGTTCTCGACGAGGATGTTCTTGGCCTCCTCGGAGCTCATGCCGGAGATCTGTTCCAGCCGGACGTTCTGCTCGCGGCGCACCTGGTCGACCTCCTCCTTCTTGTGCTCGAGAATCTGGAGCTGGTTCTGCAGCTGCTCCTTCATCCGCTCGTTTTCGCGCATGCGGTTCTCCAGTTCGCGCTGCTGGTTCTGGAGGTTCTGCTCGATCTGCTTGGCGCGCTGTTCGCTCTGCGCGAGCTTCTGGTTGCGCTCGTTGACCTGACGGTCGTGTTCGCTCTTGAGCTGTATGAACTTCTCCTTGGCCTGCAGGATCTTCTCCTTCTTGAGCATCTCGCCTTCGGCCTCGGCCTCCTTGAGGGCCTCCTCGCGTTTGCGGCGGATCGACGTCTTGGCCACCAGGTTGGTGACCACGGCGTAGACCACGACGGCCGCGACGGCGACGCAGACTGTCAAAATAATATCCATGTTGGTTTTACGTGTTTTTAATTATTAGTTAGGTTCCTGATAGTTGCAACAAAAAAACCGCATAGGATTCCTTAGTCTCGTTTGACGAATCTGCAAAGATAAGTCATGTGTGGGGGCTCGGGGAATCGCAATCTTCCAACGGTACGCCGAAGCGGACACCCCCGAAGGGGTTAAGGCCTGATTTTGAAGCACCGCAAGTTGCCCCAATATAAAAAGTGTTCAGTTTCGCAAAGCTGTAAGGAATCTATGCGGGTAGATTTTTTCCTTCGTATGTGAAAGAGCCTTTGTCGATTCCGAGGTCCGGGTGCCTTCGCACGCATTCTCCCGCTCCGTCCCTTCGCTCGTCCTCGTTATGTCTTTTCGTTTCGTTTCGTTCGTCTCTCGTCTGCCTGCCTGTTGCCTGTCGCTTCCGCTCCGACCGGCAGGCCCTTCACGGGGTGCGCCTCTCCGATCGGCGGGGCCTTCCCTGGTTGCACTGTTCCCGGACCTTCCCGCCTTGCGCCTTCTGCGGCTGCCTTCCGGGTCGTGCCCTGACTTGCCTCCCCGCCTTCTGCGGCTGCCTCGCGGGCGTGCCTTACTTGCCTCCGGGCTCCCTGTGGCCTCTTCTCGGTTCGGACCATCCGGGTTATCCCCAAACTGCCTTCCGGGTTGTGCCCTGACTTGCCTCCCCGCTTTCTGCTCCTCTCCTCGGTTCGGACTTTTCACCCTCCCCTCGGGTTGTCCCTTTTCTTGCCCCCCCCGGTTATTTTTCGGGTTCGAGCTCGTTGAGGTAGGCGTCGATCCGCTCGTCGAGACGGTGAAGCCTTTTCAGGTCCTCGTCGCCGACTTCGCGGCTCTGCCGCATCTCGACGGTCGCGATGGCGAACTTCAGCGCCGTCATCGAGAGGTAGTCCTTTTCGCTCCAGTTCTCGTATCGCTTCTGCATGATCCGCGCGAGGTACGTGTTGACCTCGCGTTCGGCCAAACGGTACATCTCCTCCTTGTCGCTCTCGATGTCGAATGCGTAGCTTCGGCCCGCGACCTTGAGCGTTATCGCCTGTTTAGCCATCGTTTCAGCGTGCGTTATCTCTGTTCAGCGTCCTGTGTCGTCGGAACGGCGCCCTCGGGTTTCTCCAGCAGCGCGATGCAACGGTCCACCTCCCGCATAAGACGGTTGACGCGGGCCCGCGCCTTCGCCCGGTTGCGCCCTCCACCCGAGAGTCCTTCGGCCAGCTGCATGCGCCCGACCTCGGCGTCGAGTGCGCGGATGCGCTCCTCCTGCGCCCGGTTGGCGATCTTCAGTGCGTCGCGTTCGGCGGTCAGCTCCCGGCAGAGCGCACTCAATCGCCTGTGGTCCTCGATGAGTGCCCTGATCCGGGCTTCGATGTTCGCTATCACGCTCTTGTCGGCCATGGGCTTCGGGTAAAGTTCCTTTTACTTTTCAAAGGTACGCAAAAGAACGGTAAAAAGCAAATTTTTTATTTCCGGGGCCGTGGCGCCTCCACGTGCCCGTAGAGGTCGTAGTCGGCTCCGCGGTCGATCCGGACCTCGTAGAAGTGGCCGCGGAGCAGGCGTCGTTCGGCTGCGGGGATCAGAATCTCCTGGTCTACCTCGGGCGAGTCGTACTGCGTGCGTCCGACGTAGAAGTCGCCCTGCCGCGAGTCGATGATGACGCGCTCGATACGGCCCACGCGGCGCAGGTTGTTCTCGAGCGAGATCGTGTGCTGCAACTCCATGATGCGCTCCACGCGCTGCTGCTTGACCTCGTCGGGGACGTCGTCGTGCAGTTCGCGCGCCGAGAAGGTCCCCTCCTCCTCGGAGTAGGCGAAGACCCCGAGGCGCTCGAAGCGCACGTCGCGCACGAACTCCATGAGTTCCGCGAAGTCGGCCTCCGTCTCGCCGGGATAGCCCACCAGCAGCGTCGTGCGCAGCGCCAGGTCGGGAATCGCCGCGCGCAGCCGTGCGATGAGCGCCAGCGCCTCGGCCTTCGTGTGGCGGCGGTGCATGGCCGTCAGCTGCGCGTCGGAGATGTGCTGGAAGGGGATGTCGAGGTATTTGCAGATCTTGGGCTCGGAGGCCATCACCTCGATCACGTCGTCGGGGAAGGCCGCAGGGTAGGCGTAGTGGAGGCGGATCCACTCGATACCGTCGATGCGGCACAGGCGGCGCAGCAGCTCGGCCAGCCGCCGCTCGCCGTAGAGGTCGATGCCGTAGTAGGTCGTGTCCTGCGCGATGACGATCAGCTCGCGGACCCCTGCGGCGGCCAGTTTGCGGGCCTCCTCCTCGAGCGTCTCCATCGGCACGGAGACGTGGCGTCCGCGGATGAGCGGGATGGCGCAGTAGCCGCACATCCAGTTGCAGCCCTCCGAAATCTTCAAATAGGCGTAGTGGCGCGGCGTCGAGAGCAGCCGTTCGGTCTCCAGTGCCGGGTCCTGGGATGCGCCGAGTGCCCGGATGATGCCGTCCCACGTGCGGGCGCCGAAGTAGTCGTTCACCTCGGGGATCTCGTGGCGCAGTTCGTCGGCATAGCGCTCCGAGAGGCAGCCGATGACGAACAGGCGGTCGATCTTTCCGGCCTGCTTGGCGGCCGCGGCACGCAGGATCATCTCGATGGACTCCTGCTTGGCGTCGCCGATGAAGCCGCAGGTGTTGATGACGACGGTGCGGGCGTCGGTGCGATCGCTGTCCCAGACCACGCTGTAGCCCGCCGCGGCGAGCCGCGCCATGAGGTGCTCGCTGTCGACCGTGTTTTTCGAGCAGCCGAGCGTGATGACGTTGATTTTTTTCATGTCGTTCGTTTCGCGGATTCCGCCCCGCCTCCGGGACCGGCCCTCGCCGGGGCGCGGCCGGGATGCGGGGGTGTTGCTGCGGCCCTTGCCGCTTGACGTTTCCTACTTCCCGGCGTCGCCGAACAGCGCGTCGACAAACTCCCGGCGGTCGAAGATGCGCAGCTGGTCGATGCCCTCGCCGATGCCGATGTAGCGCACCGGAATGCGGAACTGGTCGCTGATGCCGATCACCACGCCGCCCTTGGCCGTGCCGTCGAGCTTTGTGATGGCCAGCGAGGTGACCTGCGTGGCCTGCGTGAACTGCCGGGCCTGCTCGAAGGCGTTCTGTCCCGTCGAGCCGTCGAGCACGAGCATCACCTCGTGCGGCGCATCGGGAATGACCTTCGACATGACGTTGCGGATCTTCGTCAGCTCGTTCATCAGGTTGATCTTGTTGTGCAGGCGGCCCGCCGTGTCGATCAGCACGACGTCGGCGCCGTTGGCCTTGGCCGAGGTGAGCGTGTCGAAGGCCACCGATGCGGGGTCGGAGCCCATCTCCTGGCGGATCATCGTCGCTCCGGCGCGGTCGGCCCACACCTTGAGCTGGTCGATGGCCGCGGCGCGGAACGTGTCGGCCGCACCGATCCACACCTTGCGCCCGGCCTTCGTGAGCTGGGCCGCGAGCTTGCCGATGGTCGTGGTCTTGCCGGCGCCGTTGACCCCCACGACCATCACGACGTAGGGCTCGTCCGGCCGGGCATCCAGCCCGAAGTTGCCCTCCGTGGCGTGGGCCTCTTCCAGCAGGGCGGCGACCTCCTCGCGCAGGATGCGCTGCAGCTCCGAGGCGTTCATGTACTTGTCGCGGGCCACGCGCTCCTCGATGCGGCGGATGATCTTCACGGTCGTCTCGACGCCGACGTCCGAGGTGATGAGCACCTCCTCCAGGTCGTCGAGCACGTCGGCGTCGACCGTCGAGCGGCCCGCCACGGCGCGTGCGAGTTTCGAGAAGAGGCCCGTCTTGGTCTTTTCCAGCCCGGCGTCGAGCTGCCGCCGCTCCTCGCGCGCCTCCTCCTGCGGGGCCGGCGCGGTGTTATCCTGTCTCTTTTTGAAAATGTCGAAGAATCCCATAGCAATACATTATCCGCACAAAGATAACAAGAAAGTTTGGAAAAAAACGTTACCTTTGCGATATACCTATTATATACCTTTGTGAAGATGAAGAAAAGCACGCTGCTGCTGTTTTGGGCGCTGTGCTGCGGCATTTCGGCCGCCGTGGCGCAGGATCTGATCGTCAAGACCGACTCTACGCGCATCGAAGCCCGCGTGACGGAGGTCTCGCCCGAGACGGTGCGTTACAAACGCTTCTCGAATCCCGACGGCCCGACCTATGTCCTGCCCGTCGCCGGGATCGACTATATCCGCTATGCCAACGGCGAGACGGACCGCTTCCGGCAGCCGGCTGCTCCGGCTCCTGCTCCGGATGCTCCCGTTGCAGGTGCGCCCGCTGCTCCGGCTCCTGCTCCGGATGCCCCCGTTGCGGTCCCGACTCCGGCATCCGCGACTTCCTCCGACCCGGCGGCACCGGCAGCGCTCCCCGTGCAGTATGAACTCAAGCGCTATGCCGTGGGGGACTATTACGATTTCAACGGCGTGAAGGGGGTTGTCTGCAAGGTGACGGAAGACGGCCTGCACGGGATGGTGGTTTCGCTCGACGAGGTGATGATCCCCTGGAGCGTGTTCCGCAAGCCCGACCTGCGCACGGTGGGGGCTGTCGACCGGACGGACGGACGGGTCAACATGCAGACCGTGGCCCGCTACATCGCCGAGAACGGATTGTCGTGGGACGATTTCCCGGCCTTCAAGTGGTGCCGCGAGCAGGGCGAGGGGTGGTATCTCCCGGCCATCGACGAGGTGCTGGCCATCGGCAACAACTTCAACGGCGGGACGCGCATGCATTACGACCGGCAGGCCCGCAACCGCTTCAACGATGCGCTCAAGGAGCATGGCGGCAAGCGGATGGACCGGCTGGTCTACTACTTCTCCTCGACCGAGCAGGACGAAAAGAGCGTCCACACCTCCCACATGGACATGAAGCCCCCCTACATCGTCGGGATTCCCAAGTACAACAAGTTCCTCGTGCGGGCCGTGCATCTGTTCTGACCGCCGAGCGCCTGTCCTGACCTCCGAGCATCTGTTCTGACCGCCGCGGGTCGGAGCCGAAAACACACAAAGGGCGTCCCGAAAGACGCCCTTTGTATTTAAGATCGCTCTTAAATACTACTTCTTCTCGAAGAAATCCTTTACCTGGTCGTTGGCGATGACGCCCTCCTTGAACATGTAGGCTCCGGTCTTCTCCGACTTGACCATCTTGATGCACTTGGTAAACTGCTTGCCCGTGCCGGTCTTCAGCGTTGCGACTACTTTCTTTGCCATAAAGCTTCCTTACTATTTGATTTCACGGTGAACGGTAACCCGCTTCAGGAACGGATTGTACTTCTTGCGCTCCAGACGCTCGGGGGTGTTCTTCTTGTTTTTGGTGGTGATGTAGCGGGACATTCCGGGAACGCCGCTCTCCTTCTGTTCGGTGCACTCGAGGATGACCTGAACTCTGTTTCCTTTCTTTGCCATTTGTTACGAGTTTTTAGTGTACGGCCTTTGCTGCGACAGCCTCGCGCAGTGCAACTGCAAGACCCTTCTTGTTGATGGTTTTCATGCCGGCGGCCGACACCTTCAGGGTGATCCAGCGGCCCTCCTGCTCCGACCAGAAGCGCTTGGTTTTCAGATTGGGGCTGAACTTGCGCTTGGTCTTGTGGTGCGAGTGCGAGACATTGTTGCCCACGATCGCCACCTTGCCTGTGATTTCGCAAACTTTCATGTTCGATAAAAATTTAATTAAATCCCTTGAAAGGGAGTGCAAATATACAATCTTTTCGGCAAATCGCCAAAATATCGACCGATTAATGACTTTTCGGGGCGCCGGGCGGTGAAAATCCGCCGCCGCACGCCGGAATTACTCCGCAGCCTTCTCCTCTTCGAGGCAGTCGCGCAGCAGTCCGATGGCGAAGGCCGAGGCGCGGTCGATGATCTGCCCGCGGTCGGTGCCGCACTGCTTGAGGATGGCCTGCGTGCCGCGGGGGGTCGCCACGGCGATCCACACCGTGCCGACGGGCTTCTCGGCCGAACCGCCCGTGGGGCCTGCGATGCCGGTCGTTGCCACGGCGTAGTCGGCGCCCGAGATGCGGCGTGCCCCTTCGGCCATGTGGCGGGCCACCTGCTCGCTCACGGCGCCCCAGCGGGCGATCTCCTCGGCCGGAACACCCAGGACGCGGCTCTTGGCCTCGTTGCTGTAGGCCACCACGCCGCAGAGGAAGTAGGCCGATGCGCCGGGCATGGCCGTGAAGCGTGCGGCGATCGCCCCGCCCGTGCAGCTCTCGGCCGTGGCGAGGGTCTCGCCGCGCTGCGTGAGGATGCCGTGCACGAGCTCCTGCATCGAGGCGCGCTCGAAGCCGATGACGTGGTAGGGGATCAGGCGGCGCAGCGCCTCGAACTGGCGGTCGATCTCGCGGGCAACGCTCTCGCCCTCGACCTCGTAGGCCGACAGGCGCAGCCGCACGACACCCGGGCTGGGCAGGTAGGCCAGCTTCAGGTAGGGCGGCAGGGCATTCTCCCAGGGGGCGATCTTCTCGGCAAGCATCGACTCGGCCAGTCCGGCGGTGATCATCGTGCGGTGGACGATCTGCCGCAGGGCGAAGCGGGCCTTCAGGCGCGGCATCACCTCGTCCTGCATCAGGTGCTCCATCTCGAAGGGAACGCCCGGCAGCGAGACGACCACGCGGCCGTCGCGCTCGAACCACATGCCCGGAGCCGTGCCGTGGGCGTTGAAGAGCACCGTGCAGCAGGCCGGAACGAGCGACTGCGAGCGGTTGAGCTCGTTGTATTCGATGCCGCGCGCCGTGAGCATGCGTTCGACGTGCTCGGCCACGCGGGCGTCGGGCACCAGCTCGCTGTGGAACATCTCGGCGAGCGTCTTCTTGGTGATGTCGTCCTTCGTGGGGCCGAGGCCTCCGGTGAGGATCACGACGTTCGATCCGGTGAGCGCCCGCTCGACGCTCTCGATGATCTGCGTGCGGTCGTCGCCGATCGAGAGCTTCTCGCGGACGACGATGCCCGCGGCGTTGAGGTGCTTGGCAATGGATACGGAGTTGGTATCCACGATCTGGCCGATGAGAATCTCATCGCCGATGGTGATAATGGTGGCTTTCATGGTTTGAAAGAGCTTGTTCTGTTCACGCCTGCGGAGCCTCGTGCCCGGCGCCGGATTCCGGGGCGGCAGCTTCAGCGGAGGATTCCGGAGCGGCAGCTTCAGCGGAGGATTCCGGGACGGTCTCTTCGGCAGCAGCTTCTGCTGCGGCTTTTTCTGCTGCGGCCTTCTCTGCGGCGGCCTTCTCTGCTGTGGCTTTCTCCGCTGCGGCCTTCTCTGCGGCAGCCTTCTCCGCATCGGCAATCAGTGCCCGGCAGATCTCTCCGACCAGGGCGGGCCCTTCGTAGACATAGCCCGTGTAGAGCTGCACGAGGTCGGCTCCGGCGTCGAGCATCGCCCGCACGTCGTCGGCCGACATGAGCCCTCCCACGCCGATGATGGGGAAGTTACCCCCCGAGCGGGTGTGGATGCGGCGCACGATCTCCACGGTGCGGGCCGTGAGCGGAGCCCCGCCGATGCGGCCGTTGCCGATCTTGTCGAGCGACTCGCGGCTGGTCTGCAGCCCGTCGCGGAGCAGCGATCCGTTCGTGGCGACGATGCCGTCGAGCGGCGTTGTCAGCAGGATGTCGCTGATGCGGTCGATCGCCTCGTCCGACATGTCGGGCGAGACCTTGAGCATGATGGGCCGGTACTGGTTCTGTCCGCGGCGGAAGTCGAAGAGCGGATCGAGGATCCGCAGGATGCTTTCGCGCGAGTGGCTGGCGCCGTCGCGGCAGGCGTTGTCGCAGCAGATGTTCACGGTGAAGTAGTCGGCATACTGGTAGAGGCTGCGGAAGAGCTTCAGGTAGTCCGCCGGGGCGTTCTCGGGCGGCGTTGAGGTGTTGCGGCCGATGTTGCAGCCGACGATGACCCCTTCGTGGGGGCGGCGCAGGTGCTGGATCATGCGCTCCAGTCCGCGGTTGGCCAGCCCCGTGCGCTGGATGATGGCGCGGTCTTTGGGCAGGCGGAAGATGCGCGGGCGCGGGTTGCCCGGTTGCGGGCGCGGCGTGACCGTGCCCACCTCGACGAATCCGAAGCCGAGGGCCGCGAACTCGCGGAACGCCTCGCCGTTGCGGTCGAAGCCGGCGGCCAGCCCGACGGGGTTGCGGAACCGGATGCCGAAGACCTCGCGTTCGAGGGCGGGGTGCTCCACGCCGTAGCACTTGTGGAGCAGCCAGCGTCCTCCCGGGATCATGCCGATGATGCGCAGCAGCAGGATAACAACCCGGTGTGCCCGCTCGATCGAGAGCGAGAAGAGGATGGGTTTTATGACTCGTTGGTACATGCGAACCTCCGTAAATTGGCGCAAAGGTACAAAAAAAAGATGATTGTGTGCACTTTCCGCCCTTTTTGCAACGTCGGAACGACGAGATGGCGACGCTGCGACGGTGCTGGGACCTCCGTCGGAGCCTTCGACCGGGCCGCCTGACGGCCGTTGCGGGGCGTCAGACGGGCCTGTTGCCGGGGATGTGCGTCGTCGGCCGTGCGCGGCGGGTGGGTCCGGCCGCCCTTCACCCGTTCTTATTCAGAAGTATTCGCGGCGGTAGCGGTAGTGGTCGCGCAGCGACTCGAACTCCTCGGGCGAGGCCTTCAGGTGCCGGCTCTCCGCCTCGATGTCGTAACGGGTGCCGATCGTGCGGCAGAGCTCCTCCCACGAGATCGGCCGCGGCGTCGAGGGGGGCACTTCGGGCGGATACCACCCCTCGAGCGGGAAGCCGAAGAAGCGGGCAAGCGTGGCGACGGACTGCGCCGTGGCGTTGGCCTTGCCCTGCTCGGAGTAGCCGGCGATGTGGGGCGTTGCGAGCAGTGCGCGGTCGAGCAGCGTGCGGTCGAGGTGCGGCTCGTGCTCCCAGACGTCCAGCACGCAGTCGTGGCCGCTTGCCTTCAGCGCCTCGCCGTCGACCACCTCGCCGCGCGAGGAGTTGATGACCACGGCGCCGGGCTTCATCTGCGCAAGGAGCGAGGCATCGGCCAGGTGGCGCGTCGTGGCGTCGAGCGGCGTGTGGAAGGTGATGAGGTCGGCCTCGCGGACCACCTCGCCCAGCGGCCGGAAGCCGGCGTGTTCGCGCTCCTCGCGCGGCGGGTCGCAGCATACGGTGCGGAACCCCCACGCCTCGGCATAACTCTTGACCAGCGAACCGACGTGTCCCACGCCGACGATGCCGAGCGTCCGCTCGCGAGGCGCCCAGCCCTGCCGGCGGGAGAGGCTGACCAGCACGGCGCCGATCCACTGCAACACGCCCCGGGCGTTGCAGCCTGCGGCCGTTGCGACGCGGATGCCCCGGGCGGCGCACCAGGCCGTGTCGATGTGGTCGAATCCGATCGTCGCCGTGGCGATCAGCCGCACGGACGACGCCCCGAGCAGGGCCTCGTTGCAGCGCGTGCGCGTGCGGATGACCAGCGCGTCGGCCGTGCGGACATCCTCCGCACCGATGGCCGCTCCGGGCAGGTAGCGGACCTCGGCCCACGGCTCCAGCACCTCCCGCAGGAAGGGTATGGCGCTGTCGGCGACGATTTTCGGGATGGAATTTTTTGTCATCGCTCCTTTTTCTTTGACGTGGGCAAATATAGAGAAAAAATAAAATTTTCGTACCTTTGCCCATCAACAATCGCTTTATGGAACAGAAAACCTTCGATCCGGACGGCGTGGGGGTCGACAACGGCACCTATTTCGGCATGCCGTTCGATCCCGAGACGGCGGCCCTGGTGCTTGTCTCGGCTCCGTGGGACGTGACGGTCTCCTACGGTGCCGGCACGGTCTATGCGCCCGACGCGATCATCGAGGCCTCCACGCAGCTCGATTTCTACGATCCGCTGGCGCCCGACGCCTGGCGCTGCGGCATCGCCACGGCCGACATCGACTATTCGCTGCAGGAGCTCTCGCAGCGGCTGCGCTCCGACGCCGAGAAGGTGATCGAGCACCTCGAAGGGGGCGGGAGCCCCGACGACGACTACGTCGTGCGCAAGATCCGCCGCGTGAACGAGGGGTGCGCTGTGCTGAACGCCAACATCGAGGCGCAGGCCGGCCGGTGGCTCGATGCGGGGAAGATCGTGGGGCTGGTCGGCGGCGACCACTCGACCCCCTACGGGCTGATCCGCGCTCTCGGGGCCCGGCACGAAGGCTTCGGCATCCTGCACATAGACGCCCACTGCGATCTGCGCGACGCCTACGAAGGGTTCCGCTTCTCGCACGCCTCGATCATGTACAACGTCCTGCGTGACGTGCCGCAGGTCGCGCGCATCGTGCAGGTCGCCGTGCGCGACTTCAGCCGCCGCGAAGCCGACCTGGCCGCCTCGTCGGGGCGTATCGTCACCTTCGACGACCTCTCGCTCTCCGAGGCGGAGTTCCGCGGCGAGCCGTGGGACGCGCAGTGCCGCCGCATCGTCGAGGCGCTGCCCGCGGAGGTCTACGTGAGCTTCGACATCGACGGACTCTCGTTCGAGAACTGCCCCCATACGGGTACGCCCGTGCCGGGCGGACTCTCCTTCAACCGGGCGGTGTGGCTGCTGGCGGCCGTCGTTCGCTCGGGCCGCCGCATCATCGGCTTCGACCTGGTGGAGGTGTCGCCGGCGCCCGAGGAGCGGATCGATGCCATCACCGGGGCCCGCATGCTCTGGAAACTCTGCGGACAGGCCCTGCTGTCGAACGATAAAAACCACGAAACTGCATGAGACTCTTCTCCCTCTACGGCTGGATCCGCAAGCGTCACCTGATCGGCATCCGCGGACGCGACTTCATCGAGGCTCCCTGGTCGGGCGGCGTGGTGCTGCTCGTCTGCGTCATCGTGGCCATGCTGCTGGCCAACCTCCCGGCGACGAAGCTCTACTACCACCACCTGCTCGAGACCGACCTCTCGCTGATGATCCACTCCCCGGACGGGGTCATCAACTGGATCTTCCCGCGCGGCATGACCGTCGAAAAGTTCATCAACGACGGCCTGATGGTCTTTTTTTTCTTCTCCGTGGGGCTCGAGATCAAGCGCGAGATCGTCTGCGGGCAGCTCTCCTCGATGCGGCAGGCGATCCTTCCCGTGCTGGCGGCGGCGGGCGGCATGCTCGTCCCGGCGATCATCTTCACGGCCTTCAACCACGGAACCGAAGCCGCCAACGGATGGGGCATTCCCACGGCCACCGACATCGCCTTCGCCATCGGCATCCTCTCGATGCTGGGCAGCCGCGTGCCGCTGTCGCTCAAGATCTTCCTCACGGCGCTGGCCATCGCCGACGACCTCGGCGCCATCCTCGTCATCGCGCTCTTCTACGGCGGCAAGGTACAGATCACCTGCCTGCTGATTGCCCTGGCGATCATGCTGCTGGTCTACTTCATGAACAAGATGGGCGAGAAGCGCGTCATCTCCTACGTCGTCCCGGCCGTCGTGGTGTGGGGCCTCTTCTACTACTCGGGCGTGCACTCGACGATCTCGGGCGTGGCCATGGCGCTGCTCATCCCCATGTCGCCCCGCTACGGCAAGGAGTACTTCGCCCGCAAGATGCGTCTGCTCAAGGAGAAGCTCAACCGCGTCGAGGCGGCCGATTCCGACTTCCCGAACGACGAACACCGTTTCTACCTGCGCGAAATGCGCATCCTGGCCTCCGATTCGGTGGGCATGAGCTACCGCATGGAGCATGCCCTTTCGCCCTACGTGACCTTCCTCGTGATGCCGATCTTCGCCCTGGCCAATGCCGGCGTCGAGATCGGATCGCTCGAATACCTCAATATTTTCCACTACTCGCCCGTGATCGGTTCGGTCGGCATGGGCGTCTTCTTCGGACTGCTGATCGGCAAGCCGCTGGGCATCTTCCTCGCAAGCTGGCTCGCCGTGCGTTCGGGGGTGGCCGTGATGCCCGAGGGGGCGAACTGGCGGATGCTCTTCGCCGTGGCCTGCCTGGGCGGTATCGGTTTCACGATGTCGCTCTTCGTCGACTCGCTCGCCTATACGGACCCCACGCTCATCGACCGCGGCAAGATCGCCATCCTGATGGGCTCGACGGCCGCCGCCGTGCTGGGCAGCCTGCTGATTCTGGCATTTGCAAAAAAGAAGTGACTTGCGCATGAAAACGACTCTGATTGTCCTGTGTGCGGCCGCGGGCCTGCTGGCCGGCGGCTGCTCGAAAAAGACCTCCGGCGGGGTGAAGCTCCGTTCGGATGTCGACTCGGTGGCCTATGTCATCGGCATGAACGTGGGGCTGAACCTCCAGCGGATGGACTCGACGCTCAACGTGGCGGCCGTCTGCGAGGGGATACGCGACGTCTTCGCCGCAAAGACGAAGCTCTCGATGGAGGAGGCCGAGACCTTCTACCTGGCCTATGTCAACTACCTGCTGCCGGAGAAGGCCCGCGCCTACGAGGAGCAGTTCCTCGCCGACTTCGCCCGGTCGAACCGTTCGTATGCCCGCACGTCGTCGGGAGTGACCTACTCCGTCGAGGAGGTGGGTGACCAGAACAACATCCCCGCCTCCGAGCGCGACAGCGTGGTGATGCGCGTGGTGATCCGTTCGGTCGACGGACGGCAGCTCTACTCCTCCTACGAGCGCGGCGACTCGCTGCGCATGGCCCTTTCGGAGATGACGCGCGGCCTGAAGGAGAGCGTGAAGCTGATCGGGCAGGGCGGGCGCATCCGGGCCTGGATGCCCTCGTCGGCGGCCTTCGGAGCCGACGGTAGCAAGGAGTTCGGCGTGGGCCCCAACGCGACGCTCGACTACGAGATCGAGCTTCTCGATGTCGACAAGTATGCGAATCGTTCGCGTCGCGGCAATTTGCGCTGATATTCGTGACACAAGTTGCGATAATTTGTTATCTTTGCGCGGAAAAACGAACAAGGCAAACACAAAATATTCCGAGACAATGAAAAAGATTCTTTTTGCAGCGGCACTTGCGGGTGCTGCGCTCATGACTGCCTGTGGCAGCAAGAGCAACGGCGTGCAGATGGGCAGCCTGTCGGAGTTCGACTCGCTGTCGTATGCGCTGGGCGCCAATGTCGCAACGGGCTTCTCGTATCAGCTCCGCGACGTGCCTTTCGACTGGAAGGCCGTCGAGACAGCGATGATCGAGAGCGCTACGGGCAAGAGTTCGTTCGAGAAGCACAGCGAATCGGTCGAGAAGCTGCGCGAGTTCTTCATGACCAAGCGCGGCGAGCGTGCACGCGCCATCGCCGAGAAGCGTGCCGCAGCCGACAGCGCGCGTCTGGCCGGCGGCGACACGACGAAGGTGGAGTATCCGGTGGCCGATCCCGAGATGTTCGAGTCGGAGGAGGAGCGCACCGAGATTTCGCAGGCTCTGGGCAACGACCTCGGCTACGGCATCAGCCAGAGCGAAATGCCGCTTCAGCTGGTGTGGATCGCACAGGCCATGCAGGACGTGCGTGACGGCAACGCCAAGATGGACGAGATGGAGGTGAACCGCTACATGCAGCACTACATGATGGTGACGCGCCCGGCCGAGAACGCCGCCGCATCGAAGGCCTGGCTGGAGAAGAAGGCCAAGAAGTCCGGTGCGAAGACGACCGAGTCGGGTCTGGTCTACAAGATCGTGAAGGCCGGTGACGAGACGGTGAAGGCTTCCGATCCGCGCGACGTGGTGAAGGTGCAGTATACGGGCCGCACGCGCACGGGCCGCGTCTTCGACAGCTCGATCTTCGAGAACCTGCCCGAGGACCTGCAGGCGCAGCGCAAGCAGTACATGCCCGACTCGTATGACAAGAACGAGGGCGTGGAGTTCCCGCTCAACCGGGTAATCAAGGGCTGGACTGAGGGTATGCAGCTTGTCGGCAAGGGCGGCAAGATCATGCTCTGGATTCCTTCCGATCTGGCATACGGCCCGCGCGGCAACCGCGGCATCGGCCCCAACGAGGCGCTGGAGTTCGAGGTGGAGGTGCTCGACGTGACGCCCTACGTGGAGCCCGCTCCGGCCGATTCGACGGCTGTGGCCCCCGCAGAGAAGCCTGCTGCGGAGCAGACCGAGAAATAGTTTGCGGCGGAATCCCGTCACAACTCCGGAGCCGGATCTCATTGCGAGGTCCGGCTCTTTTTTTGCGACGCCTGGCTCTTTTTTTGCGATGCCCGGCTCTTTCTTTTTTTGCGATGCCCGGCCGGCACGGTGAGATTTCCGAAAGCCGGGCTTGCGGCCGGGATGCGCCGCCCGCGAAGCGTCTGACAGAATAAAGTCCGAACATGGGTCGGACGATGCGGGGGCGATGCCGGAAGGCTGCGACGAAGAGCACCGGTGTGTGCAGATGACGGAAGCGGATGGTCTCCGAGCGACGGATGGCTGCCGGGCGGATGGAAAAACGGACGCGCCGATCCTTTCAGGGATCGGCGCGTCTTGTCATTGTCGTGGCCGGGGGCTTTCAGCCTGCGACCGCCCGCGGCCCGGTGTCATCTTCCGCCTGCGACCGTCTGCGACCCGGTGTCATCTTCAGCCCGCGACCGCCCGCGGCCCGGTGTCAGAACGGCAGGTCGTCCACCTCGGCCGGCGTCGAGGCGTAGGAGGGCTCTTCGCCCAGCGGCGGCATGTCGGGCATCGGGGCCGGGGCCTCGGCCTGCTTGGGCTGGATGCGCCAGGCCCGGATGTCGGTGTACCAGCGGCCGTTGTATTCGCGCGACTCGATGTTCACCGAGACGTTGTAGGTCGCCCCCTCCTTGAGCCGGGCCACGTCGTCGGGCCGGTTGAAGAAGGTGACGCAGATCTTGCGCGTATAGGGGCCGTCCTGCATCTCGAAAACGACATCCTGCCGCTGCCAGTCGCCGCGTGCCGACGTTCCCTTCGTCACGGGCATTATTTTGTAGACTGTTCCTTCAAATTCCATGGTTGCGATTGTTTGTTTGAGTGAACAAAGATACGAAAAAATCGGGAAAAACATGCTCCGTGCCTCCGAAAAGAGGTCATTGCATGTAGACGAGGATGTTGCCGCTGATCTGCTGGAGCGAAATCTCGCACAGCTTGGTGTTGTACTGCGCCGTGAGGATGCGCTCCTCGGCGTCGAGCAGGCTCTTCTGCGCCTCGCGCATGTCGATGCCCGGCAGGTCGCCCAGCAGGTAGCGCTCCATGGCGATCTCGTAGTTCTCCTTCGCGGCGATGAGATTCTCCTCCTCGAGCTGGATCACCTCGAGGTTGTTGCGGTAGGCCTGCCAGAAGTTCGACAGGTCGGCCTGCAGCGACTGTTCGAGTTGCTGGCGCGTCAGCTCGCTGTTTTCGACCTCGATGCGGGCGTTGCGCTGCTCGCGGCGGCGGTTGCCGTCGAAGAGTGTGAAGCCCATCCGGAGCCCGGCTGTCGGTCCGAGCGTCGCCCGCCGGGAGGTCGAGCCCAGCCCGTAGAGGTTGTGCGTGTAGCCGTATCCGAGCGAGAGGTTCAGGTAGGGGTAGTTGCGCGAGCGGATGCTCTTCAGGTCCAGTTCGGAGAGTGTGCGGTCGTGCTCGGCGAGCAGCAGCGAGGCGTTCGTGCGCAGGGTCCGCTCGAGCAGGGCGTTCCACGTGAGCGAGGCGTTGACGCGGATCACCGAGTCGTGGATCAGCAGCGGCGTGTTGAGGTCCTCGTTGGCCAGCAGCTCGTTGATGCGGATGCGCGAGGCGGTCACCAGCTCGTGCTGCGACATGTATTTCGAGCTGTCGGCGTTGAAGTCCACGCGGGCCTGCAGCAGGTCGAGGCGCGAGAAGTCGCCGATGCGGTAGCGGGCCTCGGTGATGCGCAGGCGCTCGCGCGAGAGCGACACGGCGTAGCGGAAGTTCTGCAGGCGCAGCGTCTGCTGCACGAAGTTGTAGTACTCGGCCGTGAGGTTGGCGATGAAGTCCTCGATGGTGATGCGCGTGCGCAGCGCGCCCATCGTCTGCATCTCCTTGAGCCGCTTGTAGTCGGTGCGGATGCGGAAGCCCTCGAAGAGGGTCATGTTCACGGCGATGCCCGCGTCGAACGTCCCGTCGTAGATGCCGCGGTCGGTCGTGGCGTCGCCCGTGTCGGGCTGCGTGCGGCGGTAGTTGTCCAGCGCCCCGGTGTAGCCCGTCGATAGCTCCACCGTCGGGAGCATCCCGGCGTTGGCCGCCGTGGCGTCGTTGTCGGTGATGCGCTCCTCGTTGCGCACGATGCGGATGTCGTAGTTGCGTTCGAGCCCCTGTTCGAGGCATTTTTGCAGCGTCAGGACCTCTTGCGCCGCGGCGGGCAGGGCGGCGAGGACGGTGAGCAGCAGGGTAAGGATCGGTCGTATCATGAGACTTTCTCTTTCTTTTTCGTTCGGCGGATGCGGTTGGTCGAGACGTAGCTGTAGATGGCCGGGACGATGTAGAGCGTCAGCAGCGTCGAGACCACCATGCCGCCCACGACGGCCACGCCCATGGCGATGCGGCCGTTGGCGCCCTCGCCCGTGGCGACGGTCAGCGGCAGCAGGCCCAGCACGGTCGAGGCGCTCGTCATCAGGATCGGGCGCAAGCGTTGCAAAGCCGCCTCCTCGATGGCGTGGAGCTTGTCGAGCCCGGCCTCCTGCTTCTGGTTGGCGAACTCGACGATCAGGATGCCGTTCTTGGCCACCAGGCCGATGAGCATGATGATGCCGATCTGGCTGAAGATGTTCATCGTCTGGTCGGTCGCCCACATGAAGACCAGCGCGCCGGCGATGGCCAGCGGCACGGTGAGCATGATGACCAGCGGGTCCTTGAAGCTCTCGAACTGCGCCGCGAGGATCAGGTAGATGAGCAGGATGGCCAGCAGGAAGGCGAACATCAGGCTCGACGAGCTCTCGCGGAACTCCTTCGAGTCGCCGGCCAGCGCCGTGCGGAAGTCGTCGCCGAGCGTCTCGGCGGCGATGCGGTCCATCTCGTCGAGCCCCTCGCCGATGGTGTGCCCCTTGGCCAGTCCGGCCGACACGGTGGCCGAGAGGAAGCGGTTGTAGTGGTAGAGCTGTGGCGGCGCGACATCCTCGTACAGGGCGATGAGGTTGTCGAGCTGGATCATCTCGCCCTTGCTGCTGCGCACGTAGATCGACCGCAGGTCGGCCGGGCGGTTGCGCTGCTGGCGGTTGATCTCGGCCAGAATCTCGTACTGCTTGCCGTTCATGTAGAAATAGCCCATGCGCTGGCCGCTTAATCCGTACTGCAACGTCTGGGCGATGTCGCGCGTGCTGATGCCCAGCAGGTTGGCCTTGTCGCGGTTGATCTCGATGCGCACCTCGGGCTTGCTGAACTTCAGGTCGACGTCGGCCATCTGGAAGACGGGGCTCTCGTAGACCTTCGTCATGAACTCGGGCAGCACCTCCTCGAGCCGTTCGATGCCGGTCGCCTGCAGCACGTACTGCACGGGCATGCTGCTGCGGCGTCCGCCGAAGGTGCTCTGCTGCTGCACGAACGAGCGGGCCTTGGTCTTGCGGCGCACGGCCGCCGAGACCTCCTCGGCGATCTCCATCTGGCTGCGGTCGCGCGCGGCGATGTCCGTAAGGGCGATGCGGATGTTGCCGCGGCCGCTCGACACGCGCGCCGTGACGGCCTCGGCCTCCGGCACGAGCGAGTCGACGAGCAGGTTGATGTCCTCGGTGTAGTCGCGCAGGTATTCGTAGGAGGCGCCCTCCGATCCGAGCGTGTTGATCGTGATCTGCGAGCGGTCCTCGAGCGGCGCCATCTCCGCGGGGATCGTGCTCCAGAGCCAGCCGATCAAAAAGAGGGTCAGCGCCGTGAGGGGCAGCGCCAGCCAGCGCCGCCTCAGGAACGAGGCCAGCGTGCGGCTGTAGAACGAGTTGAGCCACACGAAGAAGGGCTCGGTCTTGTTGTAGAACCAGCTCTGCCGCTCCTGCTTGACCAGGAGCTTCGTGGCGAGCATCGGCGTGACGGTCAGCGCCGCGAAGGTCGAGATGATGACGGCGCCCGAGATCACGAGGCTGAACTCGCGGAACAGCCGCCCGGTCATGCCCTCCATGAAGACGATCGGGAAGAAGACGGCGATGAGCGTCACGGAGGTCGAGAGCACGGCGAAGAAGATCTCCTTGGCCCCCTCGATGCCGGCGTCGCGCGGCGTCATGCCGCGTTCGATGCGGATGTAGATGTTCTCGGTCATGACGATGGCGTCGTCGACGACCAGGCCCACCGAGAGCACCACGGCCAGCATCGAGAGCACGTTGATCGAGAAGCCCGCGACGTACATCAGGAAGAAGGTGCCGATGAGCGACACGGGGATGACGATGCACGGGATGAGCGTCACGCGCCAGTTGCGCAGGAAGAGGAAGATGATGATGATGACCAGCACGAAGGCCTCGTAGACGGTCTGCTTCACCTCGTCGATCGAGGCGCGGATGAAACGCGTGTTGTCGAATCCGTATCCGGTGACGACGTCGTCCGGCAGGTCCTTCCTCATGGTCGCCATGCGCTCGTAGACGGCGTCGGCGATCTCGATGTGGTTGGCGCCCGGCTGCGGGATCACGACGACGCCCACCATCGGGATGCCGTTCATCTTCATGTAGCTGCGCGTGTCCTGCGGCCCGAGTTCGGCGCGGCCCACGTCGCTCAGGCGGATGATGCGGTCGGCATCCTCGCGGATCACCAGGTCGTTGAACTCCTGCGTCGTGTGCATGAGCCCGAGGGTGCGGATCGTCAGCTCGGTGGTGTTGCCCTCGATGCTGCCCGAGGGCAGCTCGACGTTCTCGCGGTCGAGGGCATTCTTCACGTCGACGGGCGTGATGCCGTATCCGGCCATCTTTGCCGGGTCGAGCCACAGGCGCATCGAGTAGCGCTTCTCGCCCCAGATCTCCACGCCGCTGACGTTGTTGATCGTCTGGAGCTGCTCCTTGACCGTCAGGTCGGCGATCTCGCTCAGCTCGAGCAGCGAGCGCTTGTCGCTCTGGATCGTCACCATGAGGATGGGCGTGGCGTCGGCGTCGGCCTTCGAGACGGTGGGCGGGTCGCAGTCGCGCGGCAGGTAGCGCTGGGCGCGCGAGACCTTGTCGCGCACGTCGTTGGCCGCGGTTTCGAGGTCCACCGACAGCTCGAACTCCACGGTGATGCGGCTCTGTCCCTGGCGGCTGGTGCTCGAGAGCGAGCGGATGCCCGGGATGCCGTTGATGTTCTGTTCGAGCGGTTCGGTGATCTGGTTCTCGATCACGTCGGCGTTGGCGCCCGGGTAGGAGCACGAGACCGAGATGATCGGGTTGTCGACGCTCGGGTACTCGCGCACGCCGAGGCTGCCGTAGCCGATCAGGCCGAACAGCAGGATGATGATCGTCAGCACCGTGGCCAGCACGGGGCGCCGGATGCTCAGTTCGGAGATGTTCATGCGGCGGCGGGGTTATTCGACGATGTCGAGTTGGACGGGCAGGTCGGTGCGCAGCTGCAGCGTGCCGGAGGTGATGAGCGTGTCGCCGACGTGCAGCCCCTCGATGATCTGGATGCTGCGGTCGGTGCGCAGCCCCGTGCGGACCTCCACGGCGCGGGCCTTGCCGCTCTTGTAGAGATAGACCTTGTCGACGCCCATCTCCGGGACGATCGCCTCGGTCGGGACGGCGATGGCGTCGGGAATGTCGTGCATGCGGATCTGCACGCTCACGAAACGGCCCGGCAGCAGGGGCCGGCTCCCGGTATTGGGGAACGAGGCGCGCACGGCCAGCGTGCGCGTGGCGATGTCGACCTTCGATTCGGTGGCGTAGACCCGGGCGTGGAAGGTCTCGCTGCGCCCCTCGACGGTGAACGACAGCGGCGTGCCGGGGCGGATCTGGTTGGCGTAGCGCTCCGGCACGAAGAGGTCGATCTTCAGCGGCGAGATCTTCGTCAGCTTGGCCACCACGACGTCGGGCGAGGCGTAGGCTCCCTCGCTGACGTTGCGCAGGCCGATGATGCCGTCGAACGGCGCCCGCAGTTCGGTCAGGGCGATGTTCTGCCGCACGATGTCGATGTCGGCGTTGAGCGTGGCGAGCTCCGTGCGGGCCTGTTCGAGGGCCTCCTGGCTCACGGCGTCCTTCTCGAGCAGGGTGCTCTGGCGGAAGACGCGGTTCTCGGCCAGTTTGAGCTGCGCCTCGTAGCGCTTGAGCTGTGCCTGGAGGGGCTTGTCGTTGACCTTGGCCAGCAGCTCGCCCCGCGTGACGGGCGTGCCCTCGCGGAAGTTGATCGCGACGATCTTGCCCGAGGTCTCGAACGAGAGGTCCACCTCCTCGTCGGGCAGCAGGTTGCCCACGGTCGTGATGCCGTCGGTGAGCGACGTCGGGCGGATGACCAGTCCGTTGACATTCAGGATGCTCTTTTTGCGGGGGCCCTTCTCGACCGGAAGGTCGGACGAGGCGGTGCCTCCCGGGCCGTAGTGGTTGTAGATGGCCAGGGCTGCGGCAAAGACCACGAGGACGATGGCCGTGGCGATCCATTTCTTTCTTTTGCTCATGGTGACGAAAAGTGCGGTTCGTGTGAAGGAAGTGTACAAAGATACGAAAAATCCCAAATGGAACAAGGTTGTTCCGGAAGCGGAGAGTCCGTGCGGTCGGTGAAACGGCAAAAAGAGGCGGTGAAACGACCTTCGGCGGCGTCCGCACTGTCCGGGGCGGACGGGACGTGTCGTGCGGAAGGGCGTGTCGTGCGGAAGGGGGGGGGATTCCCGGTGGGCGTGTCGTGCGGAAGGGAGGGATTTCCGGCGGGCGTGTTGTGCGAGCCTGTTGTGCGGACGGGGGAATTCCTGGCGGGTGGACGGCGCGGAGCAGGCGGACGGCAGCCCCTTCCCTGCCGGGCAAAACAAAAGCCGGGGCATCCTTCGGGATGCTCCGGCTTGTCGGGTGGGCCCAGAGGGGCATGATCCCACGACCTTCGGATTATGAGTCCGCTGCTCTGACCAACTGAGCTATGGGCCCTCGCGGCACCCCTTCCGGGGACTTGCGTGGCGCAAAGATACGAAAACAATTCAGAATGCGCAACCTTTCGGCGGCCGCGCGGAGAAAAAAGTTGAGCCGGGGGCTTGTTTGTTGCAAATAAATTCGTACCTTTGTCCCGCTTAAGCACTAATTAAAACAAAAACAACGAAATGAAAAAGGGTATTCATCCGGAGAATTATCGTTTGGTGGCGTTCAAGGACATGTCCAACGACGTCGTGTTTTTGTGTCGGTCCGCCGTTTCGACAAAAGAGACCATCGAAGTGAACGGCGAAACCTATCCCGTGTATAAGA
>UQUQ01000025.1 GCA_900544265.1 uncultured Alistipes sp.
TACGGCGAGTTCTTCCTGCCGGACAACCTGCCCGACACGCAGGAGCTGATCTTCATCGGCGGCGGCGCCGGCATGGCCCCGATGCGCAGCCACCTGATGCACCTGTTCAAGACCGAGAAGACGAAGCGTCCCGTATCGTTCTGGTACGGTGCCCGTGCGCTGAAGGAGGCTCCCTACGTGCACGAGTTCCGCGAGATCGAAAAGGAGTTCCCCAACTTCTCGTTCCACCTCGCACTGGACCGTCCCGATCCGGAGGCCGATGCCGCCGGCGAGAAGTACACACCGGGCTTCGTGCACAACGTGCTCTACGAGAACTACCTGAAGCACCATCAGGCACCCGAGGACTGCATCTACCTCATGTGCGGACCTCCGATGATGATCGCCTCGGTGGTCAAGATGCTCGATTCGCTCGGCGTGCCGCCCGAAAACATCCTCTACGACAACTTCGGATCGTAGTTCCCTGTCGGGAACGTCCCTTCCGGCCGTTGTCGGTCGCCCAGGTCGGGGCTCCGGATTCCGGAGCCCCGGCTTTTTTTCTCCCGGGGTCTCTTTTTCCCGGCTTCGGTGAGTCGTATTGCGGGATTTTTCCTATCTTTATGTCCACGTTTCCAATCTAAATTATTGCCAAATGACGAACACTCCGATGATTTTCTGGGTCGTACCCGTCGCTTCCGTTATCGCGCTGGTCTTTGCCTGGGCCTTCTACCGCCTGATGAAGCGCGAGGACGAGGGTACGCCGCGCATGCGCGAGATCGCCGCGCACGTGCGCATGGGTGCCATGGCCTACCTGCGGCAGCAGTACAAGGTTGTGGGGCTCGTATTCGTGGTTCTGGCGCTCTTCTTCGCCTACCTGGCCTACGGGGCGGGCGTGCAGAACGAATGGGTGCCCTTCGCCTTCCTTACGGGCGGATTCTTCTCGGGCCTGGCCGGCTACTTCGGCATGAAGACCGCGACCTACGCCTCGGCCCGCACGGCCAATGCCGCGCGGCAGTCGCTCGACCGCGGCCTGAAGGTCGCCTTCCGCAGCGGCGCCGTGATGGGCCTTGTGGTCGTGGGGCTCGGCCTGCTCGACATCTCGTTCTGGTATGTGATCCTGAACCACTTTGTTGAGGCGACGGGCCCGCAGAAGCTCGTGGTCATCACCACGACGATGCTGACCTTCGGCATGGGCGCCTCGACGCAGGCGCTCTTCGCGCGTGTCGGCGGCGGTATCTACACGAAGGCGGCCGACGTGGGCGCCGACCTCGTGGGCAAGGTCGAGGCCGGCATCCCGGAGGACGACCCGCGCAACCCGGCGACCATCGCCGACAACGTGGGCGACAACGTGGGCGACGTGGCCGGCATGGGCGCCGACCTCTACGAGAGCTACTGCGGTTCGGTGCTGGCGACGGCGGCCCTCGGTGCCGCGGCCTTCGCCTCCGTGGGCAGCGAGGCGATGCAGCTCAAGGCCGTGCTGGCGCCGATGCTGATCGCCGCCGTGGGCATCGTCCTCTCGATCTTCGGCATCTTCCTCGTGCGCACGAAGGAGGGGGCCTCGATGCGGGAGCTGCTGCGCTCGCTCGGGCGCGGCGTGAATGTCAGCTCGGCGCTCATCGCCGTGGCGACGTTCGGCATCCTCTACCTGCTCGACATCGAGAACTGGGTCGGCCTCTCGTGCTCGGTCATCACGGGCCTCGTGGCCGGCATCATCATCGGCCAGGCAACCGAATACTACACGTCGCACTCCTACAAGCCGACGCAGAAGATCGCCGGCAGCGCGCAGACGGGTCCCGCCACGGTCATCATCGCCGGCGTGGGCTCGGGTATGATCTCGACGGCGATTCCCGTCGTGACGATCGGCGTGGCGATCATCGTGGCCTACCTCTGCGCCATCGGCTTCGACATGGAGCAGATGCTCTCGCCGCAGAACATGTCGATGGGCCTCTACGGCATCGGCATCGCGGCCGTGGGCATGCTCTCGACGCTGGGCATCACGCTGGCGACCGACGCCTACGGACCCATCGCCGACAATGCGGGCGGCAATGCCGAGATGAGCGGCCTGGGTGCCGAGGTGCGCAAGCGTACCGACGCGCTCGATGCGCTGGGCAACACGACGGCGGCCACGGGCAAGGGCTTTGCCATCGGATCGGCGGCCCTGACGGCGCTGGCGCTGCTGGCCTCCTATATCGAGGAGATCCGCATCGGCCTGCTGCACAATGGCATCGAGGTGCTCATGATGCCGAACGGCACGGAGCAGCTCGTGCAGAGCGCCTCGATCCTCGACTTCATGGAGTATTACCGCATCTCGCTGATGAACCCCACGGTGCTCATCGGTCTCTTCATCGGCGCGATGATGTCGTTCCTCTTCTGCGGCCTGACGATGAATGCCGTGGGCCGCGCCGCCGAGAGCATGGTGCAGGAGGTGCGGCGTCAGTTCCGCGAGATCAAAGGCATCCTCACGGGCGAGGGTACGCCCGACTATGCGCGCTGCGTGGCCATCTCGACGCGCGGGGCGCAGCGTGAGATGCTCTTCCCGAGTCTGCTGGCGATCATCGTGCCGGTGGTCGTGGGCCTTGTCTTCGGCGTGGCGGGCGTCATGGGCCTGCTTGTCGGCGGCCTGAGCTCGGGCTTCGTGCTGGCGGTCTTCATGGCCAATGCCGGCGGTGCGTGGGACAACGCCAAGAAGATGATCGAGGAGGGACACTACGGCGGCAAGGGCTCCGAGTGCCACAAGGCAACGGTCGTGGGCGACACGGTGGGCGATCCGTTCAAGGATACGTCGGGCCCGTCGCTCAACATCCTCGTCAAGCTCATGTCGATGGTCGCCATCGTCATGGCGGGTCTGACCGTGGTCTTCCACCTCTTCTGATGGTCGACTCAACAGGAATTCTCGGGCCTCTCCTTCGGGACGGGGCCCTTTTTGGAAAATCATGTCGAACCGAACTTTCTGAATCCATGCGAAAGATTCTATTGCCGCTGCTGTTGCTGGGCGTCTCGTGCGGCAGCGATGTCGTGTACCGCACCGCAAGCTACGAGCTGCTGCGTGACGGGGTGACGCAGGCCCAATATACGGCCCGCGTGCTCTCCGATACGGAGATCGTCTCCGACTTTATGGGTGCCGCGCCGGGCGCCGACAGCGTTGCCGAACAGCGCTGGCGGCTCGGGACCGATATTTCGGCCTATCCCCGGCTGAGCGGGGGCCTGCCCGTCGAACGGGCCATGTACAACCTTTCGCTCGACGAGGTGAACCGCGCCGTCGAGCCCGATTCGACGCTCCGCACCGGCCGGAACTGGAGCGGCGTGTGGACGCGCGACGTGAGCTACAGCATCCTGCTGGCCATGGCGCACGTGCAGCCCGAGGTGGCGAAAAAGAGCCTGATGCGCAAGGTCGACCCTCTGGGCCGCATCGTGCAGGATACGGGTACGGGCGGCGCCTGGCCCGTCTCGTCGGACCGCATGATCTGGGCCGTGGCGGCCTACGAGGTCTACAAGGTCACGGGCGACGAGGCGTGGCTCGATACGGTCTGGCCCGTGATCCGCCGTTCGGTGGAGGACGACATGCGGGTGGTCTACGATCCCGTCACGCAGCTCGTGCGCGGCGAGAGCTCCTTCCTCGACTGGCGCGAGCAGGAGTATCCGCGCTGGATGCAGCCGGCGGACATCTATGCCAGCGAGAACCTCGGGACCTGCGCCGTACACTGCCGCGCCTGCGAGGTGCTTGCCGAGATTGCGGCCCGGCGGGGTGAGGCGGAGCTCGCCGCAAGGTATGCCCGCCATGCCGGACTGCTGCGTGAAGGGATCAACGCCCGGCTCTGGATCGAGGAGCGGGGCTACTACGGGCAGTTCCTCTACGGCCGCGACACGCTGCTGCTGTCGCCCCGCAGCGAGACGCTCGGCGAGGCGCTCTGCATCCTGTGGGACATCGCCCCGGCCGAGCGTGCGGCGCGCGTCGTCGAGCAGGTCCCGTCGCTCGATTTCGGCACGCCTTGTTTCTTCCCGAGCATTCCCGACGTGCCGCCCTACCACAACGATGCCGTGTGGCCCTTCGTGCAGGCCTACTGGACGCTGGCGGCGGCCCGCACGGGCAACGAGCCCAACGTCCTCCACGGCATCGGCGCCATCTGGCGGGCCGGGCTGCTCTTCCTGACCAATCAGGAGAACTTTGTCAGCTGGTCCGGCGACCGCTACGGCACGCAGATCAACTCGGCGAACATGCTGTGGAGCCTTTCGGGCAACCTCGCCCTTACATACCGCCTGCTTTTCGGGCTCGACTTCGAGGCCGACGGGCTGCGCTTCGCCCCCTTCGTCCCCGAGGCGCTCGATGCCCCGCGGCGCCTGGAGAATTTCCGCTACCGCGAGGCACTGCTCGACATCTCGCTGTCGGGCTGGGGTAACCGCATCGCCTCGTTCCGCGTGGACGGCGTCGAGCAGGAGCCCTTCCTGGCGGATACCCTCCGCGGACGGCACGCCGTTGAGATCCGCCTGGCTTCGGAGCCGCTGCCCGCAGGCCGGATCAACCTGACCGCGAACCGCTGCTCGCCCCGCACTCCCGAGGCGGACTTCGGCGTGGACCGTCTGCTCTGGGAGCCCGAGCAGGGCTGCACCTACCGCATCTACCGCGACGGGACGCCTGTCGGCGAGACCTCCGACGTCGTCTTCCCGCTGCCCGACGACGAGACCGGGAGCTGGCAGGTGACGGCCCTTTCGGCCGACGGGGTCGAGTCGTTCGCCAGCGAGCCCGTTGCGAGCTACCGCACGACGCGGTTGTACGAGGCGGAGGAGTATGCCCCGGCCGCCGCATATCCCTACAGCGGATACTCGGGCCGCGGGTTTGTCGAGATCGCCCGGACGGTCAACCGGCGGATCGAGATTCCGATCCGGATCGGGGAGCCGGGAGAGTATGTCCTCGCGTGGCGCTATGCCAACGGCAACGGCTCGGTGGAGACGCACAACCGCTGTGCGCTGCGCACGATGCGTGTGGACGGTGCGCATGCCCGCTGCGTGGTCTTTCCGCAGCGCGGCGAAGGGGCCTGGGACGAATGGGGCCTGACCAACCGTGTCCGCATCGCCCTCACGCCGGGCCGTCATGTCGTGACGCTGGAGTTCTGCCCGTGGAACGAGAACATGCACATGGAGGTCAACCAGGCGATGGTGGACTGTCTGGTGGTCTCGCGCGCCGACTGATTCTCCGGCCGGAGAGCGGGAGGTCCGGAACGGCGCCGGACCTCCCGCGTCGTATCCGGGCGGAAGGCGACCGGCTTTTTTTGCCGGCGCACCGAAGAAATGTCGGGCGAAAAGCCTATCTTTGCCGCATGAAAAATATCGTTTTCGACCTCGGCGGCGTCCTTTTCGCCCGCGACAAGCACAAGTGTACACCCGAATTCATCGACTTCTTCCGCTTCATCCGCACCGACCCGATGCCGGACTTCTGGGTCGAGTACGACCGCGGCACGCTGACGCTCGATCAGGTGGTCGACGCCCTGTGTGCCCTGCACGGCTGCACGCCCGAGGTGGCTCGGGCCTACCTGCGGGAGGCGATCGACCGGCAGGAACCCGTGCGGGCGACCGAGCGGCTCGTCGGCGAGCTGAAGCGGGCGGGGTACCGTCTCTACGTGCTGTCGAACATGTCGCGCGAGTTCATCGACTTCCTGCGGCGCGCCGACGTCTACGCGCTCTTCGACGGCGAGGTTGTCTCGTGCGAGGAGGGTACGGTCAAGCCCGAGCCACGCATCTACCGCATCCTGTTAGACCGCTACGGGCTCGATCCGGCCCAGACGCTCTTCATCGACGACCGTGCGGCCAACATCGCCGCGGCACGCGAGGCCGGCATCGACGGCTTCCTGTTCGATCCGCACGATCCCGAGGCTTCGTGCGAAGCGCTGCGGCAGCGCCTGCTCTGACGCCGCACGTGCCGTGCGGGCCCACGCTGCCCGGCGGCCGTCTGCCCTTTTTCCGCCTTCATGTGGTGCGGCATCCGTTCGCGGCACGCTCCTTGCGCTGCTGGCGGCGTATGGCTTCGATCCGTGAACGATACTGGCGCTATTCGCTCGTCGCCCTCATCCTCGGCATGGGGGTGACGGTCTTCATCGAGCTGATTCCCTTTCTGGGCGGCCTGCTGGGCGCCGCGACGATCTACGTCCTGCTGCGCGGGCAGATGATCCGACTCACCGAACACCGCCGCTGGCGCCGCGGTCCGGCGGCCTGGCTGCTGCTGGGCGAGGCCGTCCTCTGCTTCCTTATCCCGATCAGCGGCATCGTGTGGCTCGTCGTCAGCAAGGTGCAGGACGTGACGCTCGACCCGCAATCGCTCATCGCCTCGGTCCGGGATGTCACGCGCGTGATCCGCGTCCGGACGGGCTACGACCTCTGGCAGGAGAGCAACCTGCGCGAGATCCTGGCCTACCTGCCGAAGCTGGGGCAGCAGCTCGTCGAGGCGATCGGCAGCTTCGCCGTCAATGTCGTCGTGCTGCTCTTCGTGCTCTACTTCCTGCTCGTCGGCGGCTGCCGCATGGAGGCCTATGTTCGCGAAATGCTCCCCTTCAACCGCAGCGAGGGCGGCGACGTGCTGCGCGAAATCCACCGCATCGTTCGCTCGAACGCCATCGTCATCCCGCTGCTGGCCGTGGGGCAGGGGTTCGTCGCCTGGGTGGGCTACGTGATCTTCGGCGTGCACGGGACGCTGTTATGGGGCGTGCTGACGGGCTTCGCCACGGTGATCCCGATCGTCGGCACGGCGCTCGTGTGGGTGCCCCTGGCCCTCTACATGGGGCTGGCCGGGCAGTGGGGACAGGCTGTCGGGCTGCTGCTCTACGGCGTGCTGGTCGTCGCGCAGGTCGACAACATCCTGCGCATGGTCCTGCAGAAGAAGCTCGACAACACGCATCCGCTCGTCACGATCTTCGGCGTCATCATCGGACTGTCGCTTTTCGGCTTCATGGGGGTGATCTTCGGGCCCCTCCTGCTGGCGATGTTCGTCTTCTGCGTCGATCTCTTCAAGCGCAAGTACCTCGACCGCCCCGCCCGCCGCAGGAGCCCCGACGCGGAGGCCGACGCCGGACATCGGTCGCCCCGTGACGGCTTTTGATTTACGGAAAGTAAGTTGCGGTGATGAATTTTTGCAAATTTTTTTGCAAAATTGTTGGAAATCCGAATTGTTTATTATCTTTGTTATCGGAATAACAGTAACGCAGGTAAAACCCTTTAATTTCCTAATACAATGGCGAGAAATCTCAAGATCAGAGACCTTACGTTGCGCGACGGACAGCAGTCCTCGTTCGCAACCCGCATGAATCAGGCGCAAATCGACCGCTGCCTGCCTTATTACAAGGATGCGAATTTCTATGCGATGGAGGTGTGGGGCGGAGCCGTGCCCGACTCGGTGATGCGCTACCTGAACGAGAACCCCTGGACCCGTCTGGAGACCATCCACAAGGCCATCGGCAACGTCTCGAAGCTCACGGCCCTGTCGCGCGGCCGCAACCTGTTCGGCTATTCGCCCTATACGGATGAGATCATCGACGGCTTCTGCCGCAACGCCATCGAGAGCGGTCTGGGCATCATGCGTATCTTCGATGCCCTGAACGATGTGGACAACGTGAAATCGACGGTCAAGTACGTGAAGCAGTACGGCGGCATCGCCGACTGCGCCGTCTGCTATACGGTCGACCCGAAATACCCCGAACCGACCTTCATGCAGCGCCTGATGGGCAAGAAGAAGCACGAGCTGGTCTTCACCGACGCCTACTTCCTCGACAAGGCCCGCCAGATGGCAGCCCTCGGTGCCGACATGATTACGATCAAGGACATGTCGGGCCTGATCCCGCCGCGCCGCGTGGCCACGCTCGTCAAGCTCTTCAAGCAGCACCTCTCGATTCCGGTCGACTTCCACACCCACTGTACGCCGGGTTACGGCCTGGCATCGGTGCTCGCGGCCATCGTGGCGGGCGTTGACATCGTCGACACCAACTGCTGGTACTTCGGCGGCGGCACGGGCGCTCCGGCCATCGAGCTGGTCTACGTCTTCTGCCAGAAGCTCGGCATCGACATCGGCGTGAACATGGAGGCCGTGGCGAAGATCAACACGCAGCTGCGTGAGATCCGCAAGGAGCTGAACATGTCGGTATTCGGCGTCGAGAAGCCCGAGCCCAAGCCGTTCAACCCGCTGACGGACAAGCTGCCCGCCGAGATCGACGCGCTGTTCGACGCCGCCATCAAGGCCGCGCAGAACGACGACGAGGAGGCGACGATCGCCGCCTGCCGCAAGATCGAGGCCTACTTCGGCTTCCCGGCACCGAACGAACTGGTGCAGAAGGCCGAAATCCCGGGCGGCATGTACTCGAACATGGTGGCCCAGCTCAAGCAGCTCAAGTCGGAGGAGATTCTGCCCCGCGCCATGGAGCTCATCCCGTCGGTGCGTCTGGCTGCGGGTCTGCCGCCTCTGGTGACCCCGACGTCGCAGATCGTCGGCGCACAGGCCGTGAACTGCGCCCTCGACGAGAAGGCCGGACGTCCGATGTACACCAACAAGTCGTCGCAGTTCGTCGGACTGGTGAAGGGCGAGTACGGCAAGACGCCCGTGAAGATCGATCCCGAGTTCCGCTTCAAGATCTGCGGTGTGCGTGAGGAGACGCCCTACGATACGTCGAAATACCAGATGCAGCCCAATCCCGAACTTCCGGAGGCCGGAGGCGTGAAGCTCGCCGCCAACGAGAAGGAGGTGCTGCTGCTCGAGCTCTTCCCGCTCGTGGCCAAGACCTTCCTGACCGAACAGAAGAAGAAGGCCTACGAGGCGGCGAAACCCGCTGCGCCGAAGGCCGAGGAGAAGCCCGTCGAGGAGAAGAAGCAGGCCGTCATCACGGGCAATACCGTGACGGCTCCGCTGCCGGGCCGCATCATCGACATCAAGGTGAAGGTCGGCGACGAGGTCAAGGCCGGACAGGAGGTCCTCGTGCTCGAAGCCATGAAGATGGAGAATGCCGTCACGACCGACTACTCGGGCAAGGTGAAGCAGATTCTCGTGCAGGCGGGCGACACCGTAGCTACGGACGCCGTGCTGCTCGAAATCGAGTAACCGTCCCGCAGCGGATTGCAGAACACCCGCAGCGCCACAAGGCGTTGCGGGTGTTTTCGTGTGCGTATGGGGCGGCCCGGAAGCGGGCGGCCGGATCAGATTTTGCGGGGATAGCGCAGCACGATGGCCAGCACGGCGCCGAATCCCATGACGAAGGGGTAGTAGAGGTAGCGGATGATCTCCAGCGGCGAGAGTCCCGTGAGACCGGCGGCCATGAGCAGCTGCGCGCCGTAGGGGAGCAGCCCCTGCGTGAAGCACGAGAAGGTGTCGAGCAGGCTGGCGCTGCGCCGGCGGTCGATGCCGAAGCGGTCGGCGATCTTGCGGGCGATGGGGCCCACGGTCAGGATGGCGATCGTGTTGTTGGCCGTGCAGAGGTTCGAGAGGCAGACGAGCCCCGCGATGGCCCCCTCGGCGCCGCGGCGTCCCCGGATGTGGCGCGTCATGCGGTCGATCAGGTAGTCGATGCCGCCGTTCAGGCGGATCAGTTCGAGCAGTCCGCCCGCAAGCATCGTGATGATGATGAGTTCACCCATGCCCGTGATCCCTTCGCCCATGCTGCCGCACCAGCCCATCGGCGCGAAGCTGCCCGTCGCGATGCCGATCACCCCCGTCGAGAGGATGCCCAGCAGCAGGACCTTCATGACGTTCATGCCGCCGACGGCCGCCACGAGGACGAGCAGGTAGGGCAGCACCTTGATCCACTCGATGTGCTCCGGATGGGCGATCTGCGGGGCATGGCTTCCCGTAAAGAGGTAGATGCCCAGCGTCACGAGGGCTGCCGGGGCGACGATGCGGACGTTGACGCGGAACTTGTCGCGCAGGTCGCACTCCTGCGTGCGGGTTGCGGCGATGGTCGTGTCGGAGATGAACGAGAGGTTGTCGCCGAAGAAGGCGCCGCCGACCACGATCCCCATGAGCCATGCCTCGTTCATCGTGGTCTGCTCGGCCAGTCCTGCGGCAACGGGACCCAGGGCGACGATCGTCCCGACGGAGGTACCGACGGAGAGCGACACGAAGCAGGCCGCGAGGAAGAGCCCCGCAGGCAGCAGCGAGCCCGGCAGCAGGTGGAGCGTGAGGTTCACCGTGGCATCCACGGCGCCCATGCTGCGGGCCGACTCGGCGAAGGCTCCGGCGAGGATGAAGATCCAGATCATGAGCAGGATGTTGCCGTTTGCGGCTCCGGCCGAGAAGTGCTCGATGCGTTCGGCGAAGGGCAGCCGACGCGTCGTCGCGACGGCGTAGACCGCGGCGGCGAGGAACGCCACGCTGATGGGCATGCGGTAGAAGTCGCCCGTCGCGAGCGATGCGGCGAGGTAGGTGGCCAGGAAGACCAGCAGGGGCGTGAGGGCCAGCAGGCTCCCGTGGCGGGTATGTTTTTCGGTCATGGCAGTGACTCTTTGACGGTTCCGGGTTGATGGTTCCGGGCCGCAAAGATAGTGCAAGCCGCGCAGAGAACCAAACCCGCGGTAGCCGATCTGCCTTTGTCGGGGCGTCGTTGTCGGAGTATCGGGGCGCGGCGCCGGGGGAGGACCATTGTCGGAGTATTGGGGTACCATTGTCGGGGTGCCGGGCCCGCTGCCGTTCGGCGGCCGGGTTGCGGTCAGCGATCGGTCTGCGGTCGGACTGCGGACTGTGGTGGATGTTCCGCCGTTCCATGGGCGGATGCCGTCGATTTGCCTTTGTCCCACGGTCGGCCCGGGATCGCGGAGGAGGGGCCTGTGCTCCGATTTTCCGGGCCGGGGTGTTGCACAACCCGCGGCGAAGCATTATCTTCGCGGTATGGAATCCTTGGACAGAGCGCCGGAGGAGGGTCGGACCTTCCACATCCGGAACATGGTGTGCGACCGCTGCATACTGGTCGTGCGCGACCTCTTCACGCGGCTGGGGCTGGAGCCCGAGTGCGTCGAACTGGGGTATGTGCGAACCGCCGTGCGTCCCGATGCCGCGACGCTGGAGCGGCTGGACGAGGCGCTGCGGGCCGTGGGCTTCGAGCGGCTGGACGATGGCCGCCGCCAGCTGGCCGAGCGGATCCGTACCGAGATCATCCGTCTGGTGCACCGCGACGATGCGCCGCTGCGCGTCAACCTTTCGGAATATCTCTCCGAGACGCTGCACCACGAATACAGCGTGTTGAGCAAGCTCTTTTCCGAGGAGACCGGCACGACCGTCGAACGCTGCTACATCGCGCAGCGCATCGAGCGCGTCAAGGAGCTGCTCTCCTACGGCGAGCTGTCGCTCAGCGAGATTGCCGACCGCATGAACTACTCCAGCGTCGCCCACCTGAGCGCCCAGTTCAAGCAGGTCACGGGCCTGACGCCGAGCCGTTACCGGCAGCTGGCGCAGCCTCCGCGCCGACCGCTCGACAAACTCTGACCCCCCCCCTCGGGCCAGCCGCTGCTCCTTTGCTGTTTCTGCCCGCCCCCGTTTCTGCCTGCCGTCTCTGCACGTCACCGTGTAAATCTGTAAATCCGGCCCACGATTCTGTAACGTCGGGACAGGGCGTCGTCCGTATCTTTGCACAAATAAGTGACGAAACGAAGATCATGGAACGGAATGAGACACAAACGGGCCTGTTCTCGGTGACGGGCATGCACTGCGCCGCCTGTGTGGCGCGTGTCGAAAAGGCCTTGCGGCATTGCGAAGGGGTGCGCGAAGTCGGGGTGAATCCCGCGACGGCCATGGCCCGCGTGGTTTACGATCCGCAGTGCTGTACGGCCGACGGTTTGCGGAGCGCCGTGCAGGCGGCGGGTTACGACCTGCTGACCGGCGGCGGGGACGAGGCCGCGGATGAAGCTGACCGCCGGGCCGCGGCCGATTACCGGCTGTTGCGGCGGCAGGCGCTGCTGGCCGTTGCGCTGGCGCTGCCCGTGGCTGTGCTCGGCATGTGGTTCCAGTCGGTGGGCTGGGTGCGCTGGGTGCTGTGGCTGCTCGCTTCGGTGACGCTGTTTGTCTGCGGGCGGAGCTTCTTTGTCTCGGCGTGGCGCCAGCTGCGCCACGGGGCAGCCAACATGGATACGCTCGTTGCCGTCAGCACGGGCGTGTCGTATCTCTTCAGCCTCTTTAACCTGCTCTTTCCCCGCGTGTGGGAGAGCCGCGGCATGGAGGCGCACCTCTATTTCGAGTCGGCAAGCGTCGTCATTGCCTTCGTGCTGCTGGGCCGGCTGCTCGAAGCCCGGGCCAAGGGCCGGACGACGGAGGCGCTGCGCAAGCTGATGCGCCTGCAGCCGCAGGAGGTTTCGCTCGTGGAGCCCGACGGCGCAATCCGCCGGGTCCGGATCGGCGAGGTGCGCCCGGGTGACCGGTTGCTGGTGCGTCCCGGTGAGCGGATTCCCGTCGACGGCGAGGTCTGCGAGGGCAGCTCCCCGGTCGACGAGAGCCTCTTCAGCGGGGAGCCGCTCCCCGTGCTCAAGCAGCCCGGGGCGGAGCTCTTCGCCGGGACGGTCAACCTGCGCGGGGCGCTGCACATGCGGGCGACCCGCGTGGGCGACGGGACGATGCTTGCCCACATCATCCGGCAGGTGCAGGAGGCGCAGGGTAGCAAGGCGCCCGTGCAGCGGCTCGTGGACCGCGTGGCTGCGGTCTTCGTCCCGGTGGTCATGACGCTGGCCGCGGTGGCATTCGTTGCATGGTGGGCGGCCGATCCGGCCGACGGCTTCACACGCGGGGTGCTGGCACTGGTTACGGTGCTCGTCGTTGCGTGCCCCTGTGCGCTGGGGCTGGCAACCCCTACGGCCATCGTGGTGGGAATCGGCAAGGGGGCCGAGAACGGCATCCTGATCCGCAATGCCGAGAGTCTGGAGGCGGCGGCCCGCGTGGATGTCGTCGTGCTCGACAAGACCGGCACGCTCACGGAGGGGCGTCCCGAGGTGACCGACCTGATCTGGTGCGGGGACGGCGACCGCCGTGCGGCCTGCTTCAGCGCCCTGGAGCGCTGTTCGACCCATCCGCTGGCTGCGGCCGTGGCGGAGCGGCTCGGCGGACAGCCGCACCCGGAGGTGAGCGACTTTGAGGAGCGGCCCGGTGAGGGGGTCAGCGGCCGGATCGACGGCGAGACCTACCATGCCGGCAATGCGGCTCTGCTGGCGGCTGCGGGCGTGGCGGTCGATGCCAATGCCGCGGCTGCGGCCGACCGGCTCGCCGCGCAGGCGAAGAGCGTCGTCTACTTTGCCGACAGCCGGCGAGTGCTGGCCGTGGCGGGCGTTGCCGACCGGCTCAAGCGCGAGAGTCCGGCGGCGGTTCAGGCCCTCCGGGCACGCGGCATCGACGTCTGGGTGGTGACGGGCGATGCGGAGGCTCCGGCGCGTGAAATAGCCCGGCAGGCGGGCATCGAGTCCTTCCGTGCGGGGGTGCTGCCGCAGGGTAAGCGGGATTTCGTGCGGCAGCTCCAGGCCGACGGACATCGCGTGGCGATGGTCGGCGACGGCATCAACGACAGCGCGGCTCTTGCGCAGGCCGACTTCAGCGTTGCCATGGGGCGGGGGAGCGACATCGCGATGGATGCGGCGATGGTGACGATCGTGGGCTCCGATCCGACGAAGATCGCCGAGGCGATCCGCCTTTCGCGGCTCACGCTGCGGACGATCCGTCAGAATCTCGTCTGGGCCTTTCTCTATAATGTGATCGCCATTCCCGTGGCGGCCGGGGTCTTCGAGCCCCTGTTCGGTTTCGGGCTGAACCCGATGCTGGCGGGTCTGGCCATGGCATTGAGCAGCCTCTGTGTCGTCGGGAACAGCCTGCGCCTGAAGCGGGCCGTGCTCACGGAGCGCCCGATGCGGCGGACGGCTGCGGAGCATCCTCATATTGAACATACTGAATCTGTTTCTGAAAACAATACAACCATGAAAAAGTATCGTGTGGAAGGCATGATGTGCGACCATTGCCGCGCTCATGTGGAAAAGGCCCTCAATGCGTTGGAGGGTGTATCGGCTCATGTGACGCTCGATCCGGCGGTTGCCGTCGTCGAGTTCTCCGGCCGGGAGTATTCGTTTGCCGAGCTGCAGGAGGCTGTTGCGGCGGCAGGGTATACGCTCCGCGAGATGTAACGGCGGCGCCTGTCCGGCGGAGGAGCCCGCCCCGCCGGGGTGTTCCGTGCGTTTCTCCCCGGAACATCATGATGAAACCTCTCTGAAGGGGCTTTTCGGCGAAGTTCGGCGTAAAAGGTCCTCTTTGGGGTGTCTCTCCGGCGGAGGAGGCAACGGACGAAGCCGGACCGCATGCGTGCCCTCGGGCAGTCTGCGCGGCGGTCGGACGGACTGCGTGCCGGGAAGAGTCGGAACAGGTGCCGGGAAGAGTCGGACCGCGTGCCGGGCGGCGGATGGTGCGCGGAGGGTCGGAAAAGGCGGAGCCGACGGGGATTCGGACGGCGGAAGTGTCGGGAAAAGTCTTATCTTTGTATTCCGAACACGCCGCATTCCCATGTCGAAATCCCTGCTGTGTCTGTTGCTGCTGCTGCCGAGCCTGGCGGCGGCCCAGTCCTACGACGACGAATACTATCCCTTCGCCGTGCGGGAGGAGCCGCAGCCGATGATCATGACCGACACGACGCTCTTCTACCGCGCCGTGCAGGTCTCGGAGGATGCTTATGGCCGGATCACCGATTTCAACCTCCCGCAGGTGAGTCTGCGGCGGCGCGGGCAGGCCTTCTACGATGAGCGCATCGAACTCGACGGCATCGCCGTCTCGTGGCGCCATACGGCGGCCCTGCGGTTGCTGGGTGCCGCGGAGGAGCGTGCGGCGGGCATTGCGGCGGAGAGCGATGCCGCGGGTGCGGCGGGCGGCGTGCGCCGCTTTGTCTTCACGCCGGACGAGACGCTCACGCCGCACCTGGCGTCGGTGCGGCTGACCGACCGCAACTACCGTGTCGGGGCGAAGGTCTCCTCGTCGCTCGACGTGGGACGCGGCTGGCGGCTGCGCCTCGCGGCCGATGCCCGCACGGGGCGCGACATGCACGTCGAAGGGGTCTTCACGAATGCCCTGACGGCGGGATTTCATCTCTCGAAACGCTTTGCGGGCGGGGCGGAGCTGTCGCTGCTGGCCGTCGTGCCGCCCTCGGTGCGGGGTACGCGGCTGAGCTCCGTGGAGGAGGCCTTCACGCTGACGGGCGATCCGCTCTACAACCCTGCCTGGGGCTTTCAGCAGGGACGGGTGCGCAATTCGCGCGTGCGGCGCGAGTGCGTGCCGCTCGGCGTCGCCACCTGGCGCATGCCCCTTTCGGCGAAGACGTCGCTTGCCCTGACCCTCGGCGGCGAAGCGGGCCTGCGACGGTACAGCTCTCTGGGGTGGTACGACGCCCGCACACCCATGCCCGACAACTACCGCTACCTGCCCTCCTATACGGGTGACCGGGAGAGCGAGCAGGCGTGGCGCTCGCGCGATGCCCGCTACACGCAGGTGCGCTGGGACGAGCTGATCGCCCAGAACCGCCTGGCGGGCGGCGAGGCGGTCTATGCGCTCGAGGACCGGGTCGAGCGCATCGGCGACGTGCAGGCCGATGCGGCCTTCGTCACCGAGCTCGACGGGCGGCTGACGCTCCGCTACGGCGCCTGGGTGCGCCGCACGTCGACACGCCACTACAAGCAGATGCGCGACCTGCTGGGGGCCGATTATTTGGTGGATATCGACCAGTACCTCGTCGATGACGACACCTACGGCAATCTGCTGCAGAACGACCTGCGCCATCCCGACCGGCGGATCGGGCGCGGCGACCGCTTCGGCTACGACTACACCCTTGCGGTGCGCGAGGCGGGCGTGCGCCTGCATGCCGCCTACCGCTCCGACCGCCTGCGGGCCGATGCGGGCCTTGTGCTCTCGGACGGGGTGATCTTCCGCCGGGGCCACTACGAAAAGGAGCTCTTCCCCGGGGCGCAATCCTACGGTGCCTCGCGGCGGCTGCACTTCACTCCCTACACGCTTCGCGCCTCGGCCGGCTGGGCCTTCACGCCGCGGCACTACCTCTCGGTCGCGCTGCTTGCCGCCGCCCGCATGCCCGAGGCGGAGGAGCTCTTCTTCCAACCCCAGTACAACAACCGCACGGTGGACGACCCGGCGGCGGAGCAGAATTACGCCGCGGAGCTCGTGTACCGCATGACGGGCCCCGTCGTCGGGCTGCAGGTGACGGCCTATGCCACGCTGCGGCTCGATGCCATGCAGACACGGCGCTACTACGACGACATGGCGGGGCTCTACTGCGACATGTCCGTGAGCGGCATCGGGTGGCGGGCCCTCGGCGTGGAGGCTGCGGCCGACATCCGGCTGTCGTATCGCTGGAGCCTGGCGCTGGCCGCCTCGGTGCAGCACTGCGCGTATGTCCGCGACCCGCTGGTCACGGTGCTTTCGGATGTGGACAACACGGTGGTCGACATGCGGGCCGTGAGCCGCATGGGCGGCTGCGTGCCGGGCGGTGTACCCGGCGCAACGGCCTGTGCCGAGCTGGCGTACTTCGGACCGAAAGGGTGGGGGCTCCGCCTCTCGGCGGGGTATGTCGGCGGACGGTATGCCGAGCCCTCCTTCCTGCGCCGCACGGACCGCATCGCCTCCCAGGGCGGCACGTCGCCCGAACTCTTCGATGCCTTTGTGCGGCAGGAGCGGCTGGACGACGCCCTGACGCTCGGCGCCTCGCTCTTCAAGAGCTTCTATTTCGACCGTTCGCGCCTGGTCGTCGCCCTGATGCTGCGCAACCTGCTCGGCGGCGACGATATGGTCTACAGTGCCTACGAGGCGCAGCGCGTGCGCCGCATCGCGGCCGGCGACCAGACCCTCTGGCAGCCCCACGCCACGCGCCTGACCTACGCCCTGCCGCGGTCGTTCTACATTACGGTTTCATATCGGTTTTGACGGATATTATAAAAATCAGTCGGATTTTTTTGGATTTCGATGCAAAATTTGTAATTTGGAAAGCCAAAAACCTTAAAACTTTCAAAACCTATGATTATCGGTATTCCCAAAGAGATCAAAAACAACGAGAATCGCGTTGCAATGACCCCGGCCGGCGTTCAGGAGATGACGCGACGCGGTCACAAGGTGTATGTGCAGGCTACGGCCGGAGTGAACAGCGGTTTTACCGATGATGCCTACCGGGCGGTGGGTGCGGAGATCCTGCCCACGATCGAGGAGGTCTATGCGACGGCCGAGATGATTGTCAAGGTCAAAGAGCCGATCGCCCCCGAATACAAGCTCGTCCGTGCCGGACAGCTCCTCTTCACCTATTTTCACTTTGCCAGCAGCGAGCCGCTGACCCGTGCGATGATCGACAGCGGGGCCGTCTGCTGCGCCTACGAGACCGTCGAGCGGGCGGACCGTTCGCTGCCGCTGCTCACCCCGATGTCGGAGGTTGCCGGCCGCATGGCCACGCAGGAGGGGTGCTACTTCCTCGAGAAGCCGCGCGGCGGCAAGGGCGTGCTGCTGGGCGGCGTGCCGGGCGTGAAGCCGGCGCGCGTCTTCGTCATCGGCGCGGGAGTCGTCGGTACGGCGGCGGCCCGCATGGCTGCCGGACTGGGTGCCGACGTGACGATCTGCGACATCTCGCTGCCGCGCCTGACCTACCTGACCGATGTGATGCCCAGGAACGTCAAGACGCTCATGTCCTCGGAATACAACATCCGCGAGGAGCTCCGGCACGCCGACCTGGTGATCGGTTCGGTGCTGATTCCCGGCGCGAAGGCTCCGAAGCTCGTGACGCGCGACATGCTGCAGCTCATGGAGCCCGGCACGGTGATGGTCGACGTGGCCATCGACCAGGGCGGCTGCTTCGAGACGTCGCGTCCGACGACGCACGAGGATCCCGTCTACTACGTCGACGGCATTCTCCACTACTGCGTGGCCAACATCCCGGGTGCCGTGCCGCGTACCTCGACGCTGGCTCTGACGAACGCCACGCTTCCCTATGCGATCCAGCTGGCCGACAAGGGGTGGCAGCGTGCCTGCCGGGAGAATCCCGAACTGGCGCTGGGCCTGAACGTCGTCGAGGGCAAGGTCGTCTACAAGCCCGTGGCCGAGGCCTGGGGACTGAATTACGAGCCGCTGGCGCTCTGACGCCGTGCTCGTGCAACGGGGAGAGAGGGGGTCGGTCGGTTGTGCCGTCCTCCTCTCTTCGCATGCCGGCAAATAAATTTGCCGCGACGGCCGCTTTGCACTATCTTTGCAGCGTAAAACCGATGTTATGGCAGGTTCCAACTTTGTAGACTACGTGAAGATATTCGCCCGCTCGGGGCACGGCGGCGCCGGTTCGGCACATTTCCGCCGCGAGAAATTCGTGGCCTTCGGCGGTCCGGACGGCGGCGATGGCGGCAAGGGCGGCAGCATCGTGCTGCGGGGCGACCGGCAGTACTGGACGCTCATCCACCTCAAGTATCAGCGCCACCAGTTCGCCGAGGACGGCGAGAACGGCTCCGGAGCCCGCTCCTCGGGCAAGGATGCACGCGACATCGTCATCCCCGTGCCGCTGGGCACCGTGGCGCGCCGCGTTGTCGAGACCGACGAGGGCACGACGACGGAGTTCGTCGGCGAGGTGACCGAGGACGGTGAGGAGCTCGTGCTGCTGAAGGGCGGCCGCGGAGGACTGGGCAACTGGCACTTCAAGAGCGCCACGAACCAGACGCCGCGCTATGCGCAGCCGGGTGAGGAGGGCGACGAAGGGGCCTTCATCCTCGAACTGAAGGTGCTGGCCGACGTCGGACTCGTGGGCTTCCCCAATGCCGGGAAATCGACGCTGCTCTCGGTCGTGTCGGCCGCCAAGCCCAAGATCGCCAACTACGCCTTCACGACGCTCGAACCCAACCTGGGCATCGTCGAGGTGCGCGACCACAAGTCGTTCGTCATGGCCGACATCCCGGGCATCATCGAGGGGGCGCACGAGGGCCGCGGCCTCGGCACGCGCTTCCTGCGCCACATCGAACGCAACTCGGTGCTGCTCTTCATGATTCCGGCCGACAGCGACGACATCCGCCGCGACTACGACATCCTGCTGGGCGAGCTGACGCAGTACAACCCCGAGCTGCTCGACAAGCAGCGGCTGCTGGCCGTCACGAAGTGCGACATGCTCGACGACGAACTCATCGCCCAGATGCGTGCGCACCTGCCCGAGGGGGTGCCCTCGCTCTTCATTTCGTCGGTCTCGGGGCTGAATATCCAGCAGCTCAAGGATATGCTCTGGGAGGCGCTGCAGCGCTGACGAACAGCGCACCGCAGTCGGTGACGCGGAGCGTGAATTTCCCGTTGAAAAAGTCGACAATACCGCATAGCGAGCCCGTGCCCGATGGTACGGGCTCGTCGGCATAGGTGCACGTCGAGGCGGCGCGCACGGTGAACGTGTGGCCCTCGGTGTCGACGATGCGGTGCTCGGTCGTCGTGTGGCGGCCCGTTTCGGGATCGACGGCGCACCACGGGCCGCCGTCGGGAAAGCATACGCCGTCGAGGCGCACGTAGCGGTCGATGTCCTCCGTGCCGATTTCGGGAATGGTGCGCGGGCGCGGTTCGGGACGGGAGCCGTCTGCCGGCGAGACCGTCAGGTAGCGGGGCAGGTCCGCGGCGGCGATGCGTCCCGGGCCGTCGTCCGTCGGCGTCGTCCCGAGGACGAGCTTGCCGCCGTATTCGCAGAGCGTGAGCCCGTTGCAGCGCACGGTCAGTTCGTATCCGAACGGATAGCCGTAGAAGAGGTCCGTGGCATCGACGGCGAGGCTGATGCCGCCGTAGGCATCCTCGACGACGAGCGTCTTGTAGAACTCCCCGAAGCAGTCGTTGCCCGTGATGCGGCCGCGGATGCGGAGCTCTTGCCGGATCTCGGTGGCGCCGCTCCGGTCCGCGAGGGCCTTGAGCCGGGGAATGGAGACCGTCTCCCCGTCGTCCGGATCGCCGTAGCGGGGCTCCGAGGCCCGGTTGCAGGCCGCGCCGATGAGCAGGAGCAGGCCGTAGAGTCCGGCGCGCCGGAGTGCGGCGCCTGCCCGTGCGGATGGCCGGTCATTGCAGCAGGTCCTCTTCATGGCGCGGTTTGAGCAGGTAGCATCCGTCGTCGTCGCGTTGCAGGATGCCCGTGATCGACCCGGGGCCCGTCGGGACCTCGCGGTCGGCGAAGCGGGCGTAGGGACGGACATAGGTGCGGATTTCGGCCCCCGTATCGTCGCGAAAACGCTTCTCGCCGGCCCACGAGGCTTCGATGACCTGCTCGGGCGCATAGCGCAGACCGTCGATGCGGACGAGGCTTCCGCAGCGGTCGGGTGTCAGTTCGGCGATGGTGAGCCGGGTGGGGAGGACTGTCTGCAGCGCGTCGTCGCAGCGTTCGACATGGGCGTCGAGCGCGGGTTTCGAGCCGATGTAGTCGGTCGTGTAGCCGCTGCCCGGAGCGGGTTCGCGGCCGACCTGCACGACGCCGCGGCTGCGGCCGGCGGCCAGTCCGTGCAGACGCAGCGTGACGCGGCAGCCGACCGGGAAGTCGTTGTGCAGCTGGTCGATGCCGGCCATCACCTCCAGTCCGGCACCCGCCTCCTCGATGCAGAACGTGCGGTAGAAGTTGCCCGCCCCGTCGCTGGTCGTCACCACGCCCGACAGCACGATGTCGCCCGTGATGGCCGGGGTCTGGCCGACAAGCGCCCCGTTGAAGCGGGCGATGGTCGTCGTGACGGCCGCCGGCTGCGACGGGCTTTCCGCCGTGCGGAAATCCGAGTCGTAGCAGCCGCCCAGCAGCAGTGCCGCGGCGCTGAGGAGTATCGGCCCCGCGTGCGACATTATGCCTCGATGCGCGAATCCTTCAGTCCGAGGAAGTAGAGGATGCCGTCCAGTCCGATCGTCGAGATCGACTGCCGGGCCGTGGCCTTGACCTTGGGCTTGGCGTGGAAGGCGATGCCCAGCCCCGCGAGGTTGAGCATCGGCAGGTCGTTGGCCCCGTCGCCGACGGCCACCGACTGCGCGATGTTGATCGACTCGAACTGGCAGAGCAGCCGCAGCAACTCGGCCTTGCGGCGTCCGTCGACGATCTCGCCGACGTAGCGGCCCGTGAGGTGCCCGTCCTCGATCTCGAGTTCGTTGGCGTAGACGTAGTCGAAGCCGTATTTCTGGCGCAGGTAGTTGCCGAAGTAGGTGAAGCCGCCCGAGAGGATCGCCGTCTTGTAGCCCACGCGCTTGAGGACGGTCATCATGCGTTCGAGCCCCTCGGTGATGGGCAGGTTGCGGGCAATGTCCTCCATGACCGAGACGTCGAGCCCCTTGAGCAGGGCGACGCGCTGCGTGAAGCTCTCGCGGAAGTCGATCTCGCCGCGCATGGCGCTGGCCGTGATCTCGCGGACCCGGTCGCCGACGCCGGCCCGTTCGGCCAGTTCGTCGATCACCTCCGTCTCGATGAGCGTCGAGTCCATGTCGAAGCAGATCAGGCGGCGGCTGCGGCGGTAGATGTCGTCCTTCTGGAAGGAGACGTCGAGTCCGATCTCGGAGAGGTTCATGAAGCCCTCCTGCATGGCGCTGCGGTCGGCGTCGGAGAGCGAGCCGCGCACCGAGAGCTCGATGCACGACTTGGCGGCGCGGTTGTCCTCGTTGAGCGGCATGCGGCCCGTCAGGCGCCGGATGGCGTCGATGTTCAGCCCGTGCTCGGCCACGACCTTCGTCACCTCGGCAATGTGGCGCGCCGTGACGGTGCGTCCGAGCAGCGTGATGATGTAGCGGTTCTTGCCCTGACGGGCCACCCAGTCGTTGTAGCGCTCTTCGGAGATCGGCGTGAAGCGGATCATCACCCCCAGCTCCGAGGCCTTGAAGAGCAGCTCCTTCATGATGTTGCCCGACTTGTCGGGCGTGGTCAGGATCAGGATGCCGAGCGTCAGCGACTGGTGGATGTTGGCCTGTCCGATGTCGAGGATGAAGGCGTCGTAGCGCGCGAGAATCTCCGTGAGCGACGAGGTCATGCCGGGCTTGTCTTCGCCCGAAATGTTTATCTGGATGATTTCGACGTTGTTTTGTGCCATAAGGACTGTTTTGCGGATTACTTCGTGAGAATCGTTAACAAAGTTAGTAAAGTTCCCCGTTTTTTGCTTATTTTTGCTCCACAAACTTTAGAAATTATGTGGACATTCCTTGCCGCGGAGAGCGCCGAACCGCTCATCCTGCCCGACAGCGTACAGAAGGCCAACCTTGCGAAGGCCGTCGAGAAGATCGCGACGCTCGACTACCACGAGGTCCTGCAGACGATGCTCTCGGAGGCGGTGTGGATCGTCATCAAGATCGTGATCGCGCTGGCGATCTACTTCCTCGGCCGCTGGATCGTGCGCCGCGTCGTGCGGCTGATCGACGTGGCCATGGAGCGCCGCAAGGTCGACATTTCGCTGCGTTCGTTCATGCGCAATACCGTGCGCGTGGTCTTCTCGCTGATTCTGGTGCTCATCGTCGTGCAGACGCTCGGCGTGAACGTCACGTCGCTCATCGCCGTCTTCTCGGCCGCCACGCTGGCCATCGGCATGGCTTTGAGCGGCACGGCACAGAACTTCGCCGGCGGCGTGATGATCCTCATGATGAAGCCCTACCGCGTGGGCGACTACATCTCGGCGCAGGGACAGTCCGGCACGGTGCGCGAGATCAAGCTCTTCTCGACGGTCATCACCACGACCGACAACCAGACGATCTACATCCCGAACAACGCCATCGCCACGGCCATCATCGACAACTACACGACGGCCGAGCAGCGGCGCGTCGACTGGACCGTAGGCATCTCCTACGGCGACGACGTGGATGTCGCCCGCGAGACGATCCTCGCCATGCTTGCGGCCGATGCCCGCATCCTGCGCGAGACGGCCCCGGTGGTGTGGGTGGCGGCGCTGGCCGACAGCTCGGTGAACCTCACCGTGCGCGCCTGGGTGGCGAATGCCGACTATTGGGACGTCTTCTTCGAGTACAACGAACGCTTTTACAAGGAGCTGCCGAAGGCGGGCATCAACTTCCCCTTCCCGCAGATGGACGTACACGTCAAAAACGACTAATCCTTTATAAAAACAACAGAAAGACTTATGGAATTGAGAGAAATCCTGGCCATCTCGGGCCAACCCGGACTGTATAAATACGTGGCGCAGTCGACGCGCGGCGTGATCGTGGAATCGCTGCTCGACGGGCGCCGCATGAACGCTTCGGCCTCGTCGAAGGTGAGCGCGCTCTCCGACATCTCGATGTTTACCGAGGGCGACGACATCGCGCTGGCCGACGTCTTCACGCGCATCTATGCCCACACGGGCGGCAAGCACGCCATCAGCCCCAAGGAGACGCCCGAGCACCTGAAGGAGGCCTTTGCCGAGGTGCTGCCCGAGTACGACCGCGACCGCGTGCACGTTTCGGACATCAAGAAGTGCTTTGCGTGGTACAACATCCTCGTCGACGCCGGTTTCACGGAGTTCAAGCTCCCGTCGGAGGAGGCTGCCGCCGCAGAGCCCGAAAAGGAGTAGCCGGCCGGCCGGCAGACCCGGTGCGGAGGCTTTCCGACAAACAGTCAAGCATGTCGAACCGAAAACCGCAGGGTTTTCACAACGGATGGAAATGATGGAGAAGATGAAAGTGTTGGCGCTGGTCGCTCATGACAACATGAAACGCGACCTGGCGGAGTGGGTGGACTGGAACAGCGGCAAATTGAGCCGCCACCATCTGGTTTGCACGGGTACGACGGGCAAGATGGTCGAGAAGACGCTGCGTGCCCACAAGGAGGCGCACGGCGACGAGGGGTCGGAGCCCATGCCCGAACTGCAGATCACACTGCTCAAGTCGGGCCCGCTGGGCGGAGACCAGCAGCTCGGGTCGATGATCGCCGACGGCCGCATCAGCGCCCTGATCTTTTTCTGGGACCCCATGTCGGCCCAGCCGCACGACGTCGACGTCAAGGCGCTGCTGCGCCTGGCGACGCTCTACAACGTGCCGACGGCCGTGAACCGTTCGACGGCCGATTTCCTGATCTCCTCGCCGCTGTTCGAGGACGACGACTACCACCCCGTGGTCAAGGACTACCGGGAGTATGTCGAGCGGGTGCTGAAATAGCGCGCCGCGCCGCAACCAATCAAGAAGGCCGCACCGGACAGTCCGGTGCGGCCTTTCGTGTGCGGGGCGTTCGGCGAGGCGGGGCAGAGCCGGCGTGCGGTGTGGCCGTGCGGGAGCGCGGCGGCTACGTGTGGGCCGGGCTGTCGGGCGGTACGGCGGGTCTGGCGGGTCTGGCGGGTCTGGCGGGCACGGCGGGTTTGGCGGACCGGGCCGGTTTCCGGGTCGGTCGGACGCCTTTGCGGCAGCTATCCGCCGGTATCAGCGGCCGTTGCGGGTGCGGATGATCGCCAGCAGGCGGTCCAGCTGCCCGTCGCGGCCGGTGAGGTACTCCACGGCGATGCACGGAACAGGAATGTCGGGCTGCACGACCCCGTCGACGGCGCGCGTGCATTCGTCGATGCGCACCATCGAGACGGCCCCCTGATAGAGGTTCGTCGGCATGAGGAAGCCTCCGTCGAGCACCTCGCCGTACTTGAGCGCATTGTGCCGCAGCGGCTCGCCGGCCAGCTCGGCGGCGCCGTGGTACTGGAGCATGTTGACGAACGACGCGGCGATCGAGCCGGTGTCGCGCCCCACGAGCACGTAGTAGCGCAGCCCTCCGACATGCATCTTCGGATCGGTCGGGAACGAGCGGACGTACTCCTCCTCGGGCAGCGGCACGGTCTGTCCGAGCATCTCCTCGGTGAGGAACCCGTAATAGGGCATCGACTTCCTCGAAGCCTTGACCCATTGCCCCGTGCAGTACTCCACGACGGGCTTGTCGATGAAGATCGAGAGCAGCCGGTCGAAGTTGTGTCCGTTGCCGCCGGGGTTGCGCCTCAAATCGAGGATCACGTCGGAGATGCCCTGTCGGCGGAAGTCGAGGAGCGTGCGGTGGAGGATGCGGATCAGGCGGTTGTTGTTGGGGAAAAATTTGGGGATGGCGATGTAGCCGCAGCCCGCTTCGGGCCAGGTGCGGATGTTGCGGTCCATCTCTTCGGCGCGCGACAGCTCGAACAGCGTCCCGGCAGCCGACATGCCGGCCGTTTCAATGACCATCGGCCACCCGTCGCGCAGCAGCTCGATGCGGAAGCGGTCGACGATCTGGCTGTAGAAATAGCGCCCCATGAGCGAGATCGGATACATGTGGCGGTCGTCGTAGCTGTACTTGAGGTATTCGGCGGCCGCGACGCCGTTGATGGCCGTCACCTGGTCGCCGCGCCGGAATGCCGGGTCGAGCGAACGGTCGACGATGAGCGTGTCGTTGATCTGCAGCAGGTTGAATCCCGGTGTGGGCAGTGTCCGCTGGATGCGCCGTTGCTCGCGGCGGGTGTAGTGCTCCGCGTCGCCGATGGGTGGCAGCAAAATCCGGTAGTGGGGGTCTTCGTAGTGGAGGCGGTCCAGGTAGGGGCGCAGCACGTAGAATAACTCCGAGGAGAGCAGCGAATCCTTGCCCAGCGAATCGCAGCGGGCGTCGATCTCGGCACGGATCTGCGCCATCTCGGCCTCCGTAAAGAGCGAATCGAGCCCCGGATGGTTGCGGACCTGGAAGAGCCGTCGGCCCGTGCCGATCAGCGAGCGGGGCATGTTGATGTCGATCAGGGCACAGCTTCGGTCGGGAACGCGCACCTCGAAACTTTTGCCGGCCCGGCGGATGCTGTCAAGCTCCTCCCGGGTGGGGTTCGTGGGCGCTGCGGTTAGTGCCGTCGTGTCGGGCGCTGCGATGGACGCCGGGGAGTCGGGTGCGGCGGTTGGCCTTGGAGCATCGGGTGCGGCCGGAAGCAGCAGCGGAAAGAGCACTGCCGCAAGGAGCAGTGCCCGCAGTAGAGTAGTTCGGTTCATCGGTCTGAAGGTTGGTTTCTCCCTTCAAACGGATACCGGGTGGCGGATCGTATGCCGCCGGGCTGCTTTTTGCGAGGGACCGGGATGCGGCGGTCTGCCGCACGGGCCGTCGCGTCAGAGGTCGTGCGACAGCGGGGCGGGGACGGCGCCGCTCATGTCGCAGTCGCCCCAGCGCTCGGCCACGTAGTCGAGCGTCGCGAAGAGTTCGTCGACGTCGAGCGTCGTGACCAGCTTCAGGCGCGTCTCCTTGAAGTTGGGCAGCCCCTTGAAGTAGTTGGTCAGGTGGCGCCGCATCTCGAGGATGCCGACATGCTCGCCCTTGATCTCGAGCGATTTGCGCAGATGCTCACGGGCGATGGCGACACGCTCCGCAACGGAGGGCTGCGGCAGCACCTCGCCCGTTGCGAGGTAGTGCCTGATCTCGCGGAAGATCCACGGACGCCCGTAGGTTGCGCGGCCGATCATCACGCCGTCCACGCCGTAGCGGTCGAACATCGTGGCGGCCTTCGGCCCCGAGTCGACGTCGCCGTTGCCGATGATCGGAATGTGGATGGCGGGGTTGTTCTTCACCTCGCCGATGAGCGTCCAGTCGGCCTCGCCGCGGTACATCTGGGCCCGTGTGCGGCCGTGGATCGTGAGCGCCGCGATGCCGACGTCCTGCAGGCGCAGGGCGATCTCCATGATGTTCTTCGACTCGTCGTCCCAGCCCAGCCGCGTCTTGACCGTCACGGGCTTGTGCACGGCGCGGACGATCTGGCGCGTCATCTCGACCATGAGCGGCACGTCGCGCATCATGCCCGACCCGGCGCCGCGCCCGGCGATCTTCTTGACGGGGCAGCCGAAGTTGATGTCGATGATGTCGGGCCCGGCCGCCTCGGCCATGCGTGCTGCCTCGACCATCGGTTCGATCAGGTGTCCGTAGATCTGGATGCCCACGGGCCGTTCGGCGTCGTCGATCGCGAGCTTCTTGAGCGACTTGGCGGCGTCGCGGATCAGCCCGTCCGAGGAGATGAACTCCGTGTAGACGACATCCGCGCCGAAGCGCTTGCACATGTAGCGGAACGAGGGGTCCGTGACGTCCTCCATGGGCGCCAGCAGCAGGGGCTTCTCCCCGAGGTCCAGGTCGGCTATCTTCATTTTTCAGTCTTTTCCAGCGGGGTAACCAGCAGTTTGTCGATGCGGGCGCCGTCCATGTCGACGACCTCGATGCGATAGCCGTTCCACTCGACGTGCTCGCCCGACTGCGGGATGTGGTCCAGCTGGTCGAGCACCAGTCCGCTGATCGTGTTGTAGGCCGTGGCGGAGCACTCCTCCTCGATGCCGAGGCTGGCCAGAAAGTCGTAGAAGGGGCACTGCCCGTCGATGAGCAGACCGCCGTCGTCGCGGCGGATGATGTCGGGCTCCTCCGAGCGGTCGGGAATCTCGCCGACGAGCGCCTCGAAGATGTCCTTGAAGGTGATGATGCCGCGCGTCACGCCGAACTCGTCGCAGACGATGCCGTAGCCGAGCTGCTCGTTGCGCAGCTGCTCGAGCACGTCGTAGACCTCGAATCCCTCGTGAAAGAACTTCACGGGCGCGAGGTGGTCGCGCAGGTTGAAATCCTTGTCGCCGACGTGGCTGAAGAGGTCCTTCAGGTAGACCACGCCGAGCAGCCGGTCGAGGCTGCCGTCCCCCACGGGGTAGCGGTTGTGGGGCTTCTCGTCGACAATGGCGCGGATCTGCGCCGCGCTCATCGAGATGTCGAGCCAGACCAGCTCGCTGCGGTAGGTCATGATCGACTCGACGGTGCGGTCGCCCAGCGAGAAGACGCGCCCGACGATCTTCTGCTCGACCTCCTGCACCTCGCCGTCCTCGGCCCCTTCGCGGATGATCGAGCGGATCTCCTCCTCGGTGACCTTGCTCTCGGCCTTCTTCAGCCCCAGCAGCCGCGAGATGCCGGCCGTGCTGTGCGAGAGCAGCCACACGAAGGGCGAGGCCAGCCGCGAGAGCATGCCCATGGGCCGCGACATGAAGATGGCGATCTTCTCGGCGCCGCTCATGCCGATGCGCTTGGGCACCAGCTCGCCGAAGATGAGCGTCAGGTAGGTCACGACGATGACGATCGTCACCTGCGCGACGACGGTTGCCGTGCGCAGCGGAATGCCCAGCGCGGAGAGCCGCGCGCCGAACGATGCGGCGAGCGTGTCACCCGAGTAGATACCCGTGAGGATGCCGATCAGGGTGATGCCTATCTGGATGGTCGAGAGGAACTTGTCGGGGTCCTGGATGAGCTGCTGGGCCCGCCGTGCCCCGGTGTTGCCCTGGCGGGCGAGCATCTCGAGGTTCGAGCGGCGCGCCGAGATGAGCGCGATCTCGGACATGGCGAACAGCCCGTTGAGCAGGATCAGCAGCAGGATGATGACTATTTCCATGGATGTTGCGTTTCGGTATATTCAGCGCGAAGATAGCGAAAAATCCCGATAATCCCGTGAGTGTGTTGATTATTCGCCGAAAAACGCTAAATTTGCACGCAAAATCCATTCAAGACATGACAAATACGGAGACCTTTATTTCGGATGCGGTCCGCCGGTCGGTGGAGGCGCTCTACGGCACGCTGGACGGCGAGCAGTTGCAGATTCAGAAGACCCGCAGGGAGTTTGAGGGCGACTATACCCTCGTGACCTTCCCGCTGCTGCGACGAAGCCGCAAGTCTCCCGAGGCCACGGCGACCGAGATCGGCGAATACATGACGGCCCACGTGCCCGAGATCAAGTCCTACAACGTGATAAAGGGCTTTCTGAACCTCTCGCTCGACGCCTCGTTCTGGGGTGCGCGCTTCGCGGAGATCGTCGCCGACGAGACTTTCGGACAGGCGCCGGCAACGGGCCGCACGGTGATGATCGAGTACTCGTCGCCCAACACGAACAAGCCGCTGCACCTGGGCCACATCCGCAACAACCTGCTGGGATACTCCGTGGCGCAGATCCTCGCGGCGAACGGCCACACGGTCATCAAGGCCAACCTGGTGAACGACCGCGGCATCCACATCTGCAAGTCGATGCTGGCGTGGAAACTCTACGGCAACGGCGAGACCCCCGAGTCGACGGGCATGAAGGGTGACCACCTCGTGGGCAAGTACTACGTCGAGTTCGACAAGCACTACAAGGCGCAGATCAAGGAGCTCGAGGCGCAGGGCATGAGCGAGGAGGAGGCCAAGAAGCAGGCCCCGATCATGCGCGAGGCGCAGGAGATGCTGCGCAAGTGGGAGGCGAAGGACCCCGAGGTCTACGCCCTCTGGGAGATGATGAACGGCTGGGTCTACAAGGGCTTCGACGTGACCTACAAGGCGCTGGGCGTCGATTTCGACAAGGTCTATTACGAGTCGCAGACCTACCTGCTGGGCAAGTCGCTCGTCGAGGAGGGGCTCCGCAAGGGGGTCTTCTACCGCCGCGACGACAACTCGGTGTGGATCGACCTGACGGGTGACGGGCTCGATGAGAAGCTGCTGCTGCGCGGCGACGGCACGTCGGTCTACATGACGCAGGACCTCGGCACGGCCTACCGCCGCTTCGAGGACAACAAGCTCGACGACATGATCTACGTCGTGGGCAACGAGCAGAACTACCACTTCCAGGTGCTGAAGCTCGTCCTCAAGAAGCTGGGCTACGCCGAGTGGAGCGACCACATCACACACCTCTCCTACGGCATGGTCGAGCTGCCCGAGGGCAAGATGAAGTCGCGCGAGGGCACGGTGGTCGATGCCGACGACCTGATCGCCGACATGGTTGCGACGGCCCGCGAGATGTCGGCCGAGCTGGGCAAGCTGGACGGATGCAGCGAGGAGGAGGCCTCGGCCGTCTCGACGATGGTGGGCCTCGGTGCGCTGAAGTACTTTATCCTGAAGGTCGATCCCAAGAAGACGATGCTCTTCGATCCGCGCGAGTCGATCGACTTCAACGGCAACACGGGCCCCTTCATCCAGTATACGCACGCGCGCATCCGCTCGATTCTGCGCAAGGCCGCCGAGGCCGGCATCGCCCCGGCTGCGGGCTACGACGCCGCGACGCCGCTGCTTCCGGAGGAGATCGAGCTGATCCGGCTGCTGACCGAATACCCGGCTACGGTGAAGGCCGCGGGCGACAACTTCGCCCCGTCGATCATCGGCGCCTATGTCTACGAACTGGCCAAGCAGTTCAACGCCTATTACCACGACCATTCGATCCTGCGCGAGGAGAACGCCGCCGTG
>UQUQ01000026.1 GCA_900544265.1 uncultured Alistipes sp.
GCCGCTGGCCTTGTCAGTTATTAGTGGGCGGCGGGAATTCGGGAGGATGGTCTATGAACTGTTCCGTGAATAAGAGACCGAAAATCCTTTCAATCCTCGATTATTCAATAGTGCGGTGATTAACTGTATATTGAAAATTCGGACCGCTTGCGCCCCTATCTGCGCCCCCGTAAATGAAAGAAGGCCTCTTAATCGCTAATAATTAGCTGATTAGAAGCCTTCTTTGAGGTCTGAAGCGGACTCGAACCGCTGTATAAGGTTTTGCAGACCTTTGCCTAGCCACTCGGCCATCAGACCAATACCTGTCTCCCGACTGCCCGTTTCGCACAAACTAACCCAACCTTCTTCACGCTTCCGGCCGCTCCCTGCGGAGGTACGGCTCGGACCGTCGAGCTCATCGGGAGTGCAAATATACGAACATTTCCCAAAAAACCAAAACTTCCGGCCAACTTTCAGCTTTTTATCGCCGTTTTTTGTCCCGCGGCCCCTGCATCGCACCAAGTTGCGCAAATTTCACTACCTTTATAGGATCGAAACGACATTTAGGCCATGACCATCGAGGATATTGCCCTGCAGCTGACACCGGGTATCGGCGTGAAGGGCGCCGCACACCTGATCGACACGTTCGGCGATGCGCGGCACCTCTTCGCGGCCTCCGAAGAGGAGCTCACGGCACGGGCCGGGCTGCGGCCCGATGCGGCCCGGCAGATCATCCGCCGGCGGGCCTTTGCCGACGCCGAACGCGAGATGGCCTACTGTCGCCGCCACGGCATCACGCCGCTGGCCGCCACCGACGAGGCCTACCCGCCGCTGCTGCGCGAAATTCCCGACCGCCCGCACGTGCTCTACGTCATGGGCGAGGCCGGGGCCCTCTCAGCCCGCTGTCTCTCGATCGTCGGCACACGCGACGCAACCCCCTACGGACAGACGATGTGCAACCGCCTTGTGGAGGGGCTCGCCGAACGGGTACCCGGGCTCTGCATCGTCAGCGGTCTGGCCTTCGGCATCGACACGGCGGCCCACCGTGCGGCGCTCGCGGCCGGCGTGCCGACCGTCGCCGTGCTGGCCAATGCCCTGCCGGGCGTCACCCCCGCACAGCATGCGGGCGTCGCCCGCGACATCCTCGCACACGGAGGCGCCCTCGTCACGGAGCTGCACTCGCAGTCGAAGCAGAACGGCAATTTCTACCTCGCGCGCAACCGCATCATCGCCGGATTGAGCGCCGGGTGCATCGTCGTCGAGTCGCCCGGCAACGGCGGTTCGCTCGTCACGGCGCATCAGGCCGACGGTTACAACCGCACGGTCATGGCCGTGCCGGGGCGTGCGACGGACCGCACGTCGGACGGGACGAATCACCTGATCCGCAACCGGCTGGCGCAGCTCGTCCTCTCGGCCGGGGATGTCATCGATGCCCTGATGTGGGACCTCGGCACCGATCCGGCCACACTGCGGGCCGAAGTCCCTACCCCGGAGCTGACGAAGGACGAGGCGGGGCTGCTCGCCTGCTTCCGCACCTCCGACCCGCTGTCGGTCGAGGAGCTGGCCGCGCTCACGGGCCTCGGCGCCGGGGAGCTGGCAACGCTGCTCATCGGGCTGGAGCTCTCGGGCGCCGTGCGGCAGCTGCCCGGAAACCGATACATGAAGACACTATGAATCTGATCGATACCCATTCGCACCTCTACGAACCGGAGTTCGACGCCGACCGCGAGGAGGCCCTCGCCCGGGCGTTCGACGCCGGGGTCGGGCTGTTGCTGCTCCCGGCCATCGACGCGGCGAGCGATGAGCGGCTCTTCGCGCTGTGCCGCCGCCATCCCGACCGCTGCCTCCCGATGATGGGGCTCCACCCCACGTCGGTCAACGACAACCCGCGCTGGCGCGAGGAGCTCGACCGCGTGGCCCGCTACCTCGACAACCCGCCCGAGGGGGTGCCGCCCTTCTGCGCCGTGGGCGAGATCGGACTGGACTACTACTGGGACGACCGCTTCGCCGCCGAGCAGATCGAGGCCTTCACGGCGCAGTGCCGCCTGGCCGCGGCGCGCGACCTGCCGGTTGCGATCCACACCCGCGCGGCGTGGAACGACATGCGCCGGATCGTCGGCGAGGAGGCCGAGGCCGCCCGGGCGCGCGGCGAGCGGCTGCGGGGTGTGTTCCACGCCTTCTCGGAGGATGCCGACACCTACCGCGCGCTGCGCGGAGCCGGGGACTTTCTCTTCGGCATCGGCGGCGTGGTGACCTTCAAGAAGAGCCAGGTCGCCGAGACGGTCCGCGAGATGGCGCTCGACGAGATCGTACTGGAGACCGACTGCCCCTACCTGACGCCCGTGCCGCACCGGGGCGAGCGCAACGAATCGGCCTACGTGCGCCTGGTCTGCGAGAAGATCGCCCAGATCAAGGACCTCGACCCCGAAGAGGTCGCCGCCGCCACGACGGCCAACGCCGCGCGGATGTTCGGGCTCTCGGCCGGAAGCACCTCCGCCCCCGCCGCCGGTACGGCGCGGGCGAGCGAGCACGACGACATCCCCGCCTCCGGCACGCGGCGCGCAACGGATCACGAACCGACCGATACGCCACAACCATGAAACGGGTACGCATCACCGTCGTGCGCAAGGTCTGCCACCGGGACCTCATCGCACGCTACGAAAATCCGATCGAGCACGCCTGCGACCTCAGCGAGGGGCAGGTCTTCGTCTCGGAGGGGTGGCAGAAGCCCGAGGGGCTGTGCGAAAGCGCCTGGCAGACCCTCTCGCCCTTCGTCATGGCGCTGGCACACGGCGCGACGGGCCTCTACGACGGCTGGATGAAGAATCCCGCCTCGGCGATGCTCTCCTGCAACGACGGATTCCGCCCGGTGAGCTTTCTCGTCGAGGCGCTCGACGACTGACAACCGAACGACAAACACAGCAAACGAAACGATATGCGATCCTCCATTCTGATCATCTACACGGGCGGCACCATCGGCATGAAGACCGACGCCGAGACCGGAGCCCTCGTCCCCTTCGACTTCAGCGGCATCTACGAGGAGTTTCCCTCGCTCAAGCGGCTGAACGTCGACATCGAGGTCTACACGATGGACCCCGTGATCGACTCCTCGAACGTCTCGCCCGCGAACTGGCTCGCGCTGGCCCGCCTGATCCGCGACAACTACGCGCGCTACGACGGCTTCGTCGTGCTGCACGGCACCGACACGATGTCCTACACCGCCTCGGCGATCAGCTTCCTGCTCGAGAACCTCTCCAAGCCGGTGGTCTTCACCGGGAGCCAGATCCCGATCGGCGTGCTGCGCACGGACGGACGCGAAAACCTCATCACGGCGATCGAGATTGCCGGAGCCCGCATCGACGGGCGGCCCGAGGTGCCCGAGGTGTCGCTCTACTTCCAGAACCGGCTGTTCCGCGCCAACCGCACGACGAAGGGGAGCGCCGAAGCGCTCAACGCCTTCCGCTCGTACAACTACCCGCCGCTGGCCGAGGTGGGCGTCAACATCGCCTACAACCTGCCGGCCGTGCTGCAGCCCGCCGACACGTCGCCCGAGCTGCGCATCGCCACCTGCCTGGCCGACGGCATCGCCATCGTCAAGCTCTTCCCCGGGCTGGGCGAAGAGATCCTGCGGGCCATGCTCTCGGCCCCCGGACTGCGGGCCGTGGTGCTCGAGACCTACGGCGCGGGCAACGCCCCGACGAGCGAGTGGTTCCTGCGCGTGCTGCGCGAGGCCATCGACCGCGGCGTCATCCTCCTCAACGTCACGCAGTGCCGCGGCGGAGGGGTCTCGATGGAGATCTACGAAACGGGGCTGCGGCTGCAGAAGATCGGCGTGCTGAGCGGCTACGACATGACCACCGAGGCGGCCGTCACCAAGCTCATGTACGTGCTCGGGCTCGGGCTCGACGAGACCCGCACGCGGGAGCTGCTGCGCAGGCCGTTGCGTGGAGAATTTACGCTCTGATGCGTTGCACGGTTGGATTTTTTTTTCTATATTTCGCACTGCAAATGTGCCCCTACGGACTGTCCCCGGACGGCTACCGGAGTGCAAGGTTGAGTTGAAAACATTGAAGATCAGAAAAATACATGAATCCGAGGCTCTCTTTTCCGGATTCGCACACACGTGTCGGAACCTCATGCGGGAACCGGCCGGAGCGCGGGAAAGGCGCCGCAAACGGTAGAAAAGACGAGAAAAAAAGATTTTTTTTCAAAAAAAGTTGAGGACAAAACCAAAAACACAAACTAATAAAAAACAACTGTCAAAATCTAATTTATCTAACACAACTATGAAAAAAACTCTTTTCATGTCGGTTGCTCTGTTGGGCGCCGTAGGTGCATTCGCACAGGAGGCTGCTGCCGTAGCTGAGACCGCTGTCGTTGCAGAAACCGAAATCGCAGGTGAAAGCATGCACCACATCCTGATGCAGAAGTTCCTCGAGGGCGGCTGGGCCTGGATGCTCCCGATCCTGCTCTGCTTGGTGATCGGTCTGGCCGTAGCCATCGAGCGCATTCTCTACCTGGCGCTCTCGACGATCAACTCGAAGAAGCTCGTCAACAAGGTCGAGGAGGCTCTGAAGCAGGGCGGCATCGAGGCTGCCAAGGAGGTTTGCCGCAACACGCGCGGCCCGATCGCTTCGATCTACTACCAGGGTTTTGACCGCTACGACCAGGGTCTGGACGCCGTCGAGAAGGCCGTCGTATCCTACGGCTCGGTTCAGACCGGCCAGATGGAGTCGGGTCTGCCGTGGATCGGCCTGTTCATCGCCCTCAGCCCGATGCTCGGATTCATGGGTACCGTAGTTGGTATGATCGATGCATTCGACGCCATCCAGGCTGCCGGCGACATCAGCCCGACGCTCGTTGCAGGTGGTATCAAGGTGGCCCTTCTGACGACCCTCCTGGGCCTTATCGCTGCGGTTATTCTTCAGCTGTTCTACAACTATATCGTTTCGAAGATCGACTCGCTGGTCAACGATATGGAGGATACGTCCATCACGCTGATGGATATCCTGACGGCTTACAACAAGAAATAATCCAACGCAGAAAAGTCACAAGCAAACATGAAAAAGATATTGAACATATTGCTGAGCGTTCTGCTGGTTATCACCGTGCTCCTGCTGCTCTATGCGGTTGTCGCCGGTATTAACAGCACCGCCGCGAATCCGACCGACGACCCCGCACTCATGGCTGCGATCAGCGCAAATCTGATCTGGGGATACATCCTCTTTGCGCTCGCCATCGTTGCTGCTCTCGGGTGTGCCGTCTACGGTATGGCCAAGAACCCGGCAGGCATCAAGGGAACCCTCCTTTCGCTCCTGCTGATCGTTGTCATCGTCGGTGTAGCTTACTTCATCGCCGCCGGCCACACGGTACAGATCCCCGACCTGGCCAACAACGACTTCTTCGGACATAGCGAAACCGTGCTGACCGAGGCCAGCATCATCGTAACCTATGTAGCCATGGCTGCAGCCTTCCTGACAGCCATCGGTACCGAAATTTGGAGAGCTTTCAAGTAGAAACACAGACGGAAATGGCAATCGACAAAAGAAAAACTCCGGATATCAATGCGGGTTCACAAGCCGACATTGCCTTCCTGCTGCTGATCTTCTTCCTGGTGGCCACCACCATGAACACCGACACAGGACTTGCGCGCATGCTTCCTCCTCTGCCCCCCGAGGACCAGAAACAGGAGGACATCAAGGTCAAGGAGCGCAACCTCTTCCTGGTACTCGTGTCCGGTAGCGGCAACATCATGGCTGGAACCTCGAATCAGCAGGAGGTGATTGGTCTCCGCCAGCTCAAGGACAAGGCCAAGGAGTTCATCCTCAACCCGATGGACGACGAAAACCTGCCTGAGAAGGTAAACAAGGAGATCCAGCTCGCAGATGGCGGTACGTGGGTATACCCCGAGAGCCAGGGCGTAATATCCCTCCAGACGACCCGTGATACGAACTACCAGTCGTACATCATGGTTCAGAACGAACTCACCCGCGCCTTCAACGAAGTGCGTGACGAAGTAGCCATCCGCAAGTTCGGTGCGAAGTTCATGGAACTCTCCGCCGACGAGCGCGATGCAGTATCCAAGGCCGTGCCGATGAAGATTTCGGAGGCCGAACCGCGTAACATTAAGAAGTAGCAGTCATGGCAGTAATGAAAAAGAAGGGCGACAAGAGTCTGCCCGCTATCTCGACGGCATCGCTTCCTGACGTGATCTTCATGATCCTCTTCTTCTTCATGGTCTCGACGACCATGCGCGATCAGGAGCTGCTCGTAAGATACAAACTCCCCGAGGCTACCGAGGTACAGAAGCTCGAGAAGAAATCGCTCGTCAGCTACATCCACATCGGACAGCCTTCGCTGGCCATGCAGGCAAAGTTCGGCACCGCGCCTCGCATCCAGCTGAACGATTCCTACAAAACCGCAAGGGACATCGGTGACTTCGTCGCCGCCGAGCGCGACAAGCTCAACGAGTCCGACCGTGCCGCGATGACGATCTGTCTCAAGGCCGATCAGAGCACGAAGATGGGTATCATCACCGACGTCAAGCAGGAGCTGCGTCGTGCAAACGCCCTGAAGATCTCCTATGCGGCTTCCAAGTCGCTGGGATACTGATCCCGAAGCGATTGTTGAAAAACAGGTTCTCCCGAACGGAGGACCTGTTTTTTTGTTGCCTGCAGAACGGGAGCAGTGGATGCCGGTGTGTGCAAGGCGGGGACGAGTGTGTGCAGGGAGGTGCGCGCCGGGGAGCCGTGCCGGGGAGCCGTGCCGGGGAATTGTGCCGGGGAGCTGTGCAGGGGAGCCGTGCAGGGGAACTGTGCAGGGGAGCCGTGCAGGGGAGCCGTGCAGGGGAGCTGTTGCAGGGAGACTGTTGCAGGGAGACTGTTGCAGGGAGACTGTTGCAGGAAAGGGGAACGCACAGAGGCGCTGTGGAACGGGCCAAAACGGCACGCCAACACCGCCGCCAGCACAGAGAGCGGTCAGAAGGGCAGTTCGAGCTGGTCGATCTCGTGGTTGAAGGTAAGACGGTGGTAAGGGGTCAGGCCGTAACGGCGGATTGCCAGGCGGTGTTCGCGCGTAGGATACCCCTTGTTTTGCGACCAGCCGTACTGCGGAAACTCCTCCGCCAGGCGGCACATGTACTCGTCGCGGTGGGTCTTGGCCAGGACCGACGCCGCGGCAATGTCGGCATACTTGCCGTCGCCCTTGACAATGCAGCGCCAGGGAATCGCAAGCCGTGTCCGGAAGCGGTTGCCGTCGATCGCCAGAAACTGCGGCGCCGGATCGAGACGCTCCGCCGCCAGCGTCATCCCCTCGAAGGAGGCATTCAGGATGTTGATCTCGTCGATGCGCGCCGCAGAAACCGCCTCGACGGCCCAGGCCACGGCCTCGCGCTCGATAACGGCGCGCAGCCTGTCGCGGTTGCGGGCCGTCATCCGCTTGGAATCGTTGAGCAGCGGATCGTGAAAATCGGGCGGCAGGATCACCGCCGCGGCAAAGACCGGCCCGGCAAGGCACCCGCGCCCCGCCTCGTCGCACCCGGCCTCCAAAAGCTCGTACTGAAACTGATTTTCAAGCATGGTCCACAAATTTACGAATAATTACGGACGATCCGTCTTTTTTGCGTAATTTTGCCCTGCACAGGATTCCGCAACCGATGAAATTAGACATCACACGCCAGCCGCTCATCCCCTCCTTCCTGACGCTCGCAGCGCTTGTCGTCGTCACGCTCGTGACGGCCGACCCGACCGTGACGGCGCCGGCAACAGCCGGCGAAGAGGCAGCCCTCGCCGAAGGGGTGGCCATCCGGATGCCGCGCCTGCTGCTGGTCGACGCACAGGAGGCCTGGCCGACAGGCACGAAACTGCTGGCCGGGCTGCTGCTGCTCGTGGCGGGCATGGTCACGGGACGCATGACAATCCGCTACAACCTCTACTCGGCCGCCACCTGTCTGGCCATCCCCCTCTTCGGCATCGTCGCCTGCGGGCTCGGCACCCGGGGAGAGTACCTCGCGGCCGCAGGTGCCGCGGCACTCCTTGCCCTCGCGGTCAAGAATTTCGGACGTTCGTTCTGCAACGGCTACGGATTCGACGCCACCTTCCGCGCCGCCCTCTACCTCGGGCTGCTGCCGCTGATCGCCCCGGCCGCCACGCCGCTGCTGCTGATGCTGCCCGTCGCATTGGTGCTCTTTCGCCGCACGCTGCGCGAAGCCGCCGTCGCCCTTGCGGGCGTCGTACTCCCGCACGCCGCCCTCTGCTACCTGAACTGGGGAGCCGGCGGAACACTCGCTGCCCCCCTCGAGTCGCTGGGCCGCCTCCTTGTCGCGGGCAAGCCCCTTGATCTGCTGCTCTCGCTGCCGCTGCCGCAGCAGATCGCACTGGGCGTCACAGCCCTCCTCTGCATTGCCGCGCTGCTGCTCTTCCTTACGGACATCTACTCCGTCGGCACCCGCCCGCGCTTTCTGCTCGTCTTCACCATCTGCACGTTCCTCGTAACACTGCTGGCACTCTGCGCCCCGGCCGCCACACGCGACGACCTGCTGCTGATGGCCGTCCCGGCTGCCGTCCTGCTGCCCGTGCTCTTCGTCCGCACGCGCCGCGCCATCGCCCTGCCGCTCTACCTGCTGCTGATCGCCGGAGCGGCCGCGGCGGCCTTTTTACAATAATATATTCGGTCTCACCTATACTAAATTCAGCCGTAAAAAGAGCTTAAAGGGCAAATTGTGGCCAAAAGTATGCTTAAAATAAATATATAATTGTATATTTGAGTTTGACAACAGTGACGCAACCTATTGTCGAAAAAAACTCAATGTACAATGAACATGAAGAATTCAATGAAACCATCGGCCCAACAGCCGATGATCGTGAAGTTCGTCGAGACACTTCACACCGGCATCCGCTCGCAGGCGCTCTCGCGCTGCGCCATCGGCTACGTGCTGCGCGGCACGAAGTACATCTACGACGGAGACAAGCGCGAGACGCTCACCCGCGGCGATGTCTTCTACCTGGGAATCGGCCTGCACTACACGGAGAATGTCCCCGAAAACGGCCAACCCTTCGAGCAGCTGCTCTTCTACTACTCGCCCGGCGAGCTGCAGCACATCCTCATGCACCTGAACATCACCTACGGACTCAACATCTCGAACGACCACTCGTGCGACAGGTGCCGCAACCGCACCCACGTCGCCATGCCGGCCTGGAGCTCGCTGCGCAGCTTCTTCCTCAACACGAACAACTACCTGCGCGACGAGGAGTTCCGCCGCGACGAGACAGCCGAGAGCATCAAGATGACCGAGCTGATCTACCTGATCGCCTCGCACGAAGACTGCTGCCTGAAGAGCAAGCTGCTGAGCAACGTCGACACGGCGCGCGAAAACTTTGAACAGATTATCTACGACCACATCTTCCGCGACGTCTCGATCGAGGAGCTCGCCCGGCTGACGAACCGCTCGCTCACCTCCTTCAAGAAGGAGTTTCGGCGCCACTTCCAGATTCCGCCTCACAAATGGTTCATCCGCCAGCGGCTCATGCACTCGCGCCTGCTGCTGATCTCGACCTCGAAGTCGATCTCGGAGATCGGCAACGAGTGCACCTTCCCCAACACGTCGCACTTCATCAAACTGTTCAAAAAAGAGTACCAGATGACCCCGGCCGCCTACCGCCATCGCCACCTCACCACGCAGGAGGAGCAGCCGGCACCGGTCGCCGAAACGGAGGGGGTGCTTTAATCAAAAACTTACAAACGCCGCATTAATTAAAAAATTTTAATTATAATCTATCGGAAAAACTCTCGTCTACACGCAAAAACGTCACAAAATATTTGGTTTTTCCTAAAAATCGGTTTATCTTTGTATAACAAACGTGGGGTTCTCCCACTCTCATTAACCTAACTAACCTAACCAGAGAGGCTCGACGCCAGGAGGCATCGGACCTCTTTTTTTGCGCCCGCCGCACAAAAACGGTCGTGTGGGCGCACACATCCGTACTCTTCGGACAAGAGTCGGTACTCCCGCCCGGCCGTCACGCTTCGCCCCCGCCCGAAAGAGGAGTCGCGCGGAGCGGACTACGTCGCAATCACCGCACAATTGCAGTTGCCCGAAATGCCGCAGCCGCGTTTTTTCCGACCGGGGCGGGCCCGGGAGCAACAGAGGCTCATATCCGGCATCGGAACCGGGAATACCCCGGAGCGCAGGAAGCCGGAAAGGAGCCGGCAGCCGGGTCGGATAACGCACAACACATCTGTCCGCGCCGCTCCCCGCAACGCGCTTATTCAGACCCGGGAACCCGATTTGGAGCCGCGGACAAAATAAAATTTTCGACTGACACGCCTGTCATACTGCAAACAATAAATGGCAGAATCCTGAAAAATGTCAATTATTTTTCTTATTTTTGCATCAATTGGAAAATAATGAACTTAAATGCCGAAGTTTTATGACAAGGTAGATCTCCTGAAAAAACCCGGATGGCTCAAGATCCGGCTGCACCGCACGCCCGAATATGCCGAGGTGCGTCAGATCGTCGAGAAACATGGATTGCACACCATCTGCACCAGCGGACACTGCCCCAATCAGGCCGAATGCTGGAGCCGCAGGACCGCAACCTTCATGATCCTGGGTGAGATATGCACACGGGGCTGCCGCTTCTGTGCAACGAAAACGGGACATCCCCTGGCACCCGACGCCGACGAGCCGCGCCACGTGGCCGAAAGCGTCGCCCTGATGAAACTCCGGCATGTCGTCGTAACCTCCGTGACGCGCGACGACCTTCCCGACGGCGGAGCCCACCACTGGGCCGCGACCGTGGAGGCGATCCGCGCACAGAATCCCGACGCCGCAATTGAGCTCCTTATTCCCGATCTCGACGCACGGCCCGACCTGCTGGACGTGGTCATCGCGTCGAAGCCCGACATCATCGGGCACAACATCGAAACCGTCGAGCGACTGACCCCCGAGGTGCGCTCCAGAGCGAAGTATCGCACCAGTCTGGAGACGCTGCGCTACATGAGCAGCCAGGGTGTCGCCACGAAGAGCGGACTGATGGTCGGACTTGGCGAGAGCGATGAAGAAGTATTGCAGACCCTGCATGACCTGCGCAATGCGGGCGTGAGGATCGTAACCATCGGTCAGTACCTTCGGCCTACTCTGGAGCACTACCCCGTCGCGGCGTACATCACTCCCGAAAAATTCGAATGGTACCGACTCCAGGCGCTGGAGATGGGCTTCAGCTACTGTGCGAGCGCGCCGCTGGTCCGCTCGTCGTACAGGGCGGAAGAGGCCTGTCGGAGCGCGAAGGAGGCCCGGGCATGAAGCGCTGCGGGACAAACCGTGTCGCCTGCCGCGACCTTGGCGTCATGGACTACAAGGCGTGCTGGGAGCTGCAGCAGCAGCTCTTCGACACCCTCGTGGCCCGCAAACGGCGCGGGGCGGAGCTGTCCGGGGCAGAGCTGTCCGGGGCGGAACAGTCCGGGGCAGAGCTGTCCGGGGCGGAACAGTCCGGGGCAGAGCAGCCGGGGACGGAACAACCGGGGACGGAACAACCGGGGACGGAACAACCGGGGACGGAACAACCGGGGACGGAACAACCGGCGAGCCGCAGCGGGCAACCCGGGGCACACTCCGAGCCGGCACAACCGGACCGCACGCACACGCCGGGCATCCCGGCATCGGACGCCGGGACGGTGCTGCTCGTGGAGCATCCGCCCGTCTACACGCTCGGCAAGAGCGGCCATGCGGAGAACCTGCTCGTGAGCCGCGAGGCGCTCGAAGGGCTGGGCGCGACGTTCTTTCACATCGACCGCGGCGGTGACATCACCTTCCACGGTCCGGGGCAGCTGGTCTGCTACCCGATTCTCGACCTCGAACGCCTCGGCATCGGGCTGCGCGAATACATCGCGGCCCTCGAGGAGGCGGTCATCCGCACCGTGGCGCACTACGGCATCCGCGCCGGACGCATCGCGGGCGCTTCGGGCGTCTGGCTCGGCCGGGGCGTGGAGTACGGAGACGGGACCGAAGAGGCGGGACCCGACAAAAGCACAAGGCCCGGCGAGAAGGCCGTACCGGGCCCGACGGCCGAAGGCAAAAACGACCCGCCACGCAAGATCTGCGCAATAGGCGTGCGTTCGTCACGTTATGTTACCATGCACGGCTTCGCGCTCAACGTCACGACCGACCTCGGCTGGTTCACGCGCATCAACCCGTGCGGATTCACCGACCGCGGCGCGACCTCGATCGCCCGCGAGACGGGTCTCCAGGTGGCGATGGATGAGGTCAAAGACCTCGTTGTCAAATTTTTAGGTGAGATATTAAATGTTAGAATATATAAATAATAGAACGTATGCCCATAGAAAAACGCTGGGTAGTGAAGCCTCAGGGCGACCCCGCGACGGTAGCCATGCTCGCTGCCGCGCTGCGGACCTCGCCCATCCTGGCCAATCTACTCGTTCAGAGAGGCATAGACACCGTAGAAAAGGCGGAGAAGTTCTTTAAACCGAGTCTCGCGGACCTGCACGATCCCTTCCTGATGAAGGACATGGACAAGGCGGTCGAGCGGGTCGAGCGCGCCGTGGCCGACAACGAGAAGATCATGGTCTACGGCGACTACGACGTGGACGGCTGCACGGCCGTCGCGCTGGTTTACAAGTTCCTGCGCCAGATCGGGCACAAAAACCTGATGTTCTACATCCCGGACCGCTATACCGAAGGGTATGGCATCTCGGTCAAGGGCATTGATCTGGCGGCCCACAAGGGCGTCAGCCTCATCATCGCCCTCGACTGCGGCATCAAGGCCACGGAAAAGGTTGCCTATGCAAAGACGAAGGGCGTGGATTTCATCATCTGCGACCACCACCTCCCGGCCGAGGAGATTCCCCGTGCCGTAGCCGTTCTGGACCCCAAGCGGGTCGACTGCACCTACCCGTTCGACGAACTGTCGGGCTGCGGTGTGGGCTTCAAGCTCGTACAGGCCTATGCCCAGAAGAACCACATCCCCTCCGAGCAGGTGCTCAACCTGCTCGACCTGCTCGTCGTGTCGATCGCCTCGGACATCGTGCCGCTGGTCGACGAGAACCGCATCCTCGCCTACTTCGGGTTGAAGAACCTCAACCGCGAGCCGTCGAAGGGGCTGCTCTCGATCATCAAGATCTGCGGGCTGGACAAGCACAGCATCACCATCGACGACATCGTCTTCAAGATCGGGCCGCGCATCAACGCCGCCGGGCGCATGCGCATGGACGAGCACGACGAAAACGCCTCGCCCTCGGGCGGGCATGCCGCCGTGGAGCTGCTCATCGAGGGCAACGAAACGGTGGCGGCCCAGTTCGGCAACGTCATCGACTCCTACAACCAGGACCGCAAGTCGATCGACCGCCACGTCACGCAGGAGGCGCACGAATACATCGAGCGCAACCCCGAGATGAAGCGGCTGAAGAGCACCGTGGTCTACAACCCCAAGTGGATGAAGGGCATCGTGGGGATCGTCGCCTCGCGGCTGATCGAGACCTACTACCGCCCGACCGTCGTGCTGACGATGAGCAACGGCTTCGTCACGGGCTCGGCCCGTTCGGTGCCGGGCTTCGACCTCTACCAGGCCGTCGAGTCGTGCTCGGACCTGCTCGAAAACTTCGGCGGACACATGTACGCCGCGGGGCTGACGATGCGTCCGGAGAATGTCGGGGAGTTCACGCGCCGCTTCAACGCCTATGTCGAGCAGCACATCGACCCGCAGATGCTTGTGCCGCAGGTCGATATCGACAGTGAGCTGCTCTTCTCGGACATCACGCCCAAGTTCCGCGAACACCTCAACCGCTTCCAGCCCTTCGGGCCGGGCAACGCCTCGCCGGTCTTCGTGACCTACGGCGTGAGCAACCACGGTGAGGCGAAGCTCGTCGGCATGGAGTGCGAGCACCTGCGCATGGACCTCATGCAGCGGCAGAAGCCCAACACGAAGATCCAGGCCATCGCCTTCCAGCAGCCGACGCACTACGAATGGGTGCGCTCGGGCCGGCCGATCGATGTCTGCTACCAGATTGTCGAGAACCACTACCGCGGCACGGTGACCACGCAGCTGCGCGTCAAGGACATCAAACCCGTGCACAACAACCGGTAGCCAGCAAGGAACGGGCTGCAAAACGGACCCCGCGGAGCAAAAGAAAGAGGAGCAGACCCAAAACGGCCCACGCGGAGCAAAAGAAAGAGGAGCGGGCCCAAAACGGCCCACGCGAAACCCCAAAAAGGGAGCGGATCGGAAAATTCCGATCCGCTCCTCTTTTTTATCCGGCCCGGACGCCGTCTGTAAGGCGCCCGCTGCGCGGCTACTCGTTGAAGATCACCACGCGGCTGTTGGGCAGGTCCGGAATGTAGACCACGCCGTCGGCCACGCTCAAATCGGCCGGTCCGATCAGCGGCTGCTCCAGATCGAGCTCCACGGGCTCGATCGTGCGGCTCTGGAGGTCGATGCGCGAAATGCCGGCCGGCGACCAGTTCGTCACGTAGAGCGACTTGCCGTCACCCGAGAAGGCGAGGCCGTCGTACTGTCCGGGGACCGTCACGAAGGGTTCGGCCACGGGCTCCTGCAGCGAGGCAATGCGGTAGATCACATGCTCGGCTCCGGGCTTCCCGTCGGGCGAATAGGAGGCCACGTACATCACACCGTCGCGGACCAGCAGTCCGTTCGGCCCGGGAATCGACAGCCACAGCTGCGGCTCGCCGGGGTTCGACGGATCGGAGATGTCGATGCGGAAGATCCGGCCCGTGTTGGTCACCGAAGCGTAAAGATCGTTTCCGTCGGCCGCCAGGTCGTTCACGAAGAGCTCGCCCTCGGGCAGCGGAATGATCCGCGGCTCGCTGCCCGTCGTGCGCAGGTCGTAGACGACGATCTGGTTCACGTCGCAGATGAAGAGCCAGCCGTCGCGCAGGTACATGCCCCGCGGTGCCGAGAGGTGTCCGTCGGCGGGAATCAACAGGCGCGGCTCCTCGCCCGCCTTGTAGTGGAGGATGTATCCCCGGCCCAGCGTGTTGAGCGGGTCGAGCGGCTCGGAGCCGAAGTTGGCGATCAGCACCCCGCCCTCGTAGGGGTAGGTGCTCTCGCAGTAGAGCACGCTCCGGTCGACGATCGTCACGGGAGCCTTCCGCCCGTTGTCGTTGCCGCAGGCGGTCATCAGCAGCGCCGCCATCGGAAGTGCGGCCAGCAGCGTCAGGAGTCTTTTCATACGTTTCGTTTTTTCGGTTTGTTGACAGCAGTCCGCCCGCTCCTCCGGGGAGCGGGCGGGGTAAAGGTACGCATAAGTTTTGGTCCGTGCAACCCCTCCGCGCCGCAGCGCCGCACGGCGGCCCGCAGCCGCCCGGCCGCCGCGTGCGAAAGGCAGAGAGGCCGCAAGCCGGCAACGGACCGTCCGGAGGAGTACGGACCGCCCGGCACACGGATGCGCAACGCCGGGTCGGTCTGCCGCCGGGCCGGTCTGTCGGCGGAAGCGGTGGGAGCGCACCGGACGAGGGGCAGGCGGTCAGAGGCGGATGATGCGCTCCGAGTCGTCGGCCGGGGGCAGCGGCGCGGGCGTGAAGTCCGAATAGCCGATTGCGATGGCGCACAGCGGCTCGCACCCCTCGGGAATGGGCAGGAAGCCGCGCAGGTAGTCCGCGGCCTGCTCGCCCTCGGGCTCCTCCCTGCGGCAGGGGCGCCCGTTGATGTGGACCCAGCACGAGGCGAGCCCCTCGTCGACGCACGCCAGCTGGAGGATCGTCGCCGAGATGGCGGCATTCTCGCGCCACAGGTCGCCCTTCGCCGTGTCGCCCAGCACCACAACGGCCAGCGGCGCCCCCTTCATGAAGGCCGAGCCGTAGTCGCGCATGGCGGCCATGCGGGCCACCGTCTGCGGATCGTCCACGACGAGCAGCCGCGTCGTGCGCGTATTGCGGGCCGAAGGGGCCGTGAGGGTCTCGGCGAGCAGGCGGTCCACCACCTCGCGCGGCACCGCACGCTCCGTGAACTTGCGGATCGAGCGGCGTTTTGAAAGCACTTGCTTGAATTCCATAGTCGTTGTCTTTGAGGCTCCGCGACCGGACAGGTCCGGAGCGTCGTTTTTGCAAAAATAGTGAAAAAACACTATCTTTGATACTCATTATTCGCAACCCCAAAAAACACACGCGATGGAATACCGCTTCACGATCGCCCTGATCTACGATTTCGACGGCACGCTCGCCCCGGGCAACATGCAGGAGTACGACTTCATCCCGGCCGTGGGCAAGAGCAACAAGGAGTTCTGGTCGGAGGCCAACTCGCTGGCCGAGCGGCAGGATGCCGACATGGTCCTCACCTACATGGCCCGCATGATCCAGGAGGCCAAGTCGAAGGGGCTGTCGCTGCGCCGCGAGGCCTTCCAGGAGTCGGGACGCCGCGTCACGCTCTTCAAGGGGGTCCGGGAGTGGTTCTCGCGCATCAACCGCTACGGCGAGGAGCGCGGCATCCGCATCCTGCACTACATCAACTCGTCGGGCCTCAAGGAGATCATCGAGGGGACGGAGATCGCCCACGAGTTCCGCAAGATCTACGCCTGCTCGTTCCTCTACGACGTCGACGGCATCGCCTTCTGGCCCGCCGTGGCGGTCAACTACACCAACAAGACGCAGTTCATCTTCAAGATCAACAAGGGCGTGGAGTCGGTTTTCGACTCGACGCTCGTCAACCGCTACATCCCCGAGAACGAACGGCCCGTGCCCTTCAAGCACATGATCTACGTGGGCGACGGCACGACCGACATCCCCTGCATGCGGCTGGTCAAGAACTTCGGCGGACACTCCATCGCGGTCTACAACCCCGACCAGAAGGAGGCCCGGCGCAAGATGGCATCGCTCATCCACGACAACCGCGTGAACCACGTCCTGCCGGCCGACTACTCCGAAGGTTCGGAGATGGACACCCTCGTGAAGACCATCATCGACAAGATGGACCTCGACGAGCGGCTCGAACGCATGGAGGTCGTCAAATAGCCATGTCGCTCTGGGAACTCCACGCAAGACGGTTCGTGCGCTGGGTGCGGATGATCGGACTGGGCCTCGTCGTGGTGCTCGCCGCGGCGGCGGCCGTCGTGCTGCTCTACCTGCTCGTGGCCGAACACCGGCCGTGGATCGCCGCAGCCCTCGGGGCGCTCATCCCGCTGCGCCTGCACGCCGTGCGGCGCGACCTGCGGCTCGTGCGGCAGCTCTGCCGCCGTCCGCGGCTCCACCTGGCAGCCGAATACCTCGCCGTCGCGGCGCCCTGCCTGCTCGTTCTGCTGCTGCACCGGGCGTGGCTGCCCGCCGCGGCCCTCACCGTCGCGGCGGCCGCCGTGGCGCTGCTCCCGCAGCCGCACGCCCCCGTCTACGCCGGGCGGATCGTGCGCATCGCCCGCCTGGGCTACTCCCCGGAGTGGACGGCCGGACTGCGCCGCCGGCCCGTAGCCTCGGCGCTGCTCGCCACCGGCGTGCTGCTCTGCACGCTGCTTCCCTACCTGGGATTCCCGGCCCTCTACCTCGCGGCCCTCTGCTGCGTGAGCCTCTACACGCGCAACGAGCCGCTCGAACTCCTGCTGCTGCCCGAGAAGTCCCCGGCGCGCCTGCTCACGGCGAAGATCCGCACGGCCTGCCGCAACTACTTCCTGCTTGCGGCCCCCTTTGCGCTGCTCGCGGCGCTGCTCCACCCCGAGGGGCTCTGGCTCGCGGCGCTCTGGGCCCCGCTCTCGGCCCTGCTGCTCGTCTACGGCGTGCTGGCCAAATACGCCGTCTACGACCCCGCCGCCCCCGAAGCCGCGGCCTCGACCGCCTCGATGCTCGGGCTTGCGGGCTTCATCGTCTGGCCGCTGCTGCCCGTGACACTCGCCATGCTCGTGAGCCACGCGCTCCGGGCCGAAAGGAACCTAAACCGCTACCTGTATGATTACGATTGACTCGCTGCGCGTCCGCCTCGGCGGCCGGACCGTGCTCGACGGCGTGACGATGCACCTCCCGCAGAACGCCGTGCACGGGCTGGTGGGGATCAACGGCGCGGGCAAGACCACGCTGATGAACACCCTCTACGGCTTCGTTGCCCCCTCGGGCGGGAGCATCACCCTCGACGGCCGTCCGCTGCGCCGCCGCGACATCGCCTACCTCGAGAGCGTCAACAGCTTCTACCCCGGCATGACGGGACGCGACTACCTCGATCTGGTGGCCCACTACCACCCGTCGTTCGACCCCGCGCCGTGCATCCGCCGCTTCCGCCTGCCGCTCGACACCCCGATCGAGAACTGCTCCGAGGGGACGCGCCGCAAGCTGGCCCTGACGGCCGTGCTCATGCAGCGCAAGCGGCTCGTGCTGCTCGACGAGCCCTTCAACGGGCTCGACATCGAGAGCCTCTACGTCGCGCAGCAGCTGATTCTCGCCCTGGGCAGCGAGGGGCGCACGGTGCTGGTCAGCTCGCACGTGCTTGCGACGATCGAACCCCTGTGCGACGACCTCTACCTGATGGACGGCGGGTGTATCCGCCGCCGCTACGACCGCACGGAGTTTCGCCGCGCGGAGCGCGAGATCGAGGAGACCTTCCGCCGACGCTATGCGCTCGGAAATCCGGAAAATTAGCGTACCTTTACACCCGCAACACGCAAACCGCCATAAAAAAGATGAAGATTCTTTTCGCCACAAACAACGCCCACAAGCTCACGGAGGTGCAGGCCGTGCTGGGCGACCGTTATACCCTCGTCACGCCGCGCGACTGCGGCGTCACGGAGGAGATTCCCGAGACGCAGCCGACACTCGAGGGCAACGCCCTGCAGAAGGCCCGCTACCTCTACGAACGCACGGGCCTCGACTGCTTCGCCGACGACACGGGCCTCGAGGTCGAGGCGCTCGGCGGCGCCCCGGGCGTCCACTCGGCGCGCTACGCCACCGACGGCCACGACTTCGCGGCCAACAACCGCCTGCTGCTGCAGAACCTCGCGGGGGAGGAGAACCGCCGGGCCCGCTTCCGCACGGTCGTGGCGCTGATCCTCGGCGGCCGCGAATACCTCTTCGAGGGGGTGGTCGAGGGGCAGATCATCGACCACGAAACGGGCCACGAAGGATTCGGCTACGACCCGCTCTTCCGGCCCGACGGCTACGACCGCACCTTCGCGCAGATGACCACCGAAGAGAAGAACGCCGTCTCGCACCGCGCCCGCGCCGTGCGCAAGCTCGCGGCCTTCCTGCACGAATACGTCAGGGAATAATTCCGAAAACAGACCGTCACGATGAAACTGGAGAATGTCCGCTGGGGAATCCTCGGCTGCGGCGACGTCTGCGAGCGCAAGAGCGGCCCGCCGATGTACAAGACCGCCCATTCGTCGCTCGTCGCCGTCATGCGGCGCGACCGCGAGCGGCTGCTCGACTTCGCGCGGCGCCACGGCGTCGCCCGCACCTACACCGATGCCGACGCGCTGATCGCCGACCCGGAGGTCGACATCGTCTACATCGCCACGCCGCCCGCCTCGCACCGCGAGCTGACGCTGCGCGTGCTCGCGGCCGGGAAACCCGTCTACGTCGAGAAGCCCATGGCGATGACCTACGCCGAGTGCCGGGAGATGATCGCCGCGGCCGACCGGGCCCGCCAGCCCCTCTTTGTCGCCTATTACCGCCGGGCGCTGCCCTACTTCGTGAAGGCCAGGGAGCTGCTCGACGCCGGGGCGATCGGCACGCCGCTCACCGTCGAGGTACGCTACTTGCGCCCCGCCGCCCCGGAGGACCGCGACGCCGCGCACCTGCCCTGGCGCCTGCGCCGCGAGACGGGCGGCGAGGGGTACTTCTGCGACATGGCGCCCCACACGCTCGACATCCTCGACTTCCTGCTCGGCGAGATCGACCATGCGCAGGGCTGCGCCGTCAACCGCAGCGGGCTCTACGAGGTGGCCGACACCGTCACGGCGTCGTTCCGCTTCCGCTCGGGCGTCGCCGGGACGGGCACCTGGTGTTTCGTCGCACCCGAAGCCGAGCGCGCCGACTCGATCCGCATCACCGGCAGCCGGGGGACGCTCCACCTGGCGACCTTCTCGTTCGAGCCGCTGGAGCTGACCACCCCCGCCGGCACCGAACGCTTCGCCTTCGAGCCGCCCGAGCACATCCAGGGCCCGCTGATCGGCACGATCGTCGACGAGCTGCGCGGCGTGGGACAATGCCCCTCGACGGGCGTCTCGGCGGCCCGCACGTCGCGCGTCATGGACCTGATCCTGCGCGGCGAAGCGTAAACGAGCCCGGACTTGGAATTGACCGACGGAATAACTACCTTTGCCCTCCCATGGAGAAGACCGCAATGACAACCTATACGAAAGAGGAGCGCTTCGACGCCGCGACCGTCGAGGCGCTGAAGGAGCACTACGCCGCAATCCTCCGCCTGCTGGGCGAGGACCCCGCGCGCGAGGGACTGCTCAAGACCCCGGAGCGCGTGGCCAAGGCCATGGCGTTCCTGACGAAGGGATACGACGAAAACCCGCTGGAGATCATCCGCTCGGCGACCTTCCGCGAGGAGTACAAGCAGATGGTCCTCGTCAAGGACATCGAGCTCTACTCGCTCTGCGAGCACCACATGCTGCCCTTCTACGGCAAGGCGCACGTCGCCTACATCCCCAACGGCTACATCACGGGGCTCTCGAAGATCGCCCGCGTCGTGGAGTGCTTCGCCCGCCGCCTGCAGGTGCAGGAGCGGCTCACGGTGCAGATCCGCGACTGCATCCAGGAGGCCCTCGCGCCGATGGGCGTGGCCGTGGTGATCGAGGCGAGCCACATGTGCATGCAGATGCGCGGCATCGAGAAGCAGCAGTCGGCCACGACGACCTCGGCCTTCACGGGCATCTTCCTCTCGGACCACCGCACGCGCGAGGAGTTCACGACCCTCATCTCGCACCGCTACCGGTAACGGACCGGCAGCCGGCGGCCCGGCCACAGCAAAAAGACGGCGGCCGGCCACAGCAAAAGACGGCGGCCCGGCGCACAGAACAGAGACGGCGGGAGACACCCGAGAAAGGGTGTCTCCCGCCTTTTTCATGCCCGGCCCGGCGCCGCGTCGAAAAGGGCCTCTTTGTGCCCGATTCGGGCCGCAGGGCGGAAAATGCCCGCTTCGGAACGGATTTTGAGACCCGGGGCACAGACGCAAACCTAAAAATCAAAAAACATGACCGTCAAAAATTTACGTTTCATCGCGATCGCACTCGCAGCAGTTGCGGTCAGCGCGTGCCAGAAGGAGCCCTCCACTTCGGACCTCCACAAAGACTACCTGGTCTACACGGCCTATGATACCGATGCCGACTTCGCCGCCGTGGAGACCTACTTCATCCCCGACAGCATCCTCGTCATCGGCAACAACGACAAGACCGAGTACTGGAAGGATGCCGACGCCCTCGGGATTGTCGATGCGGTCGTCGCCCGCATGGATGCCGCAGGCTACGTGCGCTCGGAGGACAAGCAGTCCGCCAACGTGGGTCTGCAGATGAGCTACGTGCGGCAGGTGACCTACTTCGTCGGATACGACAACCCCTACTGGTGGTGGTACTACCCCTACTACTGGACGCCCGGATACTGGGGCAACTGGGGCGGATGGCACTACCCCTACAGCGTCTACTACGGCTATACGGCCGGCTCGCTGCTCATCGAGATGGTCGACCTCGACGCCGAGGAGGCTGCCGACCGCAAACTGCCCGTCATCTGGGACAGTTTCATCGGCGGGCTGCTCACCTCCGACGAGGAGCTGAACCAGCAGCGCACGCTCGCAGCCGTCGAACAGGCCTTCGACCAGTCGCCCTACCTGACCAAATAGTCCAACCGCAAAACATCGACCGATTATGAAAACATCGAAATACCTCCGTACACTTGCATGCGGCGTGCTGCTGCTCGCCGCCGCCATTCCTGCCCGGGCGCAGGTCTTCCCGAACACCTACACGAACGTCGACTGGCAGCTGGGCGTACCCCTCGACAACGGATTCGCCGACGAGACCTCGGGCTGGGGCATGAACTTCGAGGGCGGCTACTTCGTCACGCCCGCCATGACCGTCGGCGCCTTCATCTCCTACCAGACCAACCTGGAGTCGATTCCGCGCCAGACGCTCGAACTCGGAAAGAGCGCCGCGTTGACGACCAACCAGAAACATGCGCTCTTCCAGCTGCCGTTCGGCGTTGCGACGCGCTACAACTGGCTGACCGAAAGCGTCTTCCAGCCCTACGTGGGGCTTAAGCTTGGTGCCTGCTGGACCGAGATGTCCTCCTACTACTACGTCGTCAAGCAGTACGACGACTCGTGGGGCTTCTACCTCTCGCCCGAGCTCGGCTTCTCGATCTTCCCGCGTCCGGACTACCGGCTGGGCTTCCACGTGGCCGTCTACTACAGCTACGCCACCAACAGCAACGACGTGCTGACCTACTCGGTCAACCGCCTCAACAACTTCGGCGTCCGCGTCGGCATCTCGTTCTGACGCCCCGCACCTGCCGACAAAGCCGGGCCCACTCTCCGGGGCCCGGCTTGTTTTTTTGCGTTCCGACGGCCGTTTGCGGCACAAAATGGCCGGAATGCCGCGAATAGTACACCATAAAGCCCCGAAGCAGGGTTGAGAGAGGATAAAATTCATACATTTGTTTTTATTACCTTAAATCCTCATCAAAAAATGGAACAACATCTCGTATCGCGGCTCCGGCGGATTCTTCCGGCAGCCGCCCTGCTGCTGGCCGTCTCCTGCTCCAAGGACGAGGCCGACATCGTACAGCTCCCCACACCCCAGACCATCGAAGCGACCCCGACGGAAACCTCGCTGCAACTCGAATGGGCAGCCGTCGAAAAGGCCTCGCGCTATGAGCTGCAGGCCGGCAGCGAGACGGGATATGCCTTCGAGACCGTCGTCGAGCAGCCCCGCTACAAGCTTACGGGGCTCGAGCCCTACAGCGAATACGCCGTGCGTGTGCGGGCGATCGTCTCCGCAGGAAACTACAGCGATTCGGAGTGGAGTGCCTGGACGACCTTCCGGACCCTCGACCGCACCGTGGCCGAGGCGTTCGACGGCGGCACGGGCTCCGAAGAGGAGCCCTACCGGATCTCACGTCCGTCGCACCTCGCCCTGCTGGCACAGGTCGTCAACAACCGTGAGAACGGATACTGCGAACCGGGCGTGCACTACGTCCTGACGGGCGATCTGGACCTGTCCCGGTACGACAACTGGACCCCGATCGGCCTCGGGCCCGAGGACGGCCGCTACCCCTACGAGAATCCCGACCGGGCATTCCAGGGCGTCTTCGACGGAGACGGACACACGATCTCCGGCCTGAAGGTGGAGCTCACGGGCGAGACGACCTTCACAAGCGCCGGTCTGTTCGGCGTGAACGACGGCACGATCCGCAACCTCAACGTCGCGGGATCGGTCCATGCAACGACCACGGCCGTCGACAAGAGCTACGTGCTGGCGGGCGGCATCACCGGATTCAACATCATCGCCTACGAAGACAGCATGAACACGCGTCCGGGATCGGGCGCCATCGAATCCTGCACGTTCCGGGGATCCGTCTCGGCCTCGTGCGGCCCCGACACGCAGGGTGAGGCCGATGCGGGCGGCATCTGCGGCATGGCCGAGTCGGGCAACATCGACTACTGCAACGTCACGCTCGGCGACGGCGACCTGCTCGCCACCGCGGGCGGCACGGTCTCGATGGCAGGCGGCATCGTCGGCGCCATGAACGGCGGACGCATCTCCCACTGCTCGTTCAACGGAACGGGGTCGCTCGAATGCGCCTTCACCGCCGCTCCCGAAGGCTACTACGTCTACGCGCAGGCGGGCGGCATCGCCGGATCGGTGACCGACGCGGCGATCGAGAGCTGCAACGTCGAATTCGGCGGCGCGCTGCGCATTCCCGACGGTGGAGCCGCCAACTGCAACGCGGGCCTCGTCTGCGGCAACTCGGGGGCCTCGGTCACCGACTGCTTTGCGAAATTCTCGGGCAACGCCACGATCCACAGCGGCGGCTCGATCAACTTCGGCGGCATCGCCGGCACACTCTCGGGAAGCAGCCAGGGAGCCATGACGCTCGCCACGGCCGAGCTGGGCGGCACGCTGACGATCGGGCAGACGGACAACTACTCCGATGTCAACGTCGGCGGCATCTACGGCTCGGCTGCGAGTGCCGTCATCTCGGCCTGCAAGGCCTCGATCTCCGCCGCGATCGACATCACGTCGCAGGTCAGCGATGCCACGACCAACGTCAATGCGGGCGGCATCGCGGGTCTGGGCAGCCTTCTCACGGCCGGCTGCCACGCCGAGTGGGACGAGGCCGCCAGCGTCCGGATCACCTCCGACCGCACGAACTTCGGCGGCGTGGCCGGCATGGTGCTCTCGGGTGACAGCTACTCCTATCTGGTCGGGTGCTACGCCCTCTGCAACGGCCGCGTGGAGATCGCACCCAACAGCGGGTCGGACTACACGGCCAATGCGGGCGGCATCGCCGGCAACTTCTCGGGCTATTCGATGATCTGGCCCGTGGTCATGGAGATTCCGGCCTTCATGCACGGATGCTATGCCCTCGTCGAGAGCGACTTCGCCATCACGGACGGCTCGGCCAAAGGCGTGGCCGGGTATTCCGAGGCAGCAGTCTGCACGGGGATATACTGGGGTTCGAAGAAGGGCGACATCGGCGAGGAACTCGCCGGTTGCGAGGCCTTCGCAAGCCTCGACCAGGCGGGATTCGAAGCCGCCATCGAACAGATGAACGCCGCCATCGCCAATTCGGCAATCGCCTCGCTCGTACAGGTCAGCTACGTCTACGACGCCGCCAAGGGCATCCCGGTGCTCTCCGACGCCCAATAGCCGGACGGCCGCAACAAACCGAAAAGGCGGGACCTCAAGCAGAGGTCCCGCCTTTTCCATTCCGGGTCCGCCCGTCAGTGGGCCTCGAGCCAGTTGCGGCCCACGCCGGCATCGGCCACGAGCCGCACCTTGAGCCGCGCGGCCGACTCCATGCACTCGGTGACGATGCGCGTAACGGCCTCCTGCTCCGTGCGGAGCATGTCGACGACCAGTTCGTCGTGCACCTGCAGGATGACGCGCGAGCGGATGCCCTCGGCGGCAAAGCGGCGGTGGACGTTGATCATGGCGATCTTCATGATGTCGGCCGCCGAGCCCTGGATCGGGGCGTTCACGGCGTTGCGCTCGGCCAGACCGCGGGCCACGGCATTCTGTGAGGTGATGTCGTTCAGGTAGCGCCGCCGCCCGAAGATCGTCGAGACGAAGCCCTCCTCGCGGGCCTTCGCCACGACGCGCTCCATGTACTCCCGGACCTTGGGGTAGGACTCGAAGTAGCCGTCGATGATCTCACGGGCCTCCTTGCGGGGGATTTCGAGGCGCTGGCTCAATCCGAAGGCCGAGATGCCGTAGATGATGCCGAAATTGGCCGTCTTGGCGCGCCGCCGCTCCTCGGGCGTCACCTCGTCGAGCTGCTTGTGGAAGAGCCGTGCGGCCGTCGCGGCGTGGATGTCCTCGCCGTGCTCGAAGGCCGCGATGAGCGACTCGTCACCCGAGAGGTGGGCCATCAGGCGCAGCTCGACCTGGCTGTAGTCGGCCGAGAGCAGCAGGTGGTCGTCGTCCGAGGGGATGAAGGCCTTGCGGATGCGGCGCCCCATCTCGTCGCGCACGGGGATGTTCTGCAGGTTGGGATTCGTCGACGAGAGGCGCCCGGTGGCCGTCACAGCCTGGTTGAAGGAGGTGTGGATGCGCCCCGTCGTGCGGTTGACCAGCTGCGGCAGCGCCTCGACGTAGGTCGACAGGAGCTTCTTCACGCCGCGGTATTCGAGCACGAGGTCCACGATGCGGTAGCGGTGGGCGAAGGTCTGGAGGTACTCCTCGTCGGTGCAGAACTGCTTGGTGCGCGTCATCTTGGGCTTCTCGGCGATGCGCATCTTCGCGAAGAGCACCTCGCCCAGCTGCCGCGTCGAGTTGATGTTGAGCGTCGGCTCCCCGGCCTCGGTGCGAATCTGCTGCTCGAGCTCGGAGAGCCGGCGGTTCAGCTCGACGGCGTATTCGGCCAGCGCGTCGCAGTCGATGCGCACGCCCGCCATCTCGATGTCGGCCAGCACCCCGATCATCGGCTCCTCGATCTCGGAATAGAGGTGCTGCAGGCCGATGCGCTCGACCATCGGGTAGAGCACCTGCTTGAGCTGCAGCGTGATGTCGGCATCCTCGGCGGCGTACTCCTTGACGCGCTCGACATTGACCATGTCCATCGTCAGCTGCTTCTGCCCCTTGCCGATGAGCGTCTCGATCTCGATGGGCCGGTAGTCGAGGTAGCGCTCCGCCAGGGCGTTCATGTTGTGCCGCGACTCGGGGTCGATGAGGTAGTGGAGGATCATCGTGTCGTAGAGCCGGCCGCGCACCTCGACGCCGATGCGGCGCAGCACCATCAGGTCGAACTTGATGTTCTGGCCGATCTTGGCGATGCGCTCCTCCTCGAAGAGCGGGCGCACGATCGCGGCATACTCGGCCGTAGTCTCCTCGCGGAAGGGGACGTACCACGCCTCGTGCGGCACGACGGCGAGCGAGAGCCCGACGATGCGGTCGTTGAAGATGTCGAAACCCGTGGTCTCCGTGTCGAAGCAGAACTCGCCGTGGCGCGCCACCTCGGCCACGACCTCGCGCAGCTGCGCGGCATCCGCGACGAGGCGGTAGTCGTGGGGCGTATTCTGCGCCGTGCGGGGCTGCAGCGCTTCGGCCTCGGCCTGCAGCGCCTCGCCCGAGAGGGGGGCGGCAGGCGGCGGGAGCACCGGCTCGCCGAAGAGGTTGCCCTGCCCGGCCAGCGCCGCGCGCTTCGCCGCGGCGGACTTCGCACGGGCCACCTCGGCCAGCTGCGTCTGCGCCTCCTGCCGCGGACCGTCGGGCAGCGGCTCGGCGGGTGCGAGGTTCGCCAGATCGTTCAGGAAGGCCTTGAAGTCCAGCTCCGCAAAGAGGGCGCGCAGCTCGTCGAGGTGGGGTTCGCACAGCGTGAGCTCCTCCTCGCGGAAGGGGATCGGCACGTCGAGGCGGATCGTCGTCAGCGTCTTGGCCAGCCGCAGGCGGCCGCCCCACGCGGCGATCTTCTCGCCCTGCTTGCCCTTGATGCGGGAGACGTTCTCGAGGATGTTCTCCACGGTGCCCCACTCCTGCACCAGCTTGCAGGCGCCCTTCTCGCCGATGCCCGGCACACCGGGGATGTTGTCCGAGGCGTCGCCCCACAGCGCGAGGATGTCGCGCACGAGCACCGGGTCGTCGATGCCGTAGCGGGCGCGGATGGCCTCGCGGTCGACGATCTCGATGCTGCCGTCGGCCCCCTTCTGCTTGTAGATACGGCAGTGGTCGCTCACGAGCTGCCCGTAGTCCTTGTCGGGGGTCACCATGTAGACCTCGTAGCCCGCCGCGGCGCCCTGCTGCGAGAGGGTGCCGATCACGTCGTCGGCCTCGAAGCCCTCGACCTCCAGGATCGGGATGCACATCGCCTCCAGCACCCGCTTGACGTAGGGGACCGAGCGGATGATGTCCTCGGGGGTCTCCGTGCGGTTGGCCTTGTACTCGGGGTAGATTTCGCGGCGGAAACTCCCGCCGGGAGGATCGAACGCCACGCCCAGCAGGTCGGGATGCTCGCGCTTGAGGATGTCGCGCAGAAACTTCACGAAGCCGAAGACCACCGAGGTGTTCAACCCGGCGCGGTTGCGCATCGGACGCCCCAGAAAGGCGTAATAATACTTGAATATCAACGCATAGGCGTCGACCAGAAAGAGTTTTTTCATACGTTGCAATGTTTTTCCGCCGAACGGCGGGCAAGCGCCGGCGGGTGCGTCAGCAGGGTGCGTCAGCGGCGCGGGCCCAGCGGGGTTCCGTGGCGTAGTTCCGTAGCGGGGACGGGCGGCGTCAACGGTTGTCCTCGGCGAACCACTCGGCGAACGAGGTGGCCGTCTCGTGCAGACGCAGCGACCAGAGCGTCACCCCCTCGGGCAGCCGGGCCCGGATGCGGCGGGCGAAGTCGTCGAGCATGTTCTCGCACGTGGGCTGGTAGGGGACCGTCACGATGTTGCCGAAGCGCGCGGCGAGCACCCCGCGCAGGGAGTCGTTGCCCGCCGAGCCGCGCAGCACGAGCGCATGATCGAAGCGCGAGACGATCTCCTCGTTGACGATGCGTTTCAGAACGCCGAAATCCATCACCATGCCGCATTTGGGGTCGGCGTCGTCCGCCTGCGGCGTGCCCTTGACCGTCACGAACAGCCGGTAGGAGTGTCCGTGAATCTCGCGGCAGGGGCCGTCGTATCCGTCGAGCGCGTGGGCCGCCTCGAAGGAAAATTCCTTGGTCAATCTGATTACTGCCATATATGTGCAAAGATAGGCAAAAAAGCGGGTTCGGCCGCATGTCGGGGCGCTTTTCTCGCATCCGCGTCCGGAGAAACCGCAAAAACGGCGAAAACCGGACGACGACGGACGCTGCAACCGCCGGAGAATGACCGACGCAACATCCACCCGGGTGCTCCGGCAGGCCCGCCGCGATGCGGAACAGACAGCCCCGCCGCAACCGCCCCCGACCCTCCGACAGGCTCGACACAACGTCCGCCCCGACTCTCCGACAGGCCCGACACAACGTCCGCCCGGGGACTTTGGCTGATCTGCGGCTGTGCTGCGAAACAAACCGCCGCAACGTCCGCCACCGTCCAGCCGACAACTCCGCCGCAACGTCCGCCACCGGCTCTCCGGCTGCTCCGCGACCGCTCGCTGTAACAGTAAATTTATCGAAAAACAATAAATTTTTCTTGTTACTCAAATTTTTTTGGTTATATTTGCATTCAGAAGTTACGAAAAGAGTGTAATTTATTGGAAATGAGCGTAGGTTAATTGCTCTTGATAGTAATAGGTTACGATTTAG
>UQUQ01000027.1 GCA_900544265.1 uncultured Alistipes sp.
TTGTGTCATTTACTAACTCGTTATCAATCAACTATTTTCCCTAATCACAAAAGTTGTGTCCGAAAAAAGGGTGTGCCTCACGGTTCAGGTCTTTCATTTGCGGCCCTGCGGCCGCGGGACATTCGGATTTACTCGCCCAGAGCGAAACGCTTGTAGGCAACCACCGTAGCCTCCTTGTCGGCCTTGTGGATGTAGTCGCGGATCGTCTCCTTCTCGCCGACGACGAGCTGGTTGAGCAGCGTGTTCTCCTCGAAGAACTTGCGCATCTTGCCCTCGGCAATCTTCGCAAGGATCTCCTCCGGCTTGTTGGCGTTCTTCGGATCCTGCTTCATGGCCTCGATGGCGATCTGACGCTCGTGAGCCACGACATCGGCCGGGCAGTCGTCCACGTCGATCGAAACGGGAGCCATGGCCGTAGCCTGCATGGCCACCGTGTGGGCCACCTCGGCGGGAACCGGCTTGTTGAAGCCGAGAATCGTGCCGAGCTTCTTGTTGAAGTGCACATAGGCGTCGCAGAAGGGAGCCTCGATGCGGGCATAGTATGCCAGCTCGATCTTCTCACCCGTCTGACCCGACTTCTCGGTCACCATCTCCTCGACGGTGCGGCCCTCGTCGTTCTTCGTGGCCAGCAGCGCGTCGCGGTCGGCGGCGTCGTTCTTCACGGCAACCTCCAGCATGGCGTTGGCCGATGCGGCATACTCCGCATTCTGAGCCACGAAGTCGGTTTCGCATGCCAGGCAGAGCAGATAGGCCTTCTGGCCCACGATCTTCGTCACGACGACACCCTCCGTAGCGGAGCGGTCGGCACGCTTGGCAACGATCAGTTTACCCTTCTCGCGGATAATGTCCTGAGCACGCGCATAGTCGCCTTCCGCCTCCTGAAGGGCCTTCTTGCAGTCCATCATGCCGGCGCCGGTCATCTTGCGGAGCTTCATTACATCAGCAGCTTTGATTTCCATAGTTCTTGTACTTTTCTGGTTATTGTGGATAAACACTCTTGCAATTATTCTGCCTTTTCCTCGGCAGCGGGGGCTGCCGTCTCGACGGTTGCAACACCCGGCTCCTCATAGGGAGTCTCAACGGCGGCAACCACCTCCTTCACGGCCTGCTCCTCGGCATCGATCGAAGCCTTCACGGCCTTCTTGATGCGGGGTTTGCCCTCCTTCTTCACGGCAGCCTCACCGGCAGCCTCGGCCTCCTGGGCCTCCTTCTCCTTCTCGAGGCGGCGCTCCTCGGTACCCTCGGCGATCGCTGCGCACATGGCGTCGAGAACCACGGCGATCGACTTGGTGGCATCGTCATTTGCAGGGATAACGTAATCGATGTCGGTCGGATCACAACAAGTGTCTACCATTGCAAAGACGGGGATGCTCAACCGCTTGGCCTCCTTGACGGCGTTGGCCTCCTTCTGTACGTCCACGACGAACAGGGCGGCCGGCAGGCGCGTCAGGTCGGCGATCGAGCCGAGGTTCTTCTCGAGTTTCGCACGCTGGCGGGCGATCTGGAGTTTCTCGCGCTTGGAGAAGTTGTCGAACGTGCCGTCGGCGGTCATCTTGTCGATGGTCGCCATCTTCTTGACGGCTTTTCGTATGGTGGGGAAGTTTGTCAGCATGCCGCCTGCCCAACGCTCCGTGACGTAAGGCATACCTACGGCTGCCACCTTTTCGGCAACGATGTCCTTGGCCTGCTTCTTCGTGGCGACGAACAGCACGCGACGGCCGCTCTTGGCAATCTGCTTGAGGGCAGCGGCTGCCTCGTCGATCTTCATCACGGTCTTGTGCAGGTCGATGATGTGGATGCCGTTCTTCTCCATGAAGATGTAGGGAGCCATTTTGGGGTTCCACTTGCGCTTCAGGTGACCGAAGTGCGCACCGGCCTCCAATAAAGTATTGAAATCTGTACGTGACATTTTAATTCAATCTGTTTGTTGTTGGTTATTCTCTTTACTTCAACCCTCCGGGTAGCGGGGCCTCCGGTCCCGGGAGGTTTTCCGCGGCGCGGCAACCGGGCGGTAATACATATATAAAATAGGTAGTCCTTCCGATTTGAAAACCGACGCCGTGCTTGCCGAAAATCCGGTCGTGCGTGCGATTAACGCTTGCTGAACTGGAACTTGCGACGTGCTCCGGGCTGTCCGGGCTTCTTACGCTCAACCTCGCGGGGATCACGCGTGAGGAATCCGGCCTTCTTCAGCACCGGACGCATCTCGGCGTCGATCTCGCACAGTGCACGTGCGATACCCAGACGAGCGGCTTCAGCCTGGCCCTTGATGCCACCGCCATCGAGGTTGATGGCAATGTCATAGCTCTCCACGGTGTTCGTGGCCAGCAGCGGCTGCTTGACCTGGAACTGGAGAATCTCGAGCGGGAAATAGGCTGCAAGCTCCTTGTGGTTGATTGTAATCTGACCATTACCCGGCTTCACGAATACGCGAGCCACAGCGGCCTTACGACGACCTACGGTGTTTACAACTTCCATAACTCTTACTTAATCTCGTTTAACTTAATGATCTTCGGGTTCTGGGCCGTGTGCGGATGCTCCGGGCCGGCGTAAACCTTCAGGTTCGTGAGCAGCTTGTCGCCCAGACGGGTCTTCGGCAGCATGCCCTTGACGGCTTTCTCGATGAGGAAAGTCGGTTTCTTGGCCAGGTAGTCGGCAGGCGTGGCGTAGCGCTGGCCGCCGGGATACCCGGTGTGACGCGTGTAGACCTTTTCGGTCATCTTCTTGCCCGTGAGCTTCACCTTCTCCGCATTGATGACGATGACATAGTCACCGCAATCCACGTGGGGCGTGTAGCTGGGCTTGTTCTTGCCGCGGAGGATCTTTGCGACCTGCGAAGCAAGACGTCCCAATACCTCGTTCGTCGCGTCGATGACGACCCACTCCTTGGTCACCGTCGATGCATTGGCCGAGATAGTCTTGTAGCTTAATGAATCCACTGTGTGTTACGTTTAAATTTAACTTGTTGTAATCCTTTTCCCGCACTTTACGGGTGCGCAAAGGTACGAAAAATTTTTCAGATAACAAATCCGCAAAAGACTTATTGCAGTTTTTTTGATGGAAAGTGCCGCAGGGAGAGCCATTTCGGGGCTGCGGGCACCGCGACGGCTCCGGCAACAGCACCTCGCCGCGAGGGGGCGCCGCGGAAACGGCAAAAAAACCGCCGCACGAACAGCCGGCTGCCACCGAACGAACGGCAGGAAACCCGCTCGGCACGGCACAAAAAAGAGGGCCGGAACATGTCCGGCCCTCCCGTTGGAGAAACGCGCTTCGCTATCCGAGGAACGAGAGCAGAATACCAGCCGCAACGGCCGAGCCGACGACGCCGGCCACGTTCGGGCCCATGGCGTGCATCAGCAGGTAGTTGCCGGGATTCTCGCGCTGACCTTCGATCTGCGAGACACGGGCGGCCATCGGCACGGCCGACACGCCTGCGGAACCGATCAGCGGGTTGATCTTGTTGCCCTCCTTGGCGAAGAGGTTCATGAACTTGGCCAGCAGCACGCCGCCCGCCGTGCCGAGTGCGAAGGCGATGACGCCCAGCACGAGGATACCCAGCGTGCGGAGGTTCAGGAACGCCTCGGCCGTAGCCGTGGCACCCACCGTAAGGCCGAGGAAGATCACCACGATGTTCATCAGTTCGTTCTGCACGGTCTTCGACAGACGGTCCACCACGCCGCACTCCTTCATCAGGTTGCCCAGCATGAGGCAGCCGATCAGCGGCGCAGCGCTCGGCAGCAGCAGCGCGATGATGACGGCGATGATGAGCGGGAAGAGGATGCGCTCGAGTTTCGAGACGGGACGCAGCGTCCGCATGCGGATCGCCCGCTCCTTCTTGGTGGTCAGCGCACGCATGATGGGCGGCTGGATCACCGGCACGAGGGCCATGTAGGAGTAGGCGGCCACGGCGATCGGGCCGAGCAACTCGGGCGCAAGCATCGACGTGAGGTAGATGGCCGTCGGGCCGTCGGCACCGCCGATGATGCCGATCGAAGCGGCCTGCGCGGGCGTGAAGCCCAGGGCGTATGCGCCGAGGAACGTCACGAAGATGCCGATCTGCGCGGCGGCACCCAGCAGGAAGCTCTTGGGGTTGGCGATAAGCGGGCCGAAATCGGTCATGGCGCCCACGCCGACGAAGATCAGACACGGGTAGATGCCCAGCTTGACACCCAGGTAGAGGTAGTCGAGCAGGCCGGCATTGGCGACGAAGATGTCCCAGTGCACGTGTCCTCCGGCGAAGAGCTCGGTGTGATAGAGGTTCGCCCCCGGAAGGTTCGTCAGCAGCATGCCGAACGCGATGGTGAAGAGCAGCAGCGGTTCGAACTTGTGACGGATGGCGAGATAGAGCAGGAAGAAGGCGATGAAGATCATCACGACACTACCCCACCCCATGGAGGAGAAGAAGCCGGCGATACCCGTGGAATCGACGAATTTCAGCAGGCTCTCCCCAACGAAATCAGCATTGGAAGTCAGCAACATGGACGTGTGAAGTTAATGCGGATTACTCAATGATGATTAACGTGTCGCCCTCCATGACCGTTGCGCCCTGCTGTACGGAGATCTGCTTGACGACACCGGCGCGGTCGGCGTCGATGTTGTTTTCCATCTTCATGGCTTCGAGCACGACGAGCGTCTGGCCCATGGCCACCTTGTCGCCGACGTTGACCTTCACGGCCAGCACCGTGCCCGGCAGCGGGCACTTGACCGCATAGCCCGTCGAGGGGGCCACGGCCGACAGACGCGGCGAAGGAGCCGCCGTCGAAGGGGTAATCATGGCACTGTTGGCCTCCTTGGGTGCGGGGGCCACCTGGGGACGCGACACGACCGAGCCCTTGGCGCCGGCGATCTCGACCTCATACGCCGTGCCGTTTACCGTCACGTGCGCCAACGTCGAAGCTTCGTTCACGTCGTCGATCTGCACGTCGTAATTCTGTCCGTTGATTTTGAACGAGTAGTTTTTCATTGTATTCTGAGTATTCTGAATGCTTATTTTCTGTCAGGCATCTTTGTTAAACCGTGAATTTTCGAGTTCCAGGGCGAGTAGGCGCGCTTGATGCTCAGAATCGTCAGCACCTCCGACTCCCGGTCGTGCAGTTCTCCCTTGTAGAGGCGGAGCGCCGTGGCGACGGCTGCGATCTCCTCCTCGTGGATCTGGCCCGGCACGATGCGCTTGCCGGCGGACTCGGCCTCCTGCCGCCGCACGAAGACGAAGCCGAAGAGCTTCATGATCCATACCAGCAGCACCAGCACGACGAACACCAGGCAGATGCTGATGAGTGCGACCCACAGCATCTCGGACCAGCCCCAATCCATTGCAGATAACATTCTCATGGTGCAGGTTCGTTACAGAGGAATATTCGAGTGTTTCTTGGGCGGGTTCTGCAGACGCTTCGTCGAGAGCGACTGCAGGGCGCGGATGATGCGGAAGCGCGTGTTGCGCGGCTCGATCACGTCGTCGATGTAGCCGTAGCGGGCGGCATTGTAGGGGTTCGAGAACTTGTCGTTGTACTCCTTCTCCTTCTCGGCGATGAATGCGGCCTTCTCCTCGGGCTTGTCGGCCAGCTCCTTGAGCTCCTTGCCGTAGAGCACCTCGACGGCACCGCTGGCACCCATCACGGCGATCTCGGCCGTCGGCCATGCGTAGTTGATGTCGCCGCGGATGTGCTTCGACGACATGACGATGTAGGCACCGCCGTAGGCCTTGCGCAGCGTTACGGTGATCTTCGGCACCGTCGCCTCGCAGTAGGCGAAGAGCAGCTTCGCACCGTGCGTGATGACGCCGCCGTACTCCTGGGTCGTACCCGGCAGGAAGCCCGGCACGTCGACCAGCGTCACGAGCGGAATGTTGAACGCGTCGCAGAAGCGCACGAAACGGGCCGCCTTGCGGCTGGCATTGATGTCGAGCACGCCGGCCATGAACTTCGGCTGGTTGGCGATGATGCCCACCGACTGTCCGTTGAAGCGGGCAAAGCAGGTGATGATGTTCTTGGCGTAGTTGGCTGCCGACTCGAGGTACTCGCCGTTGTCGACGATGGCGCGGATCACCTCGGCCATGTCATAGGGCTTGTTGGCGTTGTCGGGGATGATCTCGTTGAGCGTATCCTCCAGACGGTCGATGCGGTCCGTGCAGACGGCCAGCGGAGCATCCTCCATGTTGTTCTGCGGCATGTACGAGAGGAGCTTCTTGATGAGCTCGATGCCCTCCTCCTCGGTATCGACGGCGAATTGGGCCACACCCGACTTGGTCGTGTGCATCACGGCGCCGCCCAGCTGCTCCTGCGTGACGTTCTCGCCCGTGACGGTCTTGACGACCTTCGGGCCCGTGAGGAACATGTTCGACGTCTCCTTCTTCATGATGATGAAGTCGGTCAGCGCGGGCGAATAGACGGCACCGCCGGCGCAGGGGCCGAAGATGGCCGAGATCTGCGGGATGACGCCCGAAGCCATGACGTTGCGCTGGAAGATGTTGGCGTAGCCGGCCAGGGCGTTGACACCCTCCTGGATGCGGGCGCCGCCCGAGTCATTCATGCCAATGCAGGGGGCACCGTTGCGCATGGCCATGTCCATGACCTTGCAGATCTTGTCGGACATCGACAGCGACAGCGAGCCGGCCGTGACGGTGAAGTCCTGTGCGAAGACGTACACCAGACGTCCCGCGATCGTGCCGTAACCGGTTACGACACCGTCGCCGAAGGCATGTTTCTTCTCCATGCCGAAATCATAGCAACGGTGCGTGACGAACATGTCGAACTCCTCGAAGGAGCCTTCGTCCAGAAGCATCTGGATGCGTTCGCGGGCCGTGTACTTGCCCTTCTCGTGCTGCTTGTCGATTGCCTTCTGACCGCCGCCCAGGCGTGCGGTTTCGCGGTTTTCGATGAGCTGGCTGATCTTGTTCTGAATATCGCTCATAACGTGTGATTAAGTGATTGCATGATTGGAGACCTCCGTGCCGCGAGGGGTTGCCCCGACCCGCGGGAGCCCGTCCGCGCAGCAGGCACGGACGGGTTGCACGAACGGTCGTATCCGGTTATTTTTTGTTCTTGTTCTCGCAAAGCTCCGTGAGGATGCCCTGGGTCGATTTCGGGTGCAGGAAGGCGATGGTCAGCCCCTCGGCGCCCTTGCGCGGGGTCTTGTCGATCAGGCGGATGCCCTTGGCCTCGGCGTCGGCAAGCTGCTCCTCGATGTTCTCGCAGGCGAGTGCCATGTGGTGAATGCCCACGCCGCGGTTCTCGATGAACTTGGCGATGGTCGAGTCCTCGGAGGTCGGCTCCAGCAGCTCGATCTTCGTCTGGCCCAGCATGAAGAAGGCCGTGCGGACCTTCTGGTCGGCTACCTCCTCGATGGCGTAGCACTTCAGGCCGAGAACGTTCTCCCAGTAGGGAATGGCTTCATCCAGGCTCTTCACTGCGACGCCAAGATGCTCGATATGAGAAACTTTCATAGCAAATAAAGAATTAAAGTTTATTGAATATTTCGGTACTTGCTCGTTTGCTGTTATTTTGCGAACACAAAGATAGGCGAATCTTTTCGGAATAGCCAATTTTTGGCGCACTTTTTTGGCAATATTTTCGCACGAAAGCGGGCTGCGGCGCCTCGCCGGGCTGAATTTGCACGACACGCTGCGGAAAATGAAAAATCCGCCCGTCGCCGCCCGTCCGAAAAAGGCCTCCGGGAGGGCCTGCCAGCCGAAAAAGAGCGCAGGGTATGGCAAATCCGCAAAATATTCGTATCTTCGTCCGCAGATACGATTGTCCCATGAAACACACCGTGCTTGCCCTGCTGCTCGTCATGGCGGTATCGCTCGGCGAGGCCGCGGCCCAGAACATCGCGCTCGGCGAACGGGTGCCCGAGATAAAGCACACCGTCTGGCTCGACGGACACCGCGCCGAGCCGTCGGCGGCGACCTACATCGAGTTCTACCACTCGGCCAACGAGATGTCGTCCGCCGCGCTCGAACGCCTGTGCCGGCTCTGCGACGATGCGGAGTGCGACCTGCGCCTGATCGTCGTCACGAAGGAGCCGGCCGAGAAGGTGGCACCGCGGCTGCGGCCCCTCCTCTCGCCGCACGTCGCCGTGGCGCTCGACCAGGGCGGCCGGGGATTTGCGGCCTTCGGCGTCAGCTACCTTCCCTTCGGGGTGCTCGTCAACGCCCGGAAGCGCACGCTGTGGATGGGCAACTCGCTCCAGATGAACAAACAGCTGTTTCACCAAATAACCAATCAGTAGAGATGTCCTTCACCAAGATACACCACTTTGAAAAGGAGGAGTACGCCGACATGCACCACGACACGGCGCTGAACGTCACCGAAGGGGTCGAGAACCAGCCGATCGTCAACCCCCATTTCGTCCGCCGCCGCCGGCGCAGCCTCACGACGGCCGAATACGTCGAGGGAATCCTCGCGGGCAACATCACGACGCTGTCGCAGGCCATCACGCTCATCGAGTCGAGCAACCCGGCCCACTACGCCCAGGCGCAGGAGATCATCGAGCAGTGTCTGCCCCACGCCGGACACTCGGTGCGCATCGGCATCACGGGCGTACCGGGCGCCGGCAAGTCGACCTTCATCGAGGCCATCGGCAACATGGTCACCTCGCTGCGCCACAAGCTGGCCGTACTGGCCATCGACCCCTCGTCGGAGCGCAGCGGCGGCTCGATCCTCGGCGACAAGACCCGCATGGAGAGCATCAGCCACAACCCCGACGTCTTCATCCGCCCCTCGCCCTCGGCCGGGTCGCTGGGCGGCGTGGCGCGCAAGACGCGCGAGACGATCGTGCTGTGCGAGGCGGCGGGCTTCGACGTGATCTTCATCGAGACGGTGGGGGTCGGGCAGTCCGAGACGGCCGTCCACTCGATGGTCGACCTGTTCATGCTGTTGCAGATCTCGGGTGCCGGCGACGAACTGCAGGGCATCAAGCGCGGCATCATGGAGATGGCCGACCTGATGGTCATCACGAAGGCCGACGGCGAGAACATCCACAAGGCCGAGCTGGCCAAGACGCAGTTCCAGGGGGCCCTGCGCCTCTTCCCCGTACCGGAATCGGGCTGGCGCCCCAAGGTCTACACCTCGTCGGCCGTCACGGGCAGCGGTCTGGAGGAGGTATGGAAGGGGGTCGAGGAGTACCTCGACCACATCCAGGCCAACGGCTACTTCCGCCACAACCGCAACCGGCAGAACAAATACTGGATGTACGAGTCGATCAACGAGGTGCTGCGCAACTCGTTCTACCACGATCCGGCCGTCGAGGCCCGCATCGGGGAGTACGAAAAGCGGGTGCTCGACGACAAGATATCCTCGTTCATCGCGGCCAAGGAGTTGCTGGACCTCTATTTCGCCGACAAGGCCGCACACAAATAATAATATGTCGCGGGAGGGGCCAAAGTGAGAAGCCCGCCCGGCACCGAAAGGCGGAAAAGCGACCGGTCGCTTTTCCGCCTTATTTACTGAAGGTAGAGGAGACTTCCTCCGACCGGGGCCGAACGCAGACACACAAACGGTCCTCCGTCACCGTGCAGACGGCATCGGCTGCCGTCACCGAATTTTTGGGGAGCGGAAGCAAAAAAATGAAAAAAAACGTACAAGCGCAGATTTTTTGCTTATATTTGTTCGTCGACAACCGGCATTTTGCTAAAATTTGTAAATAGCGCCAGGTGTGTCGGCCGCTTTGCGGGACCTCCCCGAAACGATTTCGGCGCGGTGGATATTCCCGGCAAAATGGCAGAAAAAGAACATGTTCCACCACAAATTTCAACACCATGCAAAACAAACTCTTCACTCTTCTTTGCACGGGCCTGCTGGCCTTTGCATTGACGTCCTGCGACAAGAACGAGGACAACGACGCTCCGAGCTCGAAACTGGCCACCCCGGTTCTGAACATCACGGAGCAGCTCAGTGACGGATTCACCGTCAGCTGGCAGGCTGTAGAAAATGCATCCGGTTACAGCTATGTATTCGGATCCGAAGCCGAGAAGAGCACCACCGCCACTTCGGTGTCCTTCACCGATCTGGAGCCGGGAACCTATACCGTTAAGGTCAAGGCTATGTCCACGTCGACCGATTGGACCGATTCCGACTATTCCACGATTTCGGCTACCATCGAGGAGGGAGACCTCACGACGGACGAGCTGACCTTCACGTTCGACATCACCGACATCACCGCCACCAGCGCAGTCATCACCTGCACCCCGTCGGTCAACGACAAGACCTACTTCTTCGACTGCATGGAGAAGAGCCTGTACGACCAGATACACACCTCCGACGAGGCTTTCTCCGCCGCTCTTCTCGAAAGCCTGGAGGCCATGGGTGCGGAGTACGGCATGACGCTCGAGCAGGTTCTCTCGCAGCTGCTGTCTACGGGCGTTGACGTATGGGATCCGAATGGCCTCAAGTCTTCGACCGAACATGTAGCCTATGCGTTCGGCCTCAACACGGACGGAACGGTCACGACGGCCATTGCCACGAAGAGCTTCACGACCAAGGAGGCTGCGGGCGGCTCCGACACCGGCAGCTGGCTCGGCGAATGGGATGCCACCTCGACCGGCTCGCTCGTGTGGAATATCAGCGGGCAGTATCTGGAAGCCTCTTATGATGAGAACCGCCCCATGGACCTTCACTTCTCCATCACCGAGGAGCAGGGACAGACGCTTCTCTACGGCTGGAGCCAGGTGGACAGCTCGCTCCCGGCCCTCTGTGAGGTCAACGAGAACGGCGATCTCGAGGTCTATGCTGGAGTCACCGTAGGTTCCGAGAATCAGGGATACACCCCGACATGGTCGGCCTACTGCCTCATCAACGGCTCGGATTACTCGCTCGTCACGGGTACCTATCCCGCCTACACGTTCAGCATGAACGGGGATCAGATCACCTGCCAGCGCTATACGGGTGAGCTTCAGTCCGGCGAAACCTTCCAGGCCCTTTCGCTGGAGGTATACGCGCTGGGCGAGACCCAGTACGCGGTTTACGGCGAAACATTCCCCATATACTTCGTAGCCGGCGATATCGCAATGACCCGGGCTGCCGGTACGGGCTCGATGAAGGCCGCTGCCGTATGCAAGGCCGCCCGGAAGCCCGCTGCCGCCAAGCTGCTGCACACCTCCTACGCACTGAACAACATGCGGGCCGCCAAATAAGGCACCACGGAACACGCTGCGCCGGCAGCTCGGAAGAGCCGACGGCAGCAGGGACACAGGCACCCCGGGAGATTCCCGGGGTGCTTCGTTTTTGTTCGCGATAGCTTACGGAACCGGCTCCGACAGCGGCACCGGGCCGGATCTGCGTATGATTGCTCGCGAAGGTTGAGCCCGGGCAGGACCAGCACCGCCGGAGTTCCGCATCTACGCCGGAGCCTGTACCGTCTCAAAATCGGACCGCTGAAACCGATTCTCCGAAACCCGCGCCACAGGAACCGGGCCGCTGTCGCCCTGCGCCGCATCGCCGCCGAAACCAGATCGCCGAAACCGGACCGCCGCTGATTCCGAAGGAAAAAAGTTGACAGCAGGAAACCGGTTTTTGGCTTTTTTTGGGTAATTTTGCCGCCGAAAACATCAAAATTCAACCGTTCAGCGTATGAAACGTCTGTTTTACCTGTTTGCAGTCCTCGCCCTTGCGGCGGGCTGCGGAACCCGAACCGGTCAGCCTGCCGGGGCAGCCTCCGACGACGATGCCGTCACCGTGCAGCCGGCCGACAGTGCGCTCCTTTCGGGTGAAGTGCTCACCGACGAGGAGCTGATGCGCGAGGCGATCCGCCTCTCGGAAGAGAATGTCCGGGCCGGCGGCGGTCCCTTCGGCGCCGTGATCGCCCATGACGGCCGGATCATCGCCCGGGGTGCGAACCGCGTGACTCCGAACCACGACCCGACGGCCCATGCCGAGATCAGCGCCATCCGTGCGGCCTGCCAGGCCCTCGGGACCTTCGATCTGACGGGCTGCACGATCTACTCCTCGTGCGAGCCCTGCCCGATGTGTCTCGGCGCCATCTACTGGGCCCACCTCGACAAGCTCTACTACGGCAACGACCAGCACGACGCCGCGCTCATCGGCTTCGACGACGCCTTCATCTACGAGGAGCTGGCGCTCGATCCCGCACAGCGGCGCCTGAAGGCGCAGGAGCTGCTGCCCGAAGAGGCTTTCGGCGCCTTCCGGCTCTGGATGGAGAAGAGCGACAAGGTCGAATATTGATTCTTCCGCAGGGGCGCGCAAACCCGCACGCTCCTGCGCAGCAAGACGACGACTGCCGGATGCGGAGGCCCCGCATCCGGTATTTTTTTGACGCGGGCGCATGCCGACGGACGGGGATTTTCCGTATATTTGTCCGTAAGAAAGGAGTTTTTGTCATGAAAAAGATCGTGGTCTTCACCGGCGCGGGAATGAGCGCCGACAGCGGCATCGCTACCTTCCGCGATGCGGACGGCCTGTGGGCCAACTACCGGATCGAGGATGTCTGCACGCCCGAGGCGCTGGTCCGCAACCGGGCGCTGGTGATCGATTTCTACAACATGCGCCGCCGCGAGATGCTCGCCGCGCAGCCCAATGCCGGACACCTCGCCATTGCGGGGCTGGAGCGCGACTTCGACGTCGAGGTGGTGACGCAGAATGTCGACAACCTGCACGAGCGGGCCGGGTCGACCCGCGTGACCCACCTGCACGGCGAGCTGCGCAAGCTGCGGTCGATGCGCAACCCCGACGTGATCGTTCCGATCGAGGGGTGGGAGCAGCCGCTCGACGCCACAGGGCCCGACGGTGCCCTGCTGCGTCCGCACATCGTCTTTTTCGGCGAGCCGGTGCCGATGTTCGAGCGGGCCGCCGGGATCGCCGCGCAGGCCGAGGTGATGGTCGTCGTGGGGACGTCGCTGGCGGTTTATCCCGCCGCGTCGCTCGTGCGCTACGTGCGGCCCGAGGTGCCGATCTACCTGGTCGATCCGGGAAATCCCGACGTGTCGGGCATCCGCAATCCGCTGACGGTCATTCGCAAGCGGGCGGCCGAGGGGGTTCCCGAGCTGGTCGAACTGCTGCGGCGGTAATCCGGCGCGGAGGACAGCTCCCCGCGCGGCGGCAGGGCCTTGTGCAGCGGACAGCTTCTGATGCAGCTGGGCGCCTCTTTGCCCGGTGGCAATTCTTGGCATGCGGCGGGGTGTACCTTGCCCGGCGGACAATTCTTGGCATGACGGGTCGCTCCCGGCACGGCTTCGGTGCGGCGGAAGGGTGCGGACTGCCCCTTTCCGAGGATCGTGCGGCGCCTCTTTCCGGAAAAAAGCGTTGCCGGGAGCCGCTGCCGGGATTTTTCTGAGAAAGGTTTTCTATCTTTGCAGCCTGATTTTTGCGGGGATCACCCGACAGAAACGGACTGCGAATCATGAGCGTATACTTTATTCTTGAGATGCTGGGGACGCTGGCCTTCGCCATCAGCGGCATCCGGCTCGCCTCGGCCAAGCGTTTCGACTGGTTCGGGGCCTACGTCGTGGGCTTCACGACGGCCATCGGCGGCGGTACGCTGCGCGACGTGATGCTCTCGATGACCCCGTTCTGGATGCTCGACAGCGTCTACCTCGTCGTCACGGCCGTCGCACTGGGCATCGTCATCGTGCTGGGCCGCTACCTCATCCGACTCAACAACACCTTCTTCATCTTCGACGCCATCGGACTGGGGCTCTTCACGGTCGTCGGCATCGAGAAGACCCTCGCGGCGGGCTTTCCGCTCTGGGTCGCCATCATCATGGGCACCCTCACGGGCGCTGCGGGCGGCGTGCTGCGCGACATCCTCATCAACGAGGAGCCGCTCATCTTCCGCAAGGAGATCTACGCCCTGGCATGTGTCTTCGGCGGCGTGGTCTTCTGGGCCTGCGAGCAGGTAGGCATCACGGGCGCCGTGCTGCAGATCACCACGGCCGCGGCGGTCATCGCCCTGCGCATCGTCGCCGTGCACTACGGGCTGAAGCTGCCGACGCTCAAGGGCGAAGAGAAGCGGTAGACCGGGCGGCTGCGATCATCCGGGTTCTTCGTCGGCCCCTTCCGGAGATTCGGACCGGAGCTTCTGCCGGACCCGCTTCCGTAATCTGTACAAGCGAAAAGAAAGCACCCCGGGAGGGATTCCCGGGGTGCCTGCGTTCCGGCCGGCCGTCGGGTCCGGAGGGACCGACGAGCGGCTTTGCTTGCGATGCTTTAGTTCATTGCCCGCATGTTGGTCAGAACATAGGAGCTCGGGAGCAGCCTCCCGGGCGCCACGGATTTTTGAGCCGTCCTTAACGCCATCGCAAGCTTTGTCGAATTCAACCCGGCCGCCTTGGTCATCGTGATGTCGCCCGCCACATAGTATGAGGGGAAATCCTGACCGTAAATCGCATACTGATTATCGGACAAGGCGTAGATCTCCAGTGAAACGACCCGGATGGATTCTCCGCCTGAAAGGCTGCCTTCATAACGCGTGCTGGTGGCCCTGTCGCCGCTCATGCGGAACGTATAGGCGGGATATGTCCCCGTAATCAGACCGAAATCCGCGTCTATGGAGCAGTAGGCCGACCACGTCGGAATGTATCCCTGATTTTCGGAGCCCACGCTGATGCCTGCATAGACCTCGAGGTCGCCGTTCTCGTTGACTTCACACAGGGCGGGAAGCGAGCTGTCCACCTGGCTCCAGCCGTAGAGAAGAATCTGACCCTGCTCCTCGGTGATGGTGAATCGGAGGTTCATGGGGCTGTTTTCTTTGTAGGAAGGTATCAGATACGCCCCTTCCAGCGCCCATTCGAGCGTGCCGGTCGAGGTAGCTTCCCACTCGCCGAACCATTTGTCGACTTCAGGGTTCTCCGCTCTGGCTTCGGTCGTGAAGCTCTTGGTATACAAGGCCGAGATGACCGTCCCGCTCATGTCGATTCCGAGGGCGTAGACCACATACTCGGTCGAAGGGGAAAGACCTTCGGGTTTCCACATGCAAGGGCCTGCGCAAAGCAGCTGCGTGAGCACCTCTTCAAGGGACAAGCCATACGCCGCAGCCATGGATTTCATGCTCTCGATGATGGTGGTGGAGAAAGCCTCGTCGGAGGTGTAATATTGGTCGAACACGCTCTTCTCCATGCAGTCGAAGTAAAAGGTACTGCTGTTGTCGGACGGAGTGCACGTAATGGTTGCACTGTTGGCGGTAATGTCGGTCACGTCGATCGTAATGGTCAGCTCCGCCTCCGGAGCGGCCTCGATGGTAGCGGAAACCGAGGCGAAATCCGAATCGGTCCACTCGGCCGAATCGGATACGGCCTTGACCTGGACGGTATAGGTTCCCGGCTCCAGGCTGCCGAAGGTCACCGAAGTGTCCGTCGTGCGCTGCTCGGCGTCGTCCCCGAATACATAGCTGTAACCGGCAGCATGCTCAACAGCCTGCCAGCTGACGGTGAATCCGTCGTCGGACTGTTCCGTCACGCTCAAAACCGGGGTCTCCAGTTTCGAGGGGGCGGCCGCCTCGACGGTAACCATAATCGTGGTGAAGCCGGAATCGGTCCAATCGGACGAAACGGGTACAGCCTTGACCTGGACGGTGTAGGTGCCGGGGTCCAGATCGCTGAAGGTCAACGAAGTGTCCGTCGTGCCTTGCTCGGCCTCCGTCTCGAATACATAGCGATAACCGGCCGCATTCTGAACAGCCGGCCAGCTGATGGTGAATCCGTCGCTGAACTGCTCCGTTACGCTCAAAACCGGAGCATCCAGCTCCGTGGCCTTGTTGTACGCGTCCTCGATCATGTCGCAGGACGTCAATGCAAAGGCCAGCAGGCCTGATCAAAGAGTTGTGATGAGTTTGTTTTGCATAGGGTTATTGTTTTTTGATGGGAATGGGTCTGTTGCGGTCCTCTTGTTTGTCCCGGTTGTTTGTCCCGGTTCTCTTGCCTGAAATATCCGCCCGGCCGATTCCGTCCCGGGAGATGCCTTCGTGACGGATGACGGCCTGCACACTCTCATATCGGGCAGCGTTTTTTGCTGTCTATCAGCAAATATAAGAAAAAATCCGCATTCCGCTCAATCTTTTCGTTTTTTTGCGACACGCATCCGGAATTTTCGCAGCAGGCGGGCCTTCCGGCTGCGGAGCGGCAACCGCATCCTGTAGCGCGGACCGGGCGACGACCGACGGAAGCGGTGTGCCCGGCTTCCGCGGTGCTGGCACCCGCACGTTCCTCAACGGAAAAAGGTCCGGAGAGCAGCGAAAAATCGGGCCGGGAGGGATCCGTTTTTGAAAAATAGCCGTAAATTTGCGCATGCGACCTTTGCGAACGACATACCTTCTGCTGCTGTTGGCCGTGCTGCTCGGCACGTGCACCGAGGTCCGTGCCCAGGGCGGCCGCGGCTTCTGGCTTCAGGAGTGGAGCGTCGAGCACGGCGACTCGATCGCGACGGTCCACATCCTGCCCGTCTACGTCTTCGACCGGCCGGCCGACCTGCGGCGCTACCGAAGGCTGGTCGACGCCGTGAAGAAGGTCTACCCCATTGCCAAGATCGCCCGGGCCAAGATGGCCGACATGGAGAAGGAGCTGTGCAGCCTGCCGACCAAAAAGGAGCAGAAGGCCTACATCAAGGGGGTCTACAACGAGATCAAGGAAGAATACACGCCGGTGCTCAAGCGCATGACCCGCACGCAGGGCAAGGTGCTGCTCAAACTCATCGACCGCGAGACGGAATACACCGCCTACGAGGTGCTGCGCGAGTTCCGCGGCGGCTTCATCGCGGGATTCTGGCAGGGGGTCTCCAAAATCTTCGGTCAAAACCTCAAGGACGAATACGACCGCGAGGGCGAGGACCGCATCATCGAACAGATCGTCCTCTACTACGAAGCGGGGCTGCTCTGACGGGCCGCCATACCCTCACCGGAAAGTATTCCGCAGCAGGAAGCATTCCGCGCCGGTCGGGCCGCAGACCGCACGTCCGCGTCGGAATGCGGCCGCTCCCGCGTCGGGACATCGTCGCACGCCCCCGCCTGCCAGAATCAGAAATTGAACGCAACGCCGCCGCTCACCCCCATCCAGGAGCGCGAGGGACGCTGGTCCGCACGACAGAAATTGTCCGTCAGGTAGCAATGGTAGGTGAAGTCCACGTAGAGGCCGAAGCGCCAGACGGGGATAATGAGCCGCGCGCCGGCATCGAACGTACACGAGAAGCGCTGCCGAACCAGCCACGGCTGCCAAGCGGGATCCGCCGCTGCCGAACCGCGCCGCGAAAGGGGGCCGCACATCACGCCGGGCGTAAAGCCCGTGTGGAGTTCAAAGGCCGTGGGCAGGATCGAGAGCAGCAGGTTCCAGAAAAAACTGCCCTCGTCAACGGAGCGCCTGCCATAGGGCTCCGCGGGATCGGAGTCGTAATACCCGCCGTATGGGTCGGGGGTCACTGCGACCGTCTCACCCCGGCGCCACGCCGAGGCGATACGTCCCGAGCGCCACGAGAACTGCAGCGGCACGGAGAGGTAATTTTCGACATCGCCGTTCAGAAAGAGGTTCACACCGGTGCGCAGGCCGATGTTGCGCCAGCCGTAGCGGGCATAGTCGAGGCTCAGGGCCTGCAGTTCGGGACCGTCATCGCGCCCCAGGCCGATCTGCGCTCCGAAGCGCAGGCCGATTTCGTTGTCGAAGGTGCGCGGACGCGCCACGGCGCGCCGATCGTCGGAGGCCGTCTGTGCCGCAACCGTCCGGACGGCAAGCAGCAGGGCCAGCGTGGCAAGAAGTCTCATCATCGGTCAAAAGCGTGAGGTTCGGGCGGAAAGATAGGCAAAATCCCGTTACGGACCGCATTCGGAGGCAAAAAAGGCGTTGGGCCCGAAAAAATTTGGCACTCACGGCACTTTGTACTATCTTTACGGCCTAAAATCCGGAAAATCATGTTTGAGAACCTAACCGACAAACTCGAACGGTCGTTCAAGATACTCAAGGGCGAAGGGCGCATCACCGAGATCAACGTCGCCGAGACGCTCAAGGAGATCCGCCGGGCGCTCATCGACGCCGACGTCAACTACAAGGTAGCCAAGACCTTCACCGACACGGTGAAGCAGAAGGCGCTGGGTCAGGACGTGCTGAAATCCGTGAAACCCGGGCAGATGCTCACCAAGATCGTGCGCGACGAGCTGGCCCAGCTCATGGGCGGCACGGCCACGGACATCCGCCTCGAAGGGACGCCGGCCGTCATCCTCATCGCCGGTCTCCAGGGCTCGGGCAAGACGACCTTCTCGGGCAAGCTCGCGGCCTACATCAAGTCGAAGAAGGGACGCCAGGTGCTGCTCGTCGCGGGCGACGTCTACCGTCCGGCGGCCATCGACCAGCTGAAGGTCCTCGGCGGCCAAATCGGCGTCGAGGTCTACACCGAGGAGGGGAACAAAAACCCCGTGGAGATCGCGCAGAACGCCATCAAGTACGCCCGCCAGCACGCCTTCAACGTCGTGATCGTCGATACGGCGGGACGTCTGGCCGTCGACGAGGCGATGATGCAGGAGATCACGGCCATCAAGGCGGCGGTCAAGCCGTCGGAGACGCTCTTCGTCGTCGACGCCATGACGGGTCAGGATGCCGTGAACACGGCGCGCGAGTTCAACGAACGGCTCGACTTCGACGGCGTGGTGCTCACGAAGCTCGACGGCGACACGCGCGGCGGTGCGGCGATCTCGATCCGCTCGGTCGTGGACAAACCGCTGAAGTTCATCTCCAGCGGCGAGAAGATGGATACGTTGCAGGTCTTCCACCCGGAGCGCATGGCCGACCGCATCCTCGGCATGGGCGACGTCGTATCGCTCGTGGAACGGGCACAGGAGCAGTTCGACGAGGAGCAGGCGCGCCGGCTGAAGAAGAAGCTCGTCAAGGACCAGTTCAACTTCAACGACTTCATCGCCCAGATTCAGCAGATCAAGAAGATGGGCAACCTGAAGGACCTCGCCTCGATGATCCCGGGCATGGGCAAGATGCTCAAGAACGTCGACATTCCGGACGACGTCTTCAAGCAGACCGAGGCGATCATCTCGTCGATGACGCCTGCCGAACGCGAGCACCCCGAGATCATCAACGCCCGGCGCCGCGAACGCATCGCCAAGGGCTCGGGTACGACGATGGCCGACGTGAACCGGCTGATGAAGCAGTTTGAGGATACGCGCAAGATGATGAAGGCCGTGGCGGGCGGCGGCATGAAGATGCCCAAGATGCCGGGCGGTTTCCGCCGGCGCTGACACCGACATGCGAAAAAGTGCAAGGGAGAGCTTCCGCCGCAGGCGGAGGCTCTCCTTTTTCCTTGCCGGCGGGCCACCCCCCTGCCGTCTTCAGAGAAAGACCGAGGCTCTCCCTTCTGCCGACGAACATTCCTTGCCGCGGAAAAGCTCGGAACTCTTTTTTCCTTGCCGGCAAACCCTCCCTGCGCGGAGGAGTGCGATCCTCCCTTTTGCCGGCGGGCCCTTCCCTTCGGGCGCAAGCCCCCCGCAAGGCGGTCCGGACGGCAAAAATCGGCGGTAAATTAATCGCTTCGGCAGTTGCAGGGGTGCCATTTTATCGTTACCTTTGTCCAACTGTTTATACGAGAAAATGCACAAATCGGGCTTTGTCAATATCATCGGGAACCCCAATGTCGGGAAATCGACCCTCATGAACGCACTCGTCGGCGAGCGACTCTCGATCATCACCTCCAAGGCGCAGACTACGCGCCACCGCATCATGGGCATCGTCTCCGGCGAGGAGTTCCAGATCGTCTACTCCGACACGCCGGGCATTCTCAAACCCGCCTACAAGCTGCAGGAGTCGATGATGAAGTTCGTCACGGGGGCCGTGTCGGACGCCGACGTCATCCTCTACGTCACCGACACCGTCGAGCAGGGCGACCGCTCGGCCGAAATCGTCGGACAGATCCGCCAGAGCGGCATCCCGACCATCGTCGTCATCAACAAGATCGACCTTTCGGACCCGGCGCGGCTCGACGCGCTGGTCGACAAGTGGCAGGCGGAGCTGCCCGCGGCGCGCATCGTGCCCGTCTCGGCCCGCGAACAGTTCAACCTCGAAGGGCTCTTCCAAACGATTCTGGAGCTGCTGCCCGAAGGCCCCGCCTACTACCCCAAGGATACGCTCACGGACAAGACGCTGCGCTTCTTCGCCTCGGAGATCATCCGCGAGAAGATCCTGCGCTTCTACGACAAGGAGATACCCTACTGCTGCGAGATCGAGATCGAGAGCTACCGCGAGGAGCCGACGATCGACCGCATCGCCGCGACGATCTACGTCGCCCGCGAGTCGCAGAAAGGCATTCTCATCGGCCACAAGGGCGAGAAGCTCAAGCGCGTGGGACAGGCCGCCCGCGAGGACATGGAGCAGTTCCTCGGCAAGAAGGTCTTTCTGCAGCTCTTCGTCAAGGTGAGCGAAGACTGGCGCAACAACGAACGGCAGCTGCGCCGCTTCGGATACGAACAGGAATAATAAACCCTCCGCAAAATGCGTTAAGGGAGCATAGGAAACAAGTCTTTCAGGTCAATCATGCGAAAATTCATCCTCGGTCTGCTCTTCGTCACCGCGCTCTGCTGCGCGGGGAGCGCCCGTGCACAGTACAACCGGGAGTACTTCTTCTGGGTGGGTCAGCGCTGCATGATGGAGAACAACTACCAGGAGGCCATCCGCACGCTCAACACGCTGCTGCGCTTCGACGAGGACGCCTTCGAGGGCTACTTCCTGCGCGGCATCGCCAAATACAACCTCGACGATCTGATCGGCGCCGAGGCCGACTTCTCGACCGCCATCCGCAAAAATCCCGTCTACACGCAGGCCTACACCTACCGCGCCGTGACACGCTCGCGCCTGGGCAACTACGACGACGCCCTGCAGGACTTCCGCGAGGCGATCGAGCTGCGGCCCGACCTGCCCGGCCCCTACTACAGCCGGGGTGTAACGCGCCTGCTGAACCAGCAGTTCGAGGAGGCCATCGAGGACTTCAACAAGTTCATCCGCCAGGAGAACAAGGTCGCCGACGCCTTCATCTGCCGCGGCCTGAGCTACCTCCACCTGAAGGACACCGTGCGTGCCTACGAGGACTTCAACACGGCGATCCGCACCAACCGCGAGAACCCCAACGGCTACAACCGCCGCGGTGGCCTCTACCTCCAGCAGCACCGCTACTCGGAGGCCGAGGCCGACTTCAACAAGGCCATCGAGTGCGACTCGACCTACCTGCTCTCGTACTTCAACCGGGCGCTGGTCTACTCCGACACGAACCGCCCGATGCAGGCCCTCGCGGACTTCGACAAGGTGATCTCGCTCGACTCGACCAGTTCGATCACCTACTTCAACCGCGCGATGCTCCGCACGCAGATCGGCGACTACAACCGGGCACTCGAGGACTACGACAAGGTGGCGTTCTACTCGCCCAACAACGTGCTGGTCTACTACAACCGCGCGGGGGTCTACGCGCAGCTCGGCGAACTGGAGAAGGCCGTCAAGGACTACACCTCGGCCATCGACCTCTATCCCGACTTCGCCAACGCCTACATCTACCGCGGGCAGCTGCGGGCCTTCCTGCGCGACGAGAAGGGGGCCCGGCAGGACCGCGAAACGGCCCAGAAGAAGATCGCCGAATACCGCTCGCGGCTGAGCGACAGCACCTACTCAATCTTCGCCGACACGACGCAGCGCTTCGACCGCCTGCTGTCGTTCGACAGCAAGTTCGCGGGCGGCAGCTTCGACCGCATCACGGGCCACAACGGCGGACGCGAGGAGATGCGCCTGCTGCCGCTCTACAAGTTCACGCTCATGCGGCCCGACACGGCACCCGTCGTGGAGCGCTACGCTCCGCCCCGCATCGAGGCCTTCAGGCAACGCATCGGCAACCGCTACCTCACCCTCTCGTGCCGTCCGAGCGACATCCCGGCCGACTCGCTCGTCGCGCTCGACAAGCAGTATGCCCAGGCGCTGCGCACGGACGAGACGTCGTGGACGCTGCTCTTCGAGCGGGGTGTCACGCAGCTGCTCATCAAGCAGTACACCACCTCGGTGAACACCTACTCGAAGGCCATCGACCTCAACCCGAGCAATCCGTTCCTCTACCTGAACCGTTCGACGACGCGGGCCGAGATGATCGACTTCATCTCGTCGATCGACAATTCCTATCAGCAGATCACCATCGACTCGAATCCGGCCAACCGGCTGAACAACAACTCGAAACGCACGTACAGCTACGACGAGGCGATCGCCGACCTGAACAAGGCCGTGAAGCTCTACCCCGACTTCGCGTATGCCTACTACAACCGGGCCAACCTGCGGGCGCTGTCGGGCAGCCTGCCCGAGGCGTTCGAGGACTACTCGAAGGCCATCGAGCTGAACCCCTCGTTCGCCGAGGCCTACTACAACCGCGGCATCATCCAGATCTTCATGAAGGACACGCGCAAGGGGTGCCTCGACATCTCGAAGGCCGGCGAGCTGGGCATCACCGAGGCCTACGAGGTGCTCAAGCGCTACGCACAGATCGAAAACTAACTCAAAACATTACACTATGGTAGCAACTATCCAACGGAAACTCAACGATTCGGCCGCGGCACGGTGGACGGCCCTCGTGCTCATCGCCCTGATGATGTTCTTCGGCTACATGTTCGTGGACGTGATGTCGCCGCTCAAGTCGCTCGTCGAGTCGGCGCGCGGCTGGGACAGCAGCACGTTCGGAACCTACGCCTCGTCGGAGTACTTCCTCAACGTCTTCGTCTTCTTCCTGATCTTCGCGGGCATCATCCTCGACAAGATGGGCATCCGCTTCACGGGCCTGCTCTCGGCCTCGCTCATGGTGCTCGGTGCGGCGATCAAGCTCGTGGGCATCTCCGACTGGTTCCAGACCACGGAGTTCTGCGCGTGGCTCAACAGCTGGTGGGTCGCCTTCCCGGGCAGCGCCAAGATGGCGTCGCTGGGCTTCATGATCTTCGGCTGCGGCTGCGAGATGGCCGGCACGACCGTCTCGAAGTCGATCGCCAAGTGGTTCGAGGGCAAGGAGATGGCTCTGGCCATGGGTCTGGAGATGGCCATCGCGCGACTGGGTGTCTTCGCCGTCATGTGGCTCGCCCCGATGATCTCCAAGCAGTTCGACCAGTCGATCGTCGCACCGGTGGCCTTCTGCACCGTGCTGCTCATCATCGGCCTGCTCTGCTTCACGGTCTTCGTCTTCATGGACCGCAAGCTGGACCGGCAGCTCATCGCCGCCGGTGAATTGAAGGAGGAGAAGTCCTCCGACGAGGAGTTCCACATCCGCGACCTGGGCGCCATCTTCCGCAGCAAGATGTTCTGGCTCGTGGCGCTGCTCTGCGTGCTCTACTACTCGGCCATCTTCCCCTTCCAGCGCTACGCCCCGAACTTCCTTGAGGTGACGCTCGGCATCGACGCCGAATCGGCCGCCCGGCTCTTCAGCTGCTTCCCGATCCTGGCCATGATCCTCACGCCCTTCCTCGGTGCACTGCTCGACTTCAAGGGCAAGGGGGCCACGATGCTCATGGTCGGCGCCGTCATCATGATCTGCTGCCACCTGAGCTTCGCCTTCCTGCTGCCGCTCTTCCCGTCGAAGTGGCTGGCGCTGCTGCTGGTCGTGACGCTCGGCGTGTCGTTCTCGCTCGTCCCGGCGGCGCTGTGGCCCTCGGTGCCGAAGATCATCGACTCGAAGATTCTCGGCTCGGCCTACTGCCTAATCTTCTGGATTCAGAACATCGGTCTGTTCGCCGTGCCCCTGCTCATCGGCGTGGTGCTCGACGCCACGGGCGGCTATACCGTGCCGATGATTATCTTCTCGACCTTCGGCGTGCTGGCCTTCATCTTCAGCCTCTACCTCAAGATCGAGGACCGCAAGAAGGGTTACGGACTCGAACTGCCGAACGTGAAGCGATAGACGGGCCCGCCAGAGGCTTCCGATACGACAAGGAGGTGTGCTCTTCGGAACACACCTCCTTTGTTTTGCCGCAGGAGCCGCGTGCGGCGGCAGGCCGCGGCCGCAGCTACCGGTCCGCCGCCAGGCGGTAGACCTCCACGATGCGGCTGCACATCTCCTCCCAGGAGAAGCGGCGGCGCTCCTCGACGCAGTTTTCGCGGAAGCGGCCGAGCACCCCGTCGGCATACATCCGCTCGATGGCATCGGCCACCCCTTGCGCGGTCGGCTCGCAGACATAGCCCACGCGGCCGTCGGGCACGATCTCGGCCAGCCCTCCGACGCGCGTGACGACCATCGGCACGCAGAACTGGTAGGCGATCTGCGTCACGCCGCTCTGCGTTGCCGTCTTGTAGGGCTGCACGACGAAATCGGCCGCCGAGAAGTAGTATTTGACCCGTTCGTCGGGGATGAAGTAGTCGTGGAGAATCACCTCGTCGGCAAGGCCGTTGGCGGCGATCTGCCGCAGGTAGGGCTCCTTCGAGGTGTAGAACTCGCCCGCGACGATCAGCCGGCGGCCCGCCGTGCGGCCCGCGCGCCGGAGCAGCGCCCAGGCATCGAGCAGCAGGTCCAGCCCCTTGTAGTCGCGCACCAGTCCGAAGAAGAGCACATAGCGGCAGGCCGGGTCGAGCCCCAGCCGCACGCACGCCTCCCGGCGGTCGACACGCTCGCCGAAGTTCTCGAAGAGCGGGTGCGGCGAGAAGAGCGCCGGCGCCGCGGTGTAGGCCTCCAGCTCGCGGTGCACCTGCTCGGACATGTAGACGAAGCCGTCGACCGCACGCAGGAAGTAGCGGTTGAAGGGGCGGTCGATGAAGTGGTGCTCGTGCGGCTCGACGTTGTCGATCTGGCAGATCACCTTCGTGTGTCCGTTGCCGCGGGCCAGGCGGGCGATCGTCCCGAAGCAGGGGGCCATGAAGGGCGTCCAGTACTTCATGAGCACGAAGTCGGGCCGTTCACGCCGGATGAGGCGTCCGACGCGCAGCCAGTTGAAGGGGTTGACTGTATTGACACAGCGGACGATATGCAGGTCCTCGGGCGGAGGCGTCGTGAGGGTCTGGCTCTGCCCGGGAAAGAGCAGCGCGGGGTATTGCAGCGTGAAGGTGCGGATGTCGACCTCCGCACCGCGCCGCTGGAACGTGCGGGCCATGATCTCCATGATCGAAGCCAGTCCGCCCCGGTAGGGATGGGCGGGTCCCAAAATCGTAATCTTCATAAGACAAAGATACCCAGAAAGTCGGATAAACCATCGCTTTTGCGGGGAATTTAACGGCCCCGGCACAAAAAGGGGGCCGGGCTCGGGTTCCGGTGCCGGTTCCGCAAGGTTGCTCCGGAAAGAGGCGCAGCTGCGCAGACACCGATGGGACAGGCCACCTGACTGGAGTTCCGGGACGATGATTTCCGGCAGCAGCTCCGAAAAGGAGTGCGGTGGTTCACGGCGGTGATTCCGAGGCGGCAGTTCCGGGCCGCGGTTCCGGAAAGGAGCGCGACCGCACCGGCCGGCAGGCCAAAGTCCTCCCCCACCGAAGGCTCCGGACAGAAGGCCCGGGACAGAAGGCACCCCCGCCGAAGGCTCCGGCGCAACACGAGCGGTACACGGACAAAAAACACGGCCCTTCCTTGAATGGAAGGGCCGCGCTGCGGATCGGATCGAAATACCGCGTCACGGATCGGCTACCGGGTAAGCCGGAGCACCGGATTTACTCCGCGACGGGGAAATCGCCCGTGAAATCCATCTCGAACGGCTTGCCGTCGGGCAGGGTGAAGCGGATGCGGACGGTGTAGTTGTTTTCGCCGTTCTCACCGACAAAATAGCTGCCTTCGAGCGGACGCCGATACTGCGAGTAGTAGTGCACCGGATCCTCGTAGATGAAAATGTAGTCGTCGTTGTGGCTCACGGTGCTGATGTCCACCTCGCTGCCGAGCCAGTAGAGCCGGATGCCGAAGGCGACATAGGTGGTCATCGGCGCGGAGGCGGCCAGCAGCGAGAAGGAGAACATCAGGTACGAGCCGTCGTTGCTGCTCCGCACGCTCAGGATGTCGTAGGACACGCCGTCGAACCGGTATGTGCCGAGCACCGTCGGAGCCGGGGCCGGCTCATCGTCGTCCGACGAGCAGCCCGTAAGGCCAGCGGCGCCGCACAGCATCGCAAGGGTCCAACCCAGCAGGATGAGCGATCGTTTCATTGTGCGTCGGGGACTATTTTATCACGACGGCCGGGCCGCTGTAGTATCCGTTCAGGTTCTCGTAGTTCGTGAAATCGAGATTCAGCGTCTCGCCGTCGAGCGATACGGTCAGCGTGCCGAACGCTCCGTTGTCGTAGTTCCAGACCGAATCCCCGTATGCGAACTCGATGGTCTTGTAGGTCGAAAGACCGACAGGCTCGCCCGAGAAGGCCTCCTCGGGAGCCGTAATGCGCAAGGCATCGGCCGACTGCATCCCCTCGACCGTCTCGACGCCGCTCTCACCCGAGAGCCAGATGTTCCAGAGCTCGGAGGTGGTGTCCACGACAACCGAAGCGATCGGCGTCTTCACGCCGTCGAAGACAAAGGCGTTCTCCTTGGCCGGCTCGGCGTACATGTCCGTGCATTCGCCGCTGAAGGTGAGCGAAACGGAGATATTCTCCGAGAAGGCGATCGACGCCGAAGCGGCAAACGAAGCCTCGCTGTCGAGACGCGAAATGGAGAAGGAGCCCTCGACACCGGCCGTATCACCGGCTGCGCCGATGATCATGTCACCCGTCGCATTGTCCACGTAGTAGACCTCGAAGTAGGTGGATTCCGTGGCGATGTCGACCGTCCGGCCGTCGATGAGCGACTCGTCGACAAGCAGCACCACATAATAGGAGGCCATCTCGATCTCCTCGAAGTAGTCGATGTCGGCCGGCGTGAAGTAGAAGTAGCCGAACCCGTCCTCCACGGAGTAGAAGGCGGCACGCAGGGCATCCTTGTCGCCGTTGCGCTCGATGTAGTTCTCCTCGGGTTTCGTGCCCTCGAAGACTCCGGCGCCGCACACGGCAATCGTGCTGCCGTCGGCCAGTTTCAGGTTGATGAAGGCCTCGGCGTTCGTCCCGTCGAAGTCGAAGCGGCAGCTTCCGGATTCGATCGCCTCGGTAAAGCCCGGACCGGCCCCCTCAAACAGCGGTGCGGAGGCATAGGTGCTGTACAGGGCAAAGCCGTCGGTCTCGGTCTTCACGTCGAACTCCCGGTTGCAGAGGCTCGGCAGCACCAAAATCTGCACGTACTCCGCCTCGTTCTCCACGAGCCAGTCGAAGGACTCGGCCCCGGCGACATCCGTCATGGTCACCATCATGTAACCGCTGTATTCGTCGACGAAGATACCCGTCAGCGGCGTCTGCTCACCGTTGATGACCAGCATACCGGACGTCAGGTCCTCGAGCGTCACCGTCTGCTCGGTATCCGAGCCGTTGCCGCCCCCTTCGTTGCCGTTTCCACCGTTGTCATTACCACCGTCGTTGTCATCCTTCTGACAAGACGCAAAGACGACCGTAATCGCCATCAGGGCAAATAAAAACTTTTTCATATTCATCAAGGGTTAAAGGATTTTTCCATTTTTCCTGCGGATCAATTCTCCCACAGACACGTAATGCGGTGCGCCGGCGCGGCACAGTCGGTGAACTCCGCCGTGATGCGGTAGCGGCCGTCGGGACGCTCGACCGTGAGCGTGCCGCCCGTGATGCGGGCGTAGCGCACCCACTGCCCGGCCTCCATGTACTGGTACCACGTTCCGCTGTTGGAGGTGAACTTGTCGGGATAACCCGGCACGATGCGGTACGGCACGATGTCCTCGCGGTAGACGCCGCCCGAGGGCGGAACGTCGTCGGGGACGGTGTAGATGCCGGCCGGAATGCCGTCGGCCGGGTCCGTATCCCAGGGCACGAAGAGCTCGATGCGCAGCAGCTCGCTGTCGCCGCCGGGCCACTGCGTAGAAAGGTCGATCCCCGCGTCGGCCAGGAAGAAGACGAAGTGACGGTAGGACTCGTCGCCGAGGAAGTAGCTGTCGCCCTTGTCCACGATCCGCGTGGCGGAGAGCGACTCCAGCCGGACATCGGCATCGAGGTTGCTGTTCGGAACCCCCGAGCCCGAGGTCCCGGAGCCGTCGACAAACTGCGGCGTCCCTTCGTAGGTGAAGTAGCGCTTGAGGTAGGAGGTGCCCACCAGCGTACCCTCGATGCGCATGCGGCCGTCGGCATCCACCTCAACCGTGCAGGCACCCTCGCGCAGCAGATCGGCATCGGACGTCTCCGCCGTCACGCCGGCAAGACAGGTGCCGGCCGGCACCATGACGGCACCGTTCGGCCGGTCCTGCTCGGTCATGTAACCGGGGTTGTACGTTCCGGCCGACATGTCGCCCGAGTTGGCCGGCATGCGGTACGTTCCAGCCAGCAGCCCGGGATCGGGCACACCCGCCGGATTCGGCGTCACATTGAGGCTGAGGACCAGCCGCTGCCCGGCCGACAACTGCGCAAGGTCGAGCGTCCACAGGTCGGAGACGCCGGAATAGGAGTCGTCGCCGTAGTAGGTCACCACGGCATCGTCGAGCGTGATGGTCTCGGGCACGGGTTCCCGGAAGGAGTTGCCGGGAGTCTGCCCGCCGTCATCCTCCGCACAGGAGGCACAGAGCGCTGCGAAAAGCAGAACAGAATATAATTTCATAGACCACAGTAATTGTTTGCAGAAAGCGATACTGTCGGACGGAGAAAACCCGTTTGGAAAATTTTTTTACAGATTTATTTTAGTAGATGACAAAATATAAATTATGTTGTTATATGCCTAATTATTAGGTTTTTATATTTGCAAAAGTCCCTAAG
>UQUQ01000028.1 GCA_900544265.1 uncultured Alistipes sp.
AAAAGAGGGTGCGGGCTGCGGCGCGTCCGTTACGGGGTGGCGCTAAGGCTTGATCTTGCGCGCCCCGTGCAGCGCCGTGGCTCGCACGCTCCCGGGGAAAACGACGTGCGGAGGCTTTTGGTACTTTTGGCCCCAAAAGTACATAAAAAACTTTTTTCTCTGCTTTTCGATGGCGAAAAGCAGCAAAAGCCACCCGACCGATTCCGATGTCGGCGTCCGAAAGGCTGAAAGCGGCGTCGGGCGACTGCGCGGGTTTGCAAGCAAACCGTCCCCGCCGCTGGCGCTTTCAGCCCTCCGTCCGCTCTTTCGCCATCGGAACCAAGTCGGGGATCGCCTTGCGGGAAAAAAGAATGCCGGGGTGCATTGCCATATAGAAAAAATGCCGCCAACGGCGGCACCACGAATCCGCACTCTCGTTTGACGCGGAGAGAGAGGGTGCGGCACCCTGCTTCCGCCGCCGAAAGTCCCGTTTCATACAGTCTCCCCACCGGACAAAACAAAATTCCAAACCCCGGCAGAAATTTTCCGTTGAAAAATTTGGTTTATAAAATAAACTACTTTATATTTGCATCAGAGATAAAAACCGAGCCCCGCTCACAAACCAAAAGCCATGGAGACGATACAAACTGCCCGCAACGACCGCCGCGCCCGATTCGCACGCCGCTTCGCGCGCAACGTCATTACCTATGCCGTAATCTGCGGATTCCTCACACTGGTCAATGCCCTGACGTCGCCCCACTACTGGTGGGTCGCATGGGTGGCCGGAGGCTGGGGCCTTGCCCTGCTGCTGCCCCTGCTCTTCCACCTGGTCGGTTGCGACGAAGAGAAAGACGAGGCCAAATAACCCGACACGCGACACCCAATTTCCCCACCGCCATGAAACGAATACTGACCTGTGCGGCCCTGCTGCTCGGCGCGGCGGCCGCAGCCGAAAATCCGAAAGTCACGATTACGGGGCTGCGCTCCGCCCGGGGGCTCGTCCTCTGGACTCTTCAGGGTGCGGACAACACGCACCGGCAGGGCATGGAACAACCCGCCGCCGGGCAGGCGGTCATCGAGCCCGGCCCGATCCGCGCCGACTCGGCCATGCTCTACGTGCTGCACGACGAAAACGGCAACTACCGGCTCGACTGCCGCGACGACGGTACGCCGGATGAAGGGGTCGGTTCGTTCGTGATCCGCCGCGACGACCCCGCGGAGGAGATGTCTGTCGAACTCCGCTACGATTTCGGCCCGAAGGCCGCGGACGGCACTCCCCAGCAGGCCTCCGCACCGCAACCCGGCAACGGGAAATAACCGCAAACCCAACCCGCAAATTCCAAAACGCACCGCATAATGGAAGAGAGAAAACTCGACGCGCAGGAGAGCATCGAACTCATCACGCGCATGATCCGCAACACGCGCCGGCGGCTCGAGCACAACGCCGGACGCCCGTTCCTCGTCTGGGGCTACACCACCGTGGCAATCTCGCTGTTCAACTACCTTATGCGGATCAACGGGGCCGATCCCGAATGGTCGCTGAGCTGGTTTCTGATCCCCGTGCTCGGCGTGATGCTGATGCGCCTTTTCCCCGCGAAAAAGAGCACCGAGCCCCGCACCGAGATCGACCGCATCGTCAACGCCCTGTGGCTCGTCTGCTCGCTGGCGCTCATCCCGATCTTCGTGATCTGCCTCTTCCACGGATGGCTCTACCGCACGAGCCTCTTCATGATGATCGCGCTCACGATGGCAATCGGGACGGCCGCCACGGGACTGATCGTCCGCTCGAAGGTCTACGCCGTCAGCGGGCTGTTCGGCATGGCGCTCTCGACGCTCTTCGCCTTCAACGACTTCGCAATGAAGTCGCGGTTCGCGTCGCAGGCCGTTCCGGGGCAGGAGGGCTTCCTCGCGCTGCACAACGAGATTCTGATCTTTGCGGCGATCTTCGTCGTCATGATGATCATCCCGGGGCACATCATCAACTACCAGAACCGCCGCGAAACGAAGTGACCATGCAGACCGCACGCCATACGGGTTCCCCGTCGGAACCCCGACAAACCCGCCTCGCCGCCCGAAGTCCGCATCCCGAGCCGGACGCCGCTGCGAAGGCAAAACCCCACCGCCATGTTCAGGGAGCTTAATCCGTTGCTGCACTCGGAGCTGCGGCTGGCCGTAATGTCGATCCTCATCGGGGTCGAAAGCGCCGACTTCGTCTTCATCCGTCAGCAGACCGGCGCCACGGCCGGCAACCTCTCCGTGCAGCTGGACAAGCTGTCCCGGGCGGGCTACATCACCGTGGAAAAGACCTTCCGGGGCAAGATGCCCTGCACGGTCTGCCGCATCACCGATGCGGGGCGCGACGCCTTTGCGGAGTATGTCGAGGCGCTGCAAAGCTACATCCGGCCGAAGTAAGGCCGCCGCGCGCCCGACACGCACAGGCCCAGCCAGCGAACACACGGGGCGGGGCCGCACGGATCGCGCGCGGAACGGAAGGGTCGCGAAAACCGTGCTCGGAGCCGAAAGAGGCCGCACGAATCGCGTACGGAACGGAAGGGCCGCAGAGACGCACGCGGAGCGGAAGGAGCCGCACGGATCGCCCCGAAGGGGCCGCGAGGGGCTTGAAGGGCCCGGAAACGCACGGAAGGGCCCCGCGGGAGGTGCGCCGCACGGAAAAATTCGGGCCGGGGTGTATCACACGATACATCCCGGCCCGAACTGTCGCAAGGGAAGCTCCGGAAAGGGAGCTCCGGACTACTGCTGCGCGCCGGATTCCGCCTCCTGCGTGAGTTTCTGAATCTGCTTCTCGGCCTCCTCCAGAAGTGCCTTGGACTGCTTTTTCGCCTCATCCACCAGGGCGTCGCCGGCCGCTTCGGCCGCGATCTTCGCCAGCGCCCCCTTCTTGGCCGCGGCATCGACGAGCTTCTGTCGCTGCGTCTCGGCCGCCTCGACGAGCTTTTCGCCCGCCCGCTGCGCCTCCTCGCGCAGGGCGGCTGCCCGCGTCTGCGTATCGTCCGAGAGCAGGCCGCCGCGGCCGCCCGTCAGGTTGTCTATCTGTTCCGAGACAACATTCGAGACCACCTGCTCGACCGTCTCCTGCACGCCCAGCGTGATCTTCGGCGAGGTGAACGTGCCGCCGATACCGACGTTGACCGCCCCCAGCACGCCGCCCACACCGGCCGGAAGGGTCACCTTCGCCGTGTAGTCGATCGTCCGATCGAGCCCCGTGGTGCCCGACATGTTGACATTCACGTCACCCATCTTCAGGTCGAAGGGCTCCGTGGTGACGCGCCCGTCCTTGATCGAGAAGCGGATCTTCAGATCGCGCGCCTCGATGCGGCGCAGCTTGTCGTTCTTCAGCAGGTCGGCCAGCTTGTCGAAGACCTCGACCCCCTCCACGCTGACATTCTCGGAGCTGATCTCGCCCTGCGCCGTCAGCGACATGAGGTCGGGCGACATCGCGGCATCGAGCGTCGTCCGCATGTCGATCGAGAGCGAATAGTCGCCGCTCGCCTTCTCGAAGATCGGCGCCAGCTGACGCACCGCCTCGATCTCCTCAAAGGTCCGGGGGAAGGAGGCCTTCGCGATCGAGGCCGCAAGCGAGAGGGTCGGATGCGCGGGATCGGCCGCCGTGGAGTAGCGTCCCGAGGCCGATGCCTTGCCGCCGAAGAGCTGCAGCCCCAGCCGGTCGAGCGACAGCGTGCCGCCGGCCACGGACATCTCACCCGCAATATCCGTAATGACCATCTTCTCGAAGAGCACCTTCTTCAGCTCGGCATTGAGCGAGAGATTCAGATTCTTCGGCACAACGATGGCCTGCGCGGGCGCCGCGGCGGCCTCTTCGGCCGGCTTCTCCGCATCGGCGGACTCCGCTTCGGCGTCGGCGGGAACAGCCGCCCGGATTTCGTTCAGATCGAGCAGGTCGGACTTCACGTAAAGGCGGCCCGCAAGCTGCTCGCCGCGCATCAGGTAGCCCAGGTAGCCCGTCAGCTGTCCGGTGGCCGACAGATCGCTGCCGCCCACCTTGACACCGAATTCACCCAGGGTCATGGCCTGCGGCGAGATCGTGGCGGCAGCCCGCCGGATAAAGACCTCGGGCAGCTGCGGCACGTGCAGTCCGAGCTGCTCGACGACGAGCGATCCCGACGCCGAGATGCGCTCGTAGCGTCCGCTTTCGACGTCGGACATGCGTCCCGAGAGTTTCAGCGACGCCGCGATGCGGCCCGCCAGATCGATCCCCTTCTCCAGCGGATAGACCTCGCGGATGGCCCCCAGATCGACCCGTCCGGAGAGCGTCGCCCGGAACGTGGGGTCGCTCATGAGGTTCGTGGCGTAGCCCGTGGCCGAGAGGGAGTTGCCGGCCATCTTCAGGCCGAATTCCGAGATCTCGACCTCGGTCTTGTCCAGCTCGCCGCCCGCATTGGAGACCTTGGCCGCGATGTTGATGTCCGTCACGGCCTTCGGCAGCGAGGAGTACTGGAAGCTGCCGTTGTGCACCTCGGTCTTCAGCTCGAAGGCCGGGAGCTGCGCCCCGTGCATCTGGCCGCGCGCCCAGAGCTCCATCGAAAGCTCGCCCGACGCCGCCAGACTGCGGAATTCATGCTTGTAGAAGGCCGGGATGAGCGAGAGCAGGTCCTTGAAGCGGACCTCGCTGCATCCGGCACTGACGTCCATCGCCAGCGCATCGCCGACCTGCTGCACCCAGCCGTCGAGACGCATCTCGATGGCATTCAGCCGCAGCGTGTTGCGCGAGAAGGTGAAGCGCCCCTCGGCCAGATCGGCATCGATCTCGGCATCGAGGGCCAGTTCGGCGTCGTGCAGCAGCGGCACCCCGCCCTGCGTGAAGTCAACGCCCCCGGCCAGCAGGTCGAGATCGAGCTGCGTGCTTTCGGCCGACATGTCGCCCGAAAGACGCAGCGAGAGGGGTGCCGTCCGCAGCTCCATGCCCGTCGAGTCGTCCTCGTAGCGGATGACGGCATCCGTCAGGCGGAAGTCACGCACCGAAAGGCGGAACGACGACGGGGCGGACTCCTCCGCGGCGGTCGTGTCGGCCGGCTCCGAAGGCTTCATCACATCCCAGTTGACCGCACCGTCGGCCAGCTTGTGCGCATGCAGGGCGGGCGAGGCGAGGATGATCTTGCGCACCTCGAAGCCCTCGTCGCCCACGAGCGACATGAGGTTCACGACAACCGTAATGCGCCGGGCCGCAACGATCGTGTCGCCCTCGAAACGGTCCGTCCCGACGAGCGTCAGCCCCTTGAGGTTCAGCGACGCATTGGGAAAGTTGCGCAGCAGGCTGATGTCCAGCTTCTCGAAGTCGAGCCGCGCCGCCAGCATCGCATTGGCCTCGCGCTTGACGATGTCGCCGATCTTGCCGCGCAGCAGCAGTGGCGTGACGATCGCCACCACCAGCACCACGGCCACCACCGTTGCCGTAATTTTCAGAAATCTCTTCATATTTTCTCTCTTTTAAGGGTGAAGACCGAGGTCTCCGCCTCCACGAATCCCACTTTCCGATACAGACTCCGGGCCGCCGTGCGGGCCGCCGACGAGGTGAGCATCACGCAGTCGGCCTCTTCCCGGCGCGCCCGTTCGAGCGCCGCACGCACCAGCGCCTCGCCCGCGCCGCTTCCGCGCGCCGCGGCATCGACGACCACATCCTCGATCCACGCCTTGCGGCCCGAGGGGGCGTCGTACCACGCCAGGGTCAGCATTCCGACGATGCGGCCGTCCTGCCGCGCAACGAGCAGCGCCGCCGCGGGCGACGCGCAGAGCCGCCGCAGCAGCCCGGCGGAGGGTGCGCCCAGGTGCGCGGAGAGCTGCGGCATGAGCCGCGCGACCGCCTCGCACAGCGAGGGCGTGATCGCGATCTGTTCTTCCACGGTCGTTTCCATCGCTTTCAGGTGCCTGCAATCCATCGCAAAGATAATCTTTTTGGCGGAATTGCATGCACGAACGCGGCAATCTCGCAAAAAAAGGTTAATTTTGCCCCGCGCAAGGTTCCGCAACGACGGCTTCCGCCGTCGGGATCAAAAGGGAATGCCGTGCGAATCGGCAACAGTTCCCGCTGCTGTGAGTTACACCCTGCGTTCCGGCATCTCGGCCACTGTCCCCGCACGGGAACGGGAAGGCGCCGGAACGGTAACGAGTCAGAAGACCTGCCTACGGCGCCACGAAACGCAACGCAACCCTGCGGAGAATGGGGTGACGCGCCCGCCGACGAGAACCGGCTCCGGTCACGTGCTCCCCGCTCCCCGCACCGAAACTGCCGAAACAACCCGCGATGAGACGCTGGAGAGATATTGCCGCCTGCTGTGCGGCCGCGGCACTGACCGCGGCCTGCATGGACCACGGACCGCTCGACGAGGAAGCCTTCGCCACCTCGGGCCGCGGCGTCTTCATCACCTGCGAGGGCAACTTCACCTGGGACAACGCCTCGCTCTCGTACTACGACCCTGCGACGCGGCAGCTCGAAAACGAGGTCTTCATCCGCGCCAACGGCATGAAGCTCGGCGACGTGGCCCAGTCGATGAGCCTGCACGACGGCCGCGCCTACGTCGTGGTCAACAACTCGGGCGCGGTCTACGAGATCGACCCGGCGACGTTCCGCCTGAAGGGGATCATCGAGGGGGTCGTCTCGCCCCGCTACCTGCTCTTCCCGAACGACACGACGCTCTACGTCACGGACCTCTACGATCCGCGCATCACCGTCGTCGACTCCCGCACGAACCGCATCCGGGGCCACATTCAGACCAACGGTCACAAGTCGACCGAGCAGATGGTGCAGTGGGGCGACGAGGTCTTCGTCAACTGCTGGTCCTACGACAACAAGCTGCTGGTCATCGACACCCGCACCGAACGGCTCGTCGACTCGATCAGCGTGGGACGCCAGCCCTCGTCGCTGGTCATCGACCGCAGCGGCCGGCTCTGGACCCTGACCGACGGGCTGAACGAGCCGGCGATCCTCTACCGCATCGACGCCGCGACGCGGCGCATCGAGCGGACGTTCGACTTCCCGGCGGGCGACCACCCGGCGCGCCTGGCCCTCAACGGGCGGCGCGACACGCTCTACTTCATCAACGGCGGCGTATGGCACATGCGCATCGACGACGAGCGGCTGCCCGACGTCCCGTTCCTGCCCTACGCCGGGACGATCTACTACGGGCTGGGGATCGACCCCGCGACGTCGGAGGTCTACGTCGCCGACGCCATCGACTACGTGCAGCACGGCGTCGTCTACCGTTTCACGCCGCAGGGCCGGGCCATCGACACGCTGCGCGTGGGCATCGTACCCGGATCGTTCTGCTTCAAACCGTAAAATACCGTCAAGCCATGAAAAGATATGCACTGCTGATCCTCGCCGCGGCGGCCGCCGCCTGCAATTCGAGCGAGGAGTTCGTCTCCGCCCGCGTCTCGCAGGCTGCGGACCGCATCGTCGAATACACCCCCGCGCCGGGGCAGTTCATCAACGAACCCCAGAGCGGATTCACGGACGTGACGACCCCCGAAGCGGCGTGCGCCTATGCCGAGCAGCGGATCGCCCAGGGGGCCTACGTCTCGCTGGGCGGCTGGGGCGGCACGCTCGTGGCCCGCTTCGACGAGCCCGTCCCGGCGGGCAATGACTACGAGCTGTGGGTCCGCGGCAACACCTTCGACGGGTCGTCCGAGCCGGGCATCGTCTACGTCATGCAGGACACGAACGGCGACGGGCTGCCGAACGACACGTGGTACGAGCTCAAGGGGAGCGAATACGACCGTTCGGACACCGGCTACGAGATCACCTACCTGCGTCCGGAGCAGCCCGGCACCGACATTGCCTGGCGCGACAACCGCGGCGGCGAAGGGGTCGTCGCCCGCAACGGGCACCACACGCAGGAGAGCTACTTCCCGGCCTGGGTCGAGGGCGACGCCCTGACCATCCGCGGCACGCTGCTCCCGAGCAACATCACGGAGACCGACGACGGCCGCTACGTCATGGTCTCCTTCGGCTGGGGATACGCCGACAACGCATCGAGCCGCGACCTGATCGGCGGCGTCAACTGCCTGCGCATCGCCAATGCCGTGACGGCCGACGGGGAGCCGGCCAACCTCACGCAGGTGGACTTCATCAAGGTGCAGACAGGCGTGAACGACGCCCGGCCGCTCATCGGCGAGATCTCGACCGAGGTGTGCGGCATTGGCTGCTTCCGCACCGTCACCCGCAAAGAGTAACCGCAGCGGTGTTCCGGAACGTCATCCTCCTCGTGCTCTCGGCACTCTGCACGGCGACCGCCGCCGCGCAGGGCGACGCGACGGCGCGCAGCATCGACATCGAGCAGGTGGAGATCGCCGCGAGCCGTCCGATGAAGCAGATCGGCGTGCAGCGCACGCTGATCGACAGCACCGTCCTGCGCGAGAACATCACCTCGTCGCTGGCCGACGCCCTGACCACCGGAACAACCATCTTCATCAAGTCCTACGGCCGCGCGACGCTCGCGACGGCCTCGTTCCGCGGCACGGCGCCCTCGCACACGCAGGTGACGTGGAACGGCATGAAGATCAACTCGCCGATGCTCGGGCAGGTGGACTTCTCGCTCATCCCCTCCTACTTCATCGACGACGCGGCGGTCTTCCACGGCGCCAGCTCGGTGGGCATCACGGGCGGCGGACTGGGCGGCGCCGTGACGCTGAAGACCTCGCCGCCCGCGGAGGAGGGGCTCTCGCTGCGCTACGTGCAGGGCGTGGGGTCGTTCTCGACCTTCGACGAGTTCGCCCGCCTGACCTGGCGCGGGAAGCGCTGGAGCAGCTCCACGCGCGTGCTGTGCAGCACCTCGGAGAACGACTTCCGCTACCACAACTACAACACCAAGCAGTTCGTCACGGACGAGAACGGCAACATCGTCGACAGCTACTACCCGCTGCAGCGCAACCGCGGCGGAGGCTTCCGCGACCTGCACGTGATGCAGGAGCTCTACTACACGACGCGCGGCGGCGACCGGCTCTCGCTGGCGGCCTGGTACCTCGACTCGCACCGCGGGCTGGCGATGACCAGCGCCGAGCGCAACACCGACAAGCAGAAGCGCAACACGCAGGACGAGCGCACGCTGCGTGCCGTGGCGGCATGGCAGCGGCTGCGCGGCGGGCTGAAGACGGAGGTGCGCGGCGGCTACACCCACACCGAGATGCGCTACCTGATGCGCGTCGACGTCGAGGGGCAGGGCAACTTCTTCTCGGCGACCGATGCGCAGAGCCGCATCCGCACGCTCTTTGCCGAGGCCGAGGCCGAATACGCCCTCGGCGAGCGGTGGCTCTTCACGGGCAGCCTCTCCATGCATCAGCACGACACGCGCACGGGCGACCTCTCGCTCATCGACTACGTCACGGGCCAGCACGCCGACACGCTCTACCGCAAGCAGCGCTTCGAGGCCTCGGCCTTCGCCGCCGTGAAGTGGCGGCTCCACCCGCGGCTGGGCCTGGCGGCCGACCTGCGCTGGGAGCTCTACGGCGACCGCACGACACCCCTCATTCCGGCGCTCTTCGCCGACTATCTGCTCTCGCGGCGCGGCAACGTCGTCGTGAAGGCCTCGGCGGCGCGCAACTACCGCTTCCCGACCCTGAACGACCTCTATTTCCGCCCGGGCGGCAACCCCGACCTCAAACCCGAACACGGCTGGACGTGGGATGCCGGCGTCGAGACGGCGCTCGAACGCGGAGCGCACAGCCTGAAGGCTTCCGTCACGGCCTTCGACTCCTATATCGACGACTGGATTCTCTGGATTGCCACCGCCAAGCAGGGCATCTACACGCCGGTCAACGTGCGGCGCGTACACAGCTACGGCATCGAGACGAAACTCACGGCCCGCACGGCGTGGGGCAACGGCTGGCAGGCCCTCTTCGACGGCAACTTCGCCTGGACGCGCTCGATCAACCGCGGCGACAAGTTCAGCGACGCGGACCGCTCGGTGGGCAAGCAGCTGGTCTACATCCCGGTCTACTCGGCGGCCTTCACCGCGCGGCTGCTGTGGCGGCGGTGGGAGCTCGACTACAAGTGGTGCTGGTACAGCGAGCGCTACACGATGACGGACAACGACCCCGGCGTGCTGGGGCGCGTGAAGCCCTATTTCATGAGCGACCTGTCGCTCGCCCGCAGCTTCGAGTGCGCGTGGGCGTCGTTCTCGCTCAAGGGCTGCATCCACAACCTGCTGAACGAGGAGTACGAAACGGTCCTCTCGCGACCGATGCCGCGGCTCAACGTCTCGTTCTTCCTGGGCATCACCCCCAAATTCCGCAAACGATGAACACGCTCCGTGAACGGCTCGTCGCCATGAGCGACCCCGCCTACCGACAGTTCAACGCCTCGCTGCTGCCGGGCGTCACCGACATGCTGGGCATCCGCCTGCCCAAACTGCGCGCGCTGGCCCGCGAGATCGCCCGCGGCGAGGCGTGGCGCGACCTGCTCCGCGACGGCGACATCCGCTACTTCGAGGAGCGCATGCTCCGCGGGCTGGTCATCGGCTACGTCCGCTGCCCGCTGGAGGAGCGGCTCGCGCTGGTGCGGGACTTCGTTCCGACGATCGACAACTGGGCCGTCTGCGACACCTTCTGCCGGCGGCTGCGAAACGACGAACGCGAACCGGTGTGGCGCATGATCCAGCCGTTGTTCGCGTCGCCGCGGGAGTTCGAGGCCCGCTTCGCCGCGGTGACGGCCCTCGGCAACTTCGTCGACGCGGAGCACCTCGACCGCCTCTTCGAGCGGCTCGAGGCCGTGCGCTGCGAGGCCTACTACGCCCGCATGGGCGTGGCATGGGCCGTATCGGTCTGCTACGTGAAGTTCCCCGAGCGGACCGAAGCGTGGCTCGACCGGTGCCGCCTCGACGACTGGACCTTCAACCGTTCGCTGCAGAAGATCACCGAATCGTGGCGCGTGGACGATGCGGCCAAACGGCGCATCCGTGCCAGAAAACGTCCCGCAAAAAAGGGGCTCCCGGAGGACAAATCGGCAAAATAATAGTATATTTGCATATATTTGCAACGACTGAAGACGAAACACCGACGCCATGCGCAAACTGGTAATCATTCCGACCTACAACGAAAAGGAGAACATCTCGGCGATGATCTCGAAAGTCTTTTCGCTGCCCGAACCCTTCGACATGCTCGTCATCGACGACGGATCGCCCGACGGCACGGCAGCGATCGTCCGCGAACGGCAGCGGGAGTTTCCCGACCGCCTGCACCTGATCGAACGCAAGGGCAAGCTGGGCCTTGGCACGGCCTACCTGGCGGGCTTCCGCTGGGGACTGGAGCAGGGCTACGACTACCTCTGCGAGATGGACTGCGACTTCTCGCACAACCCCGACGACCTGGTGCGGCTCTACCGCGCGGCGGCCGAGGGCTACGACGTGGTCGTGGGCTCGCGCTACGTGCAGGGCGTCAACGTCGTCAACTGGCCCATGGGGCGGCTGCTGATGTCCTATTTCGCCTCGATGTACGTGCGGCTGGTCACGCGCATGCCGCTGCGCGACGCCACGGCCGGCTTCGTCTGCTACTCACGCCGGGCGCTCGAGACGATCGACCTGGACCGCATCCGCATGAAGGGCTACGGATTCCAGATCGAGATGAAGTATACGGCCTGGAAGCTGGGCATGAAGCTGCGCGAAGTCTCGATCATCTTCACCGAGCGCCGCGAGGGGGCCTCGAAGATGTCGGGCGGCATCTTCGGCGAAGCCTTCTTCGGGGTCCTCGGGCTTCCGCTGCGCCGAATCCGCGGCCGCCGGTAATCCGACACGCCGTCCCGGAAAAATCCGCGCGGGCAGGAGATCGCTCCTGCCCGCGCGTCTGTTTTGCAACCGTCCGCCGCCGGGGCGCGGATCAGAAGTTGAAAAAGTAGTTCATGAAGAAGTTCCAGAAAGTCACCACCCCGATGGCGAAGAGCTTGGCCAGATAGAAGTTGAGCCGGAAGCGGCCGTGCAGCACGTAGATCGTCAGGTTGTTGATCGCAAGGCCCACGGCCGAAATGCCCAGAAAGCGCATGTACTGGACGGCGACGTGCGGATCGGTGCTGCCGAAGGTCCACAGGCGGTTGAGCACGTAGTTCGACGTCGCGGCGCACAGAAAGCCCAGCGAATTGGCCACATACTTGTTCAGGCGCAGCCACTCCTTGCAGAGATACGTGATGCCGAAGTCGACGAAGACGCCCGACCCGCCCACGAGGCAGAATTTGAGGAACTGTTCGATCATAGATGTGCGACCTCCACACGGAGGAGTTTACCGTTGAACCAGTTGACATAGCCCTCGCGGCGCAGGGCGAAGCCGGCGTCGAAATCCGTGCCGGCGAGCTCGTCGGGGACGCACAGGGGCACCTCCAGCGTCAGATGGCCGCGGGCCGGAAGGGTGAAGGGCGCCGCCTCCACGGGGAACTCCTCGACACGGAAGCGGCCGTGCTTCCACAGCATGACGAGCGAAAGGGGGCGGCCGTCGACCCGGATGTCGTAGTCATAGGGGTTCTCCAGACGCAGCGTGAGCGTCAGCTCCTCGCCCGGCGCAACCCGTGCGGGCAGCCCCTCGCAGGCGATCCCGACGCGGCGCGTCGGGAGGTAGCAGCTGTCGACAAGCCACGTGAAGCGCCGTCCGTTGGCCAGCGCGACGCTCCGCACGGACAACGTCGTGTCGGAGGCCGTGCGCGCCGCGGTCTCGACGAGCACCTCGCGTCCGGCGAAGCGGTCGTCGTCATCGCGGAACTGCCACTGGTGCGTGCGGTAGCGGATGTTGGGCTGGCAGTAGGCCTCGCCACCCGTATAGAAGCGGTACTTGGCCGCCACGGCATATCCGTGGCGGAAGACGACCGGGCGGCCGTCGGCCACGCGGGCGATCTCGCCGTAGCTTGCGGCGTTGTCGAAGACCTCGAAGCGGATGTGCAGCGGGTTGAAGATCATCTCCAGCCGCACGAGCGCCACGAGGACGATCGTCACGCCGCCGGCCCGCATCAGGTAGCGGCGCGTGCGGGGGTGGCGGCGGGCATAGTCGAAGAGCACCCACAGCAGGCCGAACGTCGCGACGATGATCCACTGCGGCTGCACGTAGCCGCGCAGCGACGAGAGGAGGAAGAAGCCGATGAAGGCGGGCGGCAGCAGCTTCAGCGCCCGCTGCAGGGCGTTCTGCGGCCGGGTCTTGCGCCAGGCCTGAACATAGAGCGGCACGAAGAGGGGGTTGAAGACCACCAGCACGTTGAGCAGGAACTCCACGGGGTAGTTGGGGCGGAAGACCGAGTTGCGTCCCGCGAGGTGGTAGGCGAACGACGCCCAGTCGTGTTCGTACTGCCAGAGCAGGTGCGGGACGAGGAGCACGAGGGCCACGGCGCCGGAGGCGTAGAGCCCGGGGCGCAGCAGCAGGCGCGGATTGGCCGCCAGGCAGAAGATCACCACCAGCGCCCCGTGGTATTTGCTGTAGGCCATCGCGGCCATCGCCACGCCCATCCAGAGCCAGGCCAGGGGCCGCCGCTCGGCGAAGTTGCGGAACGTCCAAAGGAAGAGTGCCGCGGTCATCATCAGCGGCCCGTCGGGCACGGCGATGAAGCCGTAGAGCTCGAGGATGAGCGTCGCGGCCGACAGCACGACGTAGAGCGCCGCATCGCGGCGCGTGGCCTCCGCCGGGCGGACGAGCCGCCAGAAAACATAGAGGTAGAGCGGCTGCAGCAGCGTGAAGAAGAGGCGCACGCCCAGCTCGCCGCCCGCCACCAGGCCGCCCAGACGCACGAGCAGCGCCGTCATCGGGGGGTGGTCGAAGTATCCCCACGCAAGCCGCTCGGCGAACATATGGTAGTAGGCCTCGTCGTTGGCCAACTCTGTCAGACCGGCCTGCAGCAGGTTGCACACCCACCACACGCCCAGCCACACGGCCACCAGCGCATCGGCTCCGAGCCGTGGAAATCTTTTTCGGACAAAACGCTCCATAGCTGCGGCCAAAGATACGAAAATTTATCACAATTCGCGCGCGGCGCCCGCCAATCCGCGCGGCAGGTCGCTGTTTACAATTTGTTCATTAAAAAACCGCGCCGCGGCTTGCCGATCCGCAAACTCTCCCTATCTTTGTCTCGGCAAGGTTCCCCGCCGGCGGCTGCCGGCACGGGATCAAAAGGGAACACCTGTGCGAATCAGGGACTATTCCCGTAGCTGTGAGCTCCATGCGGGCTGCGCAATCTCAACATGCCACTGTCCCCCGGGACGGGAAGGCGCGCAGCGGGAGCGAGTCAGAAGACCTGCCCTGCCATACACGGACACCTGCCCTCGGGATATGGGGCAATCCGGAACTGTTTGATTTGCAACACATATTTTTATCGGGAAGAGCCACCTTCCGATCCGCCGACGGACCGGAGGGCGGATGCTCCGCCCCGGAACGTACAACCATAAAAAAGGGATGACCATGGGTATTTCGGAACTTTACATCGTCAAGCGCGACGGCAAACGCGAGGCGTTCTCCGTCGAGAAGATCAAACGGGCCGTCAGCAAGGCCTTTCTGTCGGTCGGCGGCTACGCCACGGACGACGACCTCACGGCCGTGCTGAGCCGCGTGCACGTCGCCGACGGCATGTCCGTCGAGGAGATTCAGAACCAGGTGGAGGTGGCCCTCATGGCCGAGCGCTACTTCGCCGTGGCCAAAAGCTACATGCTCTACCGCCAGCGCCACACCGAGGAGCGCGAGGAGCGCGAGAAGCTGCGCTTCCTGACCGACTACTGCGACGCCTCGAACCCCGCGACGGGCTCGAAGTACGACGCCAACGCCAACGTCGAGAACAAGAACATCGCCACGCTCATCGGCGAGCTGCCCAAGCAGAACTTCATCCGCCTGAACCGCCGCCTGCTGACCGACCGCCTGAAGGAGATGTACGGCAAGGAGCTCGCGGACCGCTACCTCTACCTGCTGCACAACCACTTCATCTACAAGAACGACGAGACCTCGATGGCCAACTACTGCGCCTCGATCACGATGTACCCGTGGCTGCTCGGCGGCACGCTCTCGATCGGCGGCAACTCGACGCGCCCGACCAACCTCAAGTCCTTCTGCGGCGGCTTCGTCAACATGGTCTTCATCGTCTCGTCGATGCTCTCGGGCGCGTGCGCCACGCCCGAGTTCCTCATGTACATGAACTACTTTGTCGAACAGGAGTACGGCGAGGACTACTACCTGCACGCCGACCGCGTCGTCGACCTCTCGTCCAAACGCCGCACGATCGACAAGGTCATCACCGACTGCTTCGAGCAAATCGTCTACTCGATCAACCAGCCCACCGGCGCGCGCAACTTCCAGGCCGTCTTCTGGAACGTCGCCTACTACGACCGCTACTACTTCGAGAGCCTCTTCGGGGAGTTCGTCTTCCCGGACGGTTCGCGCCCCCGCTGGGAGTCGCTCTCGTGGCTCCAGAAGCGCTTCATGCGGTGGTTCAACCGCGAGCGCACGCGCACGGTGCTGACCTTCCCCGTCGAGACGATGGCGCTGCTCACGCGCGACGGCGACGTGATGGACCGCGAGTGGGGCGACTTCACGGCCGAGATGTATGCCGAGGGGCACTCGTTCTTCACCTACATCAGCGACAACGCCGACTCGCTCTCGTCGTGCTGCCGCCTGCGCAACGAGATCCAGGACAACGGCTTCAGCTACACGCTCGGCGCCGGCGGCGTCTCGACCGGCTCGAAGAGCGTGCTGACGATCAACCTCAACCGCTGCGTGCAGTACGCCGTGAAGAACGGCATGCACTACCTCACCTTCCTGGGCGAGATCACCGACCTGGTGCACAAGGTGCAGTTAGCCTACAACGAGAACCTCAAGGAGTTGCAGCGCAAGGGCATGCTGCCGCTCTTCGACGCCGGGTACATCAACCTCGCGCGGCAGTACCTGACCATCGGCGTCAACGGACTGGTCGAGGCGGCCGAGTTCCTCGGGCTGAAGATCGACGACAACGACGACTACGCCCGCTTCGTGCAGGAGGTGCTGGGGCTCGTCGAGCAGTACAACCGCCGCTACCGCACGCGCGAGGTGATGTTCAACTGCGAGATGATCCCCGCGGAGAACGTCGGCGTGAAGCATGCCAAGTGGGACCGCGAGGACGGCTACGCCGTGCCGCGCGACTGCTACAACTCCTACTTCTACGTCGTCGAGGACCCGTCGCTGAACGTCATCGACAAGTTCCGCCTGCACGGGCGCCGCTACATCGAGCATCTGACCGGCGGCTCGGCCCTGCACATGAACCTCGAGGAGCACCTCTCGAAGGAGCAGTACCGGCAGCTGCTGCGCGTAGCGGCAGCCGAAGGGTGCAACTACTTCACGTTCAACATTCCGAACACGGTCTGCAACGCGTGCGGACACATCGACAAGCGCTACCTGAAGGAGTGCCCCGCGTGCCACTCGGCCAACGTCGACTACCTCACGCGCGTGATCGGCTACATGAAACGCGTGTCGAACTTCTCGGCTGCGCGCCAACAGGAGGCCGCGCGCCGCTACTACGGACACATGACCCCCGCGGAGGATGGTGCGCTATCATAACTTCGACGTGGTCTTCGCGGAGATTCCCGACGAGACGACCCTGGCGATCAACATCACGGGCTGCCCGAACCGCTGCCCGGGGTGCCACAGCCCCCACCTGCAGCGCGACACGGGGCGTCCGCTCGACGACGCGGAGCTGCGCGCCCTGCTCGGCCGCTACGGAGAGTCCGTAACGTGCGTCTGCTTCATGGGCGGGGATGCCTCGCCGCATGAGATCGCCCGCCTGGCGCGTCTCGTGCGGCAGGAGCAGGCGGCGTTGCGCACGGCGTGGTACTCGGGACGGGCCGACCTGCCCGAAGGGCTCGACGTCGCGGCCTTCGACTACGTGAAGCTCGGGCCGTGGGTCGAGCGGCTCGGGCCGCTGACCGCCCCGACGACCAACCAGCGCCTCTACCGGCTGTCGGACGACGGGACGCTGCACGACATCACGGAGCGCTTCCGGCGCCGTACATAGATTTTTTCGGCAACGCCGTGTGCGCTTCGCCGGAAAAATCCTATTTTTGTGCCGTCATGAAGACCAGACACGAGTTGATCGAAACGCTTGATTTCATTGCCGAGTACGCGACCTACCTGCTCGGATCGGGCGTGCATACCTCGCGCGTGATCCGCAACTCGCAGCGCATCGGCGCCTCGCAGGGGGTCGACGTCCAGCTCTCGAGCTTCCAGCGCAGCACGATCCTCACCGTGCGCGACGAGGCGAGCGGCGAGGCCGTCACCCGCGTGGTGCGGATTCCGGCGCTGCCCGTCAGCTTCGAGCGCAACTCCGACCTGAGCGCCCTGAGCTGGGACGCACTCGACGAGGGGCTGCCCCTCGCGGAGGTGCGCCGCCGCTTCGGGGAGCTGATCGACAAGCCGCGCATCGACCCGATCTTCGTGCTGCTGACCGTGGGGCTGGCCAACGCCTCGTTCTGCCGCCTGTTCGGCGGCGACTGGACAGCCATCGGCATCGTCTTCACCGCAACGCTCGTCGGCTACGCCGTCAAGCAGCGCATGCAGGCGCACGGCGTCAACCACTTCCTGATCTTCATCGGCGCGGCCTTCACGGCCTCGCTCTGCGCCTCGGCGGCGCTGCGCTTCGACTGCACGGCCGAGATCGCCCTGGCCACGAGCCCGCTCTTTCTGGTACCGGGCGTACCGCTCATCAACGGCGTCATCGACATCGTCGAGGGACACATCCTGATCGGGTTCAGCCGCCTGATCAACGCCCTGCTGCTCATCATCTGCATCGCCGTGGGGCTGGCGGCCACCCTGCTGATGGTAAAGGACAGCCTGCTATGATCGCTTTGGACATCCTGCTCGACGGACTCTTCGCCGCCGTGGCCGCCGTCGGCTTCGGCGCCATCTCCGATCCGCCGATGCGGGCCTTCCCCCGCATCGCGCTGCTCGCCGCCGCGGGGCACGCCCTGCGCTTCTCGCTGATGAACTACGCCGGCGTGGACATCGCCACGGCGTCGCTCGCCGCCGCCGTCACGATCGGCATGGGAAGCCTCTGGCTCGGACGCGGCATCCGTTGCCCGATGACGGTGCTCTACATCCCGGCGCTGCTGCCGATGGTGCCGGGCATCTACGCCTACAAGACGGTCTTCTCGCTCATCATGTTCCTGCAGTCGCTCAACGACCCCGGGCAGGGGCTCCAGTACATGCAGCAGTTCTTCCTCAATGCCACCGTCTCGCTGAGCGTCATCGCCCTGCTGGCCGCGGGGGCCACGCTGCCGATCTTCATCTTCAACCGCCGGGCCTTCTCGCTTACGCGACGCCGCCGCCCCGGCCCCGACCGCTGACACCGCCATGGAGACCTTCTGGAATACGATAGCAGCCTACAACGAGGGGACCTGGCCCGTGCAGATCGTCTGGACGCTGGCCGGCGCCCTGCTCGTCGTCCTGCTGCGGCTACGCCCCTCGCGCGGCGTGCGCATCGCCATGAAGCTCTACATGGCGGGGCTCAACTTCTGGATCGCGGGCGTCTACTACCTCATCTACTGCGGACAGCGGCAGCACAACGACATGCTGGCGCTCTTCTGGGCCATCATGGGCGGCATCTGGATCTACGACCTCGCCGCACGCAACGCCTCGCTCGCCCGCACGGGGCACCATCCGCACTTCGCCCTGCCGCTCATGCTCATGCCACTCGTCTACCCGGCGGTCTCGCTGCTGCTCGGCCGCTCGTTCCCGATGATGACCTCGCCGGTGATGCCCTGCTCGGTGGCGGTCTTCACCGTGGGGCTGATGCTCGCCTTCTCGGAGCGGGTCAACATCGTGCTGGCGATGTTCCTCTGCCACTGGGCCCTGATCGGGCTGTCGAAGGTCTACTACTTCGGCATTCCGGAGGACTACCTGCTGGCCGGCAGCGTCGTGCCGGCCCTGTTCGTCTTCTTCCGCGAGTACGTCGCCGAACGGAGCGGCCGGCCGGGTAAACCCTCGCCGCGCGTGCTGAATGCGCTGCTGGCCCTGCTCGGCACGATCATCGCCCTATGCATCGTCGCCACGCTGCTCCACCAGTTCGACCTCTTCACGGAGCTCTGACCGCGGCAGCCGACCACCCGATTTCACCAACACCCAATCCCTCACTCCATGAAACGACTCATCTGCGGAGCCCTGCTGCTCCTCGCCGCCACGCTTTGCGGCTGCTCGGACCACCCCCGCACGACGGCGCTTCTCGCGCAGGCGGAGGCGCTTCTCGCCGAACGGCCCGACAGCGCGCTGCAGCTGCTGCGGCAGCTCCCGGCGGAGCGGCTCGGCAGCCGGGCCCTCAAGGCCCGGCACGCCCTGCTCACGGCGGAGGCCTGCGCGCGTGCAGGCAGCGATGCGGAGACCGACTCGCTGCTCGACGCCGCCTGGGACTACTACCGCAACCGCCCCGACGAGATCCGCAACCGCTGCCGGACCCGCTACTACCAGGGGCGCAGCCGCCTGCGCCGGGGCGACAAGCCGGGGGCCCTGCGGCTCTTTCTCGAGGTCGAGGAGGAGCTGCTCCGGGTCGACGAGCCCTATTATCGGGGGCTGCTCTGCCTGCGGATCGGCGAAGTGCACTACGCCGAACTCGACTTCGCCGGAGCCTACCGCCGCTTCCGTGAGGCGCGCAACCTCTTCATGCGCTCGGAACGGCCGCGGCAGACGGTCGAGGCGCTGCTCGGCATGACCTCGTCGGCCCTGCGGATGCGCGATCCCGAGCGGGCGCGCCGCGACTGCACGCTGGCGCTCGACCTGGCAGACGAACTGCAGGACGAGGTGCTCGCCGGACGCTGTCTGGCCTGCTTCGCCACCCTCTATACCGTATCGGACCGGGAGCGGGTTCCGGATGAGCTGCTGCAGCGCATCGACCGCTCGGTACGCGGCGACACGACCGCCACGGGACTCCGCACGCTCGCGCAGGTGCAGCTGCTCCGGCAGCGGCCCGACAGCGCCCGCCGCACGCTGGCGCTGGCCATCGGGCGCACGACCCGCAGCGAGGAGCGGCCCATCTAGCTCTACACGGCCTACCGCATCGAGACGCAGGCTGGATGTTACCGCGAGGCGGCCCGGATGATTCACCGCTTCATCTTCCTGAACGACTCGCTGACGCGGGCGACGCTGCAAACCTCCGCCGGGATGATCGAGAAGGAGTATTTCCGCGAACGGACGGCCTTTGCCGACTACCGGATGCGGAGCCGCCGCATCGGCGAAGCAGCCGCCGCCGTGATCCTCCTGCTCGTTGTCGCCGCCGGAGTGCTGCTCGTCCGCCAGCGGATGCGGCTCCAGCGCGAACGCTACGAACGCGAGCTGCTGCTGGCCGGGGAGGTGCGCGAGAAGTACCGCGAGCTGGTCCGGCAGACGGAACAGACGCTCCACGCCGAAAACCGGATGAAGGGGATTCTCGCCACCCGCTTCGACATCGTGGACCGGCTCGGCAAGACCCTCTACGAACGCGAGAACACCGCCTCGGGACAGGCCGCCATGACGCGGCAGGTGAAGCGGCTCATCGACGGATTCGCCGCCGACGGCGAGATGCTGCCCGAGCTCGAACGCATCGTCGACATCGTCCACGACAACGCCATGCGGAAACTGCGGCGCGACTTCCCGGGCATGAAGCAGGCCGACATCCGGCTGCTGTGCTACATTTTCGGCGGATTCTCGCCGCAGGTCATCAGCCTCTTCATGCACGACAGCGTCGCCAACATCTACGCCCGCAAGTCGCGGCTCAAGACACGCATCCGCAACTCCGAATCGCCCGAGCGGGAGCTTTTCATCGCACTGCTCGAGCAGAAGTCAGACCCCTGTCAGAAATCGGACGCGGAGTAATTTGCAACATACTGATTTTCAGATCACATTTTTGACAAGTGTTAGATCCGGGGCCGCAAAAGAGAACCCCGGAACGGCCCGGCCGATCTAACTTTGCAACCGGAAAACCCCTCCGAGCGACACCCGGCCGGGGCTCGCGGGGAGGACCGTATCACACAAAAAACGATCTGAAATCATGCAAACGAAAAGTCTTCTTACCCTGCTGTTCGTAGGGACCTTCGCCCTCACAGCCTGCAACAAGAAGGAGGATTCCCATCCCGCACCGAAAGCGGCTGTCGTGCAGGTCACGGTAGTCGATGCGAAGGGCGCACCGGCTGCCGGCGTACCCGTCAAGCTCTACGATGAATCCTCCTATGCGAAATTCCAGAAAGACAACCTCACGGCGCCGCAGCGCACCGAACTCACCGACAAGAAGGGACAGGTTGTCTTCCGCCTTCCCGACGCCAAGTGGTTCAAACAGGGCTCGCGTCAGCTGACCTTCGTCGTACAGAAGGGCAGCGGCAAGGAGAACTTCCATATCTGGAGCGCCTCGCGGACGGTTGCGGCATCGCAGCGTCTGCGGGTCGAAATCAAGCTCGAGAACGGTCCGGGAATGTCCGATGACCCGACCAAGCCCGAGGATCCGGCCAAACCCGAGGACCCCGCCAAACCGGACCCCGGAAAGCCCGGCAAACCCGGTGATCCCGGTAACCCCGGAAATCCCGGAAAACCCGGCAATCCGGGACTTCCCGGCAGACCCGGACTCCCCGGAGCGCCCGGCAAACCCGGAGTAGCAGGGCCGGGATCGTCGGAGGTCGCCTCGCTCGATCTCTACGACGAGCTGAACGGCCAGACGCTCTTCGGCGGAGCGGTCTACCTCAACGCAGCACACGAGCTGGTCGGCGGCAACCGCTACTCATTCATCGCTTCGGGTCCCGTAACAGGGCCCGAAGCGATGGGCCTGCCGGCCCCCGACCGAATGATGGCGCGCACGGCGGTGGAGCCCGGACACGGCTACTTCATCTGCAAGGATATTTCGCTGGCACAGTTCCCCTCGGGAAGCTGGGCGCTGGCCAGCTCCGCAGAGTATGTCAAGGCCTATGTTCCGGAGTGGATTCACCGCGACGGTGCGGTGGTCGGCGCCCGGTTGCAGTTCACGACGCACCGTGTCGAGGCCGACGACCTGCCGCAGTGGAACCGGACCTACGACGTGGCCCTCGCGGGCGAGCGGAGCGTGACCGTGCCGCTGAAGGGTTCGGGCGACCATGAGTTCATGGCGCTGCGGGGTGACCGGCTGCAGTTCGTATCCGGCGCCGACGAGGTGACCGTGCGCATACTCGACCCCGCCGCCGCGGCCGGCAAGCAGTATGCGGCCTGCATCCGCTCGGGGAGTGTCTATACCGAAATCCGGCTGCGCCTGACGCTATGATCCGCCGCAAGGAAGAGTACGCCGCTCCGTCGGTCGTCCGAAACGAAGCCGACGAAGAGCACCATGCTGTTGTCCGTATTGCTGCTTGTATTGCTGCGCCTCGCACGCGCCGCACGCCGAAGGGTCGCCGCCGAAGGAGCCGCATCGACCCCGACGCACACGGACGGCGTCCCGGCGGACGGGCATCCGTGCGCCGCCGCTCGCCGGAAGGCGGTCCCCGCCGCTCGCCGTCGGTTTACTTCTTGATCCGCAACTCGTAGAGGTCGTTCCGGCGATCGCGCAGGTTGCGAACACTGCCGTAAGTGTGCAGCTCGCTGAGCAGGTTCAGGTCGACGTCCGAGATGAGGATCATCTCCGTATTGGGCGTAGCCTCGGCCCGCTTGCCGTCGGTCGGGAAGGCGAAGTCGCACGGCGTGAAGACGCCCGACTGCGCATACTGGATATCCATGTTATGGACCCTCGGCAGATTGCCCACGCTGCCGGCGATCGCCACGAAGCACTCGTTCTCGATGGCCCGGGCCTGGGCGCAGACCCGCACGCGCGAATAGCCGTTCTGCGTGTCGGTCAGGAAGGGGACGAAGAGAATCTGCATCCCCTGGTCGGCCATGATGCGCGACAGCTCGGGGAACTCCACGTCGTAACAGATCAGCACGCCGATGCGCGCGCAGTCCGTATCGAAGGTCTGCACCAGGCGTCCGCCGCTCAAGCCCCAGCTCTTCACCTCGTCGGGCGTGACGTGCACCTTCTCGTACATGTCGTAGGTACCGTCGCGGCGGCAGAGGAAGCCCACGTTGTAGAGCGCGCCGTCGCTCTTGATGTAGGGCATGCTGCCGGTAATGATGTTGATGTTGTAGCTGATGGCCAGCTCGACGAAGCGGTCGCGGATCTCCTCCGTATACTGTGCCAGGCCGCGGATCGACTGCGCCTCGCCGAGGTTGTTGAAGCGCGCCATGAGCGGGGCGTTGAAGTATTCGGGGAAGAGCACGAAGTCGCTCTTGTAGTCCGACACGGCGTCGACGAAGAACTCGACCTGCTCGAACAGGTCATCGAGCGTCTTGTAGGTGCGCATCTGCCACTGCACCAGTCCGACACGCACGGTGGTCTTCTTGTCGACATACTCCTGCGTGGGCGGCTGGTAGTAGATGTTGTCCCACTGCAGCAGCGTCGCGCAGTGGCACGACTCCTCGTCGTTGGGCAGGTAGTTGGGCATCACGCGCCGCACGTGAAAGTCGTTCGAGAGCTGGAAGGTCAGCACCGGATCGTAGATTTCGCGCGAACGGACCTTCTCGATATACTCCTTCGGACGCATGCGGTCGGCATACTTGTAGTAGTTCGGGATGCGCCCGCCGAACATGATGGCCTTCAGGTTGAGCTTCTCGCACAGCTCCTTGCGGTAGTCGTACATGCGTCGGGCCAGCCGCAGGCCGCGGTAGTCGGGGTGGATGAAGACCTCGATGCCGTAGAGGATGTTGCCGGCGGGATTGTGCGTCGAGAAGGTCTCGTTGCCGGTCACCTTCGCATAGGTGTGGTCGCCCTTGACCATGTCGTAGTCGACGATGATCGAGAGGGCGCATCCGACGATCCGGTCGTCGACGACCGTGACGATCTGCCCCTCGGGAAAGATCTCGACCAGCTTGTGAATCTGCTCGCGGGTCCAGAAGACATCCTTGTCCGCGTAGACGCGGGTAAAGGACTGCGCCAGCTGCGCGTAATCTTCCATCTGGAGGTTGCGGACCTCGACCCGATTGATTTTGTGCGTGTCAGCCATAGATGCGATAACGTATTTCAAACGGCGCAAAATTATAAATTTATCCGTTCCGTTATCCTCCGCTGCCCGACTTTTGAAACCGGCGAAGGCAGGCCTGCCGGATTTGCCAGGTTGCGCGATTGGTTGTGCGACAAACCCGGCTACGAGGTAAAGGGCAACCGATGGCTCCTGCGAAGTTGTCGCACGGAACCGCAGCACGGGATTGCACAGATTCGCCGGGGACAAACCGGGCACAATCAAAACAAGAAAAAGGAGAGGGCTGTTTGAATGCCGGATAACCCGCTCTTTGCCATGTACCCGGAGCCGAATGGTTCTCCAAAAGGGTCAGGCCGGTCCCGTCAATGAAAGTCATTTCACCCGTTTCAATACGGTTTGACCCATCTTCAGTTTATTGCGCCTGACAGTAACCGTATCATTGAATTCCGCCAGGTCGAAGCAACGAAACAGGTCTGCCGATTGTTTCATGGGGAACGTAATGTGAAAGACATTGCTGGACGGATCCTTCACTGGATAGGATTCCGTCTCGATACAGGTATAAGAGGCCTGCTCACGGAGGATTCGATCATCGAGGTAAACGGCTATCGAAATGGTTTCGACTTTCCGGAAGAATGGCAGCGAAAACGTCGTCCGATCTTTGGGAATTGCAAACGAACAATCGTTGATTCGTATAATCGCATTTGTCTCCCAGGCAGCATCCTGGGGAAGGTGAATGACAATTCCCTCCCCGGCAGCCGTCTGCTCTTCTATATGGATCGGCAGCCGGTTGTGGTGGATGGAGGACAAAAACAGCTTGTTGGTCCCCGCAGGTCTCCATGCTCCGCAGGACCATCTCTTACGGCCGGTTCCTTCACCCGTGAATTTGTAGTCAAACGAGCTGTCGGCAGCAATCGTCAAACCGATCGAAGCCAATGGGCTATGAGCCTCGTAGCACCCAATGACACTTCTGGACATCGAACAGGAGGAGCAGAACAGGAACGCAAATAATAATAAAAATCGACAATTTGCCATATCATCTATACCAAAAGTGTTATCCTCGCCTTGCAACCCTTTTAACCATCGAACATTTTACCTCTGTCCCGACATAGCCTGCACCATTAACCGTTTCTGTTTTGAATGTGAACATGGCGTCGGATGCTTCAATTGCGTCGATACCTGCGCTCAAATCAGATAAATTATTTTGCTCTATTGAAATAGCAATTAGCTACTTTTCATATTCAGCAATTTGAGCCGTCTTCTTTGCATTATCAAACTTTGTATTCCGTTCTATCTTCTCTATTTTTTTATTTATTTTTACTTCTTTCCTTCGCAACCGATTTTGTTTAAAAGCAATTGCAGTTTGCATCTGTTGGGCAATTTCCTTATCTTCTCTTTCCTTCCATTTCATCCCGTCTGGATCCACGAATCGAATGGGATTATTACCACAGCAGGCATACGGCGAAAACGGATGATACCCGTACGCCAAATTTACTGAAAATAAGGCAATCTGGCAAATCGCCGCAATCAAACCTGTCGGGCTCATAACAGTAGGACCTGTTTCAGCGCCGAGGTTCGATTCTCATCACCTGTTCCGGATTCCGGACGGCACGACGTTCAGTTCGTCTTCTTGGGAACCAACCAAACATCACACCCCCAAATGATCCCATAGCCTCCAAATCTTGTCACATCATCCCTGTCACTACACGACAGTTGTTTTGACCATTCCCGATATTTTCGGGAGCAGGCTTCATAAATACGGTTTTCCAATTCCGATACGGTCTCATTCTCGAACTGGGACTTCCATTCGCCTGTATCCTCATAGTATATCGACTGCGAGCGGACGACGCTGGCTTCGTCAATCCGGGCGTCATCTCCGAATAGAACAGCTGCCATATAATACGCCTTTATCGTATCACGGATACAATCTGCTTCGATCTCTACGGGTGTGTACGTGTGGCCCGATGAAAGCGGTGCCAAAAGAGTGGGGGCTTTCTGTTCAGACGAGGCGGGATTCTCATTAACCGCCCCGGAATCCAGGCAGTCGACCGCTCGATTCGTATTCCTGGGCACCAGTCGGACTCTATACGTCCAGGCAAACGCAGTGTGACCATAAAATCTTTTCACATGAGGCATATCACTATACGGTTGCCGTTTTAACCATACCAGAAACTTTCGGGTGCAGGTTTCATAAATACAGTTTTCTAATTCCGATCTGGGTTCATTATCATAATAAGATATATACTTCCATTCACCTGCGTCTTTCGCATCTCGATAATGTATAGAATGCATGCGAAGTCTGCCGGCTTCATCAACCCGAATGTTCTCTCCGAATTTCTTGTCGAAGTAAATTGCTGCTCTATAAAGAACATTTATCGTATCACAAATACAGTCTGCTTCGATCTCGATGGGAGTAAACTCCTGATCCTCTAAAAGCGGTGTCAAAAGAGGAGTTACCTCCTGTCCAGACACCTGCAACGTCCATCCCAATATGGCCCCTAATAGCAAAATTCGTTTCATATGCTTTTATTTATTTTTTATACCCGTCCAAAAGTCGAATAATATCGAGTGAGTACCCTCAACGGTCGTAGCGTCATGTTTGGCACCAAAAATGTTTGGGCAAATATTCTTTCATCTTCATACGGACGGAAGACAGCTCCCGCACCTTTTATTGTTGGGGAGGGGCACCTTCTCCCCGTTCGGATCCACAAACCTGATGGGATTTCCCGTGCAGCAGGCATACGGCGGAAACGGATGATACCCGTATGCCCAATCAACCGATCGGAAGAAAGTTCCGAACGGCATATACGACACACAGGATTTCGCCCAGAATCAGCAGGAAGATGAATGGCAGATAAACATACCACCTCTCCGGCCGGCGCTCCTTTTTGTTGATGACAAACAAAAGGATAAAGAAGACAACAGGCATGATGCATGATAAATCCAGAACATTGGACCGGAACATCACACCCGCAATAAGACAATAGACCGGGAACAGCAGAAATCCTGCCGCTGCAATATTTGCCAGGATCCATCCCAACAAGGGATACCGTGCAAGATTCGACAATCCGACAACGGCGCACAGCGCAAAAAACAGATCCTGTGCCGAGTATAGATACGATTTATAACCGACCAGACCCAAAACACCTTCCTGAAAATAGCGGTCAATCGGATCTGCCAGTATATACACACAGGACAGCACAATGACGCATCGGATAAAGATACATGTCTTCCTACCAGTCAGACACTGCATTTCGGTAGTCTTCCTCATTGTCGAAATGTCTATAATGAATATTTTGATCTTTATCAATATAAACTTCTATGTAAAATGTTGCTGATATATCACCCGAGGTGCTGACATAACTAAATCCAGCTTTGTTCCCGTCTTGACTGGAATCTATTTTTGTGAACCCGGATATTTTTGCATCATCAGGGAAAAAGAAGGGAGTAAAATTAGGGAGGCCACCGTATTTGGATCTTATTGGACCTTCGTCCCAGGATGAGCGTAAATAATTGGCAAAGCCCACAGCTGCTTCTTCAAGAAAAATAACTCCTTTTATTACACCATTATATCGTCTTATCTTACCGATATCATCCTGAAAACCATGAAACAGTTCATGACCCATTGCTATTGCGCTTGAAAGTGAACCTCCATCTACCTTTGAATGCCACGGATTCCTGACATATGAAATTGTTCGGCTTTTATAATCGTAAGAAGAACTCATCGTCCAAAAGGTCCCATCAAGGGTGTATGTTTTGGCAGAGGTTATCATTCGATCTACAACCATTCTACCTTTATGTGTGGCAACAATCTTCCCCAGATTATACATAACTCCAGACGCATTATTTGCAACTCTTAATTTGTTCCCGTCCGGATCAACAAACTTGATGGGATTCCCCATGCAGTAGGCATACGGCGAAACCGGATGATACCCGTACGCCAAATTTACTGAAAATAAGGCAATCTGGCAAATCGCCGCAATCAAACCTGTCGGGCTCA
>UQUQ01000029.1 GCA_900544265.1 uncultured Alistipes sp.
TGCCCCTCGACTTGCATGTGTTAAGCCTGCCGCTAGCGTTCATCCTGAGCCAGGATCAAACTCTCCATTGTAAAAAATTATAATGTATCGTTAGAGTCCTGACTATTCGTTTCCTTTAAAGGAAATTGACAGATAAATACTACATTCTTCTCTCAAAATATACCAGTAATTCAAAGAACCACTTTAAAAAAGCTTCGCATTTAGGTTGCGAAAGGGATTGCAAAGATAAGAACTCTTTTTGAAATCTCCAAATCTTTTTTCAAAGATTTTCTTTCAAGCCGCTCTTGCGAGTCGGACTCGAAAGGGATTGCAAAGATAAGTCATCTTTTTCAATCTTCCAAAAACTTTTTCAAGAACTTTGCATCTGCTTGAAACTCAAGCCGCAACACACATCGAGCTCCTTTACTGTAAACTCTTTGTCGTATTTGCAAGAACCGTTGTTTCTCAAATGCGGATGCAAAGGTAGCGACTTTTTCTGAATCTGCAAATATTTCGGCAACTTTTTTCACAAAATATTCATTTTTCTTAAAAATGGAGCAATTTACCTATATATATAAACAAGGGGCACTCTGCGGAACCGCCCGGGCAGCCCGTACAATCGGACCGAGGCCGCCGGCCGGGTATGGCTACCCGGAAAAAACCGCCGGTGTCCCCTGCAGGAGGAGGGCCTGCCCGAGGTCGAGCCATCCAGCCCGCCCCCCCCTCCGCCGAATCACCCCGCCTGCCCCAGCCGGGACGAATGCCTGCTCCGTTCCGGTCAAATACTGGAAAAGACGCGGCCGGTTGTGCTGCGTCTTATTTGGGCATTCCGGCCGCTCCACACCACAGACTGCAAACAGCGGAGCGGGCGGCCGCACTCACCGGGCACCCCGACACGGAATCGGACCGCTCAACGGCGAGAGCAAGGAAAGCGGCAGACGAAGCGGAGGCAATGGCAGCAACGGAGCTGCGGAGGCGGCAGAAGCATCGTCCGCATCCGAAACGGTGTGAAAATCATGCCTCCTGCCGAAAAGCGAAGTTTTTTTCTTATTTTTGCGCCATAATCATTGGCAAAAGATGAATCTGAAGAAAATATCCCTGCTCGTCCTGCTGCTGCTCATCGCGGACCAGGCGCTCAAGATCTGGGTCAAGACCCACATGTACCTCGACGAGGCGATCGTCGTCTTCCCAGACTGGTTCCAGCTGCGCTTCATCGAGAACAACGGCGCCGCCTTCGGCATGCACATCGCCACACCGGGCGGATTCGACTGGGGCAAACTGCTGCTGGGGCTCTTCCGCATCGCGATGGTCGTCGGGCTGGGCTGGCTGATCCGCTACCTGCTGCGCCACAAGCGGAGCGAAACCCCGACAGGTGTCTTCGTCGGGCTGGCGCTTATCGTCGCCGGAGCGCTGGGCAACATCCTCGACAGCGCCTTCTACGGGCTGATCTTCTCGGAATCGACCCCCGCGACAGTCGCACACCTGGGCGGCCACTACGCTGGATTCATGATGGGCAAGGTGGTCGACATGTTCTACTTTCCGCTCTTCCAGTGGAACGGCGTGCCGCGCATCCTGCGCTTTCTGGTCGACAGCAACAACTACTTCTTCGGGGCGATCTTCAATCTGGCCGATGCCTACATCTCCGTTGCCGTAGTCTATCTGCTTCTGTTTCAGTACAAATATTTCAACAGGTAGATTTTTTTGCAAAAAAGGCTTGCCAATTCAGAAAAAAGTATTACTTTTGCACACCGCAATTCCAGAAAAGCCCAGGTGGCGGAATAGGTAGACGCGCACGTTTCAGGTGCGTGTGCCGCAAGGCGTGCAGGTTCGATTCCTGTCCTGGGCACTGGCAACCCCCGCAGACTTTCGTCTGCGGGGGTTTTCGTTTTCCTCCGACAGAGGTGCAACGGCCGGAAAAGACAAGGCCGCAGCTACCGGCATGGGCACGGCACCTTTTCCGTCGTTTTTCAGCCTGTTTACACCCCGTTCCGCTACACGACGGATCAGCACACCGCAACCGTCCTGCCGGCACGCAGGCACAGAAAAAACCGGACAGCAACCGCAAGGGGCCGCTGTCCGGTTCCATATCCGCGGGCACTCCGGCCCGGAAAGTTCCTCCTGCGAACTCGCTATTCGAGGATCACTCTCATCGGCACGCGCAGGAAGACGGGCCGGTAGGTCGAAACGTCGAGATAGGGTTTCTGCAGGTTGTAGCTGTTGATGTTGTAGCAGAAGAGCAGCTCGCCGCGGTCGTTGATGAACTGCGGGTGGGCCATGGCGTTGTAGGTGAAGAGCTCGGGGTCCTCGATCTGCTCCGTCGTGGCGTAGAGCAGCTTCTTGTTGTACCACGGGCCCACGGGCGTGTCGGCCACGTAGGAGTAGATATCCCCGGCCTGCTGAGCGCGGCGCTGCGTGAGCAGCACGCAGCGGCCGTCGTATGCGAAGACGGAGAACTGCTCCGAGACGGAGACGTCGAGCCCTTCGCAGGCGGCCGCAGCCGCGGGATCGCTGCTCCAGCCCTTGCCGTCGAAGTACTCGTAGGCCCCCATGCGGTCGGTCTCCTCGTCGAACTTCGCACGCGAAACGCAGAGCTGCGCGGGATCATAGCCCGCACCCGAGCGCGTACCGTAGACATAGTACCAGTCACCCTGCTTGAGCACGCAGTGTCCCCAGTGGATGGGGCAGTTGTTGTCGTAAATCTCCTCGATGGACATCACGCTGTAGTCGCTCATATCGATGCGCACGAAATCCGTTCCATCGAAGCGGAAGCCCCACTGGCCTTCGCCGCCCTGGTAGAACTTCGTCATGAAGAGGTAGAGGGTATTGCCGCGCTGGAATCCGTGGCCGGGCCAGTACCAGTAGGTATACTGCGAAGTGGCCGCCTCGAGCGGCGTGCAGAGCGACGCCGGCGCCTCCTTCGTCCCGCCGTAGCAGGCGCCGAGGTAGCTGCCGTCGGCGGCGATGTGGATCAGCGAGTTGTTGATCATCTGGAGGCTCGGGTCGCGTTTTCCGTCAACCACCTCGCCCAGGAAGCAGTCTCCGGTCATGAAGAGCGACGTGCCGTCGTCCAGCAGGATCGAGATCGTACCGTCCGAACCGGTTACGCCGCCCTTGTCGGGAGAATAGACCGCCGTGAAATCGGCATCGACATGTGCGGGATAAGACTCCGCCGGGGAGTTCGACCCGCAGGATGCGGCCGCCAGCAGAAGCGGCAGCGAGCAGCAGATTCCAAAAAGTTTCATCATACAAAAGGTTTTAAGAGATTAAGGTGTGACAGATTATTCCCCGAAGCGGGAGGTCCATGCAACCTGCTGCCAGTCCGCCGCCGTGCCGCCGCGGCGCACCTCGCGGGCGAGCGCCTCCATCATCCGGGCCACGCGCTGCGGATGAAGGGCCGCCCGGTCGTAACGCTCCTCGGGATCGGACGCCAGGTTGTAGAGCTGTACGTTGCGCCACCGCCCCGACGCCGCGTCGTAGGCGGGCAGGAGGTCGGCCTGTCCGTAGGGGTTGAGCGAGCCGCCCGACCCCGAACCGGCGATGAGTTTCCAGTCGCCGCTGATGTAGCAGAGAATCCCGTTTCCGGACTGCGCGACGAGCGACGTGCGCACGGGCTCCCCGCCCCGCAGCAGCGGCATGAGCGAGCGGCTGTCGACGGCATCGCCTTCGGAGAGCGTCACCCCCGCCACGTCGGCCAGCGTCGCATAGAGGTCCAGGTCGCACGTCAGGGCATCCGTCACGCTCCCGGCAGGAATCACGCCCGGCCAGCGCACGAGGAACGGAATGCGGTGCCCGCCCTCCCACGAGTCGGACTTCATGCCGCGGAACCGTCCGCTGGGGTTGTGCCCCAGATCGAGAATCGACCCGAACCGTCCGCCGTAGCGCTCCCCGCCGGCCGTGCCGCCGTCCTGAAACGACGAACCGTTGTCCGACGAGAAGACCACAATCGTCCGCTCGTCGATCCCCGCGTCGCGCAGCGCCGCGAGCATCTCCCCGATGCGGTGGTCCATCTCCTCGACAAAGTCGCCGTAGCGTCCGGCGCGGCTGCGTCCCTCGAATTCGGGTGTCGGAGCGATGGGCGTATGGGGCGCCGTAAGGCTGACCATCAGGAAGAAGGGCCCGTCGCGGTGCTCGCGGATATAGGCCACGGCCTTTTCGGTCTCGACTGTAAGCAGCCGCTCGGGCCGCCACGAGGCCGCCATGACACCCGGCACGCCGGGCATCCCCGCCTCGAAGGGACGATCGGGAATCTCCGGAAAGCGGTCATTCTCGATGAAGGCATAGGGCGGGAAGTTGGGCACGTCGTCGCCGTAGTAATAGTCGAAGCCGTGGTGCGTGGGGCCGTCCTCCAGCGGCTGCGTGTAGTCGACATTCGCCCCGTTCGCGGCCCGGTCCACCGGCGCCCCGTCCGTCGTGGCGAAGCCGATTCCCAGATGCCACTTCCCGACCAGTGCGGTCGCGTACCCCGCCTCGCGCAGCATCGCGGGGAGGGTCCGCTCACCGGTCAGCAGCGGATCGGCCCACGTCCAGATCACCCCCTGCTTGAGCGGGCCCCGCCAGGGGCAGCAGCCCGTCAAGAGGCCGTAGCGCGTCGGCGTGGAGACCGCCGCCGAGCTGTGCGCATCGGTGAAGCGCATCCCCTCGGAGGCCAGCCGGTCGAGATGGGGCGTGCGGATGCGTCCCTGCGGATTGTAGACCGACAGGTCGCCGTAGCCCAGGTCGTCGGCCAGGATGAAGAGCACGTTGGGGCGCGGATCGGCCGCCGGCGTCGCACAGGCGCCGAGTGCCAGGGAGGCGGCACAGCCGCAGATGAGTTCACCGCGCATGGGGCTACCAGTTATCGGTTCGGAACGACGAGGCCGGAAGCCCCTCGGTATTGTAGAGCGAGCCGTCGACGTAGTTCGTGTAGCCGTAGCGCACGGCAACGGGTTCGGGCTCCTCGTCGCTCCACACCTCCAGCCCCTCGTTGCCCCAGAAGGCCGGGACGATGCGGGCTTGGGCGGGATGGAAGACGCGGTCCTCGCCGGCGATCTCGAAGCCCGTGGGCTCCTTGCCGAAGAACGAGAGGCCGTTGGGTGCATAGTCGAACTTCAGGCGGGCACGCCCCTCGACGACCTCCATCGAGCGGAACTCGGGGCCACGGCATCCGAAGGCCGGATGACCGTAGTCGCGGTTGAGCGCCCAGTAGGCCAGGCGCTGCCCCACCACCTCCTTGCGGGCCGGGTGGATCACATGACGCTCACCCACGTCGAGCGTTACGGCCATGCCGGTGTTCGGCACGCGCTGCATCACGCGCAGCTGCGCCTCGCGCAGTTCGGCCGAGTTGGCTCCCTCGTATTCGTAGGGTGCGATCTGCACGAAGTAGAAGGGCATGTCGGGATTGCGGAAGTAGCGGCGCCACGTCTCGATCAGGCAGGTGAACAGGTCGCCGTACTGCTGCGGACGCTGCACGTTCGCCTCGCCCTGATACCAGATCACCCCCTTGACGCGCAAGGGCAGCAGCGGGGCCAGCATCCGGTTGTAGAGCACCATCGGCTGCATGGCATACCACACCGGGTCGATCTTTTCGGGCACAAGGTCGAGGTCGAAGCCGCCGAAGCGCTCGAGCGTCGCGCGGTCGAGCCACGCCTCGGCCGCCGATCCGCCGTGGGCCGACTGCACCAGCCCGATCGGAATATCGACCACCTCGTTGAGCGTCTCGCCGAAGACATATCCCACGACACTGAACTCCCTGACATGTTCGGGATCGGCCGGGCCCCAGGCGCCGTCGATACGCAGCGTGTCGCTCGGGGCGAGCGCATAGCCGTTCTCCACGCGGAAGAGCCGCACGCCCGGGCGGCGGCTGCGCAGCAGGATCTCCTGCGCATGCTCGACCGGCTGGTCGGGGTTGCCGCGGAAATTCATCTGCATGTTGCTCTGCCCGCCGACAAACCAGACATCGCCGATGAGCACGTCCTCCAGCTCGATCCGCTCGCCGGCGCTCTCGACCGTCAGCGTGCGGGGCTCATATCCGGCCTCGGGCGTCGGCAGCGTCAGCGACCAGCGTCCCCGGTCGTCCGACACGGCCTCGGCACGGGCGCCGGGCCAGCTGGCCCGCACACGAACCTTCGCCCCGGGACGGGCCCACCCCCACAACTCCACATCCGTCTGCTGCTGGAGCACCATGCCCGAAGCGAAGAGAGGCGGCAGTTCGAGGTGCTGCGCACGCACCAGGCATGCGCAGCACCCGAACAGCACGATGAGGATCAGCCGTTTCATGGCCTACTTGTTGTTTTCCGGGAACGAGAACTCCTCGCCGTCGGGCATCTTCACCTCGATGCTCTTGTCCTCGTTGACCATATAGAAGCTGACGCTTTCGATCCTCTTTTCAGCCGGAATGCCGAAGAACTCGTGGGGATAGATGTAGAGCACCCACTTGTCCTTGCTCTCGGAGAGCATCAGGGTCTTCGAGCCCACGACATCGACAACCGACTCCTGCGCACCGCCGTCGTAGGTGGCACGCGCCATCAGGTAGACCTTATCGGCCCCCTTCAGCGGCGAATCCTCCCCGTCGACCTGTACCGTAGCGTCGTAGTGCAGCGCCACGATGTCCTCCCACGTAAAGGCCTCGGGCGTCACCGAGCACATCTTGGGCAGCGTGTAGTCGATCGTGGCGTTGCTGCCGCCCGTGGTCTCGAACGGCTGCTCGTGCAGCAGGTAATACTGCGGATCGCCGTGCACGCCGTCCTGCGTGTTGCCGATGAAGTAGGCCAGGTTGGTCTTCAGGTTCTCCTCACCCGTCGTAAAGTGGATGTTGACCGTACCGGTGAACTTGTCCTCGGGCCCCCAGTTGTGCGTGGCCGTCGAGATGAAGGTCACCCACTCCACGGGTTCGTAGTTGCCCTTCGTGCCGAGGCCGGTCTTCAGGGCCGTCGACCACGGATTGCCCGAATAGGGGTCCAGGTCGGCATCGGTTGCCAGCCGCATCTCCATCGTACCCGAGGCGTCGCTCGTCGTGTAGGTCACGACGGCATTCTCGGCCATGTTCCACGCCGTAGGGGCCAGGATGGCCACCACGGGGGTCGTCCGAAGGTCGATGTCCTTGTCGACCTCGACGCTGACGTCGAACGAGACGTCGACGCCCGTATTCACCGGTGCCGTCGCGGGATGGTTGACGGCCAGGAACTCCATGCACCCCACGACCGCAAGGGCCAGGGCGGCAATTGCCAGATATCTGTAACAGCGTTTCATGATTCGGTTCGTTTATCGGTTTTCGGTCTCCGCCTCAACGGGCAGGAGCTGGTATTCGTACTTGTTCGAGGGGGCGCCCAGCTGGAAGGGGAAGGTGACGAGCCGGTCGCGCGTCATGTAGCAGATCACCTCGCCGCTCTCCTTCTCGCGGATCTCGTAGGGCGTGCTGCCCGAGTAGATCTCCCATTCGACATTCGTATAGTCCTTCTCCGTCACGCGGAACGGAGCCCCCTCCTGCGAGAAGGTCAGCGTCGCGGGCTTGTTGTCGCGGTAGGTCAGCGTGAGCGTCACGCCGTCGAAGAAATCGAAATAGGGTTTGACGTCGGTATCGTTCTGCATCACCTTGTCGAGCTTGAAGACAAGCGTCGCATCGCCCGTCTCCAGGGCGGGATACCCCTTGCCGCTCTCCATCTCGTTGGTACAGCCGCCCAGCACGAAGGCGCATGCGGCCGCAAGGAACACATACAGCGTTTTCATATCGGTGTTGTTTTTGGTGGTTTTATTTTTCAGGTTTGAAGTATTCGAGGCGGCCCCACTCCTTCTGGGGTTGGTCGCCGAGCCAGAGCTCGAGCTTGCCGCCGCGGATGAACTGCGCGTGGTCGAACTGTGCGCAGTCCCACGGCTCGCCGTTGAGCTCGGCCCGCTGGATGTAGCAGTTCTCGGCCGAATTGTCGTGCGTCGTGATGACGAACTCACGACCGGGATAGTAGTCGGGGTTGAGCCGGATGGTCACCCGGTCGAAGATCGGCGAGGTGATGTCGTAGTAGGGCACGTCCGACTCGGTGCCCGTGACGCTGAACAGGCCGATGGCCATCAGGGCGCTGATGCCGCCCATCTGTCCCTGGTCCTCGTCGTGGCCGCCGTAGCCCTTGTCGGGCGTGATGCCGCCGTAGGCCTGCTCCTTGACCCGACGCACCCAGTACTGCGTCAGCCACGGCTTGCCGCCGTAGGTGAACAGGTGGGCGTTCGAACAGCCGGGCTGGTTGGCGTAGCTGACGTAGCCGCCGCTGCCATATTCATAGACGAAATCGAAGGGACGGGCCTGTTCGAAGGCGTAGTTGAGCTTCTCGCAGAAGGCGTCGCCGCCGCCCATGAGTTCGACGAGCTTCGGCAGATCGAACGACAGCGACCAGGTGGCCTGCCAGGCATTGGCCTCGACCCAGCCCTTGCCGTTCAACGGATCGAGATGCAACCAGCTTCCGTCGCGCTTCTTGGGGAAGATCAGCCCCTGCTCCGCATTGAAGAGCGGGGTCCAGGCGTGGGCGCGGCGCTCGAACATCCGGGCGTCGGCCTTCTTGCCCAGCCGGGCCGCCATACGGCTCAAGGCCCAGTCCTGATAGGCCCACTCGACCGTCTTGCCCGCATTCTCGGGGCACCAGCCGTGGCGCATGTAGAACTTCAGGTTATCCGCACTTTCATGGCTCATCATGCCGCCCGGCATGTGATTGCGTTTCATCACCTCGAAAGCGTGCAACGGGTCGGTTTTCTTCATCAGCCCCTTCATGTAGGTCGCCGCAAGCATGTGCGAAGCGGGGCAGCCGGTCATGATGAACGAGTAGCCTCCGGCGCAACCGCCGCGCGGCAGCAGACCGCCGTTGTCGGCATACTGGACCAGGCAGGCCGTCAGATCATCCAACACCTCGGGCCAGGCAAGTCCCCACAGCACGTTCAGGTTCCACTGTGTCAACCAGAGACCGTCAAAACCGTACATGTTAAATTTCGGATCACCCTGCGCATCGAGCGGCAGCCGGCGCAGCTTCATCGGATCGGACGAACGGTTGTCGACATAGTGTCCGCCCGCATAGTCGGGATACCAGCCGTTCACGTCGTTGATCTTGTGACGGCCCAGCAGCACGTGCCACAGGTCGGTGTAGAACTTGATCCGCTGCGCCTCGGTGCCGCCCTCGACGGCCATGCGGCCCAACATTTCGTTCCAGATGGCGCGCGACTCGGCATGCACGGCGTCGAAATCCCAGCCGTCAAGCTCCGCGCGCAGGTTGGCCTCGGCATTCTCCACGCTCGTGTACGACATGCCGATCTTGAAGAGCACCTCGCCGGACTCCTTCAGGTCGAAGCCGAGCAGCATGCCCGCCTCGTCACCGGCGATCGCCTCCGCATCGGGCATCACGCCCTGCTCGTTCCAGCCGTCGGCCGTTGCGAAGGGGCGGTTGCACTCCAGCACGAAGTAGAGCTTGACGCTGTCGGGGCCGCCCCAGAAGCGGTCCGTCGTCGAGAACTCGCCGACGATCGTGCGGTCATCCTTGCGCAGGAGCACGGCCCGGTTCATCGAGCAGCTGCCCAGCCGGCTGCCGGCATCGACGATCAGCTTGCCGTGCTCGCCCTCGGTGTAGTTCACCCGGTAGAAGGCCACGCGGTCGGTCGACGTATACTCGACCCATGCATGGTAGCGGTCGAGGTAGAGGCGGTGGTAGCCCGGCTGGATGATTTCGCTTCCGTGGTCGAAGTGCGACTTCCAGCCCGACATGCCCTGCGTGGGATCGACCTCACCGGCCGCCGGCATGACGTTGAGTCCGGCAACCATCCAGTCATTCACCTGCGTGAAGCCCAGAATCTCGGGGAAGTTGTAGTTGTATCCGCCGCCGCCCTGATTCTTGTTGCGCGTGAAGGCGTGGGCGGCCACCATGCCGAAGGGACGCGCCGCGGGCGTGCAGTAGAACCAGCGGCCGCGCGTGGTCTCGATCCAGGGATCGACCCACTCGACATACTCGGAGTTGTCATCGCGCGTCGGGAATACCTCGATCTCCGAGAGACCGATGTTCTTGCCGGCGCCGTCGGTTGGCTCGAAACGCAGCCACTTCACCTTGCGGGGTGCAAAGCTTACGCTGCACGGCGAGCCGTCGTTGGGAATTTCCGTGACGCTGACCGTCGAGCCGTCGCTGAAGCGGAGCGTACCGCCCGCGAGGTGCTCGTCGAGCGAAGGACGATCGTAGAGCACCACGCGCTCGATCTCGACCTCCTTGTCCCACTCCAACTGCGCCCACGGCATGTACATCACGCCCCACGAGGCGACGGCACCCTTGCAGGCCCACTCGCCGCGGCCGTCGTAGCGGATCACGCCGTCGTTCAGGCAGGCCGCGCCGCACCCGTCCGAGAGCGAATCGGAGACGGTCGCATGCGCCAGTGGGGCGATATTGTCCTGCGCGGCCTGCACGGCAAAAGCCGGAAGCGAAAGGGCCGCAGCAAATATGATCTTGGTAATCGGGTTCATCTCGTTTTATTTTTGATTAATAGCCTTCGTTCTGCGTGATGCGGTCGTTGAGCAGCCGCTCGTACTGCGGAATCGGGTAGAGCTTGTGCTTCTCCTCGACATAGGAGTCGGGCTTCGTGCGCTTGATCTCGGCCGCAAAGTCGGTCGACAGACGCACCAGGTCGAACCAGCGCGACCCCTCGAGCACGAGCTCCCAGCGGCGCTCGTCGAGAATGGCCTGACGGAACGACTTGTAATCAAGACCCTTCAGGTCGTGCTCACCCGAGCCGTTGTCCTTGAAGGCGCGGTCGCGCACCTTGTTGATCGCCTCGTAGGCCTCGGTCGTCGGGCCGTCGTTCACCTCGTTGAGTGCCTCGGCATACATGAGCAGCACCTCCGAATAACGCATGTAGGGGTAGTTCTGCTCGGAATTCTGACCCATGGGCTCGGCCTCGCGGTCCCAGTACTTGCAGAAGTAGTAGGGATAGCGGGCGCTCTCGGCGAAGACGAGCGTCGAACCGTCGCTGTAGGTGTAATCCTTCATGATGGTCACGTCGCGGCGCACGTCACCCTCGGCGAAGGAGTTGTAGAGTTCCTCGGTCGGCACGATCCACGAGTTGGCATTCGAGGGGCCCTCGTTGCCGCCGGGGCTGTACTGCCGGATCTCGGCCGGCAGCAGCGAGACGTTGAACTGCGATTTCCACAGGTCGGGGGCACCGTAGTTGATCGACACGACCGACTCGATGCCGTGCTTCTTGCTGATGATGAAGTTGTCCTGGAAATCGGGATAGAGGTCGTACTTGCCCGAGATGATCACCTTGTAGGCCCAGTCGACCACGGCCTGGTAATCCTCCTTGCTGTGCGTGCGGGCCGCCTTGATGAGGTAGGCCTTGGCCAGCACGGCCTGTGCCATGAGCGAATTGGCCCGTCCGTAACCGGCCCGGTAGTCATCCATCAGGTTGTCCTTGGCGTAGGTCAGATCCTCGATTGCCGTCTTCAGCACCTCGAGTTGATCCGTGCGCTCCACGCTGAAGAGGGCGTCAACCGACTCGCTGGGCTTCAGGCGCAGCGGCACGTCGCTCCAGATCTTCGCCATCTCGGCATAGAGCAGGCCGCGCCAGAAACGCGCCTCGCCCACAAGGTGGTTGCGCCGCTTCTCGTCCATGTTGATCGCGGGAATCTTGTCGATGGCGATGTTGGCCGTGTTGATCGAACGGTAGAAGGTGTACCACAACGACTTGACCTTGCCGTCGGTCTCCGGAAGGCTGAAATTGTCGAAGTTGGCATAGAGATAATTGTCGTGCTCGGCGTTGTCCGAGAAGAGGTCCTGCGTCAGCCAGAAATCGTTGTAGAAGACTCCTCCGTAGGGCGTATTGGCATTGCCGGTACCCTGCCACTGGCTGACCGAGCCGATGCCGACCGTCTCGTAGATGGCGTTGACGGCACCCTCGGCATCCGATTCCGTCGCATAATAGTTCTTGTCCGTCACGTTCGAGAGCGGCTCCTCGTCGAGAAATCCGCTGCACGACGAGAGGGCAAGCGTGAGGCTCAGGGCCGCATATATGAATCTGGTTTTCATGGTATCTGATTTTTAGGTGAGTGGTTAGAAAGTCAGCGAAACACCCAGCGAGTACTTCCGCGACGTGGGATAGAGGTTGTTGTCGATACCGCCGCCGATCGAGGGGTCGTTGCCCGTGTACTTGGTGAAGGTATAGAGGTTCTCGAACGAGACGAAGACGTTGATGCTGGCCACGCCGCGCAGCAGATTGCGGGGCAGCGTGTAGCCGATCGTCAGGTCACGGATGCGCAGGTAGCTGCCGTCCTCGACCCAGCGGTCCGAGAAGGCCGTCGAATTGCTGTTGCGGTCGGCACGCGGCAGCTTGGCATCGGGGTTCTCGGGCGTCCAGCGGTCGAGCACCGTCGTGATGTTGTTGTAGCGGCCATCCATGCCCTCGAGCTTCTTGCGCGTGTAGTTGATGATGCTGTTGCCGTAGTTGCCCTCCAGGAAGAGGTTCACGCTGAGGTTCTTGTAGGTGAAGGTGTTGTTGAAGCCGAACGAGAACTTCGGATTCAGGTTGCCCAGCACCACTTCGTCGTCCTGGTCGATGACACCATCCTTGTTGATGTCCTGATACTTCTGCTCGCCGGCCACCAGCGGGCGGTTGGTCAGCTGCGCCACCTGCGTCAGGTCCTCGTCCAGCTGCGCGATGCCGTTGGTCTTGTAGCCCCAGATGTTGTTCAGCCGGTCACCCACAACCATACGCGTCACGCCCGTACCGGACGATTCGCCCTCGGCGATGTTGAGCTTCTCGATGGTCGTCACGTTGGAGTCGATGTTGAAGGTCGAGGTCCAGGTGAAGTCGCGCGTGGTCACGGGAACTGCCGTAATGGAAAACTCAACACCGCGGTTGCTCAAATCGCCGAGGTTGCGCATCGAGAACATGTAACCCGAATACATCGGCAGGTCGACGGCGTAGAGCAGGTCGCTCGTATACTTGTAGTAGTAGTCGGCCGTGATGCTCAACCGGTTGTCGAACAGACCCAGGTCGAAGCCGGCATCGAACTGCGAGGTCGACTCCCACGAAAGGTCGGCGTTGGGCAGCGTCAGCGGCGCCATACCGCCGTTGGCGACACCCGAACCGAAGGGCGGAGCCACCGGTACGAGCGTACCCTGCGACTGGTAGGGCTGAATGCCGGCGTTACCGACCAGACCGTAGCTCAAACGCAGCTTGAGGTTCGAGACCGCCTTCACGTCGCGCATGAACTTCTCCTCCGAGACACGCCAGGCGAAGGCACCCGAGGGGAAGAAACCGTACTTGTTGTTCTCGCCGAACTTCGACGATCCGTCGACACGGCCCGTGAAGGTGAACAGGTAGCGGTCGTCGAACGAATAGTGGATACGGCTGATGTAGGAGAGCATCGACCACTCGGTGTCGGTCGTCTGGTTGAGCCATACGTCCTTGCCGACGCTCAAATCGTGGTAGCCGAGGCGGTCGTCCTCGAAATTCTTGACGCCGAGACGGAAGACGTTCTGCGAGAACTTCTGTGCCGTCTGTCCGACCATGGCCGAGAGGCTGTGGCGGCCCCACGTATTCTTATAGGTAAGCGTATTCTCCCAGACCCAGGTCTTCGTATCATACGAAGCGACGTTGCCCTTGCCCGGTCCGTCGACCGACACGGCGAGCGTCGTGGGCAGGTACATGCGGTCGAGCGAGAAGATGTCGTCCACGCCGAACTGCGTCTTGAAGACCAGGCGGTCGTCGCCCAGGAAGCGGAAGTCGGTGTAGATGTTGCCCGTAAAGCGGTTCTGGCGGTTTTCCATGTCCGCCTCGTAGGCCGTCTGCACGGGGTTGCCGCCGTAGACGCCCGTCGAGGAGTCGAGGTTGTTGCGGTAGGTGTAGTTGCCGTCGGCATCGCGGACCGACAGCGCCGGGTTCATGTCATAGGCCATCGACATGAGGTTCAGCTCCGTCGAGGCGTTGCCGTAACCGGTGGTCTTCACCTGCGAGTAGCCGACCGACGATCCGAAATGGATGTACTTGTTGATCTCGGCGGCAATCTGCCCGCGGAAGGTATAGCGGTTGAAATCGGTGTTGATGAGGATACCCTCCTGATTGAAGTATCCGGCCGAGAAGTTGTAGGAGACCTTCTTCGAGCCGCCGCTGTAGTTGACCTGGTAGTTCTGCGTAACGGCCGTGCGGAGAATCTCGTCCATCCAGTTCGTGCGCGTCACGACCGACTCGGGGTTCTCGAAATAGGAGGGAACGGGCATGCCCGCATTCTCGTAGGCCTCCTTGCCCAGCTGGGCAAGCTGCTTGCCGTTGAGCAGATCATAGGCCTGCTCGGGGGTCTGGAGCGAGAGCGTGGCGCTGAAACGCACCTCCCCCGCCTGCTCGCGGCCGCGCTTCGTCGTGACGAGGATCACACCGTTGGCACCGCGCGCACCGTAGATGGCCGTTGCCGAGGCATCCTTCAGCACCTCGATCGACTCGATATCGTTCGTGCTGAGGCTCGAGAGCGGGTTGATGACCAGACCCTGCCCCTCGGTCACCGATTCGCTGATCAGGGGCACGCCGTCGATGACGTACAGCGGCTCGTTCGTACCGTTGATCGAGCTCGTACCGCGGATGCGGATCGAGGCGCCGCCGCCCGGCTGACCGTCGTTCTGGCGCACCTGCACACCGGCAATCTGGCCGCGCAGCGCATTGTCGAACGAGGCGATGGGCTTGTTGTCGAGCAGCTCCGACTTGACCGAAGCCACGGCTCCGGTCAGGTCCGACTTCTTCATCGTACCGTAACCGATCGCCACAACCTCTTCGAGCGCGATGGCATCCTCCTGCAGGACGATGTCGATCTTCGTGCGGTTGGCCACGGCGACCTCCTGGGTCTTGCAGCCGAAGAAGGAGTAGACCAGCACGGCATCGGGCGACGAGACGCGGAAGGTGTAGCTTCCGTCGGTCGAGGAGGTCGTACCGCGGGTCGTGCCCTTCTCCACGATCGAGGCGCCGACAACGGGCTGCGCGTTGGCGTCGGTGATGACGCCCGTGACCTCGTAACGGTCCTGGGCCCGCACTCCGGAGAAGCCCAGCAACAGCAGGCAGACCATGACGGCGAAGCGTCGGAGGGTCCGGCCTCTGCGAAAGTCAAGTTGATTTTGTTTCATGGGTTATTGTTGTTTGGTTAGTCCTTTAATAATCGCTTTCGTTCGTCTATCCGATGTGGTTGAGCGCATAGACGTAGGCTCCGGCCGAGATGGCGCGGCTTGCGCCGAGCCGGCTGACGGTCAGGCCGATCTGTTTGCGGGAGTCGTACATGACAACCTTGTCCGAGCCGTAGACCCGCAGCGGCGTGCCGCCTCCGGTGAGGAAGCGCCGCAGGCAGGCCTCGTCGTCGAGGTTCACCACCTCGGTCTGCATGCGGCAGAACGAGGTGCCGTCCATCATCTTCAGCGAGCTGCCCATCTCCTCGAGAATCGCCGGGACGAAGAACTCCGCCGCGCCGGTCAGTCCGCCGCCGAGGACGATGATTCCGTCGACGATCGTCGCGGCCTGGGCAAGGGCATCGCCGGCGGCACGCCCCATGCGGGCGAAGCTCTCGCGGGCGGCCCGCATGTCGCCCGGGCGCGCCCCCTTGGCGATGTCGCATATATCCTTGGGGGTCAGTTCCGTATCGTCACCCGTCAGTTCGCGGTAGACCCGCTTCACGGCGCGGATGCTGACGCTCTCCTCGACGATATACTCGGGCAGCAGGCTGTTGCGGAAGCACCACACGTCGCCGCCCGCGGCATTGTCGCCCATGAGCAGCTCGCCGTTGATGACCACGCCGCAGCCGAAGCCCGTGCCGAAGGTGACACCCAGCAGGTTGCGGTAGCGCTTCTGCGAGCCGGCCGCCGCCAGCGCCTCGTTGATGCGGGGCAGCGCGCCGACCATCGCCTCGCCGTAGGCGAAGAGGTTGCCGTCGTTGTTGATGAAGACCGGGATGCCGAACTTCATCTCGAGGAAGGGGCCGAGGGCCACGCCGTCACGGAACGACGGGAAGTTGGGCAGGTTGCCGCCGATGATTCCGTGCGGATAGTCGGCCGGGCCCGGGAAGGCGAAGCTGATGGCCACGGGCGGCGTGTCGAGCCGCGAGATGATCTCGCCGAAGCCCTCGACCAGGGTGGCCAGGCAGCGGTCCAGATCGTCGGCGTTCGAGGGCTTGCGCAGCGGTTCGGTGATGAACTCGCAGCCGCGCATGGCCCCGAAGACGAAGTTCGTACCGCCCGCATCGAGCGTTACGACCGTGCGGTTATCGTGCTGATACATGGCTGTCGGTTTTTTCGGAACGGATCATCGGAACACAAGCCAGCAGATAGAGCGCGAAGAGCGTCAGCACGGCCAGCGAACCGGCCTGCGAGCCCACGGCGTCGGTGACGACACCCATCAGGGGCGGCACGACGGCACCGCCGAAGACGCCCATGATCATCAGGCCCGAGATTTCGTTGGCGCGCGCGGGCAGGTGCTTGAGCGCCTGCGAGTAGATCACGGCAAAGATGCTCGAGAAGGCGAATCCCGCCACGCCCAGACCGGCCAGCACGGCATAGCGGCTGCCGGCGAAGTAGAGCGCACAGAGGACGACAAGCCCCAGCAGCATGTGCGAAACGTAGTATTTGCGGTCCGACAGGCGCGTCAGCAGCAGCGAGCCGACGAAGGCGCCGACAACGCGGCAGAAGAAGTAGACGCTCGAACCGTAGCCGGCCTGCTCGAGGGGCATGTCGCAGCGCTCGATCAGCAGCTTCGGAGCCAGCGTATTGAGACCCACGTCGATGCCCACGATGGCGACGATGCCCAGGAAGAGCATCGTGATCTTCCGGTCGCGCAGCACGGCGAGCAGTTCACCCGCCGACGAGGTGCGCTCGGCGGGGCCCTCGTCGATGGGCGTAGCCATCAGCCAGAGGGCCGACACGAGCGAGATGCCGGCGAAGATCGGGAACATCCAGACCCAGTTTCCGAGCTTCGAGGCGGCGAAGGCCGCAATGAAGGGGCCGCTGAACGACGAGACGGCCTTGATGACCTGGCCGGCGGTCAGCGAGCTGGAGAGGGCCCGGCTGTCGACGACGTTCGTCAGCAGCGGGTTGAGCGACACCTGCAGGATCGTGTTGCCGATGCCGAGCAGGGCAAAGGCCACCAGACAGGCGGCAAACGAGTAGTCGGCCAGCGGCACGAGCATGCCGACGATCGTGACGACGTTGCCGGCGATCACCATGCGGCGGCGGCCGATGCGGTTCATCCAGAAGGCCACCGGCACGGCCAGCAGCAGGAACCACAGGAAGACCATCGAGGGGATCAGCCCCGCGAGGCTCTCCGAAAGCGAGAAGTGCTGCTGCACGTAGCTTGTGGCCACGCCCACCACGTCGCAGAAGCCCATGACGAAGAAGCCGAACAGGACGGGCAGCAGATGACTCAGCGGATGTTTTTTATTCATGGTTTGGTTTCAGGTTGCGGTTTCATCAGAGTTGGTAGGTATCCTTGACGAAGGCCTTGACGAGGATCAGCTCGCCGTCCGACGTATTGTGCACCGTGTAGGAGCTGGCAGCGGCCGGGATGATGAAGGTCTCCAGGTAGTTGTAGCGCACGCGGCGTCCGTCGGCGGTCTCCACCTCGGCACTGCTGCCCTCGACGATCATCCAGACGTGGCAGCGGTTCTCGGTGGCGATATGCAGGCTGCGTCCCGCATGCAGGTGGAAGCGGTGCACGTCGTAGAAGTGGTCGGGGTGCGTCGGCAGGTGCTCCTGCACGTAGTCGTCCGTCGTCTTCATGACGCTCGGGCGGCTGATGAGCGTGTCGGTCACCACGCGGCCGTTGCGCTCGAAGCGGACGTTGTTCAGGCCGTGCTCGATGTTGATCGGACGGGGACGGCCGTCGATGTCGAGGCGTACCCAGTCGTACATCTTGAAGGTGAAGATGTAGGGCGCGCTGCTGATCTCAAGCACCAGGTTGCCCGCACCCGAGGCGTGGATCGTGCCGTTCGGGATGAGGAACAGGTCGTGCTTGTGTGCCGGGAAGCACTGCACGTAACGCTCGATGTCGATCGCCTCGCCCGTGCGCTGGCTCTCTTCGAGGGCGGCGGCGAAGGGGGCCTTCTGCACGCCCTGCTGGAATCCGAGGTAGACGTGCGCCTCGGGCGTCGCACGCAGAATATAATAGGTCTCGTCCTGCGTATAGGGCTTGCCGAAGCGCGAACGGATGTACTCCGGACGCGGATGGCACTGGATCGAGAGGTTGCCGCCCTCGACCGTATCGAGGAAGTCGAAGCGGATCGGGAAGTCCTCCTTGAAGTCCTCGGCGCAGTGGCCGAGCACGTCGCGGTAGGCGTAGGACATGAGCATGCTGAACGAAACCTCGAGCAGGATGCCGTCATGTCTGAACATGATGCCGTTCTCGAGCGCCATCAACTCGTAGGACCACGCCATGTTGGGCGCCTCGCGATTGAGCCCGCGGATGTGGTCGCGCAGGTAGGTGCCGCCCCAGACGCCCGGCGCGAACCACGGACGGACGCGGAAGCTGCTGCGGCTCATGCGCCGCAGCCCCTCGCGCAGCGCCTCGCCGCTCATGAAGGTCCAGACGTCGATGCGCTGCTCGTCGACGATCCAGTCGATGCGCGGAATGAGCGTGCCCTTCCAGCCATCGAGAATCGGCCAGTCGATGAAGTAGCAGCGCTTGTAGGATTCGCGGCCGTCCAGGCGGCGCGTCGTGCCGAGGTTGAACGCCGACCCGGCCGCCATGCGGAACTGCAATTCGTTCTTGGGCAGGTCGACATAGATGAGCGGCGCCTCCCATCCGGCCAGCGCGGCACCGCAGCCGTAGAGAAGGGTGATGTCGGCGGCAGCGTCGGGTTCGAGCTCCTTGAGCGCCGCCCGGTCGAAGAAGTCGATCAGCAGCAGGTCGGTCATGCGGCCGAAGATCGAATCCTTGTCGCCCATGAACGGTGCGATCAGGGAGTCGATCTCCGCCTCCGGCTTCAGTGCCCGCGACACGGGAAGGCACGTCACCTTCCGCCCGAGCGATTCGAGCGCCGCGGTCAGCGCCCCGATGAACTTGTCCCACAGCACGCCTTCGTAGCCGTCGATAACAACGCACTTGTGCGCAGCGATCCGCTCCGCCAACGCCTCGATGCGATCGAAGATTTGCTCCCCGATTTCAAACGCCGGATAGAGGTCGTACACGCCGGCCGGTGTCGTCTCCGCCTTGACAGGCGCCAGGAAACTGTCAGATTTTCTAAACATGATGTGATCTGATATTGTTATATATGTTCATACATATTTATCTTTGTGCAAAGAAAACAATATGTTTTGTAAATACAAAATATTTCGGCTCTTTTTTACGGAAAATCGCAAAAAAAGTCGGAAAAGGGATTCTTTTCCGACTGGAGAGGGGCGGTGCCCCGCAAAAAGGGGAACGGACGGCTACCGTTCGGCCGTAATGGTGTAGGTGAAACTGTCGGCGCGGTAGTAGCCGACGTTGTACTCGACGGGGACCCCCTTGATATCGTAGACGTAGCGGCGGCGGATGAGGATCGGATCGTTTTCCGAGATGCGCAGTTTGGTCGAGATGCGCTTGCCGGCCAACCGGGCCGAGATCTCCTCGACGGAGGTGTGCACAACGATATTGTACTTGGTCTCAAGCAGTTCGTAGAGCGGCATCGTGAAGTTGTCGTCGCTGCTGATCGGGAAGCGCGGGTTGAAGTAGGAGATGAAGACCACGAACGGATATTCGGCATGGCCCCGCACGCGTTCGAGCTTCAGACAGAGCGTGCCGGCCTTGCCCTCCTCGTCCAGACCGAAGAAGCGGCGCACCTTCTCGTCGGGATACTCCAGCGAGACGTGCAGCTCGTAGTTCTTGATCGTGATTCCGAGCCGCTGCATCTCCTGCGAAAAGCTCAGCCAGTTCTTCACGCCGCCCGTGATAGTCTTCTTCGCCACCCAGGTTCCGTAGCCCTTGCGGCGGCAGAGCAGCCCCTCGAAGACCATCTTGTTGATGGCCTGGCGCAGTGTATTGCGCGAAATGTTCAGATTGCGAGCGAGTTCTATCTCGTTGGGCAGCAGTTTGCCGTTCTGATACTCGGGCAGGCGGATCATCTTCTTGATCGCCTCCTCGGCCAGGACATGCAACGGTTTATTCTCCTTCCCTTCAGCCATGTATCGTCCGAATAGCGGTCACCGTGCGGGTGACATGAAACACCAGATGTTCTCTCCGCCCGTTCCTCTGCCCGCGCACGGGCCAGACAACGAACCGGTTGCGTGACCGATAAGGGTTACTTCGGCAAGGCGGATTCGATTCATATGTACAAACATACCAAATTTTTCGTTAAAAGACAAGCCGAATCGGGTATTTTTTATCCGATTTGTATTATCGGGCCTCCACTCCGGCCCCGCAGGCACCCTTTCGCCGGAAATTCGCCACGCAGGGCGGTCCCGGCAGCCGGGTGTCCTCCCCCATCGGTCACACCGTCCCGCACCTGTCGGGCCCTCTCTTCCTTCCGACCCAACGACCTTCCCTTCCCTGACGTGCGTCTTACCTTCCCTGACGAGCATCCCCCTCCCTCCGGGAGCGGCAAACACGCGGGACAAAAGGGCCGCAGCGGAACAAAAAGCCGGGGCGGAAAGTGCCGGAATGGAAAGTGCCGGAATGGAAAGTACCGGAACAGAAAGTGCTGGAATGGAAAGTGCTGGAATGGAAAGTACCGGAACGAGGAAAAGGCATAAAAAAGCGGCGTCCGTACAGGGACGCCGCCTTTCACATACCCGGAGCGGGCTGCTACCACATCACACCGATATTGTAGACCTTGACGTTGCCTGCAAGCGGCTGGACGTCGACCGGCTCCATCAGGCCCCAGAAACGCTCCTCGGTCAGCAGGAAGAGCGTATACTGCGAACCGGCAGCCACCTCGTAGACCTTGAAGGCGTAGCTTCCCGAAGCCGACTCGGCGGCCGACTTGAGCTGCTGGAGCAGGTCGTTCTTCACCGTACCGATCATCAGCACCGGCATCGACTCGGCGTAGAACGCGCGCAGCACGCCGCTCTTTCCGCCGAAGGCCGAGAGCTGCTCGGCCGTCTCGAAACGGGCCGTCAGGAAATCCACGTTGAACGAGACATCCGTCTGTCCGGTGACCTCCCCGTTCTCATCCTTGTCCGTGCGGACGCCATTGAGCGCCGTCTTCACCCGCGTGACGTAGCACCCCTCGCCCGAGGGACGTCCCGTCGCACCCGTGATGCAGCTGTTGAAGTAGAGCATGCTGCCCTGATACGACGTCTTGTTCTCGATCTTGTTGAAGGCAAAGGCCGTCCAGCGCGTCGCGTCGAAGGCACCGGTCAGCGCCCCCGGAAGATTGCCGTTGTCGGCACGGTCGAGGACCGTCATCCAGGGCTTCTCGTCGCCCAGGCCCGTCAGGTAGTCGTTGAAGGCCGTATAGTCGCTCCCGAAGGCGTTGCCGTCGAGCGAGGAGACGAACTGCACGGTGGTCGTGAACTTGTCCGACGGAGCGGGAATCGGCGCATCCGAGGGATACTCGTCCAACCCGTTGTTACAGCCCGTAAAGAGCGGGGCCGCCATTACGAGGGAGAGGAAAACCGGAAGGTATCTTTTTGCTGTTTTCATCGTTTACGTGATTTATTCGTTTCAAGAGAGGCTATTTGTTCAGCACGGCCGTACCCGAAATCGAGTAGTGGTCGGAAAGATCGTAGAACGTGGAGGAGTCGAGCACCCGGAAGTCCGGGCAGCTCCAGCTCCCCTGCGGGAAGCCGATGAAGTAGTCGAGCTTGCTGCCGCCGAACGTGCCGTTGTTGTTGCACAGGCGCGTGCCCGTCTTCTCGTACTCGGCGATGGCCGCCGTGCCGGGGCCGCAGTTCATGTCGCCCATCAGGATCACGGGCGTACCTTCGGCCACGGCCGGTTCGATCGCCTTGGCGATCACCTCCTTGGCCTGCTCGTAGCAGGTCTCGTCACCGCCGAAGGCGTCGAGGTGCGTGCAGACGATGCGGACCTTCACGCCCGTCGGGTTGGCATCCGTCGGGACGAGGATGTCGGCCCAGCCGGCCGAACGCTGGTCGGCACCCGTGAACATGCCCAGCAGCACACGGCCCGAGTTGACAATCGGATACTTCGAGAGAATCACGTTGCCGTAGAAGCCCGAATCCTTGTTGTAGGAGTGGATGAAGAAGGGGTACATGCCCAGCTCCTTGGCGAACTCCGTAGCCTTCTCCTTCATATACATCGCGCCGGTCAGCGTCTCGAACTCGTTGAAGCAGACGATGTCGGCCTGCTGGTTCTCGATCTCCGTCACGAAGCGGCTGATGTCCTTCGAGACGTTGCTGTTGCCGCGGTATTCCAACGCCTTGATGTTCCACTCCATGCATTTGAGTTTCACATCCTGCGCCCCGGCTTCCGCCAGCGGGAAGAAAAGTCCGGCGAAGAGGGCGGCGCCCAAAATATATTTGCTGATTTTCATGACTTTACTGATTTACAATCGGTTAATAACCCTTGTTCTGCTTCAGGTTCACCGTACCCGTGAAGGCGCGCTCCGGAATCGGGAACACCTTGTTGTAGGTCGGATTGAACGTGCGGGCCGGGTAGACCTCCCTTTCCTCGGTAACGATCTTGCCGTCGACACCCTTCGAGATCACGCTGTGCAGCGGCTTGGTCAGCAGCTCGGGACCCAGACCCCAGCGCACCACGTCGATGAAGCGGCTGGGCTGGAACTCGAAGGCCAGCTCGCAGCGGCGCTCGTTCTGCAGCTGGGCCTTCGTGGCCTGGCTGTTGCGGGGCAGACCGGCGCGCTCGCGGATGTCGTTCAGCAGCTCCTTGGCCTCGGCATTGCCCTCGCCCTGGGTCCAGATCAGCGCCTCGGCCTTCATCAGCATCACGTCGGCGTAACGCATTAGGCAGACGTTGAGCGAATTCCAGAGCTTGTCACGCAGCTGCGTCACCTCGGCATAGTAGTTCGCATCCTCGGGACGGCTCGACGAACGCTCCCACGGCGAGAGGAACTTGCGCGTCAGCATGCCCGCCGAGACGTGGTTGCTGCCGCTCCACGACACGTCGTAGGCCGATCCGTCGGGCGAGTAGCCGGCGAAGACCCAGGCCCAGCCCATGAACTCGAACGACTGGCCCGGATAGAGGATCGTCACGTCGCGGCGCTGGTCGCCCTCCTCGTAGGCCTTGTAGAGCTCGAGGCTCGGCGTGAAGTAGCCCCACGTGTTGTAGTAGCCCCAGCCGGCGTTCTGGAACGTCACGCCGTGGTAGCGGGCGCCGTTGGTCGTATTGCCCTCGAGCGAGAAGATGTACTCGCACGAGTGGTTCTGGTCCGAGGTCCACAGGTGGCGGAACGACTGCAAGGGATCGCTCGAGTCGATGTAGAGCGCGCGCTTGTCGGCGCCGGTCATGTTCATCACCTTGTCGCACATCTCGATCACGATGTCGTAGTACTTCGCATCGTACATCGAGGCGTAGAGGGCGGCGCGGGCGGCGTAGGCCCAGGCTGCGGCCTTGTGCGGCAGGCCGATCTGGTCGGCCGGCAGCTCCGAGAAGTAGGGCAGCTTGTCGCCCGCCTCGCGGAAGTCGGCGATGATCTGGTCGTAGTTCTGCAGCACGTGCGACGGACGCGGCGAGTCGATATCCTCGGTGGCCGTCTTCTCGGTGATGATCGGAATACCGCCGTTCGTGTCGTCACCGTAGTAGGGCACCATCCACAGCATCGAGAAGCCGCGGAAGAAGAGCGCCGTACCGAGCGCCTGATCCTTGAAGTTCTGATCGAGCGAGAGGTCGGGCACGAGCTTGATGATGTTGTTGGCCTTGGCTACGTTCTGGTACATCACCTCCCAGACGCGCGAGACGTCGTTGTCGTTCGACGGCGACATGCGGAACTCGCGGATCTCGTCCACCGAGGCACGGTCACGGCCGATCAGGACGTTGTCGCTGGCGCACTCGAGCCACATGTGGCCGCGGCCGCAGATCTCCTCGCTCCAGTAGGGCGACACGAAGTGGTAGAGTCCGTAGATGGCCTGCATGACGTCGTCCTTCGACTTCCAGGTCTCATCCTTGCCGTAGGATTCCCGCTCCAGGAAATCGGCGCACCCGGACATGGCAAGCGCACTGACGGCCAGGCAAATGCTGAATAATATCTTTTTCATGGTCCTTTGGTTTTAGAAGTTGAGGTTTACACCGAAGTTGAAGAAGCGCGACGACGGGTAGACACCGGCATCAAGACCGTAGTTGCCGACCTCGGGGTCGATGCCCGAGTAGCCGGTGATCGTGGCGACGTTGTCGATGCTGACATAGACGCGCAGCGAACCGTTCTTCAGACCGACGTAGCGGGCGATGTGCTTGGGCAGCGTGTAACCCAGCGTGATGTTCTTCAGGCGCAGGTAGTCGCCCTTCTCGAGGAAGATGTCCGAGAACTTCGTGTAGTTGCCGTTGTCGTCCTCCGAGATACCCAGACGCGGGTACTTGCTCGACGAGGGGTTGAAGTCCCACGTGTCGAAGACGTCGCTGATGAGGTTGCCGTAGTCCTGACGGCCGTTCATGGCCATCTGCTTCGTACCGTTGTAGATGTAGTTGCCGGCAACGCCCTGGAACATGAAGCTGAAGTCGAAGCCCTTCCAGTTGAGCGAGCCTCCGAACGAGAAGGTCTGCTTGGGCGTGTAGCAGCCCGTCAGCACCTTGTCGTCGTCCGTGATGACGCCGTCGCCGTTCGTGTCGATGAACTTCAGGTCACCGACCTTGGCATTGGGCTGCACCTGCGTCACCTCGCCCGTCTCGGCGTTCTTGCTCACGTAGCGGTCGATCTCCTCCTGCGAACGGAAGATGCCGTCGGTGCGGTAGATATAATAGGAGTACCAGGGATGTCCCACACCCGAGTAGAGGATCGGCGTGCTGTTGATGTTGGGGTTGTCATGGCGCACGAGCGGCTGCGAACCGTACTCCTCGACGTTGCTCTTGTTGGTCGAGAAGCTGCCCCAGACGTTGTACTCGAGCTTGCCCTGCGCGGCCGTGTTGTGGTAGGCCACCGAGAACTCCCAACCGCGGTTGGTCACACGGCCCATATTGCCCATCGGCGAGGTGGTCACACCCATCTGCGGGGGCGTCGGCACGTAGTCCACCAGATCGCGCGTCTCCTTGTCGTAGTAGTCGACCGTCACGTCGAGCTTGTTGTTGAAGAGCGTCAGGTCGATACCGGCACTCGTCTGCACGGTCGTCTCCCACGTGGCTCCGGGGTTGGCGATCGTGTCGTAGTAGCCGCCGTAGACCGTGTTGCCGCCGATGAGCGAGCCGTCGGGATAGATCGACCAGGGCACATCCACCGACGAGGTGTTCGGGTAGAGGTCGACGTTACCGACCATACCCCAGCCGGCACGCAGCTTCACCAGGTCGAAGACCTTGCTCAGCGACGAGTTGGCGAAGAACTTCTCCGAGGAGAGCTTCCACGCGGCCGATACGGCGGGGAACCAGTCGTAGTTCTTCGTGGGAGGCAGCTTCGACGAGGCATCGCGGCGGATGCTGGCCGTCAGGAAGTAGCGGTTGTCGAACGAGTAGCCCAGACGGGCGAGGAACGAAACCATCGCATACTCGTTGTAGTTCTCGGTCGGGTTGCGGTACCACTCGGCATTCTGCCAGAGGTCCTGGTACTTGTCCCACGTGTCGGTCGGATAGTTCTGCGTGCGGAAGTCATACACGCGCAGCTTCTTGTAGTCGGTCGTGAAGCCGGCCATCGCCGAGATGTGGTGCTTGCCGAAGACCTCGGCGTAGGTTGCGGTCGTCTCCCACAGGTAGTGGAACGTGCGGGTCTGCTCCTGCTCGCGCAGCGTCGTCGTCGAGCCGCCCGGCACGTCGATCACCGGCGTGAAGGCATCGGTCTCGAGGATGTCGAGGTCGGCCGTGAAGTCCGACTTGAGGGTCAGGCCGCGCACGGGCTTCACCTCGAACGAGGTCGTCGAGAAGAAGCGCATCTGCGGAGCGCGGCTGTGCATCGTCTCGAGCTGGGCGACGGGGTTCACGATGTTCGGGCCCACGACACCGGCTGCCATGTCGGCCGTCGAGGCGATACCGCCCCACTTGGGTTTGCCGTTGTCGCCGTAGATGATCTTGCCGTCGGCGTCGCGGTCATAGACCGAAGCCGAGGCGGGGAACCAGAGGGCGCCCAGAATCGGGCCCGTGTGCGAACGGTTGACGTTGCCCTGGCCGTCGGTGTACTCGAACGACGCACGCTCGGAGACCTTCAGCCACTTCACGGGCTTGAAGTCCGTCGAGAGCTTGGCGCCCAGCGACTCGCTCCACGTATTGATGATCGTACCCTCCTTCTTGTCATAGGTCACCGAGAGGACCGACGACAGCCGCTCCGTACCGCCGCTGAGCGAGATGCCGTAGTGCTGCGTCAGACCGGCGCGGAAGATCTCGTCGAGCCAGTTCGTGCGCGTGATGTTGGCGCCGGCATAGACGGCCGGGTTGGCCAGGTTGGGCAGCGAGCCGTTCTCGGAATTCTCGACGGCCTTGGCCCACACGTCGCAATACTGCTGTGCGTTGAGCATCGTCGGCAGGTTCATGGCCTTCTCGACGCCGATCGAGGCGTTGACATTCACGCGCAGCTTGCCCGACTCGGCCTGGCGCGTCGTGATGAGGATAACGCCCGACGAACCGACCGACGCACCGTAGATGGCGGCCGAGGCGGCATCCTTCAGCACGGTGACCGTCTCGATGTCCTCGACCATGTAGGGGGCGTTGGGCACGCCGTCGACCACGACCAGCACGCCGTCGCCCGACGTCGGATCGTCGTCGTTGCCCTTCGATCCGCGGCCGCGGATCGAGAACGACGCCTTGCGCATCGGGTCACCGCCGGCCTGCTGGATCGTCACGCCCGGCATGCGGCCCTGGAGCAGCGTCCCGAGGTCCGAGGCACGGCTGCGCGCCGCCTCGTCGACCTTGACCGTCTGCACGGCCATCGAGAGGTCCTCCTTGCGCTGCGAGCCGTAGCCGATGGCCACGACCTCGCCGATCATCATGGAATCCTCGGCCATCGTGATGTCGATCTGCGTGCGGTTCATCACGGCGACATCCTGCGTCTTGTAGCCGATGTAGGAGTACTCCAACACGGCGTCGCCCGGCACGGAGATCTCGTAGCGGCCCTCCACGTCGGTCGTCACGCCGTTGGTCGTGCCCTGCTCGATGACCGACGCGCCGATGAGCGGATTCTGACCCGAGTCGACCAGACGGCCCGAAACCGTTACGCGGTCCTGCGCCCGGGCCGGAAGAGTGAGCATGCAGCACAGCAGGCCCATCAGAAGAGTCTGGAGGATTCTCCGTCTCTTCCCCGAAAAAGTCAAATTCATTTCCATAGAGTTAAGGTTAATAATTTAATGTATCAGGTTGTGAAGCGTTGCGTTTCCAAATTATTAAAATATTTAATTAATGTATCGGGCATGTAACACTTTTGCAACATTCGCACTTTTCGATATTCAAAATTATCCAAGCTGAATTCAACTTGCAAATGCAACAGAATTCTGATTAATAATTTGTTTAAATTTTTCGTTTGGCGTGAGGTATC
>UQUQ01000030.1 GCA_900544265.1 uncultured Alistipes sp.
TAGTATTTTCGATGTGTATGTTGTCTGTTCTATTTGTATAATAGGAAATAATGAACAGTATCGGTCTGTTTTCGGCCACCCGTGCTGCGCGTTTTCGGCAACGGGAAGATCGAACGTGCGGCAGGGGTATGAAAAAGGCCGGGACGCGGGGTCCCGGCCCTGTTTATCGTGGCGGGCGAATCGTCCTTTGCTGCTTCTCCTCCGTCGGCACGTACCCTCGTCTCCGAATCTTCCGTGTGCGGGAGATCGTCTGCTCACGCCCTTCGGTCCGCTGTCGCCTGCTTCGGTCCGTCGACTCTTGCCTTGGCCCGTTGTCGCTTGCGGCGCTCCGGTCTTCGGGGTCTCTCCTCTTCACGCGGGGCATCGCCTGATGGCCTGCAGCCCGTTCGCTCCGGCCACGCTGTGCTTTCGTCAGTTGGCAGGGGTTGCGGGGGCTGCCGCGGCGGGCGTATCGGTGATGCCCAGCTCCTTCTTCACCTCGGGAGCAATGTCGATGAGGTTCGTCTCGTCGAACGAAACGAGGGCGCCCGTCGAGGTGTCGAAGACGGCCAGGAAACCGCCGGCCTGCGATACCTTGTCGATGGCGTTCTTGGCCTTCTCGATGATCGGGGCCATCAGCTCGTTGTATTTCTTCTCGTAATCCTGCTGTGCGGCCTGCTGGTACTGCTCGCGGCGCGTAATGAGGTTCTGCAGATCCTGGGCCTTCATTTCACGCGTCGCCTCGGGCAGCGAGTTGTAGCTCTTCTGATACTCCTGCAGCTTGTTCGCGTACTCGACATTGATGGCCTCGATTCCTTCGTTCAGCGTCTTGCCGAAGTTCTCCATGTCCACCTGCATCTGCTTCATCTCGGGCATCGACGCGATGATCTCGCTCGTATTGATGCGACCGAATTTCTGGGCGAAAAGCGACGTGGCGCTCATCATGAGTACAACCGCAAGGGTCAGTCTGATAGCTGTTTTCATAACAATTGGTCAGTTAATGTTTTGATGTATTGGTAGTGTTTACTTTTTCAGAAGTTCGATGACCTGCTGCGTGTGCTCGGCCGAGGGCGAGGCGTAGAGCAGCGTGGGGTTGTTCGACGAGTCGATCACCGCCGCGGCGCCGACCTGCTTGGCATAGGCCTCGATGGCATCGAAGACCTTTTTCTGGATCGGCTGGATCAGCTCGAGGCGCTTTTTCATCAGCGTGCCCTCCTGTCCGAAGAGGCTCTCCTGGAACTGCTGGGCCTCCTTCTCCTTGTCGAGGATCGCCTGCTCGCGCGCCTGACGCGTCGTGGCCGGGAGCGATGCCTTCTGGTTCATGTAGTTGTTGTAGAGGGTCTCGACCTCCTGGAAGCGGTTGTCCACCTGCTCCTGATACTGCTTGGCAAGGTCGTCCAGGTCGCTGATGGCCTGGTTGTAGGCGTCGATGGACTTGAAGATCTTTTCGCTGTCCACGATGATGCAGTTCTGGGCTGCGAGGGTCCCGGCTGCCAGCAGGGCCGCCGCGAACAGAATCAGTCGTTTCATGGTTTGTCTCGTTTTGGTTCGCTCGGGAGGCGGCAACGGCCGCTTCCGTCTGTAAATATAACTCTTTTCTTCCAATTTTATTGCCAGCCGCGCATCAGAACTGCTGTCCGAGCACGAAGTGGAACTGGCTGCCGCTCTTCGACGTGGAGTTGGCCGGGGCGTCGAATCCGTAGCCCCAGTCGATGCCGAGCATGCCGACGACGGGCAGGTAGAGCCGCACGCCGAAGCCGGCCGAACGCTTGATCTTGAAGGGCGAGAACTTCTTCCACGACTCGAATGCGTTACCGCCTTCGAGGAATCCCAGCACGTAGATCGTCGACGAGGGCTTGAGAATCACCGGGTAGCGCAGCTCGGCCGTGTACTTGTTGTATCCGCGCGAGTAGTCGCTCGTCGGGTCGAGGGCGCCGTCCTCGTAACCGCGCATCGAGATGATGTCGATACCGTAGATGTTGTAGCCCGACATGCCGTCACCGCCGACCTCGAAGCGCTCGAAGGGCGAGACCTTGTATTTGTTGTAGGCGCCGAGGTATCCCATCTCGGCCTTGAGCATCAGCACGAGGTTCGAGTTCTTCGACAGCGTCTGGTACCACTGGGCCTTGAACTGCCACTTGTGGAACTCGACCCAGCGGTAGCGCTCCTGGTTGGCCGCGTCGCTCGTGCTCGAGTTCGAGGCCAGCTGTTCGAGCATCCTGTAGTCCTTGCCGTCCCAGAGCGAGTAGGGGGGCGTGGCCTGCACCGAGGCGCTGAACTCCGAACCGCGGCGCGGATAGAGGGGCTGGTCCACCGAGCTGCGCGCGAAGACGAGTTTGAGCGAGAGCAGGTTCGCCGCACCGTTCGTCATGCCGAACGTGTTCCAGTTCTTGAGCTTGAAGCGCTCGTAGCTGGCCTCGGCATAGAACGTGAAGTAGGGGTCGGGCCAGTTGAGGCGCTTGCCCAGACCGGCCGCCACGCCGTAGGTGCGGAAGTACTGCGTGGCACTCTGCCAGACGTAGTAGGCGTTGTTCTGCTCGGAGATGTGGGCCGAGAGGGTGAACGAGTTGGGCTTCTTGCCGCCGAGCCAGGGGTCGGTGAAACTGAAGGCGAAGGCCTTGTAGTAGGTACCGTTGGTCTGCGCCGAGAGCGACAGCCGCTGGTTCTGTCCCATCGGGTAGGGGCGCCAGGCGCCCTTCTTGAAGAAGTTTTTGACCGAGAGGTTGTTGAGCGTGATGCCCACCGATCCGACGAAGGTGCCCGAGCCCCAGCCGCCGGCGATGTTGAACTGGTCGGAAGCCTGCTCCTCGAGCGCCCAGTTGACGTTGACCAGCTCGCTCGACACGGGCTTGATGTCCGGAGCGATGGCCTCGGGGTTGAAGTGCCCCATCGAGCCGAGCATGCGGATGGTCTGCATGAGCATCGAGCGGTCGTAGAGCTCGCCCGGCCGCGTGTAGAGCTCGCGGCGGATCACCTCGTCGTCGACACGCTGGTTGCCCGTGATGCCCACCTCGTTGATCGTGAACTGCTTGCCCTCAAAGATCTTGACCTCGATGTCGATCGAGTCCGTTCCGATGATCGTCTCCGCGGGGTCGATCTGCGAGGTCAGGTAGCCCTGGTTCTGGTAGAGCGACGAGACGGACATCTCCTCGGGGTTGGCCTCCTTGCCGATGCCGAGGCGCTTCTGGATGGTCTTCTTGTCGTAGGTGTCGCCCGACTCGACGCCGAACATTTGCTGCAGGTCCTCGGTCGTGTAGACCGAGTTGCCGACCCACGAGACGTTGCGGATGTAGTATTTGTTGCCCTCCGACACCTCGATGTCGATGCCCAGCCGCTTCTCGTTGATCGGGTAGATCGAGTCGCGCAGGATGTTGGCGTTGCGGTAGCCCTTCGAGTTGTAGAAGTCGATGAGCAGCTCCTTGTCGGCCGCGTAGTCCGTTTCGTTGAGCTTCGTGCCCTTGAAGATGTTGATGCTCTTCTGGTGGGTCTTCTTGAAGGTGCGGCGCAGCCGCTTGTCGGTGAACTCCGTGTTGCCGATGAAGTTGATCTGGCCGATCTTGACCTTGTCCTTGCGGTCGATCACGAAGGTGACGTTCACCATCTGCGGGCGCACCGTGTCGTTCTCGATGCGCACGTCGACCTCGGCGTTGCGGAATCCCTTTTCGGACCAGTACTCCTTGATGAGCTTGCGGTTCTTGTCGATGACGTAGTCCGACAGTTCGCCGCCGCGGCGCAGCTTGAGTTTCTCCAGCAGGTCGGTCTTCTTGCCGCGCGGAATGCCCTCGAAGGCCCAGTTGTTGACCCGGGGCCGCTCCTTGAGGAAGACCTCCAGGTCGAGGCTGTCGCCCTCGATGTCGGCGCCGATCTTCACGTCCGAGAAGAAGCGCTGGCTCCACAGGCGCGAAATGGCGTTGGAGATGAACGAGCTGGGCAGGTAGATCGAGTCGCCCTCGATCAGGCCGGCCGAGGACTTGAGCATGTCCGCATTGAGGTACTGCACGCCGTGGATGTTGATCTTGCGGATGTAGTAGAGGCGGGGTTCACTGCTGCCCTGCATCATGGGGGCGTCCTCGGGAAAGTCGGGGGCGGATTCCGCCGCCGGGGCGGTCGAAGGCTGCTCCGCGGCGGGCGCATGCTGTGCGAACATGTTCTGGCTGCACGATACGAGGAGCGCCGCGGCCGTGAATACCTTACCGAAATAATTCATCTGTCGAAATCTAATCTAACTTCATTTACTTAACGAGTCCGAACCGCCGGTCGCGCCGGGCGTACTCGGCCAGTGCGCGGTCGAACTCCGCTTCGGTGAAATCGGGCCACAGCACCTCGGGAAAGTAGAGCTCGGCGTAGGAGGCCTGCCACAGCAGGAAGTTGCTCAACCGGCACTCGCCGCTCGTGCGGACGATCAGGTCCGGATCGGGGTATTCGGCCGTGTCGAGGGCCTCGGAGACGGTCCGTTCGTCGATCGCGGCGGGGTCTATCCCGCCGGCTGCGGCGCGCGCGGCGATCTTCCGCACGGCGCGCGTGATCTCGCTGCGCGAGGAGTAGTTGAGCGCGAGAATCAGCGTCAGGACCTTGCCGTCGGCGGTCTGCTCCTCGGCGCGGGCCAGGTAGCTGCGGACCTTCTCCGAGAAGCGGCTCCGTTCGCCGATCATGCGCACGCGCACGCCCTGGCGGACGAGCTCGGGCGTCTCGCTGATGACGCTCTGGCAGAAGAGCTCCATCAGCGAGTCGACCTCCTTCTGGGGACGGCCCCAGTTTTCGGTCGAAAAGGCATAGAGCGTCAGATACTTCACACCGTTGCGCACGGCGGCGCGCAGCGAGGCCCGCACGGGTTCGATCCCGGCGGCATGTCCTTCGTAACGCTCCTTGCCGCGCAATTCGGCCCAGCGGCCGTTGCCGTCCATGATGATGGCCACGTGTTGCGGTATGCGGTTCTGATCGCTCATAGTTCGGGGCTCGATATTAGGGCACAAATATAGGGAATAAAATGAAATTTACCTATTTTGATGAACAACTTTACTCCGATTCCGACCGGGCGGGTCAGCTGCGGATGTCCACGCCCCACATCATCTTATTGCGTAACGTGTCGTAAAATGATATATTGTGCGGTACGGCCAAAAAAATCGGCCGTGCGGCCCGCCGCACGATGCATGTGGTCTCCTGCGGAATGGCGTAGGCGCGGTTGTCGAGCGTGACGAAGGCCTCCGAGCGGCGGGCGTGCACATGCAGCGTGATGACGCTCGAGTCGGGGATCACCACCGGGCGCATCGTGAGGTTGTGCGGCGCCAGGGGCGAGATGACCAGGCAGGCGCACGACGGGGCCACGACGGGGCCTCCGGCGCTGAGCGAGTAGGCGGTCGATCCGGTGGGGGTCGAGACGATCACCCCGTCGCCGTGGTAGGTGGCGACCATCTGCCGGTCGACGAAGGTCTCCACGGAGAGCATGCCTGCGCCGTGCCGCTGTACGGTGAACTCGTTCAGGGCAAAGAACTTCGAGTCCTCGGGGCAGCAGGCGCCCGTGACCTCGAGCAGCGTGCGCGGCTCGGTGGAGAGCCGCCGCTCGGCGATCTCGCGGAAGATCAGGTCGAGCCCCGAGTTGGGCGCCGTCGTCAGGAATCCGAGGTGCCCGGCGTTGATGCCCATGACGGGAACGGGCTCCCCGCCCAGGCGGTGCACCCCTTCGAGCAGCGTGCCGTCGCCTCCGTAGCAGACCATGATCGTCTCCGGCGGCTGCGGCCCGATATGGTACCCGTAGGTGCGGGCTGCCGGAATGTCCACGCCCGCCTTTTCGGCCACGACGGGGGCGAACTCCTCGTTGACCAGCCAGTCGAATCCGAAGAGTTGCAGCGCGGCAACGAGTTGCCGGATTTCATCGGTCGTGTGGGCGATCTGCGGGCGGGAAAAAAGTATGATTCTCATCGGCGGAGTTTCAAAAAAAGTGAGTAACTTTACCACGTCGCCGCAACCGGCGCTCCGCGGCGGGCGCTCCCCGGCCGCCGGCGACGCATTCGGAGACAAAGATAGGGATTTTTATGACAAAGTTGAGTGTGAACATCAATAAGATTGCCGTCGTGCGCAATTCCCGCGGCGGGAATCTGCCCGACGTGGTCCGCGCGGCCACGGATATCGAACGCTTCGGTGCCGACGGCATCACGGTGCATCCGCGCCCCGATGCGCGGCACATCCGCTACGACGACGTGCGCGCCCTGAAACGGGTGCTCCGCACGGAGTTCAACATCGAGGGCAACCCCATTCCGTCGTTCATCGACCTCGTGTGCGAGGTCGTGCCGACGCAGGTGACCTTGGTGCCGGACGCTCCCGACGCCATCACGTCGAGCGCCGGATGGGATACGCTCGCCAACCGCGCGTTCCTTACCGACGTGACGGCCCGCTTCCACGAGAAAGGCATCCGGGTCTCGATCTTCGTCGACCCCTCGCCGGAGATGGTTGCCGGCGCCCGGGCGTGCGGCGCTGACCGGGTGGAGCTCTACACGGAGGCCTATGCGCGGGAGTATGCGGCCGGTGCCGACGAGGCGATCGCCCCCTATGTCGCCGCGGCCGAGGAGGCGCGCCGCCAGGGGCTCGGGCTCAACGCCGGACACGACCTCTCGCTGGAGAATCTCCACTTTTTCGTGAACCGCATCCCCTGGACCGACGAGGTCTCGATCGGCCATGCGCTCATCTGCGACGCCCTCTATTACGGACTGGAAAATACGGTGCGGCTCTACCGCCGCGAACTCAAACTCGAATAACGACTTCGCATCCATGAAACGTCTGCTTTTGCTGACCGCCGCGCTGCTGCTCTCCGGTGCGGCCCTGGCACAGGAGGGCTACGAGCGGCAGCGCCGCGATCTTTTCGACGTGCTCCCCGTGCGGTCGAACGACATCATCTTCCTGGGCGACGGCCTGACGGACGGCTGCGAGTGGGCCGAGCTCTTCGACAACCGCCACATCAAGAACCGCGGCATCCGCGGCGACCGTTCGGAATGGCTGCTCGAGCGGCTCGACACGCTCATCGCGGGCCATCCGAAGAAGCTCTTCCTGATGATCGGCACGAACGACCTGGCCGCCGGTGTCGCGCCTGCGCGCATCGTGGAACACGTGCGCCGGCTGATCGACCGTTTCCGCACCGAGTCGCGCTGGACGAAGCTCTACGTGCAGAGCATCCTGCCCGTGAACGGCCGCTCGTTCGACCGCTACGCGGAGCACTATGCCCGTGCCGCGCAGATCGTCGAGACGAACCGCCAGCTTGCGGCGCTCTGCGAGGAGCTGCAGGTCGTCTATCTGGACGTCTATGCGGCGCTCGTCGACTCGAACGGCGACCTGAACGCCGCCTATACCGACGACGGGCTGCATCTGCTCGGCGAGGGATACCAGGTGTGGAAAGAAGCGATCCGGCCCTATGTCAAATAGCAACGGGCCTCTGTCGAACCCGCTTTTCGGGCGGCTCTCGCGCCTGGCCGACGCGCTGGGGCTGCGGGCCTTCGTCGTCGGGGGGTATGTCCGCGACTACTACCTGCGCCGCCCGTCGACCGACATCGACGTCGTGGTCGTCGGCAGCGGCATCGAGCTGGCCGAGGCGCTGGCCGCCGAGTTGCACGCGAAGGTCTCGGTCTTCAGAACCTTCGGCACGGCGATGGTCCGCACGCGCGACGGCGCCGAGGTCGAGTTCGTCGGGGCGCGCCGCGAATCCTACACGCACGACTCGCGCAAGCCGCAGGTCGAGCCCGGCACGCTCGAGGACGACCAGCGGCGCCGCGACTTCACGATCAACGCCATGGCGTGGTCGCTCAACGACGCGACCTTCGGCGAGCTGGTCGACCCCTTCGGCGGCATGGAGGACCTCGAGGACGGCATCATCCGCACGCCGTGCGATCCCGACATCACCTTCTCGGACGATCCGCTGCGCATGATGCGCGCCGTGCGCTTCGCCTCGCAGCTGGGCTTTCAGATCGAGGAGGAGACCTTCGAGGCGATCCGCCGCAACGCCGCGCGCATCCGCATCGTCTCGCGCGAGCGCATCGCCACCGAACTCAACAAGATCGTGCTCTCGCCCGTCCCGTCGATCGGGCTCGAACTGCTCGAGCTGACCGGCCTGCTGGCGCTGATCTTCCCCGAGCTGCACGCCCTGAAGGGGGTCGAGCGGCGCGGGCAGCACGCCCACAAGGACAACTTCTACCATACGCTCAAGGTCGTGGACAACGTGGCACGGCGCAGCGACGACCTGTGGCTGCGCTGGGCGGCCGTGCTGCACGACATCGCCAAGCCGCTGACAAAGGCCTACGACCCGAAGGTCGGCTGGACCTTCCACGGCCACGAGGTCCTCGGCTCGAAGATGGTGCCGGGCATCTTCCGTGCGCTGAAACTGCCGCTGAACGAGCACATGAAGTTCGTGCAGAAGCTCGTCTTCCTGCACCTGCGGCCCATCATCCTCTCGGAGGAGATGGTCACCGACTCGGCCGTGCGGCGCCTGCTCTTCGAGGCGGGCGACGACATCGAGTCGCTCATGACGCTGTGCGAGGCCGACATCACGTCGGGCATCGACGCCAAGGTGAAGCGTTATATGGCCAATTTCGAGCTGGTGCGCCGCAAGATGAAGGATCTGGAGGAGCGCGACCGCATCCGCAACTTCCAGCCGCCGATCACGGGCGAGATCATCATGCGGACCTACGGATTGCCCCCGTGCCGCGAGATCGGCGAGATCAAGGAGGTTATCAAGAACGCCATCCTCGACGGCGAAATCCCCAACGAATACGGGGCCGCCCATGCGCTGATGGAGCGGCTGGCCGCCGAGCGCGGTCTGAAAAAGGTTTGACGCCGCACGGCGCGCGACCCTCTTCGGCGGACGGAGCGCACGCGGCGCAGCGAAGGAAACCTGCCGCCGGACGGACAAAAAAGCCCCGCGGCCCGGAAGGGCGGCGGGGCTTGTCGTGTGCGGGTGTGTGGCGCGCTGCCGGCGCCCGGGGCGTGCGGAGGACTGCACGTCGGCGCAAGCTGCCGCTTTGGGTTGCGGGCGGGACAGTGTTTCGGCGCCCGAGGCGTGCGGGTGGCTGCGGCGCGTTTCGGCGCGTTTCGGCGCTGCCGGTCAGTCCTTTTTCCCGTCGCCGGCGGCGGCTTCGGCCGCGGCCCGCTGCTCGGCTTCGAGCTGGGCGCGCGACTTGGACTTGGTAACGAGCCAGACCCCGACGAAGACGCAGAGCGCCGCGAAGCCCTTGGTGATGCCGAACGTGTCGAGCCCGATGGCGACGGTGAAGAGCACCGCGACGACGGGCTGCACGTAGTTGTACATCGAGACAACCGTCGGGCGCAGGTAGCGCTGCCCGATGGGGACCATCAGGTAGGAGAGGAACGTCGACCCGACGACCACATAGGCGATGCCGGCCCAGGTGCGGGGCGCGAGGGCCGCGTAGTCGACCGACGTGAGGGGATCGTAGTAGATGACCAGCGCGACGATGGCCGCGAAGAGGAACATCCACTTCATCGTCGTCACGGGCGAGTAGCGGACGATCACGTCGCGGAAGGCCGTCAGATAGGTGGCGTAGCTCACGGCGCTGACGATGCAGAGCACGTCGCCCAGCATGCTCGACGTGTGGCCCGTGCCGTGCTGGCTTGCAAGGATGAGGATTACGGCGCCGGCGCATCCGAGGAAGACGCCTCCGGCCTTCAGCCACGTGATCGGCTCGCGCAGGAAGAGCGTGGCGAGCACCATCGTCAGCACGGGGACCACCGTGGCGATGATCGACGTGTCGATGGGCGAGGTGAGCGACAATCCCCACAGAAAGAGCATCTGGTTGAGCTGGATGCCGAACACCGAGGCGAAGAGCAGCAGCACGATGTCGCGCGGGGCGACCCGCTCGCGGGGCACGAAGAGCGAGGCGACCCAGAAGAGCAGGCAGGCGCCGGCCATGCGGTAGACGCTCATGGCGAACGGATTGACCCCGCTGGGGTTGGCCTCCGACCAGAGTACGCTCTTGCCGATCGGGGCGTTGAGGCCCCAGATGATGTTGGCGACCCACAGGGCCGCGTGACCCTTCAGTTTTCCCTTGTCCATGGTGTTCGGGAGCTGTGTTTGACGCGGCAAAGATACGAAAAGTCGGATGCAAAAAGCATCCCGGCCCGAAATTTTGCCGCCCGGTCCCCTCCGCCCGGACCGCGGCGCGAGGTTTGGAGCAAAATTTGCGGTCGGAGGGGTTCGTGAGGAAAACACGCTATCATCTCGACCTGGTCTTCGCGAACCTGCTTTTCGGAGCGAACTTCTCGTTCTATGTCTCGCTGACGCGTAACTACCTGGATTTCCAGCAGATATTCATGTTGCAGGTGCTCTCCGCGGCGCTCTTCTTCATCCCCTTCGCCCTCTTTTCGCGGCGCTCCTGGCGCATCACGCGGCACGACGTCGTGCGGATCGTGCCCGTCTCGCTGCTCGTGGTCTACGGATGGATGTACCTGCTGCTGTGGGGTTCGTCGTACACGACGCCGATCGACGCCTCGGTCATTGCCACGCTCGGCCCCGTCTTCACGCTCATCGCCGACCACCTGATCCATCCGCACCGCTACCTGCGCGTGCGGCTGGCGGGGATTGTCTGCGCGCTCGTCGGCGCCGCAATCCTGCTGCTCAGGCAGGGGCCGCTGCTCGTGCACGGCAGCGAAGCCTTCGGCAACGCGCTGGTCCTGGCGGCCGTCGTCGCGATCGCCGTCAATACGGTCGTCATCAAGGCTCCGCTGCAGCGCCTCGGCACCCTGGTGGTCATGGGGTGGTACTACATCATCGGGCTGGCCGTCACGGCCCCCTTCTTCTGGCACTACATCGCCCACGTCCCCTTCCTGCGGCTGCCCCCTGCGGCGCTGGGCGAGCTGGCCTACATCCTCGTCTTCGGCACCGTGCTGCCGATGTACCTGCTCTACCGCGGCACCGAACACCTCACGTCGGTCCACACGGCCCTCTACCGCTACATCCAGCCCCTCATCGCTGGGGCGCTGGCTGTCGCCCGCGGACAGGCCCGCTTCGATGCGGCGAACCTCACGGCCCTGGGGTTCATCTTCGCGGGCATCGTGCTCGTGGTCGTCGGGTACGAGTTTTTCGAGCGGCGCGAACATCCTCTGCCGCGCATCCGGCGGCCGGGCTGATGGGCGGCCCCGAAAAAAAAGTCCGGCCGACGGGGAGTCGGTCGGACGGATGCCGGCAGCCGGGAAGCTGCCGGACCTGTCGCGTTGTCGCCGCCGCCGGTCGGCATGCCGGTGCGGGGGTGTCGGTGCGGGGGTGTCGGTGCGGGGGTGTCGTCGCGGGGTGGGGGCATCAGTCGGCGAGGAGCCTTGCGCGCCACTCGTCGGGTACCGGGGCGCTCACCTGCCGCGGGAAGTCCAGCACGACCATCACCGAGCGGCTCTCGCTGCGCACCTCGTCGCCGACGAGCAGCTGCTGGAAGAGCGTGAGCGACTTGTTGCCCACGCGCTCGCAGGTAGTCGTGATGCGCACGGGGTCGTGCATGCGCACCTGCCCCATGTAGGAGGTCGAGGTCGAGACGGTCACGATGCGCAGGTCGCCCAGCAGCACCTCGGCGCCGAGCACCTGGTCGTAATACGCCATCTTCCCGACGTCGAAGTACATCTGCTGCGAGACGTTGTTCACGTGCTGGAAGGGGTCGATGTCCGAAAAGCGCTTCTGGATCGGGGTTTCGAGCGTGCGTGCCATTATTCGCGGATGATTCGGACCTCGCCGCCCTCGCCGAACGCGATGATCGACGAAGCCTTGCGGGTGGGTTTGCCTTCAAAACGGGGGTTGACGACGAAGTCCACGCCGTCGATGATCTCGCGCGAAACCTCCTGCAGTCCGGCGGGGGTTGCCTCGCCCGAGATGTTGGCCGAGGTCGAGACCACGGGGCGCTGCAGGGCGCGGAGCATGCGGCGGCAGAACTCGTGGTCGGGAACGCGGATGCCGAGCGTCCCCTCGTCGGGAATGAGGTTCGCGGCGACGCCCGTCGCACCGGGCAGGATGAGCGTCAGCGGGCTCGTGGCCATCTCCATCACCTCGAAGGCGATGCCCGGAGCGCGGTTGACGTAGCGCACGACCATGTCGGCCGAGGCGCAGAGCACGAGCATCGACTTCTTGTTCTCGCTGCGCTTGAGGCGGTAGATGCGGTCGACGGCCTCGGCGTTCGTGGCGTCGCAGCCCAGCCCCCAGACCGTGTCGGTGGGGTAGAGGATGATGCCACCCTCGCGCAGGATGCGCACGGCCTCGTCGACCTCGCGCCGGAGGTCGCTTTCCTTGACTTGCTGCATGGCCTTATTTCATAGGTAGGACTTCGATCCAGTAGTCGTCGGGATCGTTGATGAAGTAGAGCCCCATGTCGTGGTTCTCGAAGCAGACGCACCCCATCGCGCGATGGTATTCGCGCACGGCGTCGTAGTCACCCGCGACGCGCAGGCAGAGGTGGCTCTCGTTCTCGCCCAGTTCGTAGGGCGTGGCGGCGTGGTCGCGCAGCCACGTCAGCTCGAGGTGGAACGGGCTCACGCCGTCGCCCAGGTTGACGAGGATGAAGCTGCCGTCGGCGGCCTCCTTGCGTGAGATCTCCTTCAGGCCGAGGGCCCGGTCGTAGAACTCCATGCTGCGCGCGAGGTCCGTGACGTTGATGTTGAAATGATCGAATCGGCTCTTGATTTCCATAATTTCCAAGCGTTTTTACAGCCTGCAAAATTAATTTTTAATTCTTAATTTTTAATTTTTCATGATGAATTTTATACCTTTGCATCACGAAAAGAAAAAATAGACAAAAATAATCATCGTATGGGAAGAGCCTTTGAGTATCGCAAAGCGCGAAAACTGAAACGGTGGGGACACATGGCCCGCACGTTCACCAAACTGGGTAAGGAGATCGAAATCGCCGTCAAGGCCGCCGGGCCCGATCCGTCGGGCAACACGCGCCTGCGCATCCTGATCCAGAATGCCAAGGCCGAGAACATGCCCAAGGAGAACATCGAGCGTGCCATCAAGCGTGCCACCGAGAAGGACGCCGCCGATTACAAGGAGGTGATCTACGAAGGATACGGCCCCCACGGCATCGCCTTCCTGGTCGAGACCGCGACCGACAACACGAACCGCACGGTGGCCAACGTGCGCATGCACTTCAACAAGTGCGGCGGTGCGCTCGGCAACAGCGGCTCGGTGGCCTTCATGTTCGAGCACAAGTGCACGTTCAAGTTCCGCCCGACGGCCGGTACCGATCCCGAGGAGCTGGAGCTGGAGATGATCGACCTGGGAGTCGACGAGTTCTATGCCGAGGAGGACGGCGTGACGGTATACGCCCCCTACGAGTCGTTCGGCGCCATCCAGAAGTGGCTCGACGACAAGGGATTCGAGATCGTGTCGGGTGAGTCCGTGCGGATTCCCGTCGACACGAAGGAGCTCGACGCCGCCGCCCGCGAGTCGGTCGAGAAGCTCGTCGAGCGCCTTGAGGAGGACGACGACGTGACGAACGTCTATCACAACATGAAGGAGCCCGACGACGAGGAGTAGCCTCTCCCGGACTTCGGATCCGATCCGGAGCGGCGCATGCGGCAGGAACCGTGTGCGCCGCTTCCTTTTTATTTTTATTCGATCGCGATGAAGTTCCGCCCGGCGGTCAGGCAGATCGGACAGTAGGGATCGGTGCTGACGGCCTCGTAGAGGTTGCCGCAGCGCGGGCAGAGCCGGTAGGCTCCCGACGAGACGCCGTCGCGGAGCCGCTCCATCAGCACGACGTGGCGCACGTCGCCCGCCGCGGCGCGGATCAGCGCCCGGGCCGCCAGGCGGTTGCCGCGCGCCAGGGCCCGGGCGATGCCGATGTCGGGGGCGGTGCGCAGGCGCTGCCGCTCGTAGGCGAGGCTGCGGGCGAGGTTCTCGTCGGTCGCGCCGCGGAACAGCGCCACCTTCACGGGCGGGGTGTAGCGTCCGCCGAGCCGGCCGATTGCGGCGGCGCATTCGGCCTCCTGTACGCGGGCCGAGAGGGCCATGGCACGGAAGAGGCGGGCGGCGGCCTCGCGCCGCTCCCCGGCGGCGATGGCGGCGAAGTGGTCGTACTGCTCCGAGCGGACATGCTTGCGCCGGCAGCAGGCGTCCAGGTCCGAGATCGTCTCGGCCCAGCGTGCGGCGCGCCGGGGCGGCTCGTCCTCCACGCCGGAAAGGAGCAGCCAGACGAGCACGGCCGTTGCTGCGGCGAAGAGCAGCAGGACCGGTATCGGATGCGGTTTGGTCATCTTTGCGGTGTTCATGCACGGGAAAGCGACAGGAAGGGTGCATATTCCGTGCCACGCGCGCGGGCCGCACCCGAAAAACGGAACGGAGCGGACCGCTTGCGCGCGATCCGCTCCGTCGTCCGTTCCGGGGCCGGTCCGTTACAGCCGGGCCTTGATGGCTTTCGACTCCTCCTCGTAGCCGGGTTTGTCGAGCAGGGCGAACATGTTCTTCTTGTAGGCTTCGACGCCGGGCTGATCGAAGGGGTTGACCCCCAGCAGGTAGCCGCTGATGCCGCAGGCCCGCTCGAAGAAGTAGAGCAGTGCGCCCACCGACTCGGCGTCGATCTGCGGGATCTCGATGCGCAGGTTGGGCACGTCGCCGTCCACGTGGGCCAGCTGCACGCCCAGTTCGGCCATGCGGTTGACCTCCGAGATGCGCTTGCCGGCCAGGAAGTTCAGTCCGTCGAGGTTCTCCTTGTCGGCCTCGATGACTACCTTCGCGGCGGGCTCAGCCACCGAGATGATCGTCTCGAAGAGCGTGCGCTCGCCCTGCTGGATGTACTGGCCCATCGAGTGCAGGTCGGCCGTCAGCGTGACGCTGGCCGGGAAGATGCCCTTGCCCTGCTTGCCCTCGCTCTCGCCGTAGAGCTGCTTCCACCACTCGTTCACGTACTGGAGCCGCGGTTCGTAGGAGCCCAGAATCTCGATCTTCCTGCCTTCGGCATAGAGGGCGTTGCGCGTGGCGGCGTAGATGGCCGAGGGGTTCTCGTCGAAGGGGACGTCCGTGCCGGTGGCCTGCTCCATCTGCCGTGCGCCGCGCACCAGGGCTGCGATGTCCACGCCGGCCACGGCCAGCGGCAGCAGCCCGACGGGCGTCAGTACCGAGAAGCGGCCGCCCACGTCGTCGGGAATGACGAAGGTCTCGTAGCCCTCGTTCGTGGCGAGGGTCTTCAGTGCGCCGCGGGCCTTGTCCGTGACGGCCACGATGCGCTGGGCGGCCTCCTGCTTGCCGTAGCGGGCCTCGATCTCGGCCTTGATCAGGCGGAAGGCGATGGCCGGCTCGGTCGTCGTGCCCGACTTCGAGATGACGATGGCGGCGATCGAGTGCTCCTTCGAGGCCTCCATCAGCGCGTGGATGTAGTCTTCGGAGATGTTCTGTCCGGCGAAGACGACCGTCGGCTCCTGCTGCTCGCGGTGCAGCAGCTTGAACGGGTCGCTCATGGCCTCGAGTACGGCCTTGGCGCCGAGGTACGAGCCGCCGATGCCGATGCAGATCACCAGATCGGCCTTCGAGCGCAGCCGTGCGGCCGCTGCCTCGATGGCTGCGATTTCGGCGTCGGAGATCGACGACGGAAGGTGTACCCAGCCCAGGAAGTCGTTGCCGGCCCCTTCGCCCGATTCGAGCAGGGCGTTGGCGGCCTGTGCCCGGGCCTTCATCTCGGCCGAGAGGGCGATGCCGCTCTTGGCGATGTCGAGTTTCAGTCTTTTCATATTCGTTTTCAGATTAGTTTAAGTGTCAGTTCTTTCATGCTGCGCCGCGCCGACGCCTGCTCGTAGAGGACCTTGTAGACCATCTCGGCGATCGGCATGTCGACCTGGTGGCGGAAGTTGATGTGGCGGATGCATTCGGCGGCGAAGTACCCCTCGGCAACCATCGTCATCTCGTTCAGCGCGCTCTTGACCGTGCATCCGTGGCCAATGAGCAGCCCGAGCCGCCGGTTGCGGCTGTAGACCGAGTAGCACGTGACGAGCAGGTCGCCCAGGTAGGCCGAGACCTGCGTGTTGCGCCCTTCGGCCGGGTAGCTCTCCTCCAGGAAGCGCGTCATCTCGCCCGCGCAGTTGGCGATCAGCACGGCGAGGAAGTTGTCTCCGTAGCCCAGCCCCACGGCGATGCCGACGGCCAGGGCGTAGATGTTCTTCAGGATGGCGCCGTACTCGATGCCGTAGAGGTCGGTCGAGTAGCTCAGCCGGATGTAGTCGGTGGCAAATTTCGAGCCGATGATCCGCGCATTCTCCGGATCGGTGCATGCGACGGTCAGGTAGGAGAGCTTGCCGCGCGATACCTCCTCTGCGTGCGAGGGCCCCGAGAAGAGGCCGATCTGCTTGTACGACAGCCCGTAGTGGTCGTGGATGTATTCGGCGACGGTCTGGTAGTCGCCCGGGACGATGCCCTTGATGGCCGAGACGATGAACTTGTCGTCGAGCGGCTCGGTCAGCGGCTCGAGAAAGGTCTTCAGGTAGGCCGACGGGGTGGCCAGGACGAGGATCTCGGCATTGCGCACCACCTCGTTCAGGTCGTCCGACGGGGCGATGCGCGTGCGGTCGAACTCCAGGTCGCTCACGTAGCGGGGGTTGCGCCCCTCGGTGCGCAGCCCTTCGAGCACCTCGGGGTTGCGGACGTACCATCCGACGCAGGGTTCGTTGGCGGAGAGCAGCCCCGCAATGGCCGTGGCCCAGCTTCCGTATCCGATCACGGCGCAGCGCGCCTCTTTTCCGATTTTATGATTCATGCCGTGGGGTCTCTGGTTTCGTGATACAAATGTAATTAAAAAAAATTAGAAAAAAACAGAAATTTTCCATGCCTTTTTGTTACCTTTGTCCGGATATGTCTATGCGGGAGCCGCGGCGGATGCGGCGGTGCGCCCGGTTGCGGCATATCCGCTTGATTCAGAATAATTTGGTGAAACATATTTAGTTGGGTGTAGCATTATGGGCATTTTTTCACTGACGCAGGAATTGGCCATCGACCTCGGAACGGCCAATACGCTGATAATCTATAACGGGAAGGTCGTCGTCGACGAACCCTCGATCGTGGCGCTCGACGTCCACACGGGCAAGCTGGTCGCCATCGGGCACCAGGCGCGGCAGATGCACGAGAAGACCAACCCGAACATCAAGACGATCCGTCCGCTCAAGGACGGCGTGATCGCCGACTTCAACGCCACGGAGCTCATGCTGCGCGGCATGATCAAGAAGGTCAAGACCTCGGGCAGCCTCTTTGCGCCGTCGCTGCGCATGGTGATCTGCATCCCGTCGGGCTCGACCAACGTCGAGATCCGTGCCGTGCGCGACTCGGCCGAACATGCCGGAGGCCGCGAGGTCTACATGATCTACGAACCGATGGCCGCGGCGCTCGGCGCCGGGCTCGACGTCGAGGCGCCCGAGGGCAACATGGTCATCGACATCGGCGGCGGTACGACCGAGATCGCCTGCATCTCGCTGGGCGGCATCGTCTGCTCGGAGTCGATCAACATCGCCGGCGACGTCTTCACGGCCGACATCCAGAGCTACGTGCGCCAGCAGCACAACATCCGCATCGGCGAGCGCACGGCCGAGTCGATCAAGTGCTCGATCGGTGCCGCGATCTCCGACCTGGAGCAGGAGCCCGAGGACTACGTCGTGACGGGTCCCAACATGCTCACGGCGCTGCCGCAGACCGTCTCGCTGTCGTACAGCGAGATCGCCTACGCGCTCGAGAAGTCGATCTCGAAGATCGACGCCGCGCTGATGAAAGTGCTCGAGTCGATGCCCCCCGAGCTGTATGCCGACATCGTGAAGAACGGCATCTACCTGGCCGGCGGCGGCGCCCTGATCAAGGGCCTCGACCGTCGTCTGAACGAGAAGACCGGCATCCCGTTCCACATCGCCGAGGACCCGCTGCGTGCCATTGCGCGCGGTACGGGCATCGCGCTGAAGAACATCAACCGCTTCTCCTTCCTGATGAAGTAGGGGATGGCCGGTGGTGCGCTCGTCCCTTAGGCCGGTCTCGTGCGGGCATCCGGCCGGTCGCAGCGGCGAACGAAACAGGATTGCGGGCCCCGGGTCCGCAATCTTGACTTAAAAATGACTGTCTGACAGATAAACAAACGCGCGTTCGGATCGGGTCCGGCCGCAACGGCCCGGGCGGACGCAATCGACATGCGGAAACTGATCGAATTCATACGCAGCGTCTACGTCGTGGTGCTGTTCATCGTGCTGGAAGTGGCGGCCGTCAGCTACTACGCCCGCTCGACGCACTATACGGAGGCCCGGCTGCTGGCCCGCTCCAACCGCGTGATCGGCGGCGTGCACAGCCTCTTCGCCGACGTGCGCCACTACTTCACGCTCGGCGGCGAGAACCGCCGGCTGCTGGCCCGCGTCGCCGAGCTCGAGGAGCGCCTGGCCCGCTACGACGAGGCGGAGAACTACGCCCGGCTGGACAGCTACCTGCAGGACATCGGCGAATCGAAATACCACTTCGCCACGGCCACGGTCGTGGGCAACTCGGTCAACCGGTCGCGCAACCTGCTGACGCTCAACCGCGGCCGCCGCGACGGCGTCACGGAGGAGATGGGCGTGCTGTCGCCCGACGGCGCCATGGTCGGCTACGTCGTCGCCTGCACGGAGCGCTACTCGGTGGCCATGTCGGTCCTGAACACCTCGTTCCGCGCCAGCGGCAAGCTCGTCGGCTCGGACTACTTCGGCTCGGTCTACTGGGACGGGGTCGACCCCCACGTGGTGGTGCTGGGCGACCTGTCCAAGTATGCCGAACCCCGGCCCGGGCAGGAGGTCGTCACGGCCGGTTTCTCACAGTTCTTCCCCGCCGAGGTGCTCATCGGCTGGGTCGAGAGCGCCGAGCTCAACGAGACCGGCACGGCCTACACGGTGCGGGTGCGCCTTGCGGCCGAAATCTCCCGGCTGTCGGACGTCGTGCTGGTCTGCAACCGCGATCAATATGAAATCCGCGACCTGGAGCAGAGCGACCAGGTCGAACAACATATCAGACTGGACTGATGTATCGGACACTTCCCTATCTGGCTCTCTTTGCCGCGACGGTGCTGCTGCAGGTTTTCCTGTTCGACAACCTCTCGATCAGCGTCTACTGCAATCCGCTGATCTACGTGGCCTTCCTTGTCCTGCTGCCGATGGAGTCGAAACCCGTGGCCGTGCTGCTCGCGGGCTTCGTCCTGGGGGTGGTGATGGACCTCGCCATGGGCTCCGCGGGCATCAATACCATCGCCACGCTGCCGGTCGCCTTCCTGCGTCCGACGCTCATCGGCCTGCTCTACGGACGTGACGACGCCCGCGAGGCGGGAGTCCCCTCGCCCGAGCGGCTCGGCAAGCGCGCCTTTGCGGAGTACCTCGTGGCCATGGTCCTGCTGCACCATGCACTCTTCTTCCTGCTGGAGGCCCTTTCGTGGGCCCATGTGCTGCACACGCTTGTGCGCATCCTCGTGAGCAGCGCCGTGAGCGTGGGCTTCATCTGGCTCATCATGCGGATCTTCACCGCCAAACTCCCCGCACGCGTATGACGACCGGAGGCGAGAGTTTCAAGCGGATGCGCACCCTGCAGGGGGTCGTGATCTTCATCTTCCTCGTGCTGGTCGGGCGCCTGGCCTACCTCCAGCTCTTCGACACGCGCTACGCCGAGCTGGCGCGGGCCAACGTGCTGCGGCACGTCGTGCAGTACCCGCCGCGCGGCGAGGTCTTCGACCGCAACGGCGAGTATCTCGTGCAGAGCCGCGAGTGCTACGACCTGATGGTCATCTACCGCGAGATCGACCGCCAGGGATTCGACACGGCGCGGCTGTGCGAGGTGGTCGGCATCACACCCGAGAAGCTGCGGCGCGAGCTCTCGAACGCCCGCATGCGGCCACGGGCGCCGCGCGTCGTGACGAGCTACCTCTCCAAGGAGGAGAAGCTGCGCTTCGACGAGTGCAACTTCCGCGGCTTCTATACCGTCTACCGTACCGTGCGCAGCTACCCGCGCAAGATCGGCGGCAACCTGCTGGGCTACGTCGGCGAGGTGACGGCCGACATGATCAAGCGCTACCCGTCGTACAAGGCGGGCGACTACGTCGGCATGAGCGGCGTGGAGTCGGCCTACGAACCGCTGCTCAAGGGCGAGAAGGGGGTGAAGATCCAGGAGATCGACACCCACGGCGCCATCAAGGGCTCCTACATGAACGGCCGCTACGACTCGCTGCCCGTCGCCGGGAAGTACATCGTCTCGACGATCGACGCGCGGCTGCAGCTGCTCGGCGAGGAGCTCATGCGGGGCAAGGTCGGGGCCGCCGTGGCGATCGAACCCTCGACGGGCGAGATTCTGATGATGGTCTCGTCGCCGTCGTATGATCCCGACGAGCTGGTGGGACGGCAGCGGGGCAACAACTACATGAAGATGCTCTATAACAAGCGCCACCCGCTCTTCAACCGCGCCGTGAAGGCGAAGTACCCGCCGGGCTCGACCTTCAAGCTGGTGCAGGGGCTCATCGGCCTGCAGGAGGGGGTGCTGCACCCCACGGACCTCCACCCCTGCCACATGGGCTACCAGGCCGGGCGGCTGAAGATGGGGTGCCACTCGCACGCCTCGCCGCTCGATTTGCGCTTTGCCGTCGCGACGTCGTGCAACGCCTACTTCTGCTACGTCTTCCGCGACATTCTGGACAACCCGCGCTACGGCAGCGTCAAGGAGGGCTTCGACGTCTGGCGCAGGTATGTCGAGAGCTTCGGCTTCGGCCGCAAGCTGGGCTCGGACTTCCTCGACGAGGGGGTGGGCTACGTGCCCGACCGTTCGTTCTACGACCGGGCCTACCGCGGGTCGTGGAACTCGCTCACGGTGCTCTCGCTCTCGATCGGACAGGGCGAGCTGGGCTGCACGCCCCTGCAGCTGGCCAACCTCGCGGCCATTGTCGCCAACCGCGGCTACTACTACATCCCGCACATCGTCAAGCGCATCGAGGGGCAGGACTCGCTCGACCGCCGCTTCTACGAACGCCACTATACGATGGTCGACCCCAAGTATTTCGAGCCGATTGTCGACGGCATGTGGCGGGGCGTGAACCGGCCCGGCGGCACGTCGTGGCGCGCACAGCTGGAGGGGCTCGACGTCTGCGGCAAGACCGGCACGGCGCAGAACCCCCACGGACGCGACCACTCGACGTTCCTCTCCTTCGCACCGAAGGACAACCCGAAGATCGCCATCTCGGTCTATGTCGAGAACGGCGGCTTCGGCGCGACGATCGCCCTGCCGATCGCCAGCCTGCTCGAGGAGTACTACCTGACGGACACGATCCGCCGTCCGGAGCTCGTCGAATATGTCAAGAACATGCAAATCCACTATCCGGCCTATGACCGCTGATCGCTCGAACGGAATCTTCTACGGCGTGGACCGCTGGACGGTCCTGCTCTACGTGCTGATCGTCCTCGCGGGCTGGGTGTCGATCACCTCGGCCTCCTACGAGGAGGGGACGGGCAGCCTCTTCTCCTTCTCGCACTTCTACATGAAGCAGTTGGTCTGGATCGGCGTGGCGTGGGTCACGGCGCTCGTCGTGCTGCTGCTCGACGAACGCTTCTACCACATGTTCGCCTATCCGGCCTACTTCGCCGGTCTGGCGCTGCTCGTCGCGGCGCTGCTCTTCGGCCGCGAGGTCAACGGCGCCAAGGCGTGGTTCGAGTTCGGCTCGCTGCGCGTGCAGCCCGTCGAGTTCGCCAAGATCGCCACGGCGCTGGCCCTGGCCCGCGTCATGAGCAACTACTCCTTCTCGATCAACCGGCCATCGGATCTGGTGAAGGTCGGACTGGTCATCTGCATCCCGCTGGGAATCATCATCCTGCAGAACGATACCGGCTCGGGCATCGTCCTCTGCTCGTTCCTCTTCGTGCTCTACCGCGAGGGGCTCAACAAGTGGCTGTGCATCCCCGTGCTGATGATCGCCGCGCTGTTCATCGTCTCGTTCCTGCTCTCACCCACGACGCTGCTCGTGCTGGTGATCCTCGTCTGCACCTTCTCCGAGGCGATGATGAACGGCCACTGGCGCTCGCGCATCATCTACCTCGCGTCGCTGGCCCTGGCGTCGATCCTGCTGTGCGTCGTGATGCACCTGATCGCCCCCGGCGCGATGGACATCCACGCCTGCCTGCTGACCGTGACGCTGCTGTCGCTCGTCGTCGTGGCGGTCTACGCCTACCGGGCCAACCTGCAGAACATCTTCCTGACGATGGGGCTGTTCCTGATGACGATCGTCTTCCTGCCGACGACCGACTACATCTTCAACTCGATCCTCAAGCAGCACCAGCAGAACCGCATCCTGAGTTTCCTGGGCATCATCAGCGATCCGCTCGGCACGGACTACAACGTCAACCAGTCGAAGATCGCCATCGGCTCGGGCGGCCTGCTGGGCAAGGGCTTCCTGCAGGGCACGCAGATCAAGTACGGCTTCGTGCCCGAACGCCACACGGACTTCATCTTCTGCACGGTGGGCGAGGAGTGGGGCTTCCTGGGCACGACGCTGCTGCTCACGCTGCTCTGCCTGCTCATCCTGCGCCTGATGCGCATGGGTGAACGGCAGGAGGAGCCCTTCGGGCGGATCTACTGCTATTGCGTGGCGTCGATCCTGCTCTTCCACGTGCTGGTCAACGTCGGCATGACCATCGGGCTGATGCCCGTGATGGGCATTCCGCTGCCGTTCATGAGCTACGGCGGCTCGTCGCTCATCGCCTTCACGATCCTGCTATTCATCGCCGTGCGGCTCGACGCCTCGACGCGGCAGTTTTCCATAAACAAATTCTGAAACCTCCCATGATTTCCTACAACCCCCGCGGCCTTGAGCCGCAACAGATCGAAGAGAGCCGCCGGCAGCACGGCGACAACGTCATCACGCCACCCAAGGACGATTCGGCGTGGAAACTCCTCCTGGAGAAGTTCCGCGATCCGATCATCCAGATTCTGCTCGTCGCGGCCGTGCTGTCGCTTGCCATCGGATTCATCCACCGCGACTTCACCGAGTCGGTGGGCATCATCTGCGCCATCATCCTCGCCACGTGCGTCGGATTCTGGTTCGAGTGGGACGCGCAGCGGCGCTTCCGGCGCCTGAATCAGGTCAACGACGACATCCCGGTCAAGGTGATGCGCGGCGGGTCGATGTGCGAGATTCCGCGCCGCGACGTGGTCGTGGGCGACGTCGTCCACATCGAGAGCGGCGAGACCGTCCCGGCCGACGGCGAACTGGTCGAGGCCGTCTCGCTGAAGATCAACGAGTCGACGCTCACGGGCGAGCCCGAGGTCGACAAGACGGTCGACGAAGCCTTCTTCGATGCCGATGCGACCTATCCGTCGAATGCCGTGCTGCGCGGCACGACCGTGGCGGACGGCTACGGCGTGCTGGTCGTCACGGCCGTGGGCGACCGTACCGAGGCGGGGCGCGTGACGGAGCAGTCGACCGTGCAGACCGACGAGCCGACGCCGCTCGACCGGCAGCTGACGCGCCTCTCGCGGCTGATCGGCAAGGTCGGCATCGCCCTTTCGTGCACGATCTTCTGCGTCATGCTCGGCAAGGCGATCTTCGTGGGAGGATTGCTCGAACAGGACTGGCTGTCGATCTCGCAGCAGGTGCTGCACGTCTTCATGATCTCGGTGGCGATCATCGTCATGGCCGTGCCCGAGGGGCTGCCGATGTCGATCACGCTCTCGCTGGCGATGTCCATGCGGCGGATGCTCAAGACCAACAACCTCGTGCGCAAGATGCACGCCTGCGAGACGATGGGCGCCGTGACGGTGATCTGCACCGACAAGACCGGCACGCTGACGCAGAACCGCATGCACGTGCAGGAGCTCGTGCGCTACGACACGTTGCCCGACGCGGAGTTCGATGAACTCATTGCCGCCAACTCCACGGCCTTCCTCGACGCCGGAGGCCACATCATCGGCAACCCGACCGAAGGGGCGCTGCTCGAATGGATGCGCACGCGCGGCAGCGATTACGAGACGCTGCGCGGCGGGGCGAAGATCGTCGACCGGCTCACCTTCTCGACCGAGCGCAAGTACATGGCGACGATCATCGGGAGCGGCCTCTCGGGCCGCCGCATCCTCTGCGTGAAGGGTGCCCCGGAGATCGTGCGGGCGATGTGCGCGGCCGACGGGCAGGACGAGGCGGTGGCCGCGCAGCTGCTCGCCTTCCAGAACCGCGCCATGCGCACGCTGGCCGTGGCGTGGGCCGAGACCGGCGAGACCGACTGCCTGCGTGCCGTGGCCGGCGGCGGGCTGCACTTTTCGGGCGTGGCGGCCATCTCGGACCCCGTGCGCGAAGATGTCCCGGCGGCCGTGCAGCAGTGCCTGAAGGCGGGTATCGACGTGAAGATCGTCACGGGCGACACCCCGGCGACGGCGCGCGAGATCGCCCGCCAGATCGGGCTGTGGGACGACGCCCGCGACGGCGAGCAGAACCACATGACCGGCGCCGACTTCGCCGCCATGAGCGACGAGGAGCTCCTCGAGCACGTGCAGTCGCTCAAGATCATGTCGCGGGCCCGGCCGCTCGACAAGCAGCGCCTGGTGCGGCTGCTGCAGCAGTGCGGCGAGGTGGTGGCCGTGACGGGCGACGGCACGAACGACGCCCCGGCGCTGAACTTCGCCAACGTCGGCCTCTCGATGGGTTCGGGCACCTCCGTGGCGAAGGACGCCTCGGACATCACGCTGCTCGACGACTCCTTCACGTCGATCGCCACGGCCGTGATGTGGGGCCGCTCGCTCTACCGCAACATCCAGCGTTTCGTCCTCTTCCAGCTGACGATCAACTTCGCGGCCATCGTGATCTGCTTCGTCGGCGCCGTCTTCGGCACGGACATGCCCCTGACCGTCGTGCAGATCCTCTGGGTCAACATCATCATGGACACCTTCGCCGCGATGGCCATGGCCTCGCTGCCGCCCAGCCCCGAGGTGATGCTCGAAAAGCCGCGTCCGCGCGACGAGTTCATCATCACGCCCGGCATGGCCCGCACGATCCTGACGTGCGGCGTGGTGATCGTCGCCGTGCTGCTCGGCATGCTCTTTTGGTGGACGTCGCAGCAGGGTGAGCTGACCATCCGGCAGCTGACGCTCTTCTTCTCCGTATTCGTCTTCCTGCAGTTCTGGAACATGTTTAACGCCAAGGGATTCGAGACGCGCCATTCGGTGTTCACCTGCCTGAAGAGGTGCCGCGAGTTCTTCCTCATCCTGCTGGCGATCGCCGTCGGTCAGGTGCTCATCGTCGAGTGGGGCGGCGAGGTCTTCCGCACCGTGCCGCTCACGGGCGGCGAATGGGCCGAGGTGATCGGCCTGACGTCGCTGCTGGCCTTCGGCGGCGAGGCGGTGCGGGCGCTGCGGCGGCACGCAAACCGGAAAAACTGACGGCCATGCGACCGCTTCTGCTCGTCTGCCTGCTGCTGTGCTGCCATGCGACCCTCCGTGCGCAGGAGCACCTGGTCGAGTCCGACTCGCTGGGGCGCTTCAAGCGGATGGTCGACCGCCATACCTCGACGCAGACCTACCGCATGACCTTCATCGGTGTGCCGCTGATCGTCGGCGGAGTCGTCATGCAGCGCAACGACGCCGATTTTCGCCGCCTGCGCAACGGCTACGGCGAGTCGTTCCACCAGACTTACGGCGACTACCTGCAATATGCTCCTGCGGGACTGATGCTCGGCCTGAAGGCCTGCGGCGTCGAGAGCCGCAGTTCGTGGGGCCGCATGCTCACGTCGGACGCCTTCTCCGCGGCGCTGATGGCCATTGCGGTCAACTCGCTCAAGTACAGCTGCAACGTCATGCGTCCCGACGGCTCCACGCGCAACTCCTTCCCGTCGGGCCATACGGCGACGGCCTTCATGACGGCAACGATGCTCCACAAGGAGTACGGCCACCGCAGCCCGTGGTACAGCATCGCGGGCTATACGGCCGCGACCGTCACGGGTGTCACGCGCCAGCTCAACAACCGGCACTGGATCAGCGACGTGATGGTCGGCGCCGGCATCGGCATCCTTGCCGCCGAATTCGGCTATTTCCTGGCCGACCTGATCTTCAAGGAGAGGGGGCTCAACGTGCAGGAGACGACCGTTGTCTACGACCGTTACCGTCGTCCGTCGTTCTTCGGCCTGGGGCTCGGTCTGACGACCGTGCCGGGCCGCTATGGGCTCGGACCCGGTCTGCGGGGCGAATTTTTCAGCGGCCCCTCGGTCAGCGTGCAGGGCGCCTGGTTCGCGACGCCCTACTGGGGTGTCGGCGGACGGCTTGCGGTGACGAACCTGCGCGTGAGTGTTAACGGCGTCTCGCAGAACGACAACCTGGAGTGCGCCTCGGCCTATGCGGGATTCTATTTCTCGTACCCCTTCTCGATCCGGTGGATGCTCGGCGGCAAGCTGCTCGGCGGCATCGAACACTACAAGGAGTGCCGCACGGAGCGTGTCACCTTCGGGGAGCGCAACGGGCTGTCGTTCGGCACGGGCTTCTCGGCCACCTACATCGCCACGCAGAACCTGGGCGTGCGCTTCATGACCGACTACGACTGTGCTCCGCCCGTTGTCCGGGGCTCGCGGGAGCGGCTGCACAAGCTCTCTTTCAGCCTGGGCGTCAGCGCGGTGTTCTGATCCGGCGGCGGGAACGACCCTCTGTGCCGAATGTGCCGGGATCATCCCTGCGGTGCCTGCCCGCACACAAAAAAAGGCGGACCTCAAGGTCCGCCTTTTCCATCGTATTTGTCTTCGGAAGCCGGTTACAGAATACCCTGCTCGAGCATCGACTTGGCAACCTTCATGAAGCCGGCGATGTTGGCGCCCTTCATGTAGTTGATGTAGCCGTCCTTCTCCGTGCCGTACTCCAGGCAGGCATGGTGGATCGACGACATGATCTGATGCAGCTTGGCATCGACCTCCTCGGCCGTCCAGTTGAGCTTCTGTGCATTCTGCGTCATCTCCAGACCCGACGTGGCCACGCCGCCGGCGTTCACGGCCTTGCCCGGTCCGTAGGGGATCTTCGCCGCGATGAAGGCGTCGATGGCCTCCGGGCGGCAGCCCATGTTGGAGACTTCGGCCACGATCTTCACGCCGTTGGCCAGCAGCTTCTTGGCATCCTCGCCGTCGAGCTCGTTCTGCGTGGCGCACGGCATGGCGATGTCAACCTTGACTTCCCACGGCTTGCGGCCCGGGAAGAACTGCGAGCCGGGGAACTTCTTGGCATAGGGTTCCACGACGTCGTTGTTCGAGGCGCGCAGCTCGAGCATGTAGGCGATCTTCTCCTTGTTCAGACCCTCGGCATCGTAGATGTAGCCGTCGGGACCCGAAATCGTCACGACCTTGGCACCCAGCTCCGTAGCCTTCGTTGCGGCACCCCAGGCCACGTTGCCGAAGCCCGAAATGGCGATCGTCTGGCCCTTGATGTCCATGCCGGCCTTCTCGAGCATCTGGCGCAGGAAGTAGACGGCGCCGAAGCCCGTGGCCTCGGGACGGATGAGCGA
>UQUQ01000031.1 GCA_900544265.1 uncultured Alistipes sp.
GGTTTTATCCTTCGGTTCCATCCGTTTAGCATCCCAGCGACCGTCCCATACCTCCAAGCCCGTCGGAATTTTCGTACTTCGGTCTCCGACTCTTATTCGCAGGTAAATCGGATACTTCCCGTTCCGTTTCAAGGGCTTATCATTTCGGATACATTTACAAATCGAGTAGTTCACCATTTAAATCCCCAAAGCAAGTGTAATATTCAGGGACTAAATAAGTTACAAAAAATCGGATTATAAAGAATTTACAATAAATAATTATCTTTTTCCTTAAAAAGACGAGCAGAAGGCCAATCGAGGAGATATAGACAGATTTAAGATTCGGGGGCGCAAATAGGGGCGCACCGGTATAAATAGCCCTATTTTTCAGTGTATCTTTACTTTACAATAGTATTTATATTCAACTATCCAACAGGGTAAAATATCGTAAATATCATATAATCAACGAATAGTGAGCTTCGCTTCAGACCTCACAGAAACCGCGTTGTAGATATCTACAACGCGGTTTTCGTTTTGTCATATGCGCCAGGTCTCTCCCTCTCCTCGGCAGATGCACCTGAACTTGGCAGAATACGTGGGCGTGTCTGGAATTGAATCCGCCAATCCGTTTGCCTTGTCATATCCCTGTTCTGCATGGGATTCGCTTGTCGGTATTGTTTTCCTGTCGGGTGGCGTTTTCTGTGTTGCCGTAGTTTTTGGAGGAATGCCGGGCCATGTGCATCTATGTCATGTGTTGACCTGTCTGTTACAAATTGATTTGCATCAATAATTTGATCGTGAGGATTTCCTAATTTTGTCTTTGGACGCGTGATGCCGGTATTGTTTCTTGCCCGGTATCGTTAATTTACCCGCCGGGCACATGCTTTTTGCGTCCGGTTGAATGTGCATCCGGCAAATATCTCTGAAACAGTGAAAAAAATGAAGACGGTAGTTTCTGCTGTTATTTTGTCGACGGCAATGACCCTGAATCTGTCGGCTCAACATTTTTCAATCAAGGGCCATTTTACCGATATGGCCGATGATACGTTGTCGATCGGGTATGTTCAGCGAGAACCCGAAAAGCGAGTAGTGAATGTCGATGTCCCGGTTGATGCGGGCGGATACTTCACTTACAGCTGTGATATTGGGCAGGCTTGCCAGGCGGAATTGACCATTGGGTCCAGAGGCAAAAAGGCGTATCTCTTTTTTGTCCCTGACGAGTGTGTGGAGATCGAGGGGCCGTCTGCCTCAATGAACGATTGGAACATCGGCGGTACGTCGTTTTACGAGAGACAGGACAGCGTCCGACAGATGCTGCTGCCTTTCTACCGGGAGTTTGACGCTGTACGGGCCAGGTATGACAAGGGGATGGCCGACGGACTTGACCGCGGAAGGCTTGACAGTATCCGGGCGGCTGCCAACAAAGATATAAACAAAAGGTTGTGGCGAGTCGTCCATTCATATGTCATGAACCATTTGGACGATGAGGTTTCTGCCACGATTTTGCTTGATCAGGACTTTTCCGACATATTGCCTGCCATCCGAAGGCTCTCTCCCGAGGTGCGGTATGGGCGTTTTAAAAGTTATATCGATGGGATCGAGGGGGTGTTTTCGCGGGTTGCCCAAGAGATGCAGGCGGCAGAGAGCGCAGTCCTGGAACTGGAGGAGGGAAAGCTGGCTCCCGACTTTACATTGAAGGATATAAACGGTACGGATTTCAGACTGAGCACGCTTTTCAGTCAAGGTAAGTATGTTGTCGTTGATTTCTGGGGGTCCTGGTGCTCCTGGTGCATCAAGGGCTTTCCTGCGATGGAGGCGTATTATGGTGAGCACCGGGAGCGGCTGGAGATTGTCGGCGTGGCATGTTATGACAGGGAAGAGCAATGGAAGGCTGCCGTAAGCGAAAATAATGTCCCGTGGCTGCATGTATTCTCACCCGACGGGACGACAGAGGTCCGCTATGGTGTGACGGCCTACCCCTTCAAGGTGGTTGTATCCCCCGAGGGAGAGGTCATCAAGTGTTTCAAGGGCGAGACGGCAGATTTTTACAAGCTGCTTGACCGGCTGTTGCAGTAAGGGTTATACGACAAGTTGAGTCTGCATGACCGGTCGGACTGAAGGCTCTTTTGATCCATGCGAATAGGTGGAAAGCGTTGCCGGTATGCCGGCGGGGACATAAATGCCATAATTCTCCTGTCGGCAAGACTTGTCGGCGGAGTCCTCATCTGTCGGCCGCTTCTTGTGCCGGCTTTCAGTCGTCGCTGCCAACCTTTTTCTGCCGGCATTCCGGTCGGTGTATGGATCAACTGTTCTCCGACTGCATCTCGCCCTGCTGCATGATATGGGAGGATTCGGTCGCCGCTCCGATTCCCGGGACAGGCCGGTTGGGATTCTTCCTCCGCGGATGGATTTGCACGACAAATTCGCGGATGAAATAATAATATTCCGGACTTTGACCTATTTTTGCGGCGATTCTCAGCGGCGGCCCGGTCGTGTCCCGGTCGGGATGACGGCGGCCGCTGCGTCATGAACTGCTTTCATTATGGAAAAGGTATCCTGGAAGGGTCACGGCTCGATGCTGCTGGCCAATGTTTCGTGGGGGCTGATGTCCCCGATTGCGAAGATCGTCATGGCGGGCGGGCTCGTCACGCCGCTCGTGTTGAGCGATCTGCGGATTTTCGGTGCGATGATCCTCTTCTGGATCGTCTCGCTCTTCCGCAAACCCGAGCATGTGGCCTCGCGCGACATGTTCAAGCTCTTCGGGGCGTCGCTGCTGGCCATCGTCTTCAATCAGGGCTGCTTCATCTTCGGCGTGGGGATGACCTCGCCGGCCGATGCGTCGATCATCACGACCAGCATGCCGCTGTGGGCCATGCTGCTGGCCGCCTTCTTCCTTCGGGAGCCGATCACGGCTAAGAAGGTGCTCGGCATCGCCCTGGGAGCCGGCGGCGCCCTGCTGCTGATCGTCGGCAGCAACCGGGCAGCCGCCTCCGCGCCCGTCGGCGACGCTCCCGTGTGGGGCGATCTGCTGGTGCTGCTCGCGCAACTGAGCTATGCGCTCTACATCGTGCTGTTCAAGAACTTCGTGAACCGCTACTCGCTCATCACGATCATGAAGTGGATGTTCACCTACGCCTTCATCTGTACGCTGCCCTTCTCCTACGACGACCTTGCGGCGACCGACTGGTCGCTGCTCGGCGGCCAGGCGCTGGCCGGCATCCTCTTCATCGTCGTCTGCGCGACCTTCATCAGCTACATGCTGATCGTCGTGGGACAGAAGAACCTGCGGCCGACGGTCGCCGGCATGTACAACTACGTGCAGCCGGTGGTCGCCTGCATCGTCACGGTCTGCCTCGGGCTCGACACCTTCAATGCGACGAAGCTGTTTGCCGTCGCGCTGATCTTCGGCGGCGTCTACCTGGTGACGGCGAGCAAGAGCCGCGCGGAGCTGGAAGCCTCGCCGGAGCCGGGCGACGAGTGATCCTGCCGTTGTCCGTCCGGAGTGCGGATGGCTGGTGCGCGGCCGGTATGAAAAACCGCCGACGGGAGGGTGGAAGCTCTCCGGTCGGCGGTCTCTTTATGCCCGGCCGGTGACAGAAAAGGGACAGGGCCGCCGTCGGAAGGTACCGGCTCGCGTCGGAAGATGCGGCGCCTTGACATAGGCTGCGCAGCCCGGTGAGATTCCTGCGCTGTTCGTGCTCCTGCTGCCTGGCGACGGTGCTTGCCTTGGACGTTGGGTGTGAACCTTGTCGCAGATGCCCGAGGTAATGCGAAATAGATGGAGAGGGACCGAAATGCTGTTTCGGTCCCTCTCCATCTATGCGGTTTGAGGAAATGGCGGAGAACGGGTGCGCCCTGTCGCCGATTCGTCCCTTTGCTCCGTTGCGGGGCCCCTTTTCGGGTCTGATCCCTAGGTTCCCGGAGCCGGTTGTTATTTGCGGCGTTCGATCTCGTATTCCCGCTCGCCGCGGCTGTTGACCAGCGTGTAGTGCATGGTCCCTTCGTCGAACGAGAGCAGGCCGAACCCGGAGTTCTCCCCGGCGTACTGCGTCAGCGGGCCGCGCTGCGGGGCGCGCTGCTTCGAGGCCGAGGTGTTCACTACATAGTCGATGCTGTCCTGGCCGGTGCGGATGTGCTGGAACGTGTGGATATGGCCGCAGAAGTAGGCATCGACGCTGTTCCGGCGGAAGATCTCCTCCAGCCGTGCCCGCATGTCCTCCTGCTCGCAGTCGTCCTTCTCGTCGTAGGTGTACATCGGGTGGTGTCCCACGACGATCTTCCACTTCTCGTTCGAGGCGCACAGTACGCTGTCGATCCAGCGCACCTCCGTGTCGGGGTCGACGAGCTGCACGTCGGGATACTTCGCCTGCTCGGCGCGGTATTTCCCGATCAGCGGCGTCGTGTCGATGAAGACGAAGCGCACACGCTCCGAGTCGGTCACCTCGTCGTCCAGCGGTACGGAGAAGGTGTAGTAGCGGTCGGGCATGTTCCAGCGGCGGCTGACCTCCGTGTAGTCCATCATCGCCTGCGTGTTGCCGCGGTATTCGTGGTTGCCCAGCACGCCGTACCAGGGGCATTGGAGCTCGCCGTGCGAGTAGATACTCTCGAAATTGGACCACAGCAGCGGATCGCGGGTCGACTGGATTCCCTCGTAGTGGAACAGGTCACCGCACGAGATGACAAATTCCGGACCGAGTTCATCCGCGTAGACGCCCATCCATTCGCCGATGAGACGCTGGTCGTAGGAGCCGTTGCGGCCCGCGTCGGAGAGCATCAGAATGTTGAGTTCACCGTCGTAGGTCCCTTCGGCGGCTTTCTTTTCGGATTGTGTCGTTGCACAGGCCGCAAGGACCACGGCCAGCAGCGTGATGCTGATGATGCAGATGATGCCGATTTTGTTCATGTCATTTATATAAGTAAGAGGTTTTTTCGCCGGATTGCTGCGGCAAATATAGGCAATAATCGGGCGGGAGGAACACCCCGCGCCAAACTTAATGGAAATGTAACCGTTTTGCATAGAGACTGTTGCGCGAAGATAAAAATGCCGTAACAGGGGTGCCATACTTTTGCCGCAGCAAACCAATCCACATTTTATGAAGAAGAAACTTTACGCATTCGTTCTGTTTGTCTCGCTGGCCCTGGGGGCCCTTGCCCCGTCCGGACTCGTTGCCGCGCCGGATACCGAGGCCGAAGCCAAGGCGGCAGCCGCCGCGGCCGCCGCGCCCCGCGGTTCGCTCGCCGGAGTCGTGCTCGACGATGCACGACACGCCATTGCCGGAGCCGTGGTCTATATTCGGACGTTGAATCTGGGGACCGTGTCGGCCTCCGACGGCAGCTTCTCGTTGCGGGGCATTCCCGAGGGGACCTATGAGGTGTGTGTCAACTACGTCGGTTACGAGCAGATATGCCGTAACTTTGCAATCCGCAAGGACGAGACGCAGCACTGCGAATTCCTGCTGCACGAGGGCATGGCCATCGGCAGCGTCGTCGTGTCGGGCATTGTCGAGGGGCAGCGCCGGGCGTTGACGCTGCAGCGGAACAACGACGGGGTGAGCAATATCGTCGCTGCGGACCAGATGAGCCGCTTTGCCGACGCGAACATCGGTGACGCGATGAAGCGCATCCCGGGCATCAACGTCCAGTACGACCAGGGCGAGGCCCGTTTCGGGCAGGTGCGCGGCACGGCACCCGACCTGACGTCGGTGACACTCAACGGAAACCGCCTGCCCTCGGCCGAGGGCGACTCGCGGGCCGCGCAGCTCGACCTGATTCCGACCGACATGATCCAGACGATCGAGGTCAACAAGGTCGTGACGGCCGATATGGACGGTGACGCCATCGGCGGGTCGGTGAACCTCGTGACGAAGAACTCGCCCTACCGCCAGACCCTCTCCGCAAATGCGGGCATGGGCTATAACCCCATTTCGCAGCGGGTGACCTTCAACGGCTCGGTGAGCTGGGGGTCGCGTTTCTTCAAGGACCGCCTGGGCGTCATGGCGGCCGTGGCCTACCACAACAATCCGATCGGTTCGGACAATATCGAGGCGACATGGAAACAGGATGACGACGGGAAGGCCTACGTCGACGAGTTCGAGATTCGTCAGTACTACGTGCACCGCGAGCGGCAGAGTTATTCGCTCTCGCTCGACTGGAAGTTCAACGAGAACCACAAGATCGAGCTGCGCGGCATGTACAACCGGCGCAACGACTGGGAGAACCGTTACCGGCTGACCTATAAGGATATCACGTCCGACGGGGACGGCACGGCCACGGCCTACCTGCGGCGTCAGACCAAGGGCGGATCGCCCGACAACAAGTTTGCGCGTCTGGAGCGTCAGCAGACCGCCGACATCGCCCTGTCGGGCGAGCACAACCTCGGCTGGCTGGGTGTCGAGTGGGGCTTCGACTACGCCCGGGCTACGGAGGACCGTCCCAACGAGCGCTACATCGGACTGGAGAGCGACGAGGATGATCCGATCCGTTTCGAGGTCGACCTTTCGGACGGCCGCGAACCGCACTTCACCCCCACCGACGCATCGCGCATGGAGCTCAACACGACGAACTTCATCAAGCTCGACGAACTGACCGAGTCGTTCAGCGAGATCGAGGAGAACGAGTACAAGGCCCATGTCGACCTGCGCGCCCGGCTCTTCACCGGTACTTTTGCCGGTACGCTCAAGGCCGGATACAAGTACCAGCACAAGGAAAAATCGAAATTCATCACCTTCTACGACGTGGAGCCGGCAGACGAGGAGTCCTTCATCGCCGCGACGATGGGCGCCGGCAACACCTTCGATGCCACGCGCGGGAATTTCTATGCCGGGGACTACACGGTCGGCGATTTTGTCAGCAAGCAGTACCTTTCGCGCCTCGACTTCGGGGATGCCTCGCAGTTCGATCTTGTGCGCAATCCGATGGAGGAGGCCGAGAACTACGAGGGCCGTGAGACGATCCATGCGGCCTACCTGCGCTACGACCAGCAGCTGGGCAGCCGCCTGAAGCTGATTGCCGGCCTGCGCCTCGAACACACGCAGTTCGACTATACGGGCAACGCGCTGCACGTGGATGCCGACGAGGAGCACATCACCTCGACGCCCGTGTCGCGGCGCTCCGACTACGACAACTGGCTCCCCTCCGTGCTGCTCAAGTACGAACCGGTGGACAACCTGGTCCTGCGTGCCAGCTTCACCACGACGCTCGCCCGTCCGAAGTTCCGGCAGCTGGTTCCGGGCGACCGCGTGAACCTGGCCGACGAGGAGTATACGATGGGCAATCCCGACCTGCGGAACACCATCTCGAACAACTACGACCTGATGTTCGAATACTACTTCCGTTCGATCGGCCTCGTTTCGGCCGGCGTCTACTACAAGGATATTTCCGACTTCATCGTCGACGCCATGATCGAGGACCAGACGATCGGCGGCACGGAGTTCAAGGAGCTCTACAAGGCGGTCAATGCGGGCGACGCCACACTCTTCGGTGTCGAGCTGGCCTTCCAGCGCGATCTGGGCTTCATCTCCCCGGCGCTCAAGAACTTCGGTATCTACACCAACTACACCTACAACCGGTCGAAGGTTACGCGGCTGACCGACCCCATCTTTGCGGGCCGCAGCGCCGACGGCATCCAGCTGCCCGGTACGCCCGAGCACACGGTCAACGCCTCGCTCTACTTCGAGAACAAGCGCCTGACGGCGACCCTCTCGTACAACTACGCCAGCTCGTTCCTGGACAACGAAGAGATGGGTATGACCGCCTTCACGGACCGCTACTACGACAGCGTGAACTACCTCGACGCCAATGTCTCGGTGCGCGCCACGAAGTACCTTGCGCTCTTTGCCGAGGTGGGCAACCTGCTGAACCAGCCCCTGCGCTACTATCAGGGGACGAAGGAGCGTGTGCGCCAGGCCGAATACTACGGCATCCGCTTCTCGGTCGGTGCCAAGGTGCGCTTCTGACGGACGCCGCCGACAATCCGAAAAAGGCCGCTTGTCGAAGCGGCCTTTTTCTTTTGCGGGTATCAGAAGGTGTAGCCCGCCTCGATGTAGGCGTAGCGGCCCAGGTAGGAGGTGACCGTCGTCAGCACGTAGTCCGTATGGAAGCGGGTTGAGGCGTAGTCGGGGCTGTTGAGCAGGTCGATGACGCCGAGCGCGAGCGAAAAGCAGGAGGGACAGGATGAGACGGAAGCGGGACATGGGACGGCGATTTTTCCGGCAAGATAGCGAATTTTCCGCAGAAAAGGCCGCGGCTGCCTCCGCACCGCACCGGAAGAACACGCACGGGTGAGCACGGGTGCCGATTTTTTTCGTATCTTTATCGGGCTCTTCTCCGGCCGTTGCCGGGCAGCCCCCGATCAAACGATGAAAACCAAGGATATCTTCACCTTCCGTGACGCCGAGAAGCAGGCGGGCCCCGTGGCCTTCGCGACGATGCTCAAGCCGGCGGGATCGACCTGCAACCTCGACTGCCACTACTGCTACTATCTCGACAAGGCGGTGCAGTATGGCGGCCGCCAGGCCGTGATGAGCGACGAACTGCTCGAACGCTACATCAAACAGTACATCACGGCCAACGAGGTGCCGACGGTGCAGTTCTGCTGGCACGGCGGCGAGCCGCTGCTGCTGGGGCTGGACTTCTACCGCCGGGCGATGGAGCTCCAGAAGAAGTATGCCGACGGCAAGCGCATCGAGAATACGCTCCAGACCAACGGCACGCTGGTCGACGAGGCGTGGTGCGACCTTTTCGCCTCGAACAACTTTCTGGTGGGCGTCTCGCTCGACGGTCCAGAGGATATTCACGATGCCTTCCGCGTGACGAAGGGCGGGCAGCCGACCTTTGCGCGCGTGATGCGGACGATCGAGCTGTTCCAGCACGGCGTCGTCGAGTACAACACGTTGAGTGTCGTAAACCGGCGCTGCGAAGGGCGCGGCGCGGAGATCTACCGCTTCTTCCGCGATACGGTGCACAGCCGCTACATGCAGTTCCTGCCCGCCGTGGAGCACGTCATCGACAAGCCGGGCTACCACCGTCCGCTCATCGTCTCGCCCGAGCACGAGGGGGCGCGGCTGGCCGAGTGGTCGGTCTCGGCCGAGGGGTACGGCAACTTCCTCTGCGATGTCTTCGACGAGTGGGTCGTGCGCGACGTGGGGCAGTACTTCGTCCAGATGTTCGACGCGACGCTGGCCCAGTGGTGCGGCGTGCAGCCCGGCGTCTGCTCGATGGGCGAGACGTGCGGCGATGCGCTGGTCGTCGAGCACAACGGCGACGTCTACTCGTGCGACCACTTCGTCTATCCCGAATACAAGCTGGGCAACATCCGCGAAACGACCCTGGCGGAGATCTACCGCTCGAAGAAGCGCGTCGACTTCGGCCTGGCGAAGCGCAATGCCCTGCCGGCCGAGTGCCTGCGCTGCAAATACTACTTCGCCTGCCGCGGCGAGTGCCCCAAGCACCGCTTCGAGACCGGTGCGGACGGCTGCCGCAAGAACTCGCTCTGCGAGGGGCTGAAGCACTACTTCCGCCACGCCGAACCCTACATGGACTACATGCGCGAGCTGCTCTCCCGGGAGCAGTCCCCGGCCTGGGTCGTGCCCTTCGCCCGCCGCCGCATGGGGCTGATGTAGCCCCCGGGCCTTTGCACCCGAAGCGCGCGTCGGATGCGGGCGTGCGGCAAGATGAAAAACCGCCCCGGAGGGTCCGGCGGCGAAGCATCCGGGCGTCGTCAGGCATGGTCCGGTGCGACATGAAAAAAAGGGGTGTCCCGTCGGGACACCCCTTTGCACGTGCAGGCCCTGTAAGCCGGGTTCTGTTCCCGGAGCGGACTCCGGGCCCCTGTCATTTATCTACGACGGCAGTCACCTGCCGCCTCCAGCAACCTACCCCCCGGCATCGGACGAGCAACCCTTGATTGCCGGTATACATGGTCTTGCAACCCACGGGACGTACTGCCGGGTGACATCACTGCCCCCGCGGTGGGCTCTTACCCCGCCTTTTCACCCTTACCTGCCGGCGTTCCCTCGCGGGACCCGGCGGGCGGTCATTCTCTGTTACGCTCCCATACCCTCACGGATATCAAGTCGTTGGCTTGCGTGGCGCTCTGCGTTGCCCGGACTTTCCTCCCCCGGCCGACGGCCGGCAGCGACAGGGCGGGCCTGCGCCGCAAAGGTACGCAATCGGAAGCAGAATTCAAAACCCCGCGGCGGGTCAGAGGATCTTTTTCACCCAGCGGAACATCCGGTAGGGCATGTAGCGGAACGGCGGGTCCGCCCACGTCGGGGTCGAGACGACGGCCCGGCGGTGCGTGAAGGCGTCGAAGCTCTCGCGGCCGTGGTAACGCCCCATGCCCGAGTTGCCCACGCCGCCGAAGGGGAGTGCCTCGTTGACGATGTGCATGATCGTGTCGTTGAGGGACGCGCCGCCCGAGAGGGTGGCATCGACCACTTCGGCGGCCTTTTTTTCGAGTCCGAAACTGTAGAGGGCCAGCGGATGTTCGCGGCTGTTGATCAGGCGCACGGCCTCGTCCCGCTCGTCGAAGAGCAGCACGGGCAGTACGGGACCGAAAATCTCCTCCTGCATGACCGGCGACGAGGGGTCCACGTCGCCCAGCAGCGTGGGTTCGATGTAGCGCTCCGCGGCGTCGGTCCGCCCGCCCGCCAGGATGGTGCCCTGCGTGAGGTAGCTGCTGACGCGGGCATAGGCGCGGTCGTCGACCATCCGCACGTAGTGGGGGCTTTGCCGCGGGTCGTCGCCCAGCATCTGCCGCACGGCGCGGGTGAAGGCCTCGACAAAGGGCTCCAGCAGCGAGCGGTGCAGCAGCAGGTAGTCCGGAGCGATGCAGGTCTGCCCGGCGTTGAGCGCCTTGCCCCAGGCGATGCGGCGCGCGGCGATGCGGATGTCGGCTCCGTGGTCCACGACGACGGGGCTCTTGCCGCCCAGCTCCAGCACGACGGGCGTGAGGTGCCGCGCGGCGGCCTCCATGACGACGCGCCCCACGGCCGGGCTGCCCGTGAAGAAGATGACGCCCCACCGCTCGGCAAGCAGCTGCGTGTTGACTTCGCGGTGCCCCTCCACCACGGCGACGTACTCCTCGTCGTAGATCTGGGCGATCATCCGCGCCAGCGTCTGCGAGACGTGCGGCGTGGCGGGCGAGGGTTTCAGCATCGCCGTGCAGCCGGCCGAGATGGCTCCGACCAGGGGGTTGAGCAGCAGCTGCACGGGATAGTTCCACGGTGCGATGATGAGCGCCGGGCCGAGCGGCTGCTTCAGGATGCGGCTGCTTGCGGGCCAGAGCTTGAGCGGCGTCGGCCGCCGCTCGGGGCGCATCCACTGCCGGAGGTGGCGCAGGTGGTTGCGGATCTCGCCGCGCACGATGCTCAACTCCGTGAGATAGGCCTCCTCGGGCGATTTGTGCAGGTCCTGCCACAGCGCTTCGCAGAGGGGCTGTTCCCACTGCCGCAGCGCCTGGTCGAGACGCCGCAGCATCGTGCGGCGGAAGGCGGCGGAGCGGGTCTCGCCGCGGTCGAAATAGTCGCGTTGGGCCGCCGCGAGGGCGCTGATGCGGGCGGCCGGGGTGTTTTCTGTGGTCATGGCGGATGGATATTGGGTTGGCCTTCGGCGTCCGCTCCACCCTGCGCCGGGGCGAAGGGCCGGCACCTGCGCGGCGCTTCCGTCCGTGCAGGTGCGGCGTGCGGAGGGGCGCGCCGCGAGGCGTTACCGCTTTTCGCGGAAGATGTTCAGGTGGGCCAGCAGCGGATTGCGGCGTGCGAGCAGGAAGAATTCGGCGACGAGCAGCACGAGGGCGGCGATGAGCAGGTACTGGTACTGTTCGTTGAACTCCTCGAAGCGCACGGTCGAGAGCTCGCTCTGTTCCATCTCGTTGATGCTGCGCACGATCTCGTCCAGACCGATATCCTGTTTCGTGGCGCGGACGTAGGCGCCGCCCGTCAGGTCGGCGATCTGCGCGAGCATCTCCTCGTTGAGCTTCGAGACGACCATTTCGCCCTGTTCGTCGCGGATGAACTCGCCGTCGATCTCGATCGGGGCCCCCTCGGGCGTGCCGATGCCGATCGTGTAGATGCGGATGCCCTGCTCGGCGGCCCGCTTCGCCACGGCCACGGCATCGTCGTCGTGGTTCTCGCCGTCGGTGATGAGGATGATCGCCCGGCTGCGCTTCTCGTCCGTCTCGCCCGAGAAGGAGAGCAGCGCCTGCTCGAGCGCCTTGCCGATGGCCGTGCCCTGCACGGAGACCTGCGAGGGGTCGATGCGCCGCGCGAAGGCCTTGGCCATGCGGTAGTCCGAGGTGATGGGCAGCTGCACGCGGGGTTCGCCGGCGAAGACGATCAGTCCCACGCGGTCCTGCTTCAGTCCGTCGAAGAGCCTGTTGATGGCGTATTTGGTCCGTTCGAGCCGGTTGGGCTCGAAATCCTCGGCCAGCATCGAGTTCGAGACGTCCACGACGAGCATCATCTCGACGCCCCGGGCCTTCTCCTCGCGGAGCTTCGAGCCGAACTGCGGGCGGGCGGCGGCCAGCACGACGAGCGCCACGGCGCCGCAGAAGAGGATGAACTTCAGCACGACGCGCCCGTTCGACACCTCGGGCATCAGCTCCGCGAGCGTATCGGGGTTGCCGAAGCGGGCGAGACGGCGGTGGCGCTGTGCCGCGACGCCGGCAAAGAGCACGACGAAGAGCGGAATGAGCGTCAGCAGCCAGAGATATTGCGGATTTGCGAATCGGAACATGTCGGATGGGGTTTAGGGAATACGTTTGAGCACGAGGTTCGAGAGCAGCAGCTCGGCCGTGAGCAGCGCCAGCGCCGCGAGCACCCACCCGAGGAATAGTTCGTGGTAGGTGATGCGCTCGGTGACCTCGACCCGGCTCTTCTCCAGCTGGTTGATCTCGTCGTAGATCGCCTGCAGCTTCTCCTTGTCCGTGGCGCGGAAGTAGCGGCCGCCCGTCAGGCGGGCGATCTCGGTGAGGGTCTTCTCGTCGATCTCGACCTTCTGGTTGATGAAGGTCATGTTGCCGAACATGTCCACGGCCGGGTAGGGGGCCGTGCCGCGCGAGCCGACGCCGATCGTGTAGACGCGGATGCCCTGTGCCCGGGCGATCTCTGCGGCCGTCATCGGGGCGATCTCGCCCCGGTTGTTGATGCCGTCGGTCAGCAGGATGATGACCTTCGACTTGGCCTCGCTTTCGCGCAGGCGGTTGATCGCCGTGGCCAGTCCGTTGCCGATGGCCGTGCCGTCCTCGATCAGGCCGCTGCGGATGCGGGCCAGCAGCGTCTGCAGGGTGCTCTGGTCGGTGGTCAGCGGGCTCTGCGTGAAGGCTTCGCCGGCGAAGACCACCAGCCCGAGCCGGTCGCCGACGCGGTCGCTGATGAACGATGCGGCGACCTCCTTGGCGGCGGTGATGCGGTCGGGCTTGAAGTCCCGGGCCAGCATCGAGCCGGAGACGTCGATCGAGAGCATGATGTCGATGCCCTCGGTCGAGGTGCGGACATTCTGTTCGATGCCCTGCGGACGGGCCAGCGCCACGACCAGCAGCGCATAGGCCGCCGTGCGCAGCACGAAGGGAAGGTGGCGCAGGTAGTAGCGCACGCTCTTCGGGGCGCGCAGCACCCCCTCGACGGTCGAAATCTGAATGGCCGCGCCGCCCTGCCTTACGCGCCAGACGTAGTAGGCGATCATCGGGACGATGAGCGCGAGCAGCCACAGGTAGTATGGTGATGCGAAGTGCATGGTTGTATGTGTTTACCAGTTTTTCCGGCCCCGGACGACGACGCCCTGCTTCTCCTTGAGCTTCTCCTGCGTGCGGTCCTCCTGCGCCTGGATGGCGTCGAGGATCTGCTGCTGCTCCTGCTCCGAGATGCCGCTCTCGACGGGCTGCCCGTCGCCTTCACCCTGCTGCGGGTTCTGCTGCGGGTCCTGCTGTCCTTCACCCTGCTGCGGGTCCTGCTGACCGTCCTTGTCCTGGTTCTGATCCTGGTTCTGGTCTTGATTTTGATCCTGGTTCTTGTCCTGATCCTGCTGTCCCTGCTGATTCTGGTTCTGCCGGTTCTGCTGATCCTGATTCTGCTGGTTGTCTCCGCCTCCGCCCTGGTTGTTCTTGTCGAGCAGCTGCTTGGTGTAGGCGTAGTTGTATTTGGCCTCCATGTCGTCGGGGTTCAGCCGCAGCGACTGGCGGTAGCTTTCGAGCGCCTCCTGATACTTCTGCTGCTTGAACCGCGCATTGCCCAGGTTGTACCAGGCCTCGGCCCGTTCGGCATCCGAACGCAGCGTGTCGGCCGCGGCCTGCATCATCGTCTGCTCGGCGCGGTCGTACATCTCGGCCTTGTAGAGGGCGTTGCCCAGGTCGTAGGTCGCCTCGAACTGTCCCGGGGCGAGCGTCAGGGCCGTCCCGTAGCGCTTGATCGCCTCCTCGTAGTTGCCCTTGTGGTACTCGTGCGTGCCCTTGCGCACCTGCGCGCGCTCGGGCATGCGCTGTGCCGCGGCACCGGTCGCCACGAAGAGCATCACCAGCAGGATATGTAACGCTTTGTACATGACCGTCTAATTTTTCATGATTTGTTCCCCTTCCGGCTCCTCGGCCTGCTCGCTCGCGGGCTTGGTCTCCTCGACGAAGTAGTAGGCCTTCAGGTAGTCGTTCTCGTTCTGCTCGGCATCGGGCGCCATCTTGGCGAACTTCGCCAGGTCGGCCGTGCGCAGCAGCGACGTGAGGTCCATGCGGGCCTTGTCGGGCAGCTCGATGCTGCGCATCGCGTCGATGATCTCGTCGGAGGTCATCTCCATGGCCCCGATGCCCCACCGTCCGGCGATGTAGGTGCGCAGGATGTCCGTCAGCCCCGAGTAGTACTGCTTGTGGCGGTTGTTCTGCCAGAGCTTCTGGTTGTGGAGCGCCTCCAGCGCCCGGATCGCCTCAACGTGCGGCGGCAGCGGGGGCGCCGGCCGGAAGAGGTCGCCGAGCCGCTTGCCGCGGCTGCGCAGGTAGCGCACGAGGCCCCAGAGCCCCACGACAAGGACGATGAGCACGAGCGTGCCCCACCAGAGATACCCGCTGATCTCGGCCATGCGGAACGGCAGGGTCTTCTGCGGCTTGAGGTCGTAGATCGACTGCGAGGTCGAGTCGATCTGGAAGGTGTTGACCCGCAGGTAGACCGAGTCGCGGCCGCGCAGCGTGTCGAGGATGTTCTTGTCGGCGTAGAGCACGGCGGCCGCGCCGAGGTTGAAGTTGCCCTCCTCGAAGGCCGCCATGCGGTAGCGCTTGCGCAGCTTCAGGTGGCGTCCGTCGCGCAGGAGCGTGTCGACGGGAAACTCCTCGACAAGCTCGAAGTCGCCTTCCGGCGAGCCGGTGAAGTAGGGGAACTCCACGACCTGCACGAGGTCCTTCTCCACGTCGATGATGTAGTCGAAGCGGTCGCCGATCATCACGCTGTCGGGCTCGACGTGCGAGCGCACGACCGGCTCCTGCGCCGCACCGGGAAGTGCGGCGAGGGTGAGCGCTGCGGCGGCGATTGCGGAAGTGATGCGTGTCATCGTTGTCTGAAGAGTTTGATGAGCTCGGCCACGTAGTCGCCGTCCGTGGGGATGAGGACCGAGTCGATGCGGTTGTGCTTGAGCGTGGCGTCGATCTCGTCGCTGCGCCGCCGCCACGTCGCGGCGTAGTGCTCGCGCACGGCGCGCGAGGAGGTGTCGACCCACACCTTGCGGCCCGTCTCGGCGTCGCGCAGCTCGACGATGCCCACGTCGGGCAGCTCCTCTTCGCGCGGGTCGCAGACGCGGATGCCCACCAGGTCGTGCTTGCCCCGGGCGATCTTCAGTGCATCGTCGAGGGCCTCGCGGTCGCCGGACGAATCCATGAAGTCCGAGAGGATGAAGGTCGTGCAGCGCTTCTTGTTGACGTTCGTCAGGAAGCGGATCGGCTCCGAGAGCTTCGTGCCCCGCGATTCGGGCCGGAAGCCCACCAGTTCGCGGATGATCGTCAGGATGTGGCTGCGCCCCTTCTTCGGGGGGATGAACTTCTCGATGCGGTCCGAGAAGAAGATGCAGCCCACCTTGTCGTTGTTCTCCGATGCCGAGAAGGCCAGCACGGCGGCGATCTCGGTGATGATGTTCTTCTTGAGCCGCTCCGTCGTGCCGAACATGCGCGACGCCGAGACGTCGACGACGAGCATCATCGTCAGCTCGCGCTCCTCCTCGTAGACCTTGATGTGGGGTTTGCGCGAACGGGCCGTGACGTTCCAGTCGATGTCGCGCACGTCGTCGCCGGCCCGGTACTCCCTCACTTCGGAAAACGACATGCCCCTGCCGCGGAAGGCCGTGTGGTACTTTCCGGCGAAAATCTCGTTGGAAAGACCGCGGGTCTTGATCTCGATCTTGCGGACACGTTTCAGAATATCGTTTTCGGTCTGCTGCATCGTTAGGGTACGATTACGTTGTTGAGGATGTCGGTGATGATCTCCTCGGTGGAGATGTTCTCGGCTTCGGCCTCGTAGGTGAGCCCGATGCGGTGGCGCAGCACGTCGTGGCAGACGGCGCGCACGTCCTCCGGAATGACGTATCCGCGGCGGCGGATGAAGGCGTAGGTGCGGGCGGCTTTGGCCAGCGAGATCGACGCACGCGGCGATCCGCCGTAGGCGATCAGGCTCTGGAGCCTCTGGAGGTTGTATTCGGCCGGCTCGCGCGTGGCGAAGATGATGTCGACGATGTACTTCTCGATCTTCTCGTCCATGTAGACGTCCTCGACCACCTTGCGGGCCTTGACGATGTCCTCGGGCGTGATGACCTTGGCCACCTGCGGCATGCCGGCGCCCGAGAGGTTCATGCGCACGATGTCGCGCTCCTCCTGCTTCTTGGGGTAGGAGATGCGCACCTTGAGCATGAAACGGTCGACCTGCGCCTCGGGCAGCGGGTAGGTGCCCTCCTGCTCGAGGGGGTTCTGCGTGGCCAGCACCAGGAAGGGCTGCGGCAGCGGGTAGGTGTTGTCGCCGATGGTCACCTGACGCTCCTGCATCGCCTCGAGCAGCGCCGACTGCACCTTGGCCGGCGAACGGTTGATCTCGTCCGCCAGCACGAAGTTGGCGAAGATCGGGCCCTTGCGGACGATGAAGTCCTCGCTCTTCTGCGAGTAGATCAGCGTACCCAACAGGTCGGCCGGCAGCAGGTCGGGCGTGAACTGGATACGCGAGAAATCGGCGTCGACGGCCTTGGCCAGCGTTGTGATGGCCAGCGTCTTGGCCAGTCCCGGCACGCCCTCGAGCAGGATGTGTCCGTTCGACAGCAGGCCGATCAGCAGGGTGTCGATCAGGTGGCTCTGGCCGACGATGACCTTGCCCATTTCGGTGCGCAGCGTATCCACGAAGACCGATTCGCGTTCGATACGCTCGTTGAGTTCCTTGATGTTGATGACTTCGCTCATTGTTTTATCGTATGTTGTTGTCTTGTCGCCGAATGTGTTCTCTTTAACGATTCAACGTGCAAAGATATTATTTATTCGCCAAAAAATCTTCCTCAAAACTTATTAACTTTGCGGGCATGGAATCCAACGAATCACCCATCCTTGCGGGGCTGAATCCCGCGCAGCGCGACGCGGTCATCCACTACGACGTTCCCTCGCTCATCATCGCCGGGGCCGGCTCGGGCAAGACGCGCGTGCTGACCTCGCGCATCGCCTACATGATCGAGCAGGGCGTGGCGCCGGAGCGTATCCTCGCGCTGACCTTCACGAACAAGGCCGCCGAGCAGATGCGCACGCGCATCGCGCAGATGCTCCCCGACAACCGCGCGCGCCGCATCCGCATGGGCACGTTCCATTCGGTCTTCTCGCGCATCCTGCGCGAAAACGCCGAGCTGATCGGCTTTCCGCAGTCGTTCACGATCTACGAGCCGGCCGACAGCCGCAACCTCCTCAAGACGATTGTCCGCGAGCTGAACCTTGCCGACGAGAAGTACAAGCCCAATGTTCTGGCCTCGCGCATATCCTATGCCAAAAACTGCCTGGTGACCCCCGGGGCCTACCTCGCCTCGGCAAATTACGCCGCCGAGGACCGGCAGGCGCAGATTCCCGAGTTCGGCAACATCTACAACATCTACTGCCAGCGCTGCAAGCACAACGGCGCCATGGACTTCGACGACCTGCTGCTGCAGACCAACATCCTGCTGCGCGACCACCCCGACGTGCTGCGGCGCTACCAGGAGCAGTTCGAGTACATCCTCGTCGACGAGTACCAGGACACGAACTACGCGCAGTACATCATCATCCGGCGCCTCTCGCAGCTCCACTCGCGGGTCTGCGTCGTGGGCGACGACGCGCAGTCGATCTACTCGTTCCGCGGGGCCAAGATCGAGAACATCCTCTCCTTCAAGAAGGACTACCCCTCGGCAATGGTCTTCAAGTTGGAGCAGAACTACCGCTCGACGCGCACGATCGTCGAGGCAGCCAACTCGGTGATCGCCCGCAACCACAAGCGCATGGAGAAGCACTGCTTCTCGGAGGGCGCCGTGGGCGAGAAGATCCGCATCCTGAAGGCCTACACCGACCGCGAGGAGGCCGAGATGGTCGTCTCGGACCTGCGCGAGAAGATCCGCGAGACGGGCGACCGCTGGTCGGACGTGGTGATCCTCTACCGCACGAACAACCAGTCGGCCGTGCTGGAGGACAACCTGCGGCGCCGCGGCGTCCCCTACCGCATCTACAAGGGGTCGTCGTTCTACGACCACAAGGAGATCAAGGACCTGCTGGCCTACATCCGGCTGGTCATCAATCCGCGCGACGACGAGGCCTTCCGGCGCATCGTCAACTACCCGGCGCGCGGTATCGGCGAGACGACCGTGCAGCGCATCGCGCAGCTGGCTGCCGCGCAGGGCAGCTCGATGTGGGAGGCGGTCGACGCGCTGGTCGCCGAGCCCGCGGCAGATCCCGTGCAGCGGACCATCGCCCGCAAGGTCGCCGAGTTCGTGGCGATGATCCGTGCGCTGTCGCTCGCCCGCAACGAGAAGGGGCTCTACGACTTCGGTCTGGAGATCGCCTCGCGCTCGGGCATCCTGGCGGCCTACCGTGCGGAGAACTCGCCCGAGGCGACGTCGGCGCTGGACAATATCGAGGAGCTGCTCAACTCGATGCAGCTCTTCAAGGAGCAGCGCGATGCCGAGATCCGCGGCGGCGAGCGGCAGGCGGACGAGGAGGCAACGATCGAGGAGTGGCTGCAGCAGGTGATGCTCATGACCGACATGGACAAGGACGATCCGGAGGAGGACGACAAGGTGACGCTCATGACCGTCCACTCGGCCAAGGGGCTGGAGTACAAATACGTCTATATCGTGGGGCTCGAGGAGAACCTCTTTCCCTCGCAGCGGGCCGCCGAGTCGCCCGACGGCATCGAGGAGGAGCGGCGCCTCTTCTACGTCGCCCTCACGCGGGCGAAGGTGCGGGCGACGATCTCCTATGCCGAGACACGCTTCAAGTGGGGCAACATGGAGTTCTCGCGCCCGAGCTGCTTCCTGCGCGAGATCGACCCGCGCTATGTCGAGGCCGATTTCGACACGCAGGAGCTGCGCACGCAGCGGCAGCAGGAGCCCGGCGGCCCCTCGGCCATCGACGAGCTGCGTCGCCGCTTCGACTACCGTTTCCAGCAGCAGCGGCAGGGTGCGTCGGCCTCCCGCACGGGCGGTGCCCCGGCGGGCGGATACGGCGCGCGCGGAGGTTACGGCACATCGGGCGGCTTCGGGCGCCCGGCGGACGGCGAATCGGGTGCGGCGCGGCGCTATGCCCGCACGGCGGCCGAAGGTCCCGGGCACGTTGTGTCGCCGCGGCAGACATCCCGTCCCGCCGCTTCTGATCCGGCTCTCGTGCAGCCGCCGCGCCCCTCGACCGCGGGGATGCGCCGGCTGGGGGTCCGCCCGGCGCAGAGCGCCGCACCGGCCGCCGCGGGCGACTATGCCGTGGGCGACCGCGTCGAGCACGCCACGTTCGGTGTCGGCGTCATCCGGCGCATCGAGCAGCTTGCGGGAGACCAGAAACTCGTCGTGGCCTTCGACAACGCCGGGGAGAAGACCCTGCTGGCGAAGTTCGCCCGGCTGACCAGATGCTGATCCCATGCAGACGCCTCTCGTTTCGGTCGTGATGACCACCTACAACCACGCCCCCTACCTGCGGCAGGCAATCGAGGGGGTGCTGGCGCAGCAGATTCCCTTCGACGTGGAGCTGGTGCTGGGCGAGGATTGCAGTACGGACGCCACGCCCGCGATCTGCCGCGAATATGCCGCGCGGTATCCCGGTCGGGTGCGGCTGGTGACGGGCCCCGCGAACGTGGGGTGGCGGGCCAACTACCGCCGCACGTTTGAGGCGTGCCGCGGCCGCTATGTCGCCTACTGCGACGGCGACGACTGGTGGGAGGACCCGCACAAGCTCCGCCGGCAGGTCGAGCGGCTTGAGGCCGACCCCTCCTGCGGGCTCTGCTATACGCGCACGGAGCGCTGCGACCAGGCGACCGGCGTCCGCACCCCCTTTCCGGCGGAGTGCTCGACCCGCTTCGACCGCATGGTCTTCCGCAACCCGGTGGACAACTGCTGCGCCGTGGCGCGCCGCGAGCTGGTGGCCCGCTACTACGCCGAGGTGCGGCCCGAGGAGCATTCCGAGTGGCTGACCGACGACCAGCCCATGTGGCTCTGGTGCGCGCTCCATGCCGGGGTCTGCTTCGTCGACGCCGTGACGGCCGTGCACCGCGTGCTGCCCGCCAGCGTGAGCCACAGCGGGCTCTACCGCCGGCGGATCGCCTTCGTCGACTCGCTCTGCGACATCGGGCTGTGGATGGATACCCGCTACCACGGCGGGCGGTGCCGCCGCAGACTGCTGCGCAAGCGTTCGTCCGACGCCCTGTGGGTGCTGTCGTACCACGGCGGGGTCGGCGAGTACCTCACGCGCTGGTGGCGCGACGTGCGGCGCACGCCGTGGCTGCTGCTCTGCCCCGAGGGGTACGGGCTGCTGGTGAAGAAACTGCTGTTCAGACGCAATACCGACACACGATGACAACCAAACAACGATACGAGGGCGTGATCGCCTGGTTCTCGGAGCACATGCCTGTGGCCGAGAGCGAACTGCACTACGAAAACCCCTACCAGCTGCTCGTCGCGGTGGTCCTCTCGGCGCAGTGCACCGACAAGCGGGTCAACATGACGACGCCGGCCTTTTTCGAGCGTTTCCCGACCCCCTTTGCGCTGGCGGAGGCCTCGGCCGAGGAGATTTACCCCTACATCCGGAGCATCTCCTATCCCAACAATAAGGCCCGCAACCTCGCGCGCATGGCCCGCATGCTGTGCGACGAGTTCGGCGGCGAGGTGCCCGACGACCTGGAGCAACTGCAGCGCCTGCCGGGCGTGGGCCGCAAGACGGCCAACGTGCTCGGGGCGGTGCTGTGGCAGCGCGAGGTGATGCCCGTCGACACGCACGTCTTCCGTGTCTCGAACCGCATCGGCCTGACGACCAACTCGAAGACGCCGCTCCAGACCGAGCGGACGCTCGAAAGCAACATCCCCTCGCACCTGCTGCCCGTGGCCCATCACTGGCTGATCCTGCACGGACGCTACGTTTGCACGGCCCGTGCTCCGAAGTGCGACGCCTGCGGCATCGCCCCGTGGTGCCGCAAGCGGGCCGCCGACCTCAAGCGTGCGGCCGTCGCCTCCGCTCCGACCTCTTCCTCCCCGGCGGCATCCGGCGGAAGCCGGGCCGCGGCCGCGAAATCTGCTGCGGGGAAGCGCTGATCCCCTCCTGTTTCCCTTTTCCGATCCGGATACGGCTTTCCGATCCGGATACGGCGCCTTGTCGCCCCGTCCGGTCCGGACAGGCGCAGCGATACGCGCTTTTTCGGACAAATAGTGCGAACGGTGGCGGACGCTGCCGTTTTTCATTTTGCCGTGCGGGGATTTTGTGCTATCTTGCCGAAAAAACCGGAACATGGAACAGCAACTGCGATTCATCCCGCTCCGCTCGCGCACGGACGCCCTGTGGGCCGAGACGTGGCACCTGTATGAACACTCCTTCCCGGCGTGCGAACGCTGGCGGGCCGAAAACTACGACCGTGCCTTCGGCGACCCGGCCTTCGAGGCCGACGCCGTCTGCTCCGGCGGGGAGTTCGTCGGGCTGCTTTTCCACTGGGATACCGGCCCCTGCCGCTACATCGAGCACCTGGCCGTCGCGCCCGCGCTGCGGGGCCGACGCATGGGGTCGCACATCCTCTCGGCCTTCTGCGCGAAGGCCCGCCGCGTGGTGCTGGAGATTGATCCGCCCGTGGACGATGTTTCGATCCGGCGGCAGCACTTCTACGAGCGGATTGGCTTCGTCACGAACGCCTACGACTACATCCACCCCTCCTTCACGCGGCCGTTCCATGCCCACCGGCTGGTGCTCATGAGCCGACCCGACCCCCTGACAAAAGAAGAAGCCCGCCTTTTCGCGGACTTCGTGCGCGAGCATGTGCTGCGCTATTCGGATCACCTGCAACCGGAACTTCCCCGCATTCTCTGAATCGATCCACACTTCATGCTCCACGGCGGGGGCCGTGCGGGGGATCCTTACGTTACATCGCCCCGACGAGGTACTTTGTGAGGAAATAGCCGCCCACGACGAGCCAGACGTAGAGCAGTCCGGCCAGCACGAAGGGCTTGGCTCCGGCCTGCCGGAACTTGTCGATGCTCGTGTCGGTGCCGAGCGCCGTCATGGCCATCGTCAGCAGGAAGGTGTCGATGTATTCGATCGCGCCGTTGAGCGGGATCTCACGCACGGTGGCGGCGCCGCACAGCTGCTGCAACAGCGAGTTGAGGCAGATCACGCCGATGAATCCGAAGGCGAACCACGGAATCGTGATGCGGCTCTTCTCCTGCTTTCCGGCGGCTTCGGCGACCGCGGCACCGGCTGCGGCCGTGCGACGGCGGCGTCCGGCCAGCGCGAAGCTCATGATGACGAGCACCGGGGCCAGCAGCATGACGCGGATCATCTTCGTGATGGTCGCCGTGCCGGCGATGCCCAGCGCGTCGGTCGGGTCCATGGCGTTGCCCGCTCCGGCCACGTGGGCCACCTCGTGGAGCGTGCTGCCCGTGTAGATCGCCACGCCCGTGTCCGAGAGCCCGTCGAGCAGCCCTGTGCGGTACATGATCGGGTAGAGGAACATCGAGAGCGTGCCGAAGATCACGACCGTCGAGACGGCGATGGCGGTCTTGTACCCTTCGCACCTGACCACCGGCTCGGCACCCAGCACGGCCGCGGCGCCGCAGATGGCGCTGCCCGTGGAGGTCATCAGCGCCGTGTCGGCGTCGATACGCAGCAGGCGGCCCAGCGCTACGCCGCCCAGGATGGTCACCGTCACGACGATCAGGTCGACGGCCAGCGCCGGGAGCCCGACGGCCGCTACCTGGGCCAGCGTCAGGCGGAATCCGTAGAGGATGATGCCCCAGCGGAGAATCTGCTTCGTGCAGAACTTGATGCCCGGGACCCACGTCTCGGGCAGTTTGTTGCGCAGGCTGTTGGCATAGAGCATGCCGAGGATGATGCCGACGATCAGCGGGCTGAACGAGAGCCGTCTGACGAAGGGGATTTCGGCGATGTAGAACGCCGCGAACGAGAAGAGTGCGATCAGCAGGATGCCGTGAAGGGCGTTTGCCCGGTTGCCTTTTTCCAACATGCGATAACTTTCTTTGATTCGGCCGCAAAGATCGCACCTTTTATCGAGTTGCGGAATAGGTTTTTTGTTATCCGGAATAACCTGCGGTTATGGACTGACCCGCAGCAGGTTCCGTTGCGGGGCGAATCGGCGAGCGGGTCTGCGCGGGTCGGCCCTTTTTCGGGATGCGCTGCGGAGCCGCCCTTCGGACGGGGCTCCTGTGCGCAGGGCCGTGCGGATGGCAGCGGCGATCAGAGGTTGGCGCGGGCGAAGTCGATGAACTGCCCGGCAAGGGGGGCGGGCGTCGTCTCGGCGTGGACGAACGAGAAGTCGCGACGCATGGTCAGGTCCTCCCAGTCGACGATCCGCAGCACGCCGCTGCGCAGGCAGTCGACGACCGAGATGACCGAGACGATGGCCATCGTGTCGCTGTTGCGGACGAAGGACTTGATCCCTTCGGTTGTGCCGAGCCGCATGATCACGTGCAGCTGCGGGAGGCGGATGCCCGCCGCGGCGAGGGCCGCGGCGATGACCTCGAGCGTGCCGGACCCCTCCTCGCGCAGGACGAGCGGGATGTGCCGCAGGGCGTCGGCCGTGAGCGATTCGGTGCGGGCGTATTTGCCGCCCGTGCGGGTGATGAGGACCAGTTCGTCGTGTGCGAAGAGCGTGTAGTGGAGCCCCTGCCGGCGGCTCATGCTCTCGACGATGCCCAGGTCGATGGCGTGCTCCTCGAGCGCGTGTTCGATCTGGCCGCTGTTGCCCGAGAGCATCGAAATGCGGATGCCCGGGAAGCGAGCCGTGAAGCGGGCGAGGATCGGCGGCAGCAGGTACTGGGCGACGGTCGTGCTGGCGCCCAGACGCAGCTCGCCCTCGGTCTGGCGCGTGCAGAGGCTCACCTCGTACTCCATGCGGCGGTAGTCGTCGAGGATGCGCTCCGCGGCGTCGAGCAGCGTGCGCCCCGCATCGGTGAGCTCCAGGCGGCTGCCGCGCCGGTTGAAGAGCTGGACCCGGTAGCGGCTCTCCAGCTCCCCGACGTGCTTGCTGACGGCCGGCTGCGAGATGCACTGCTGTTCGGCGGTCCGGGTGAAGCTCAGCGTCCGGGCCGCCGTGATGAAGACCTTGAGGCGGAAGTCGTCCATGGCATCAGCCGAGGTGTCCCTCCTCGGCGAACTCCTTGACCGAGCGGATGTAGTGGGCGATGGTCTCCTCCATCGAGACGAACGACTTGCCGCCCGCGGCGTTCTTGTGCCCGCCGCCGTTGAAGTATTTGCGGGCGAAGAGGTTGACGTCCACGTCGCCGCGCGAGCGCAGCGACACGCGGATGAACTTGCGGTGGGCGAGGAACATGGCCGACATCTTCATCTTCTTGATCGTCAGCGCGTAGTTCACGAACCCCTCGCTGTCGCCCTGCTGGAACTGGAAGCGCCGCATCTCGCTCTCGAGCAGCGACATGTAGGCCACCGTGCCGTCCTGGATGATCTCCATCTTGCGGTTGATGGCGTAGCCGAAGAGCCGGGCCCGGCCCTCGGTATAGGCGTTGTAGACGTTGTTGTGGATCGTCGGGATCGAGATGCCCCGCTCGACGAGCACCGCCACGGCGCGGAACAGCTCGGGCGTGAGGAACGAGAAGGCGAAGTTTCCCGTGTCGGTCATCATCCCCACGTAGAGCGCCTCGGCCATGCGCCGCGTGATGGCGTCGGTGCCGCAGAGCGCCTCGATGATCGAGTAGACCACGAAGCAGGTCGACGAGGAGTCGGGGAACGAGAGGGCGAGGTCGAATCCGTCGTCGGGCGAGAGGTGGTGGTCGATCAGCACGCGCCGCGCCGTGGTGTTGGCCTGGATCGTCTCGCTGAGGATCTCGAGCCGCGGCACGGCGTTGAAGTCGAGGCAGAAGATTGCGTCGGCCTCTTCGATGGCCCGCACGGCACGGCCCTCGGTGTCGGTCTTGAAGATGACGATTTCGTCGATACCCTCCATCCAGTCGAGGAAGTAGGGGTATTTGTTCGGCACGATGCAGGTCACCGCGTGGCCCATGCCGCGCAGAATCTCGGCCCAGGCGAGCGACGATCCCACGGCGTCGCCGTCGGGATTGGTGTGCGACACGATGACGAACCGTTGGGCGGGTCGTGCCAGCAGGTTGCGCAGTTGCTCGATGTGTGCTTGGGAAATCTTCATTTCGGGGGTCGATTTGTTGGACAAAGATACAAAATAATCGGCAAATGCCAGCGGCAGGGGTTTCAAACGGCGCAAGGACGCCCCTCGGACGCCCTTGCCTGTGTCATTCGCCCGTCGCTGCCTGAAGCTGCACGGCGAGCCAGTCGGTGACGGCCTGCTGCCACTGCTCCCGGTAGCGGAACGTGTCGCGGATGCCCCATCCGTGGCCGCCCGAGGGGTAGATGTGCAGCGAGGCGGGGATGCCGTGCCGCTTGAGCGCCTCGTAGTAGCGCGTGGCGTTGGTCGGGGGGACCGAGCGGTCGTCGTCCGAGAGCAGCAGCAGCGTCGGCGGGGTGGCCGGCGTGACACACCGCTCGAGCGAATAGGCCGCGTCGCGCTCCGGCGTGCACTCGCCGAGCAGGTTATCGAACGACCCTTCGTGCGCCTCGCCCGGGGCGGCGGTGATGACCGGGTAGAAGAGGATCGCGAAGGCAGGACGCACGGCCCCGAGCGTCGAGGCCATGGCCGCGAGATGCCCGCCCGCCGAGCAGCCGACGATACCGACCCTGTCGGGCTGCGGCAGCAGCTCGCGCGGCAGCCCCGGCACGTCGCCGCGCAGCAGCCGCAGCGCCTGTTCGGCATCCTCGAGCGGCACCTCGGGATGGTGGTTCGGCATGCGGTACTTGAGCACCGCCGCCGTGATGCCCTGCGAGGCGAACCAGCGGGCCATGAGGAACCCTTCGTGGTCCATGGCCAGGCGGACATACCCGCCGCCCGGGCAGATGACGACCCCCTGCCCGGTGACTTTCGACGCCTCGGCCGGGAAGAGGTACAGTTCGGCCTCGGAGGTCCGGGCGATGCGGTAGGGCTCCTGCTCCTCCTCGGGGGCGGTGATGCCGTTGCTGTGGGGCGCCGTGGCGTTGTCCCAGATGCGGACGGTGGCGGCCTGCCCGTAGTCGGGTTGCCGTGCCGCGGCGGTGGTCGTCAGCAGGGTGGCGAGTGCGATGGTGAGGTGGCGTTTCATCTCGGTTCGGTTGTTTGTCGGTGTGCGGATACGGCGGGGCCGGCGGGGGGGGGGGGGGGGGGGCCCCCCCCCCCCCCCCCCCCCCCCGGGGGGGGGGCCCCCGGTTTTGGTGTTTTGCCCCGCCCCCCCCCCC
>UQUQ01000032.1 GCA_900544265.1 uncultured Alistipes sp.
TTATAAGTAGAGATTAGCTTTTTTAAGCGAAACTAACTACTGGTTATCAATCAATTATCAAACAAAAAAAGTTTGCCATTGCGGTTCAGGTCTTTTTTTGTTATCGTCGGACCGCCGTCTGTGGCGGCCGGACCCGCTTCGGGGGCTGCCGGGAGGGTCGGATCTGCTCCGGAGGGGACAGTCGGGGATGCCGGGCAGCCCCGGGCCGAAAGGGAGCTTCTGCCGGAGAAGTCGGGCCCGCGGTCGGTGCTTCGGGGGAGGGAGGGCCGTCCGGCTTTCGGATGGATCAGCGGATGCCGAGGTGCCAGAGGACGCGGAGGAGGAAGCGCCGCAGCCCCTCGGGCAGGGCGAGCCAGCAGCGCGAGAGCCGCTGCCAGCGTTTCCCGTCGCAGGAAAGGGTGCGCCCCGAAGGGCGGATGACCTGCACGACACGGCCTGCGATGTCGGCGCGCGAGCACTCCTCGCGAAGGCGGTAGTTGCCGTCGCCCGCCAGCAGGAAGCGCTCGCCGCGCCGTGCCACGATGCGGTGGAGTACGTGGCGCCCCTTGTAGCGGAAGAGCACGACGTCGCCCCGCTGCGGCTCCTCGCCTGCGCCGTATGCGCGCACGACGACGCGGTCCCTGTCGTTGCGCAGCAGGGGGCGCATGCTGTGGCCCTTCATGCGGATCTGCACGGGCTGTCCCTCGGCGAGCACCGCCTCCACCTGCTCGAAGAAGAGTTCGTTGGGCAGCAGCATGGTCAGCGGAGGTTTTCGTCGGGGAAGATCGTCGTGCAGGCCAGGCGGGCCGCTTCGGCGTCGGGCAGGCATTCGAGGTGATAGACGGGCACGCGGCGGATGAGTTGCGAGATGATCTCGCAGATGCGGTCCTGCAGCCGCTCGTCGCGTGCGAAGGCCGGAGGAGCCGACGGGATGAGGGCGCCGAGCGCCTCGAGGGTGCGCAGCCGCCGGATGGCGTTGCGGGGGGCCTGCGAGAGCCGCACGATGCCCGCGATGGGAAGCTCCACGTTGTGGTAGCAGGGGGTCTTGCCGCTCCACGGCGAGCCGCAGACGCGGGCTTCGTCACCGAGGATGCGGACGATGGGGCTGTCGTCGTTCAGCAGCCGGGCTCCGGGGATGTGCTCGCGCCACAGCCGCGTGTGGGTGCTCTTGCCCGTGCCGGACTCCCCGAGGAAGAGGACGCCGCGGCCGTGCCAGGCGATCACCGAGGAGTGGAATGCCACGCTGTGGCGGCGCAGGGCCGCGAGGTTGAACATCGTCCAGAGTCCGAAGCGCAGCAGCGCCGGATCGTGGAGCGGGGTGAAGTCGGTCGTGACGTCGGGCATGTCGAACTGCTTGCGGAAGCGGGCCGGGGAGGAGCCGCTGCGCGGCGCCATTTCGAGCAGGTAGCCGGCGGCGTCGATTCCGAAGCGGCAGTCGGCGTCGGCATCCGCGAAGTCGAAATTGTCCAACTCGCGGTAGTCGGCCTGTGCGGGCGGGCAGATGCCCGGGGCGAGCCGCAGCGCGGGGGTCGTATCCGCGATTGTCGCTCCTGCCGCGGGATCGGTCGTGTCGGCCGGTGTGGCCGCAGGGGGGACTGGTGTGGTCGCAGCCGGGTGTGTGCTTCCGGCGAGGAGGCCGTCGGCGCCTTTTGCGGCGCTCCCGGCGGCAAAGGTTTCGAGTGCCCGGGCGAAGTGCCCGCCCGGGAGGGTGTCGGGCAGTTCGATCGTAATGCCCGCGATGACGTATTTGCGGTATTTCATTTCTCTCCGAGTGTGATGATGCGGTTGCAGTATTCGAGCGAGGAGGCGCGGTGGGCGATCACGACGATCGTCAGCCCCGCGTGGCGCGCGGCGATCGCGGCGATGGCGCGGTTGATCTCCTCCTCGGTGCGGTTGTCGAGCGCCGAGGTCGCCTCGTCGAAGAAGAGGACGTCCGACGCCCGGTAGAGGGCCCGGGCGATGCCGATGCGCTGGCGCTGCCCGCCCGAGAGGCGGCAGCCGCACTCCCCGATCGGGGTGTCGATCCCCTGCGGCAGCGAGGCGATGAAGTCGCCCAGTCGTGCCGCCTCGAGCGCTTCGAGCGCCCGTGTGCGGTCGATCTCCGCGGCGGGCGTGCCGAGGGCGACATTCTCGGCGAAGGTGCCGTCGCAGAGAAAGAGGTTCTGCGAGACGTAGCCGATGCGGTTCTGCCAGGCGCGGCGGTTGGCCGGCGTGAGGGGCGTGCCGTCGATCGTGATCTCGCCCGCCGTCGGGGTGTAGAGCCCCAGCAGCAGGTTGAAGAGTGTCGTCTTGCCCGCGCCCGAGGCGCCGCGGATGCCGACCCGCTCGCCCTTGCGGATCGTGAGCGAGAGCCCCTCGAAGAGCGTGCGGTCGCCGTCCTCGAAGCGGAACGCGAGGTCGCGCACGGCGATCTCGTGCTCGAAGGGCAGCTTGTCGGTCGTGCGGCGTTCGGCCTCCGCGGTCGGAGGCTCCGGCCCCGTGACGCAGGCTTCGCGCAGGATGTCGATCGTATAGCGGTTGTAGCGGATCGTGGTCCACGACGAGAGGATGCCCCGCACGGAGGGCATGAGCCGCAGTGCCGCCACGGCGAAGATGCCGAAGAGCAGCTGCATCTGGCTGCCGTGCCCGATGCCGAAGGCGACGAGCAGCGCCATGCCGAGCGCCAGGGCGATCTCGGTGAAGGCCGGCGGGAGCAGCCCGATGGCCGTTTCGCGCAGGCGCGTGCGCACGACCTCGTCCATCGCGCGGTCGAACGAGCGGAGCATCTGCGGGAAGGCGGCGTTGATCTCGATGTCGGCATAGCCGCGGAAGGTCTCGACCACCAGGCGCGACTTCTCGCGCTGGGCGCGGTTCTCTTCCTCGCCGTAGCGGTTGATGCGGTTGCGGATCAGTCCGTAGTAGAGCCACGTGCCGGGCAGGAAGACCGCGACGGCGAGCCCTGCGGCGAGCGGCGCGTAGATCGCCAACGCCGTGAAGAGCAGCACGAAGAGCATCGCCTCGGCGGCGATGGCGGCGGCGGGCTTGAGCACCCCGGCCGTGAAGGCGAGGCAGACGACGTTGACGTTGCGGGCCAGCACGGCGGAGTTCGAGCGTTTGATGAAGCCCAGGCCGCGGTCGTGGTAGGTGATGAAGAGCCGCCGCGAGAGCGTGCGGTAGAGGTCGTAGATGTAGCGCCGCTCGGTGCGTGCGAGCACGAGGTTCAGCAGCGACTTGAGGACAATGACGGCGACGACGCCCCCGCAGACAGCCAGGGCGAAGCCGCGGGGCGACGAGATGCCCGAAAGGGCGTAGGCGCGGGCGAGGGGGCCGCTGCCTTCGAGTCCCGCCGGATCGAGCACCAGCACCAGCACGGGCAGCAGCACGGCCAGTCCCACGAGGTTGAGCAGCGCGCGCAGCAGCAGCGTCGCCGCAACGCGCAGCCCGCGGCGGCGGAACGGCGGCGGGATGATGTCGACGATGCCCCCGAGCGGGCGTTCGGTATGCGTGTTATGCTTCATCGGTCACTTTTTCGATATTTCCGCGTTGGACGTACCAGAGGTACCCCTCGACGTCGGTGTAGCCCATTTGCCGCAGCAGGTCGCAGTATTCGCGGATCTGGCGGCGGTAGCGTGCCGCCTCGTGGCGGCCGAACTTGTAGTCGACGACGACGGCGCGCCGTCCGGCGGTCATCACGCGGTCGGGACGCCGGATCGTGCGCTCCCCGGCGGACGCTTCGGACGGGAGGATGATCTCCTGCTCGTTGCGCACGCGCTGCCACCCGCCGCCGAACCATTCGTGCACGACGGGGTGCTCGAGCGCCCGGGCGATCGTCTCGCGCAGGGTCTGCGCCTCGGCTTCGGAGAGCGTGCCGTCGGCCGTCATGCGCTCCACGGCGCGGCGGATCTGCTCCTCGTCGTCGGCCTGCTCGAAGGCGCGGTGCATCAGGATGCCGAAGTTGCGCGGCGAGAGCTCCACCTCGTCCTCCTCCTCGAAGTAGCGCTGCGAAGGGAGCCGCAGCCGCAGGTCGGCCTGCGAGGTGGCGTAGCGCTCCAGCACGACGTGGCGGCCCCCCGAGGCGGTCCCCCGCTCGGCGACGGGTCCCGCGAACTCGCCGAACTCGAAGCGCTCGCCCCGCTCCGTGCAGCTGCAGCGCCCCTCGAGCCCGTCGAGCAGGGCGCGGTCGCCCTCCGTCGGGATGCTCTGCCGCAGCAGGGCCCCCACCGTGCGGGCGCTGCGCCGCGGCAGGAAGACGTGGAGCGACTCCTTGGCGCGCGTGAGCGCCACGTAGAGCAGGTTGATGTTGTCGACATGGGCGTAGACCTTCTCGCGGTAAAATTCCTCCGAGAAGCCCGATTCGGCCATCGACTGCCGGAACCGCACGGGTACGCACCCCGCGTCGGAGCCGTCGCCGCGGGCCGCCGCCCAGACGATGTTCGTGACGCCGCCCGCCTTCGGGTCGAGCTGCCACGAGCAGTAGGGGATCAGCACGGCGCTCTTTTCGAGCCCCTTGGCCTTGTGGACGGTCGTGATCTCGACGGCCGAGGCCGAGGCCTCGACGCTCAGCGAGCGGCCGCTGCCCGTAGAGTCCCACCATTGCAGCCAGAGCGGGATGTCGGCGATCTTCGACGAGCAGAAGGCGATGATCTGCTCGTGCACGGCCTGCAGGTAGGCCGTCTGGCGCCGGTCGCCGGCGATGTCGTGGCGCATGACGATGCGCTCGAACGCCTCCTCGGGCGAGAGCAGGCGGATCGAGCGGAAGAAGGTGCGCTCCTCGTCGTCGAGCGGGCGGTCGAAGGCCCGGCCGAGGTAGTGGTTGTAGACGGCGCGGTGGAGCGAGTCGTTGGGGTTGAGTGCCAGACGCAGCGCCGCGGCGATGAACGAGGCGACGGGGGCATTGCCCACGACGAGCGCCTCCTGTGTCATGACGTCGAAGCGGTAGCGCTCCTCGGTGTTGCGGCGCTTGAACTCCAGCAGCTCGGCGGCGACCTTCGCCCCGTCCGTCGCCCCGCGCACGAGGATCATGATGTCGCCCGGGCGGAACCCGCGGTCGAGCAGCTCGCAGATGCGCTCGACGACGGGCGGGCGCTCGTCGAACGTCTCGACCGAGACGTAGCCCGGATGCGCCCCCGTGCGGCGCGGCTGCTGCGCATGGTCGCGGTAGGCGTCCGCGAGGGTGTTGGTGAGCTCGGCGGCCGTCTGCGGCGAGAGGTCGCCCCGCGCGGCGGCCTCGGAGAGCGTGCGGTTCAGCTCGTCGTTGTCGCTGCGGACGATGCGCTCGATGATGCGGTTGTTGAACTCCACGACCACGGGCAGACTGCGGTAGTTCTCCTGCAGGGCGACCACCTGCGTGTCGGCCGCCCCGAGCGCCTCGCGGGCCGCACCGTGCAGCAGCCGCCAGTCGCCGCCGCGCCAGCGGTAGATCGACTGCTTGATGTCGCCGACGAGCAGCACCGCGGTCTCGTCGGGCGCGGCCTGCGCCATGGCGTTGCGCAGCAGTGGCAGGAAGTTCTCCCACTCCTTGACCGACGTGTCCTGGAACTCGTCGATCATGAAGCGGTCGAAGCGGTTGCCGACCTTCTCGTAGATGAACGGCGCGTCGTTGTGGCCGATGAACTCCGAGAGGACGTATTTCGTTTCGGAGAGGAGCATCGTGTTCTGCGCGTCGCAGAGCTCCTGCACGCGCGCATAGAGGTCCGAGAGCAGGGCGAAGCTGCGGTAGTTCTCGCGCAGCAGGTCGCACGTGTTCCATAGCCGGACGTTGCGCTCGTAGAGCTCGCACAGGCGGCGCAGCAGGGGTTGCAGCTGCGGTCGGAGACGCTGCGACGGCGTCCCCGCCTTGCCCCAGCGCGCATCGTCCGTGCAGGCCGCCTCGACGCGGCTGCCGTAGCGGTCGGTCGAGCCTCCGGCCACGGCGTAGAACCACGCGGCAAAGCCCTTCTCCCTGTAGGGAAAGTCGGCGACGGAGCACCCCGCGGCGGCGATTATGCCGACGGCCTCCGCGGCCGTGCGGCGCAGCTCCTCGCGGCTGCGGGCCGCCTCGGCGCTCATGCGGCCGACGATGCGGCGCAGCTCCTCGCGCGGACGCGCCGCGGCGAGCGTTTCGCGGTTGCGCTCCTTGAAGAGCTCGGCGCCGAGCGTGAGGATGCTCTCGCGGATGTCCCACTTGAGCCCCTCGTCGATGCGCTCCTGCACGAAGTCGCTCATCCAGCGCTGCAGTCCGCTGTCGGAGGCGATCTGCTCGATGAGCGTGTCGGCCCCCTGCGCCAGCACGGGCGCCGTCTCGATCTCGACCGTGTAGTTCAGGTCGATGCCCAGCTCCTTGATGAAGGCGCGCAGGATGCGCTGGAAGAAGGTGTCGATGGTCAGTACCGTGAAGTGCGAATAGTCGTGCAGGATGTGCGAGCGCACCTCGCGGGCCCGGCGGCGCACCGTCGCGGCGTCCATGCCGAGTTCACGGCAGAGCGGTTCGAGGTAGCTGCTCGCGGCACCCGACGCCAGGGCGTGGATCTCCTTCAGGATGCGCGTCTTCATCTCCTCGGTGGCCTTGTTGGTGAAGGTCACGGCGAGGATGTGGCGGTAGCGCGTCGGCTGCTCCACGGTGTCGTGCACGTATTTGTAGGCGAGCTGGTAGGTCTTGCCCGACCCGGCGCTCGCATTCAGAATCTTCGCTCTCACTCTCCGAAAAGTCGTTTCAGGAGCTAAAATTACAAAACAAATCCCGAACGGCCGTGGCATTTGGGGATATTTTCGTAAATTAGCAGACGAAAAAAATGCTTCCAGAGATGAAAAAACTGTTTTTCAGCATCGTGATGATCGCCGCGGCACTCGGTGTCCGGGCGCAGCAGACGGCCCCGGCCGCCGCGGAGAAGAGCGAGTGGCTGCCGGCCTTTACGCGCATCGAGGCGAGCGGCGCGTTCGACGTGGTCTTCGAGCGCGTGCCCGACAGCGAGGCCCCGAAGATCGTCTACGACACGAAGGGTTCCTATACGACGAAGTTCCGCGCCGAGGTCAAGGACCGCGTGCTCCACATCCGCGAGCGGATCGACTCGCGCCGGCCCGAGCGCACGCAGGTGCGCGTCTGCTACAATACGCTCTCGTCGTTTGCGCTGACCGACGCGAAGGCGTCGCTTGCCGATACGCTGCGCCAGTCGCTGTTGGACGTCGCCCTTGCCGGCGGCGCCTCGCTCGAGGGGGCACTCGAGGTGCAGGACCTCGACATGAGCGTCTCGGATAAGGCCTCGGCCCTGCTCGGCGGCAGCGCCCGCTACCTGACGCTCCAGGCGTCGGGCGGCCAGGTCAACGCCGCGGAGCTGGAGACCATGTCGGCGCGCGTCAGCGCCCAGAGCAACGCCGAGGTGCGCGTGTGGGTCACGGACCGGCTCGAGGCACGGACCTCGACCGGGGCGGTACTCCGCTACAGGGGCGAGCCGGCCATTGTCCGGACCGCGCTCAAGTTCATGGGCGGGGAGATCAAACCCCTGGAATAGCCCATGAAGGGCTTTCTGGAGGAGGTCGCCGCGGACCTCTACGCCCGCTGCGGGGAGGAGCTGTCGGAGCGCGAGGTGCTCTTCCCGTCGCGGCGTGCGCGGCTCTTCTTCACCGAGGCGCTCTCCCGCATCGCGCGGCGTCCGATGTGGCAGCCCGCATGGGTGACCGTCGACGATCTGATGACCGAAATCTCGGGGCTGGAGACGGGCGATCGCGTGCGTCTTGTCACGGAGCTCTACAAGGTCTACTCGCGCTACCACGACGAGCCCTTCGACCGCTTCTACTTCTGGGGCGACATGCTGTTGGCGGATTTCGACACGATCGACAAATACCTGATAGACGCCCGCGAGCTCTTCCGCAACATCTCGGACATCAAGGAGATCGAGGCCGACATCTCCTACCTCACACCGCAGCAGCTGCAAATCCTGCGTTTCTGGTCGACGCTCGGCCCCGAGGCCGACCTCTCGGAGGAGAAACGCCGCTTCCTGGCCATCTGGAAGACGCTTTACCCGATCTACGGGGAGTTTCGCGCCCGCCTTGCGGAGCTCGGCATCGCCTACAACGGCATGGTGCAGCGCGCCGCCGCGGAGCGCATCCGCACGGGCGAATTCTCGTTCGACCGGCCGCGGCGCTTTGTCGTTGCGGGCTTCAACGCCCTGTCGGAGTGTGAAAAACGGCTGTTCCGCTTCCTCGCGACGGCCGCCGAGACCGATTTCTACTGGGACTACGACGATTACTATGCAAACGACCCCGAGCAGGAGGCCGGGATGTTCGTGCGCGAGAACCTCGCGCTCTTCCCGCCGCGCGCCGGCGCCGTGTCGCATGACAACATGGCCCGGCCGAAGCGGATCGAGGCCGTCGCGGCCGTCTCGAATGCCGTGCAGTGCAAGTATGCCGCCGAGCTGCTGGCCGAGCTGCTCGCCGAACGGCGCCGCACCGAAGGCCCCGATGCCCGGCTGGGCCGCGAGACGGCCGTGGTGCTCACCGACGAGAACCTCCTGCTGCCGCTGCTCTACGCCCTGCCGGCGGAGATCGGACGCGTGAACGTCACGATGGGCTACCCGCTGCGGGCGAGCCTGGCCTATACCTTTGTCGAACGCCTCCTGGAGCTGCAGGCCCATCGCCGCCGCAGGGGCGACGGCTGGAGCTTCTACCACAGCGACGTGGAGGGGCTGCTGGCCCATCCCTACGTTGCGGAGAGCGATGCCGCGTTGACCCGCTCCCTGCAGGAGGAGATCGTGCGCGAACGCCGCATTTCGGTCGATGCCGCGTGGCTCGGGCGGAACGACCTGCTGCGGCAGCTCTTCACCCCGGCCGGGGAGTGGCGCGCGCTGTCGGACTACCTGCTGCAGTGCGTCGGCGCCGTGGCCCGGCGTCCCTACGAGGGGGACGACGCCCGGCAGCGGGTCGAGTTCCTGGCCGTGCTCTCCGAGGAGATCACCAAGCTGCGCAACTCGCTCGATGCGTGCGACGTGGAGCTGACGACGGAGGTCTACGCCTCGCTGCTGCGCCGCCACCTGCAGACCGTCCGCATCCCCTTCGAGGGCGAACCGCTCGAGGGCATCCAGGTCATGGGTATCCTCGAGACGCGCAACCTCGACTTCGAGCACGTGCTGCTGCTCTCGATGAACGACGACAACTTCCCCGGCAACCTCATGGGACAGGGGTCGTTCGTCCCCTACAACCTGCGTGCGGCCTTCTCGCTGCCCACGCCCGAGCACCACGAAGGGGTCTACGCCTACTATTTCTACCGCCTGATCCAGCGCGCGTCGGATGTCCGGATGCTCTATTGCGCCCATGCCGACGACAAGTCCACGGGCGAGCCGAGCCGCTACATCCACCAGATAGACTACGAGAGCGGTCTGCCCGTTGCGCGGGTCGAGGTCGGCGTCGACGTGAACCTCGCAGAGACGGCCCCCATCGAGGTGGCGAAGGATGCCGCCGTGATGGCGTCGCTCGAACGCTTCGTCTCGCCCGAAAGCGAGGCGGCGCTCTCGCCGACGGCCTTTTTCCGCTACGTGGCCTGCCCGCTGCGCTTCTACTTCCACTCCGTGGCGCGGCTGCGCGTCGACGACGAGGTGAGCGAGGAGATCGACGCCCCGATGTTCGGCACGATCCTCCACGCCGCGGCGCAGGCGCTCTATACGCCGCTGGTGGGGGAGCATGCCCCCGGTGCGACGCTGCGGGCGCTGCTCCGCACGGATGCCGCCGACCGGGCCGTGACGCGGGCGATCAACCTCAACTACCTGTGCGACGAACAGGCCGTCGCGGACGACTATACGGGCAACCTGCTGCTCGTGCGCGACATCGTGACGCGCTACCTGCGCGGCGGGGTGATGCCCTACGACGCCGCGCACGACGCCTTCACGGTCGAGGCGCTCGAACAGCAGGTGGCGCATGCCTTCCCCTTTGATGCCGGCGGCCGGCGGCTGGAGATGAAGTTCGCGGGTATTGCCGACCGCATCGACCGCCTCGACGACGGCACGCTGCGGGTGGTGGACTACAAGACGGGTGCTGCGCACCTCGACTTCGCGGGGGTGGAGAGCCTCTTCCGCGGGACGGGCAAGCAGCGCCTCTCGAATATCCTCCAGACGCTGCTCTATGCGATGATCCTCTACCGCACGCGGGGTATCGATGCCGTGCCGGCGCTCTATTACGTGCGCAACATGCACGGCGAAGACTACTCGCCGTTGCTCGTCGACCGCGAGACGGGCCTCTGCGGCGCGAGCTACGCGCTCTACGCCGGGCGCTTCGAGGAGCTGTTGCGCGAGACCCTTGCCGAGCTGTACGACCCGGCGGTGCCGTTCAGGCAGTGCGACGATCCGGATACGTGCCGGTTCTGCGATTTCAACGTGATCTGCAAGCGGTGACGCGGCTGTCCCGCCCGTCCCCGGTGCCGTGAAAAAGCCCCGCAACTTTATCGGTTGCGGGGCTTTTGTTTCGGCCGGGCGTGGTGCCGTCGGAATCTCTCTCCGATCGCAGTCAGAGCCTTACGCGGATGTAGGCCGCACCGCTGCGGCGTGCCGCTTCGAGACCGATCTCCGAATCCTCGAAGATGAGCGTCTCGGCGGGGGTGCATCCCTCGCGGCGCATCGCCTCCAGGAAGCAGTCCGGAGCCGGTTTCGGCGTCGGGATGTCGAGCCCCGAGAGGATGCCGTCGACACGCCCCAGCGGAGCGTCGGCCGCTCCGTGCACTCCGTCCGTCCCGTCCGACCGGTCTGCGGGGACCTCCCCGGCCGGGCCGCCGAGCCCGAGGTGGCGCATGACGTGCTCGATGTTGGCGCGGCTGCCCGTCGAGACGATCCACACCCGGCCGCCGCCCCGCTGGAACTCCCGGCAGAAGCTCCAGAGCGGTTCGTTGAGCCGCACGGTGTCGAAATAGTCGGGGTAGAGGGCGATCTTGCGCAGCCGCAGCCGCTCGCGCTCCGCTGCGTCGGCGATGCCTATCCGCGTGAGGAACTCCTCGCAGCGCATACCGAAGTAGCGGGCCGCGTACTCCTCTTCGGTGAGCGTGTAGCCCGCCTCGCGGAGCGTCTGCAGGTAGGCCAGCGTGTTGGCGCGCCGCGTGTCGGCCAGCGTGCCGTCGAAATCCAGCAGGATGAGTTTCAGTTGCATGGGCAGGTCTTGTTTCGGATCGTGGAGGCAGCCCCGGGTGTCAGTCGAAGGACTGCATGCCCGACTGGGCGATGCGGATCATCCGCTGGTACTCCGTGGGCGAGAGCTCCATGAAGAAGTAGTGGATCGGGTCGACGCGCATGCCGTTCAGGCGCACCTCGTAGTGCAGGTGCGGGGCCAGCGAGAGGCCCGTGTCACCCGACAGGGCGATGATGTCGCCGCGGCGCACCTGCTGTCCGCGGCGGACGTTGATCTTCGAGAGGTGGCTGTACTGCGTCTGGTAGCCGTTGCCGTGGTCGATGACGACGGTCTGCCCCTGCGTCGAGTGGCGCAGCGCCACGCTGCTTACGGTGCCGTCGGCCGTGGCGAAGACGCGCGATCCCTCGGGAATGGTGTAGTCGACGCCCTGGTGCGATTGCAGGGTCTTGTAGAAGGGGTGGATGCGCATGCCGTAGGAGGCCGTGAGCAGCGTCAGCTGCTTGTTGATGACGGGCTGGATGGCCGGGATGTTGTTGCAGCGGCGCCCCGTCGAGTCGATCCGCGCCTGCAGGGCGAGGTAGCTCGCGGCCAGGCGGTCGAGCCGCCCCTCCATGTCGGCCACGCGCTCACGCAGTTCGCGCTTGAGCTGGCGCGTCGAACGGCCGACGATACGCTCGTAGGTGGCCGCCTGCTTCGTCTCGTACTCCGTGTCGAAGTCGTAGGGGTCCGACTCGAAGAGGATGCGGAAGACGCTGCGGTCGCGGGCCGAGAGGTTGTCCACGACGTGCATGAGCGAGTCGTAGCGCGCCTCGAGTGCCGCATATTCGGTGCGCAGACGGTCGGTCGAGTGTTTGAGCGAGTACTCGAACGGCGTATCGAAGAAGATCGAAAAACCGAGGTAGTACAACACCGCGACGCCGAACCACACGAACAGGTGGACCGTCGCGCGGATGACGCGCTGGCGGCGGCGTTTGCGGCGGCGGAGCCGCTTGAAATCCTTTTTGCCCGTCATGTCAGTAGACTTCAAAGTTGGTCTCGCGCATGCGTTCCATCAGGTCGTTGTACTCCTCGGGCGTCATGTCGCGGTTGAAATAGTTGATCGGGTTGACCGGCACGCCCTTGTGGATCACTTCGTAGTGGAGGTGGGGGCCCGTCGAGCGGCCCGTGTTGCCCGTCAGGGCGATGGTCTGCCCGCGCTTGACCTTTTCGCCCGGCGTGACGAGCACCTCGTTCAGGTGGGCGTAGCGGGTCTTGTAGCCGAAGCCGTGGTCGATGAGCACCTGCCGGCCGTATCCGCCGTTGAAGCCCGAGGAGGCGGCGATCTTCACCACGCCGTCGCCCGTGGCGTAGACCGGCGTGCCGCGGTCGCAGCCGAAGTCGATGCCCGTGTGGGCCTGCACGCGGTGCAGCACGGGGTGGTAGCGGCGCGGCGAGAAGGCGCCGATGTGGTTGTTGTGCAGCGCCGAGCGGTCGATGGGCCAGATGGCCGGCACGGCCGCCGCGAGCTGCTCCTTGTCCTGCGAGAGGGTCTGCAACTCGTCCATCGAGACCGATTCGAGGTAGAGCGTGCGGGCCAGGGCGTCGAGCTGCCGCCACGTCGAGATCATCAGCGGCGCGAATTCGTCCTCCTCGAGCGGTGCGTACTTCGAGGCGGGGTAGGGCTGCCAGATGCCCGGCAGCGAGAGCGTGTCGGTCGAGAAGAGCGGACGGTAGACGTAGTTGTCGCGGTGGCGCACGGCGTCGACCCGCCGCTGGGCCGTGCGGATGCGCTCCTGCAGGATGCGGTAGCGGATGATCAGCTCGCGGTTGTCGCGGTTGATGCGGTAGATCTTCGGTGTGTAGAAGAAGTAGGAGAAGAGGACGTTGGCGATCGAAACGAGGATGAATCCGATGAGGATTTTGCGGATCAGGCGGTAGGTGCGCAGCCGGAACGCGGCGCTCACGACCTCGCGTGTCAGCACCTGCGCCTCGTGCGTGAGCACCTGTGCCTCGTGTGTGAGGCGCCGGGTGGCGGATGTCTCCTCTTTTTGCGTCATCGGTGGAATTTTCTCTCTCGGCAATGGTGCAAATTTAGCTTTAATTGTGTAATTTTGCAACCCGAACCGAATAACGCGGAAAACAAACAAAACGGTATATATGGAATCGAATAAAATTCGTCAGGCCTTTCTGGACTTCTTCGCATCGAAGGGCCACGTGATCGTGCCGTCGGCCCCGATGGTCGTCAAGGGAGACCCCACGCTGATGTTCACCAACGCGGGCATGAACCAGTTCAAGGATATCTTCCTGGGCAATGCGCCCCGCAAGTATCCGCGCGCGGCCGACACGCAGAAGTGCCTGCGCGTGTCGGGCAAGCACAACGACCTGGAGGAGGTCGGCCACGACACCTACCACCATACGATGTTCGAGATGCTGGGCAACTGGTCCTACGGCGACTACTTCAAGAAGGAGGCGATCGCGTGGGCCTGGGAGCTGCTGCACGACGTCTACCACCTGCCGGCCGAGCGCATGTACGCCACCGTCTTCGAGGGCTCGGAGGAGGACGGCGTGCCCTTCGATCAGGAGGCCTACGACTACTGGCGCCGCTTCCTGCCCGAGGATCACATCATCCGCGGCAACAAGCACGACAACTTCTGGGAGATGGGAGAGACGGGACCGTGCGGTCCCTGCTCGGAGATCCACTACGACCTGCGCGACGAGGCCGAGATCGCCGCGAAGCCGGGCCGCGAGATGGTCAATGCCGGCCACCCGCAGGTGATCGAGATCTGGAACCTGGTCTTCATGCAGTTCAACCGCAAGGCCAACGGCTCGCTCGAGGAGCTGCCCGCGCGCAACGTCGATACGGGCATGGGCTTCGAGCGCCTCTGCATGATCCTGCAGGGCAAGAAGTCGAACTACGATACGGATGTCTTCCAGCCGACGATCGGCCGCATCGCGGCGCTGGCGGGTAAGCGCTACGGCGAGGACGAGAAGGTCGACGTCGCCATGCGCGTGATCGCCGACCACCTGCGCGCCATCGCCTTCTCGATTGCCGACGGGCAGCTGCCCTCGAACGTCAAGGCCGGCTACGTCATCCGCCGCATCCTGCGCCGCGCCGTGCGCTACGGCTATACCTACCTCGGCTTCACGGAGCCGACGATCTGCAAGCTCGTGGCCGGGCTGGTCGAGCAGATGGGCGGCCAGTTCCCCGAGCTGAAGGCGCAGCAGGCGCTCATCGAGAAGGTCATCGAGGAGGAGGAGGCGTCGTTCCTGCGCACGCTCGCCACGGGCATCAACCTGCTCGACGGCGTCATCGAGCGCACGCGCCGCGAGGGCAAGACGCTCATCTCGGGCAAGGATGCCTTCGTGCTCTACGATACGTTCGGCTTCCCGATCGACCTGACGGAGCTCATCGCCCGCGAACAGGGCGTCGGCGTCGACCTGGAGGCCTTCGAGAAGGAGCTGCAGACGCAGAAGGAGCGCTCGCGCAACGCCGCGGCCGTCGATACGGACGACTGGGTGGAGCTCATGCCGCTCAAGGAGAGTGTTTTCACGGGCTACGACACGCTCACCGACACGGTGCACATCGCCCGCTACCGCCGCGTGACCTCCAAGGGACGCACCTCCTACCAGCTGGTCTTCGACCGCACGCCCTTCTACGGCAATTCGGGCGGCCAGATCGGCGACGTCGGCTACATCGAGAGTGCCAACGAGCGCATCGCCGTGGTGGCCACCGAGAAGGAGAACGGCCAGATCATCCAGATCGTCGAGCAGCTGCCCGAGAACCCCGCCGCGGAATTCCGGGCAGTGGTCGATGCCGAGAAGCGGCAGGCTGCGGCCAACAACCACACGGCCACGCACCTCATGCACGAGGCGCTGCGCAAGGTGCTCGGCACGCATGTCGAGCAGAAGGGTTCGATGGTGACGCCCGAGATGCTGCGTTTCGACTTCTCGCACTTCCAGAAGGTGACGCCCGCCCAGCTGCGCGAGGTCGAGCGGCTGGTCAACCGGGCCGTGCGCGCCGACTATCCGCTCGAGGAGAAGCGCGACGCCACGAAGGAGGAGGCTGCGGCAGCCGGCGCCATGATGCTCTTCGGCGAGAAGTACGGCGACCGGGTGCGCATGGTGCGCTTCGGTACGTCGGTCGAGCTGTGCGGCGGTACGCACACGCGGGCCACGGGTACGATCGGACTCTTCAAGATTCTGAACGAGAGCGCCATCTCGGCCGGCGTGCGCCGCATCGAGGCCGTCACGGGCGAACAGGCCGAGCGGATTCTCTACGCGGCCGAGGATACGCTCACGAGCCTGGGCGAGGCGCTGCACAACTCGCAGGTCGAAACCGCCGTGCGGAAGATGATCGAGAGCAACGACGCCCTCTCGAAGGAGGTCGAGTCGATGCGCCGCGAGCAGGTGGCGCAGTGGGCCGAGAAGATCGCCGCCTCGACCCCCGTGCGCGAGGGAATGCAGCTCATCGCCATGCAGACGGACCGCCGGGCGGACTTCATCAAGGACTTGGCCTACAATTTGCGGAGTCGTTCTCCGCAGCTGGTCTTCGTCGTGGGTACGGTCAGCGAGGGCAAGCCGTCGCTGACGGTGATGCTCGGCGAGGAGATCACCTCGCGCGGCGTGAACGCCGGGGCCGTCGTGCGCGAAGCCGCGAAGCTCATGCAGGGCGGCGGTGGCGGTCAGGCCTTCTTCGCCACGGCCGGCGGCAAGAACCCCGACGGCCTGCAGGCGGCCATCGACAAGGCCGTGGAGCTGATCCGCGCACAGATAGCATAAGCTGCGGCTGCGGAGGACGCAGCCACGGAAACAAACCTGTATAATCGTTAAAAATCATACCGTTATGAGCAACAAAAAAGTTCTTCTGATGATTCTCGACGGCTGGGGCATCGGCCACCACGACAAGGCCGACGTCATTTCGACGGTGCACCCCGCCTATATCTCGGCCATGACCGAGCAGTATCCCCACGCCCAGCTGCGCACGGACGGCGAGAATGTCGGACTGCCCGACGGACAGATGGGCAACTCGGAGGTCGGACACCTCAACATCGGTGCCGGCCGCGTGGTCTACCAGGACCTCGTGAAGATCAACCGGGCCTGCCGTGACAACTCGATCCTGAAGAATCCCGAGGTGGTCAAGGCGTTCGAGTACGCCCGCGCCAACGGCGTCGGCGTCCACTTCATGGGCCTGACCTCGGACGGCGGCGTGCACTCGTCGCTCGAGCACCTCTTCAAACTGTGCGACATCGCCCGCGAATACGGCGTGGCCGACAAGACCTACGTGCACTGCTTCATGGACGGCCGCGACACCGACCCGCACAGCGGCAAGGGCTTCATCGAGCAGCTCGAGCAGCACCTCGCACAGACGGGCGGCCGGATCGCCACGGTCATCGGCCGCTACTACGCCATGGACCGCGACAAGCGCTGGGAGCGGGTGAAGATCGCCTACGACGCCCTGGTCGAGGGCATCGGCGATCAGCGCGTGACGGACATGGCGGCCGCCGTGCAGCACTCCTATGACGAGGATGTGACCGACGAGTTCATCAAGCCGATCGTGCACGTCGACGGCAAGGGCGAGCCCGTGGGGCTGATCCGCCCGCACGATCTGGTGATCTTCTTCAACTACCGCAACGACCGCGCCCGCGAGCTGACGATCGTCCTCACGCAGGAGGAGATGCCCGCGGCCGGCATGCACACCATGCCGCTCTACTACTGCTGCATGACCCCCTACGACGCCAAGTTCACCGGGCTGCACATCCTCTTCGACAAGGCCGACGTGCCCGATACGATCGGCGAGTGGATCTCCAAGCAGGGGCTGAAGCAGCTGCGCATCGCCGAGACCGAGAAGTACGCCCACGTGACCTTCTTCCTCAACGGCGGCCGCGAGGAGAAGTTCGAGGGCGAGGAGCGCATCCTGGTCGCTTCGCCGAAGGTGGCCACCTACGACCTGCAGCCCGAGATGTCGGCTCCCGAGGTGGCCGACAAGCTGGTTGCCGCGCTGGGCGAGCGGAAGTTCGACTTCATCTGCCTGAACTTCGCCAACGGCGACATGGTGGGACACACGGGTGTCTACGACGCCATCGTCAAGGCCGTGAAGGCAGTCGACGCCTGTGTCGCGAAGGTGGTTGAGGCGGCCAAGGCCAACGGCTACGAGGTGGTGATGATCGCCGACCACGGCAATGCCGACAACGCCATCAATCCCGACGGTACGCCCAATACGGCGCACTCGCTCAATCCGGTGCCCATCGTTGTGGTTTCGGACCGCGTGAAGGCCGTGCACAACGGCATTTTGGCCGACGTGGCTCCCACGGTGCTGAAGCTCATGGGGCTGCCGCAGCCCGAGGAGATGACCGGCAAGGCACTCGTCGAGATGAAGTAACCGACCCGAAGCGGGGGCCTGGCTCCCCGCCGAAGACCGAATCCCGGGAAATGTCCGTTTCCCGGGATTTTTTCGTATATTTGCGGGTTCTTTTAAGTGATGTTTATGAGAAAACTGGCTGTTAACTATCTGATTTTCATTATCGGACTCTATTTTCTCGCGGCGGGCATCGTGCTCATCCTCCGCTCGTCGTTCGGGACTACCCCCATTTCGAGTGTGAATTACGTGTTGAGCCTCCATACGCCGTTGACGCTGGGCGCCTGGACCTTTCTGGTGAACCTGCTGCTCATTGCCGGGCAGTTCTGGTTCGTGCGCGACCGCATGACGCGCCGCCGCACGGTCGAGATTCTCCTGCAGCTGCCCTTCTCGTTCCTTTTCGGCTTCTTCATCGACCTCAACATGGCGCTGACGGGCGGTTTGCAGCCCCAAAGCTACTTCATGGCGATCGTCTTCCTGCTGTGCGGATGCCTGATCCAGTCGGTCGGCGTCGTGCTGGAGATCAAGCCCCGGGTGGCGATGATGAGTGCCGAGGGCTTCGTCAACTTCGGGTCGCAGCGCTACGGCAAGGATTTCGGACGCTTCAAGGTCGCCTTCGACGTCTCGCTCGTCACGATCGCGGCCGTGCTGTCGCTCGTGCTGGCCCAGCAGGTGGAGGGCGTGCGGGAAGGCACGGTCGTTGCGGCACTCGTCACGGGCTACATCGTCAATTTCCTGAATCGCCGGGTGATTACCCGGGCCATGCTCCGGCGTGTGCTTCCCCGTCGCGCCGAGGCTGCCCGATAGGGTCTTCCGGCCGATATGCAAAAAAAGGTTCCCGTACTTGGGAACCTTTTTTTCGTTGTCGTGTGACCGGAGGTCAGTAGAGCTCGATCAGTTCGTAGCCGTTGCCCACGGCCGAGAGGTAGCGCAGGAACTCCTCGCGCGGAATGACCACCGTGGCGCGGTTGTCGTTGGGATGAAACGACAGGGCAGGCCACGCGAGCAGCTGCCGGTCGAGGAAGAGGTGCACGTGGTGCGTCGGGTCGTTGATGAGTCCGAAGGGTGAGACCGACCCGGGCTGCAGCCCGAGCCAGCGGGCCATGCGCTGCTCCGAGGCGAACGACAGCTTGCCCTGCCGCAGGCGGTGCTCCAGGTCGTGGATCGCCAGCGACTGCTCGCAGTCGAACGAGACGAGGTAGTGGCGGTCGCCCTTGTGGTTGCGGAAAAAGAGGTTCTTGCAGTGCTTCGAACCGTCGTTGTGCCAGTAGCGGCGGGCGATCTCGATGGTCGGCGCCTCGGGGTGCTCGTACCACGTGTAGCGGATGCCGTGCGCGTCGAGGAAGTCGAAGACCCGCTGCCGGCGCTCGTCGGGCGTCGGCAATGCGGCTGCCGTCGGAGCCGTCGACGGGGCCGGAACAGCCTGCTGAACCGTCGATGGGGCCGGGACGGTGCTCCGGCCCGGAACCGGACCCGCGGCGGTCGCGGGAGAAGCCGTTGGGGTTGGGGCGGCCGCCCCGGCTGTCGGATCGGGGGCGGGGCGTGTCTCTTGCTTTTCCATGGCCGGTCAGGCGTAAAACTCCCGGATGTTGCGTTCGATGCAGCCGATCAGCACGTCGACGGCCTCGAGCGGCGACCAGGCGTTGTGGGGCGAGAGCAGCAGCCGGTCGGGCTCGGCAAGGTGCAGCAGCGGACTGTCGGCCGCGGGCGGCTCGGCGCAGAAGACGTCGAGGGCCGCACCGGCGATCTGGCCGCCGTCGAGTGCCGCGGCAAGGGCCGCCTCGTCGACGATGCCGCCGCGCGCCACGTTGATGAGTAGCGCCGTGGGCTTCATCTGCCGCAGCTCCGCCGTGCCGATCAGCCCGCGCGTGCGGTCGTTCAGCGGGCAGTGCACCGAGATGACGTCGGCCCAGGCGAGCAGCCCGGCGAGCGGCAGGGCGGGGTACTGCTCGGCGCGTGCGACGCCCGACGTGGAGGTGTAGCGCACTTCGCAGCCGAAGGCCGCGGCCAGGCGGGCCACCTCGTGGCCGATCGTCCCGAGCCCCACGATGCCCCAGTGCGAGCCGTGAAGCTGGTGGTTGGCGCCGTGGAAGTGGAACTGGCGTCCCGAGGCCGAGTAGGCGCCGCTCTTGACGAAGCGGTCGTACCAGACCGTCTGGCGCCGCAGGGCGATGGCGGCCCCGAGTGTCGTCTCGGCCACCGAGTGGGTCGAGTAGCCCGCGGCATTGCGCACCTCGATGCCCCGTTCGCGCGCGGCCTCCAGGTCGATGTTGTTCATGCCCGTCGCCGCGACGCAGATCAGCCGCAGGTGCGGCAGCGCCTCCATCCGGGCGCGGTCGATCACCACCTTGTTCGTGATGACGACCTCGGCCCCGCGGCAGCGGTCGGCGACCTCGGCGGGTGCGGTCTGTTCGTAGCCCGTGTAGTCGCCCAGCGCGCGCAGACGGCCGGTGTCCGCGCCGCTCAAGGTGTATTCGTCCAGAAAGACAATCTTCGGTTTTTCCATATCGTGTCGTTCTTTTGAGAGTCCGTTCATTCCAGTTCGCCGATCAGGTCGCGGATCACGACCGATGCGCAGCCGATGCCGAACGTCGCCGGAAGGTAGGAGATCGTGCCGACGTTCGACTTCTTGTTCTGCTCCTCGCAGAGGATCATCGCCCCCTCGCGGATCGGCTCGGGCGAGAAGACCGCGCGGAAACCCCGGCGGATGCCGATCTTGTGGAGCCGCTTGCGGAGCATGTGCGCCAGCGGGCAGTGGTGCGTCTTCGAGATGTCGGTGATCTCCATCCGCGTCGGGTCGGTCTTGGCCCCGGCGCCCATCGAGCTGACCAGCGGAATGCCCCGCTCGAGGGCCGCGGCGATCAGAGCCAGCTTGGGCGAGAGGGTGTCGATGGCGTCGACGACGTAGTCGTAGTGTGCCGCGTCGAGCAGCGCGTAGGTCTCCTCGTCGCGGATGTAGCGGTTGACGACCGTAAGGTGCAGCGCCGGGTTGATGTCGCGCAGCCGCTCGGCCAGCACGTCGGCCTTCTGCCGCCCGACGGTCGAGTGCAGCGCCACGAGCTGGCGGTTGATGTTCGACGGCGCCACGGCGTCGGCGTCCGCGACGGTCATCGTTCCCACGCCCGCGCGGGCGATCATCTCCGCGGCGTAGGCTCCCACGCCGCCCAGTCCCACGACCAGCACGTGCGCCTGCCGCAGGCGGTCGAGCTTCTCACGGCCGAGCAGCAGCTCGGTGCGTTCCAGCCAGTTGTCGTTCATTTGCCAAATATCCGTTCGTAGTTCTCCAGCGTGGCCCGTTGCAGCTCCCCGACCGTCGTGCCTCGCACGGCCGCCGCACGGGCGTAAATCTCGGCGATGGACAGCTCGCTCTCGTCGGTCTCGAGGAAGAGCCGGTCGAGGGGCACCGCCCGCAGCGCGGCACACGCACGCCGCGAGGCGAGGCTCCGCTCGCCGAACGAGAGGTAGTAGCCCCGTGCGAAGGCGCGGCGCGCCTGCTCGGGCGAGCCGATGAAGCCGTGGAAGATGACTGCGCGCGGTTCGCAGCGCGCCACCTCGTCCATCAGCTCCTCGAACGTCCGCACGCAGTGCAGCACGACGGGCAGCCCCCGCCGGCGGGCCAGCGCCAGCTGCTCGCGCAGCCGCGTCAACTGGATCTCGTGGTCGGGACCGCGCAGGGCGTCGAGGCCCGTTTCGCCCACGGCCTGTGCGGTCTCCAGCTGCGGGAGAATCGACGCAACGCTTTCGCGGTCAGCGTACCACGGGTGTACGCCGGCCGTGCGGAGTTCGATGCCGCAACCCGTCGGACGGTGCGTGTGTATGTTGACGTAGGAGTCCATTGCAGCGGCAAATTTAGGAATTTTAAGGATATTTAGGAAATAATGGGTGCCGGATGGGGTTTTTCGGAAAAAATTTCGTACTTTCGCACGCGATTAAACTGTTAGCTCGCTAACAGCAGGACGGAAACTCCAAACATAACACATCAAATATCTTTAACCATGTCGAAAATCATTACACTACGCAAGGGTCTCGACATCAATCTGCTGGGTAAGGCTCAGGAGTCGTTGAGCGACGCGCCGACGGCTGCCGAGTACGCCCTCTCACCCCTCGATTTCGAGGGCGTGACTCCCAAGTTGCTGGTTAAGGTGGGTGATGAGGTGAAGGCCGGTACGCCGTTGTTCTTCAACAAGTACAACGAGCGCATTCTCTTCACGTCGCCCGTCAGCGGCAAGGTGGCGGCCGTAAACCGCGGCGAGAAACGCAGGATTCTCACCGTGACGGTCACGCCCGACGCCGTGCAGCGCTACGAGGAGTTCGCGAAGCCCGATCTTCAGAAGGCGACGCGCGAGCAGATCGTCGAGCTGTTGCTGCATGCGGGTCTCTGGCCGATGATTATTCAGCGCCCCTACGGCATCATCGCCTCGCCCGACGACACGCCGAAGGCGATCTTCATCTCGGCGTTCGACTCCGCGCCGCTGGCCCCGGACTACAACTTCGTGCTGAAGGCCGAGCAGAAGAACCTGCAGGCGGGTATCGACCTGCTGCGCCGGCTCACGCCGGGCAAGGTGCACCTCTCGGTGCGCGCCGGAGCCGAAGGCGCCATGACCGCGCTGAAGGGCGTCGAGACGCATGCCTTCGCGGGCAAGCACCCCGTGGGCAACGTCGGCGTGCAGATCCACCACATCGACCCCGTGAACAAGGGCGACATCGTCTGGACGGTGAACATCCAGGATGTGGCCATCATCGGCCGCCTGGTCAATGAGGGTCATGTCGACATGACACGCATCATCGCCGTGACGGGCTCCGAAGTGGAGAAGCCGCACTACGTGCGCGTCATCTCGGGCGCCCGCGTGGACTCGATCCTCAAGGACAACCTCAAGCCGCAGAAGGAGAACGGGCACGTGCGCATCATCTCGGGCAACGTCCTCACGGGCGTGAAGACCGACCCCGAAGGCTTCCTTGCCTTCTACGCCAACCAGATCACGGTGATCCCCGAGGGCGACCGCTACGAGCTGCTGGGCTGGGCGATGCCCCGTCTGAACAAGTTCTCCGTCTCGCACGCCTACTTCTCGTGGCTCTGCCCGCGCAAGGCATACAACCTCGACACGAACATGAACGGCGGCGAGCGTCCGTTCGTCGTGACGGGTCTCTACGAGCGTTACCTGCCCATGGACATCTACCCGATGTACCTGCTCAAGGCCTGCCTGGCGGGCGACATCGAGAAGATGGAGAATCTCGGCATCTACGAGGTCGTCGAGGAGGACTTCGCCCTGTGCGAGTTCGTCGATCCCTCGAAGATCGAGATCCAGCAGATCATCCGCGACGGTATTAACTTAATGATTAAGGAGGCATAACGATGGGATTGAGAAAAATTATCGATAATCTGAAGCCCACCTTCTCCAAGGGCGGCAAACTGGGCTTCCTGGAGTCTACGTTCGACGCGTTCGAGACCTTCCTCTTCGTGCCGAACACGACCACCACGCGCGGTGCCCACATCCGCGACTGCAACGACATGAAGCGCACGATGATCGTCGTCGTCCTGGCCCTCATGCCGGCCTTCCTCTTCGGCTGCTACAACACGGGCCATCTGGTGGGTCTCGAAGGTTTCCGCGCCTTCTTCTACGGTCTGGTGCGCGTGCTGCCGATGGTCTGCGTCTCGTACATCGTCGGTCTGGGCATCGAATTCTACTTCGCGCAGGTGCGCAAGCACGAGGTCAACGAGGGATTCCTCGTGACGGGTCTGCTCATCCCGATGATCTTCCCCGTCTCGACGCCGCTGTGGATGGTGGCCGTCTCGACGGCCTTCGCCGTGATCTTCGGCAAGGAGGTCTTCGGCGGTACGGGCATGAACGTCTTCAACCCGGCACTCGTGGCCCGCGCCTTCGCCTTCTTCGCCTTCACCCCCTTCATGTCGGGTGAGACCGTCTGGTACTCCAACTGGACGATGATGGGCGCACAGGTCGATGCCGCTTCGGGCGCCACGGCCCTCGAGCACCTCGCCACGACGGGCAACATGGACTACTCGCCGCTGGACGCCTTCCTGGGCTTCATGCCCGGATCGTTCGGTGAGACCTCGACGCTCGCGATCCTGATCGGCGGCGCTATCCTCCTCTTCACGGGCATCGCCTCGTGGCGCACGATGGTGTCGGTATTCGTCGGTGGTCTGGCCATGGGCTACCTCTTCCAGGGGCTGGGCGTGACGTCGTATCCCGCCTGGCAGCACCTGATCGTCGGCGGCTTCGCCTTCGGTGCGGTCTTCATGGCCACGGACCCCGTGACCTCGGCCCAGACCAACACGGGCAAGTACATCGTCGGCTTCCTGACGGGTGCGCTCGCCGTGCTCACGCGCGTGGTGAACCCCGCCTATCCCGAGGGCATGATGCTTTCGATCCTCTTCATGAACGCCCTGGCGCCGCTGGTGGACTACTACGTGGTCGAGGCCAACATTTCGCGCCGCAAGAAACGTGTCAAACTCGCCAAATAAGCAGACTGTCATGGCAACAAGAAAATTCAGATGCAATGTCTGCGGCTACATCCACGAAGGAGCGGCCGCACCCGATAAGTGCCCCGTCTGCGCGGCTCCGGCTTCGGAATTTACGGAGATCACGGAGAAGAAGAAGGGACTCTTCAGCGATACGAACAGCAACGCCTACATCATCCTCTATTCGACGGTGATGGTTGTCATCGTGGCCACGCTGCTGGCGCTGGCCGCGCTGGGACTCCAGAAGCGTCAGTATGAAAACGAGCTCAACGAGAAGAAGCAGGCCATCCTGGCCTCGCTCTCGGCCTCGGATCAGCGCTACGACGAGTTCATCGACGCCTACGTCGTCGACAAGAATGGCGCGCGCATCGACGGCGAGGATGTCTTCGCACTGCTCAACGACCTGCCGGGCGCCTATGCCGCCGGCAAGTTCCCCGTCTTCGAGGCGCGCGACGGCCGCGTGGTCGTTCCCGTCACGGGTATGGGTCTGTGGGGCCCGATCTGGGGCTATGTCGCCCTGGAGAAGGACATGAACACGGTCGCCGGCGTCATCATGGCCCACAAGGGTGAGACGCCGGGTCTGGGCGCCGAGATCTCCACGGCGAAGTATCAGGCCAATTTCGTCGGCAAGACGATCTTCGAGGGCGACAAGTTCGTCTCGGTGACGCTGCGCAAGGGCGGAGCGAAGGACCCCGCCCACGAGGTGGATGCCATCTCGGGCGGCACGAAGACCTCGGACGGCGTGACGGCCATGCTCTACAACAGCCTGGCGAACTACCTGCCGCTGCTCGAGGCCAAGCGCCGCGCGGCCGCCGAGCAGGTTGTCCTCGCCCCCGTCAGCGATGAGTCTAACGATGAAAACAAGTAGAAAACAATGAGTAAGAACGAAAAAGAGCCCTTGTTTTCGGCTAAAAACATGAAGTATCTGACGGGGCCGTTCTCCGCGAACAACCCGGTCATCGTGCAGATCCTCGGTATCTGCTCGGCGCTGGCTGTCACCGTGCAGCTCAAGCCGGCCATCGTGATGGCACTCTCCGTGACCGTCGTGACGGCATTCTCGAACCTGGTGATGTCGCTGCTGCGCAACGGCGTGCCGGCGCGCATCCGCATCATCGTCCAGCTCGTGGTGATCGCCGCGCTGGTGATCCTCGTCGACCAGGTCCTCAAGGCCTACGTCTACGAGATCTCCAAACAGCTGTCGGTCTACGTCGGTCTGATTATCACCAACTGTATCGTCATGGGCCGCGTCGAGGCCTTCGCACTGGGCAACAAGCCCTGGGCTTCGTTCCTCGACGGCATCGGCAACGGCCTGGGCTACGGTCTGATTCTGGTCATCGTGGCCTTCTTCCGCGAGCTCTTCGGTTCGGGCAGCCTGCTGGGCTTCCGCGTCATTCCCGAGAGCTGGTACATCACCGAGGGAGGCTTCTATTCCAACTGCGGTCTGATGCTCTTCCCGCCCATGGCACTCATCATCGTGGGCTGCATCATCTGGGTGCATCGTTCGCGCAACAAGGACTTACAGGAAAAATAGGAGATAGCGTATGGAATCATTGAATATCTTTATCCGGTCGATCTTCGTCGACAACATGGTCTTCGCCTTCTTCTTCGGCATGTGCTCCTACATCGCCGTGTCGAAGAGCGTCAAGACGGCCCTCGGCCTCGGCGCCGCCGTCACCTTCGTGATGGTGATGACCGTGCCGCTGAACTACCTCTTGTATGAATATGTCCTCAAACCCGATGCACTCGTTGCGGGCGTGGACCTGAACTTCCTCTCGTTCATCGTCTTCATCGCGACGATCGCCGCCTTCGTGCAGCTCGTCGAGATGATCGTCGAGAAATTCTCGCCGACGCTCTACAACCAGCTGGGTATCTTCCTGCCGCTGATCGCCGTGAACTGTGCCATCATGGGCGGCTCGCTCTTCATGCAGCAGAAGGTCGACGGCGGCGAGCTCACGTCGCTCTGGCAGACGATCGTCTACGGTCTGGGTTCGGGTCTGGGCTGGTGGCTCGCCATCGTCATGATGGCCGCCATCCGCGAGAAGACCTCCTACTCGCACATCCCCGCGGCGCTGAAGGGCCCCGGCATCGCCTTCATCATCACGGGCCTGATGGGTATCGCCTTCATGATCTTCTCGGGCATTCAGTTCTAACCTTCAAAAAGAGATTCGGAAAATGACTACAACGATTTTAATAGCGATCGCGGCCTTTCTGGTCATCACGCTGGTACTGGTCGCACTGCTTCTCTATGCAAAGGCTAAACTGACCTCGTCGGGCGAAGTGACGATCGACATCAACAACGGCGAGCGCGTGATTACGACCGAGAGCGGTTCGACGCTGCTCTCGACGCTGGCCAACAACAAGGTCTTCCTGCCGTCGGCCTGCGGCGGCGGCGGCTCGTGCGGCATGTGCAAGTGCCAGGTGCTCGAGGGCGGCGGCGACATCCTGCCCACCGAGACCGGCTTCATCTCGCGCAAGATGGCCAAGGACCACTGGCGTCTGGGCTGCCAGGTCAAGGTCAAGGAGAACCTCAAGATCAAGGTTCCCGAGGCCGTGCTGGGCGTCAAGAAGTGGGAGTGCACCGTGGTGTCGAACCGCAACATCTCGACCTTCCTCAAGGAGTTCGTCGTGAAGCTGCCCGAGGGCGAGAACCTCAAGTTCCGCAGCGGCGGCTACATCCAGATCGACATCCCGAAGTACGACGCCATCAAGTTCTCGGACATGGACATCGACGAGAAGTACCGTGCCGACTGGGACCGCATGAAGATGTGGGACCTGGTGGCGACGAATCCCGAGCCGACGTTCCGCGCCTACTCGATGGCCAACCACCCGGCCGAGGGCAACATCATCATGCTGAACATCCGTATCGCCACGCCGCCGTTCGACCGTGCCACGGGCTCGTTCATGAAGGTGAACCCGGGTATCTGCTCGTCGTACATCTTCTCGCGCAAGCCGGGTGACAAGGTGACCATTTCGGGCCCCTACGGCGAGTTCTTCCTGCCGGACAACCTGCCCGACACGCAGGAGCTGATCTTCATCGGCGGCGGCGCCGGCATGGC
>UQUQ01000033.1 GCA_900544265.1 uncultured Alistipes sp.
CGACTGGTGCGCAAACCCGTGATGGTCTACACGAGTCAGGGAATCCGAAAGGCCCACGTGAAGGTGTTTCAGATGCTCGAGAATCAGCTCGGACATGACCCTTCGGCAATCGGAGAGGCCGCGGAGGCGCCGGGCCAGCCGAAGGAGGAGGACGATTCGGGCAACACATCGGCCGGTGGAAGTAAATTCCCGGAGGTCGAGCGGGCCGTAGAGGAGGCGCTGGACCTGCTCAAATACGACGGGGATGTGAACGACTCGCTGGCTGAGATGCGTAAAAAATGGGGCGAAGGGATTTCGGTGCTGCATGAAGCCCGATTCGACGAGATCGGGGTGCAATATGCCTGCCGCTCGCACGAAGAGGGACTTGCTGCTCTCGGGCAGGAGCTGACCTGCCACGGATACCGGCTCTACGACCTCGACGGCGACGATATCTACCTCCTCACGTTGCAACCGGAGGCTCACGTTGCGGATTTCGAAAAGGCTTGCGGAAAGGCGGGGCAATATTGTCGGCAGTTGAAGCAGCCGGGGCGTGCACCGGGCACTCCGGCCCGAACACTCGATCCCAGGCGCACGATGCCCTGCGAAGAGGTGCCATGGCCCGATGATGCCGACTACATGCTCGACGCGCTGGCCGGCGACTTTTGCAGCGGGCGGTGGAAAAGCTGCAATGCGGAGGAGTGGCAGGGGAATTTCGTCGCCGACCTCCGCCAGCGTCCGCTGCAACCTGTCAAGGTGCGCTGGAACCGGTTTTGCTGCCTGACCTACTCCCCGGAGATGGATTTCTATGCGGCGTTCTACTACATTCCGCCCATGCAGTGCTGGATGCTTCTCGGGGGCAAGAATCCCCTGGAAGCGAACAGCTGGAAGCGGCTGTGCGACCTGCCAAAACAGGAATCGCCCTATCTTTTTTTCGACCAGCGCCCCCGATGGTTCGGCTGCTACCTCTGCTTCGGAGACCGGCAGAGCGCCACGATCCTCACGATGAATCCGCAGGGAGTGGAGCGCGTCCAGCGTTTTCCCTTGCCCAAGGCGCAGCACCCTTGCGGGTTCGCCTGCGACGGACTTGGACGCATCCTCCTTGCACACGGCGAAGAGACCTATTGTTTCGAAAACGGCTCGCTCATTCCGCTGGGTTTCCGCATAGCAAGCGGCGACGGGTTCAACGGCTCCATCCCTGTCCCCGAAACCGGCCGACTGGTTATGTGCGGCTTCTCGGACCGGGAACTGGTCGCCCGACTGCTGGAACTTGATGTCGACACGCGCCACTGCCGGGCCACCCAACTGCGGAACATGGATCCCTGGTCGAACCTCTTCCCGTTTGGAGACGATTGGGTGCTGATCAAAGGAGCTTGCGATTCGATGCGACTGGATTTCGCCCGGCTTTGGAATCGCACGACGGGCGAAGTGCTGCGCATCCGTCCCGGGATGTTCGGCAGCGAAAAACTCGAACATATCGGACGGCTGAGCGATGGCCGTGTGGTGTTGACCACACTTCGCTCCCATGTGGGACAAGTCGTGCACTTTCCCGCGGATTTCTGGAATTTCCTCCGCTCGGCCAGTCGTCCGCAAACTCTGGAGCCGATGCAACCCTACGAAACACTCTATCCAGATATTCCGCTGACACTGCCCGAAAGATCATAACCCAAAAGCACACAATTGCTATACTCGTAATTATTACCTCATAAAAAGACCTTGCTTTTTTGAGGCTGGTCCTCAAAATGTTCTCCACATTCTCTCCGAAGGTGATACAATGTGTGAGAGTGAACGGATAGAGCAAATCTGAAGGTATCGTAGCTCAAAGACGACAAAACAATATCCATTCCTTTCTACCACAAAAACAAGTCACAAAATCATGACGAAATCCGGCCAATAATCTTGCATACAATCCATCCTATGACCTCGGCTTGTCGCTACTAAACGGGAAGAATGACAACTAAAAACCGCCCAGTAAACTATTTGCAAATTACCTTATATAAATTGATTAAAAATGAACAGAAACCCCATAATCCACCACCTGAAAGTATTACAGCGATAATTCGAGATAATATTGTTGAGAAATTCTTGAATCCCTGAATAGCAAAATACATCAGAATTATGGCTATTATCAATCCTATTACAGCCTTTAGCATAATCCTCTTATGATTTGTAATCTGTAAAGATAGTTTCTCAATTTCTGTTCTGAATTGAATATGCTTATCTTCCAATGCTTTTATCCGCTGGCTTAATAGAGCATTATTATCGGCCTCTTGTTTTTGGGCATCCAATGCCTCTTTAATCTTTTGTGCTTGTTTGACCTTACGAGTTTTTTCCTTCTCTACAATACTAATAGCCTGCTGTTTTGCTAAATTCTTATCTTGTACAACCAATTCATTGAAATGTGCAATTTTTTTAGCTGATTGACAAGCAACTGATTCCAAAAGAATGCGATAATCTTCGTCAGATACACTATCCAACGATGAAATTGCAGCTTCAAATTCTCCAATTAACTCTTTACTTGCTATTTCTTCGTTCAACGTTGTGGCCATCAATTCTCGCAATCCAATCTTTCGAACTTGGGATGTTAACTTTGCAGGATCTTTCAACCATAGCATACTAGTAAGAACATCCGGCAAAACAATTTCAGTTACACCTTTTACGGATGCATGTTCTTTATTAAACAGAAGAAGATCATAGTTTGTTGTAACAAACCAGTATTTACCTTTTTGGAAACTACTTATTACAGCTCCACGCTGTTCCCTAACAAATAAATATGCAGCAACATCATGAAAAGCATTACCCTTCTTTTTACGGGTATCTTTCAATGCTTTTACATCAGGACTTTTCTCAAATTTCTCCAATAAAGGTGTTCCTATATTTTCTTTCGAAACTTTAAGCGTTTGACAAACATAATCTTCAATTCTAGCGCCAATATTAATTAACCATGCCTTATTTCTACCTAACCTTAAGCATGCATCATTTATAGTCGTAATAGGTTGTTTATTATTATAGCTGTCAACCGCATTAGAAATTACTTCACTGAGTTCATTTAAAGTGACAGATAAAACTTTAATCGTACCACCTGTATTTCTGATTAAATCTAATAATTCCAATGCTGGTTTTGTCTCCTCTTCTTTTTGTAAATCTAAAGCTCGCAAAATAAGAGGTGTATCAATGTAGTAAACTTCATTAGAAGCAAAATTAGTTTCAACATTGATTCCTGATTCCAAAAAACCTGCTACTATGGTACCTAAATACAATTGCTCTGCAATTTGAAACAACTCATCATCAGATGTATTTAAGTATTCTAAGAATTGGACATGATAAATGAAGGAATGTTCAATATCATCCCTTTTAATCACGCCATTGCCTCTAAAAAAAGAAGCAATTTGACATTTGTTCCTATCCAAGAAATCCGTTAACGATGGAAGTTTTGACGAATCAATCTGTTCAGTTGCAAGATATGTATTAAAAGCCAATTCAAGTTTTGATGCATTCCGTAAGCCTTTTTTATATTTTGCCTCTAACTCTGTAAAAGAATATTGAGTTAATTGGAACGAATTACCGTGTTCAAAACATTGCGCTCCTAATTCAGTTTTCTTGCGTCGTGATAAAGAAGAAAAGACAGACTCTATTAATTTTCGAACAATAAGAACAGGAACATCAATTCCATATTCTTGTTTTATAATTTCTTGAATATCTTGGACTGTCCCTTGAGAAGCACCTCTTAAGCTATATAAACTCAATGCTCTTTTGCAGATAGGCACATATACATGATTATATAAATCATTCTGATTTTCTGTCAAGGCAGCAAGGAAACAATAATTTGCCAATGTATCATTTAAGGTTTTCATAATCTACCAATTAAGAAAGCAGCGATAAAGAATCAGATGTATATAACAAAAATAGTGAAAATACCGGAATTTATTTCATCCGAGGTTTAGATTTGCTTTCTAGATCTAATTTAGCAGGATAATTTTCCGACAAAAATCACCCTGCTAACAGCCAAGTCAAACATCATTCACAGCACGTGTGGGGAAAATGTGGGGAAAATCCAGAAAATAAAAATCGCTTAATCCGTATATATCAACAGATTAAGCGATTTTACTGGTACCCGGAGCCGGGGTCGAACCGGCACGACATTGCTGTCATTGGTGTTTGAGACCAACGCGTCTACCGATTCCGCCATCCGGGCTGCACGTTCCGGAATCCGCGGCCACATCCGTCAACCTCTCCGTGAAAACCTGTCAGGTAAACGCCTTCCGTAAAAGAGCATCCCCTTCACAGGAAGCCTCTTCCCTCCCATCCGGGCATGCCCGCGCGGGAAGAGCCAAAATGCGGCACCGTTCCGTAAGAATCGGGATGACAAAGATAGGCCTTTTCGGGCAAAATCCAAAGCCCGGGGGCTATTTTTCAAAAAATTCGCGGATTTTTTTCGCCCTGGCAGGGCCGACCAGCGCCGACAGCTCCTCGATGTTTGCCGTGCGGACCTTCTCCACCGTGCGGAAATGTTGCAGCAGCGTGCGGACCGTCTTCTCGCCGACTCCTTCGATCTGTTCCAGTTCGCTGTGGATGAAGGCCTTGCTCCGTTTCTGGCGGTGGAACGTAATCGCAAACCGGTGCACCTCCTCCTGGATGCTCGCCAGGAAATGGAGCAGCGGCGACGTGGGCCGCAGCCCGACCAGCAGCGGCGGATAACCGCTGTAGAGCTCCGCCGTGCGGTGGCGGTCATCCTTCGCAAGACCCGCAATCGGAATATCAAGTCCCAGAGCCTCCAGCACCTCGTGGATCGCCCCCATCTGCCCCTTGCCGCCGTCGGCGATAATCAGATCGGGCAGCTCGGCCCCTTCGGCCTGCAGACGGCTGTAACGGCGGAAGACCACCTCGCGCATCGAGGCATAGTCGTCGGGGCCCTCCACGGTCTTGATATTGAAATGGCGGTACTCCTTGCGCGAAGGCTTGCCGTCGCGGAAGACGACGCACGACGCCACGGGATTCGAGCCCTGAAGGTTCGAGTTGTCGAAACACTCGATGTGGCGCGGCTGCCGATCGAGGTTCAGCGCCTTGCACAGCGCCTCCATCAGCCGCTCCGTATGACGCTCGGGATTCTTGATCTCGAGGTTCTTGAGCTGCTCGGCCCGGTAGATGCGGGCGCTCTTCTGCGAGAATTCCAGCAGGTCGAGCTTCTCGCCCCGCTTGGGCACGGTGAAGGTTACCCCGTCGAAGAGCAGCGTCGTCGAGGGGAGGAAGGGGACGATGACCTCGCGGGCGAGCTTGCCGTCGGCGACCTGCTCGACGACGTGCTGGATGGCCAGCGTCAGCATGTCGCGCGGATCGCCGCCGACGCCCGCTGTGAGCCGCACGGTATAGACCCCGACGATCGAGCCGTGGCGGATGCGCGTGAAGTTGCAGTAGGCTACGTCGTCGTCCTCGAGCAGCGAGAAGACATCCACGTCGACGATCCGCGCGCTGACGATCACCGAGCGGCCGGCATAGTTGTCCAGCGCGTCGAGGCGCTGCTTGTAGCGCTGCGCCGCCTCGAAGCGCAGCTCCGCGGCCGCCCGCTCCATTTCGCCCGTGAGGTACTGCCGCACGGGCCGCAGGTCGCCCTTGAGCACCGAGACGACCAGTTCGACCTGCCGCGCATACTCCTCCTCGCTCTGCAGCCCCACGCAGGGGCCCTTGCAATTGCCCAGATGGTACTGCAGGCAGACGGTGTACTTTCCGCGGGCGATCTTCGCGGGCGAGAGGTCCAGCTTGCAGGTGCGCAGCGGCACCACCTCGCGCACGAACTCCAGCACGCTGTGCTGCATCATCACCGAACCGTAGGGGCCGAAGTATTGCGACCCGTCGCGCACGACCTGCCGCGTGGACTGCACGCGCGGGAAGCGCTCGCGCCGCACGACGATCCACGGATAGGTCTTGTCGTCCTTGAGCAGGATGTTGTAGCGCGGCTGGAGGTTCTTGATGAGCGAATTTTCGAGCAGCAGGGCGTCGGTTTCGCTGCCGACGACGATGTGGCGGATTTCGGCAATCTGCCGCACCAGTGCGCGGACCTTCGCGCTGTGCTCCTTCGACTGCACGAAGTACGACGAGACGCGCTTGCGCAGGCTCTTGGCCTTGCCCACGTAGATGATCGTGCCCGAGCGGTCCAGGAACTGGTAGACGCCGGGCGACAGGGGCAGCAGCGAGACCTGCTCCCGCAGGTGGTCTTGCAGGGTTTCGGCCATGGGTCGTATGCGGAGATTGCAGTCGCACAAAGGTAACAATTATTTCGCAAACCGCGACACGCACCCGGGCGGCACCGCGGACAGCGGAAAAGAGAGGTGGAAACGGGCGGCGGAAAAAGCAGCGGAAAAGAGCGGCCGTTTGTTGTATTTTTCCCGCCGAATTCCTATATTTGTCCTATTACCATCCACCCATCATTGAACGCCTATGAAAAAATTGCCGCTTCTGTTCCTTGTCGGGCTGCTCGCCGCAGGATGCGTCGACAAGGAGTACGATCTGAAAGATGTCGAAACGGACAACATCGCCATCGGCGATTCGCAGAGTGAATTCCGCTGCCCGCTCATGACCATCCGCGTGAGCATGCAGGAGATCACCGACAACGGCATCGACATCGAAAACGTCTTCCGCGAGACGGACATCTGGCTGCCCACCGAACTGCCCGACGCCTATGTCGACATCCGGCGGCTCGTCTCCGACGAGGCCTACGTCTCCACGCTGCTCGACCTGCTCGTCGACGAGCTGCTCGTAAGCGACACCAAGCTGGACCAGGTCGTCGAGCTGATCTGGAACACCCCCGCGTACCGCCAGTCGGTCACCGGCTCCGTACCCGAGCTCGATCTGGACGACGCCGACACCTTCCGTTCGCTCTTCCGCTCGCTGTACCAGAACAACGCCCAGGTGCGCGAGCTGCTCGACGAGCAGGTGCGGCTGCTCGCACACGACTACCTGACGGCCCTCCAGGTCGACGACATCACCTATGACATCGACCGCATCGACCTCGACGACAACATCGTGGACATGCTCGCCGAGAACCTCGATCCCGAAGGGACGCCCGACGCGAAAAACACGCTGCACATCTACGGCACGATCGCCAACCGGCTGCCGTTGAGCGCCGAGATCCAGGCCCGGCTCCGCCCGACGCTCATCGAGGTTCCGGTGCAGATCGACGCCAAGAGCGAGGAGAACGTCATCGCCGAGACGCCGATCTACGGCGAAGACCTGCGCACGCTCATCCACGGCTGCCAGGTCGTCATTCCCGTGACGCTCGACCGCTACTACCGCAACGGATTCGACAATACGGCCGACTGCCAGCTGCTCATCGAGCTGCACCTGGTCAAGCGCGGCGGACTGAAACTCAACCTCTAAACCACCTCCGACCATGAAAAAGACACTTGCACTTCTGCTGTCGCTGACGTTCGCGGCCGGTGTGTCGGCTCAGAGCAACACGGCCTACTTCATGGAGGGATCGACCCTCCGCAGCCAGCTCAATCCGGCCCTTGCGCCGCAGCGCGGCTACTTCAACATCCCGGGCGTGGGCGGCATCAACGTCTCCACGAGCGGCAACATCGCCCTCGGCGACGTGCTCTTCCCGCGCAACGGAAAGCTCGTGACGCTGCTCGACAGCTCCGTCTCGTCGGCCGACGCCCTCGCGGGGCTGAATGCCGAGAACTACCTCGGCGTGGAGACCCGCGTCAACATCCTCGGCTTCGGCGCCTACACCAAAAACCGCCGCAACTTCTGGTCCTTCGACCTGAATCTCCGCACGGCAAGCGACGTCGACCTGCCCCGCTCGCTCTTCGAGTTCCTCAAGACCGGCCGGGAGGGCGTCGTGCGCAACGTCGGCGTCTCGACCGACGCCTACCTCGAGGCGGGCTTCTCCTATTCGTTCCCGCTGCTGAACGACAAGCTCTACCTCGGTGCCCGCGCCAAGTTCCTCGTCGGCATGGCCCGCGCCCGGCTCAACTACGACCGCATGGACATCCGGCTCGACGAAAACCGCTGGAGCGTCGACGCCTCGGGAACGCTCGACCTGACGGCCAACGGCGCGGCAAGCGACGACATCTCCTGCGACGAGAACGGCACCTACACCCTCGGCGACCTCTCGCCCAAGCCCTACAAGCCCGCCGGATACGGCTTTGCCGTGGACCTGGGCGCCACCTACGACATCCTGCCCGAGCTGCAGGTCTCGGTGGCCGTCACCGATCTGGGATTCATCTCCTGGAACGAGAAGTACAACAGCACGGGCCGCTCGGTCAAAAGCATGGAGTTCACGGGCGTGCAGATCGAAAACGGCCAAACGGCCGAACAGCCCGACTTCGACATGAACCTGCTGGAGTTCACTCCGGCCGCGGCACAGGGCGCCACCAAGAGCCTCAACGCCTCGCTCAACGCCGGCGTCGAATACAAGGTATGGCGCGAGAAGATCGGCATCGGACTGCTCTACACGGCCCGTTTCTGGGAGTTCAAGACCCGGCACAGCCTCACCGGCTCGGTGAACTTCCAGCCCGCCCGGTGGTTCACGCTGACGGGCAGCTACACGGTCATCGACAACCGGGGCGGCGTCGTGGGTCTGGCGATGAACCTCTCCCCCGGATGGATCAACTTCTTCGTGGCCACCGACCTGCTGACAATGAAACACACGCCGCAGTGGGTTCCCGTCCGGAAGAGCGCCGCACACCTCACGCTCGGACTGGGCATCCCCATCGGCCGCCACGGCATCCGGTAGCACCGCGCGGGGTCGGTGCCGATACGACAGGCAAACCGACACGACAGGCAGAGCCGGAAGTTCCTCGAAAGGGACTTCCGGCTCGCTTTGTTCTGTCCATCCCGGCGGGAGCGGCCGGCGGCAGGAGGCCCGGACAACGCTGACGGCAGTGTCGGCGGCGCATCCGAAAAGCCCCTGCCGGGGATGCAATCTTCCGATTATTGCACCGCTACATGTTGCCGAACGGGAAAGTTTTCCTATCTTTGTCCTGTAAAAAAGTCGGAATCCGGAGGCGCACCAGAACCCTGACGCCCGCTGCACCCCCGGACAGCCGACGCACCGAAAACGATTTGCGACGGCCCGGGGAATCTGTGCGAAGTTGCGTCACTTCATCATTTTGAATTCTTCAGCATACGGGTCGTCGCAATCTTTGTTTGCTCCGGCAAAAAGCGTGCCTCAACGATCCGTCCGGCCCGACGCCAGGCGTTCGAGCGCCGTGCGGGTCGCCGCCCGGCCCGCCTCGATCAACTCCTCGGCCCGATAGAATTCAAACATGCCGTAGCTGTCGGCCGGCAGCTCGATCAGCAGATCGGGCGGCGTCAGGCGGCACATGAGCTGCGCGATGTGCTGCTGCATGATCTGCGACGAGGCGGTGAGGAGCTTGTAGTAATTGAGCGAGGCGCCGGCCCGCGGTGCGGGATCGGCGGCAAACGGCGCACAGACGTCCACCCCCACCAGCAGGTCCCCTTCGGTACGCCGCACGTGGTTGAGCGGCAGCGGATTGACCGTGCCGCCGTCGATGAGCACCATGCCGTCGCGCCGCACCGGACGGAAGACCGACGGGATGGAGATCGAGGCCCGGATGGCGTCGTAGAGCCCGCCGCGGTCGATCACCACCTCGCGGCCCGTGAGCAGGTCGGCCGCCACGGCGGCATAGGGCAGCGGCATCTGCTCGATGCGCACGTCGGGAATCAGCTCCTCCATGGCATGAATGACCCGGTCGCCCTTGACGAAGCCCTCCGCGCTGAGCGAAAAATCCATCAACGAAAAGACCTTGTAGCGGTCCAGCGTGCAGAACCACTCCCGGAAGGAGTCCAGATGTCCCGCGGCGTACATGCCGCCGACGAGCGCCCCCATCGAGGTGCCCGCAACGGCCGCGATCTCGAACCCCCGGCTCTCCAACTCTTCGATGGCGCCGATGTGCGCCACACCCCTTGCTCCTCCGCCGGACAACACCAGCGCTGCCTTCCTTCGCTCCATAAGTCAAAAAAACTGATTCACCGGCATCCGTCTGCCGATACCTTATATCTTTTCATTTCGCCGAGCGGGCTTCGTTGCGGGCACCCTTCGGTGCACGGCCGCATCGCAACCGCTCCGCACACACCGTGCCGTACCGTCCGCCCGAGGCCGGCTCAACCCGCGCAGACCGCATCCATCCGCACGTCGTGCGGCTCGACGGGCAGCTCCCCGACCAGCTGGTGGGCAAAGCAGACACCGACCTTCACGGCGTGCATGCCCTCACGCGAGAGGTAACGGTCGTAATAGCCGCGGCCGCGCCCCATGCGCTTTCCGTCGGCCGTGAAGGCGACGCCCGGCACGACGATGAGGTCGATCTCCGACGCATCGCACGGCACCGCCCCGGGGCCCGGTTCGGCGATGCCGAAGGCCCCCGGCACCAGCGTCGCGGGATCGTACTCGAAGAACGCCATCTCCTCGCCCGCGACGCGCGGTAAGACGATCTGTTTCTCACGGCTCCAGCGCGCCAGCACCCCGTCGGTCGGCGGTTCGTCGGGCAGCGAGCAGAACACCGCCACGCACCGCGCGGCACCGAATGCGGGCAACTCCCCGACCCGGCGGAAGATCCGCCCGGCGGCTGCGGCACGCTCTTCGGGAGCCATCTCCCGGTTCCGCCGTTTCATCGCCCGGCGCAGCTCCTTTTTCTCCATAAAACCACTCTTTCGGGGCGCAAATTTCCCGCCCTCGCTATTGTTATTCCGCAAACAATGGCTATCTTTGCAACGATGAACACAAATCTTTAACAAATATAAACAAATTTAATCCATTATGAGCTGTTTCCTATCCAATTCCTCTCTTGGCAAGAAGTTAGTGATGAGCGTGACGGGCTGCTTCCTCGTGCTCTTTATCCTCTTCCACATGGCCATGAACGTGACTGCGATCATCTCGCCCGAGGCGTATAACGCAGTCTGCGCATTCCTGGGGGCAAACTGGTATGCACTGGCCGGTACGGTCGTCCTGGCCCTCGGCGTGCTGATCCACTTCATCTACGCCCTCATCCTCACGCTGAACAACTACCGCGCACGCGGCACGCAGCGCTACGCCGTCACCGTACAGGAGCCGGGAGTGGCCTGGGCATCGAAGAACATGCTCGTGCTGGGTGTCATCATCCTGCTCGGCATGGGTCTGCACCTCTTCAACTTCTGGGCTAAGATGCAGCTCGTGGAGATCATGGGCAACCACGTGAACTCGCTGGGCTACAGCCCCACGGACGGTGCCGCGCTGATCGCCTACACCTTCTCGCAGTGGTACTACGTTGTCCTCTACCTCATCTGGTTCGCCGCCCTGTGGTTCCACCTCACGCACGGCGTATGGTCGATGTTCCAGACCGTGGGCTGGGCAAACGACACGTGGTATCCGCGTCTGAAGTGCATCGCCAACGTCGTGGCCACGATCGTCTTCCTGGGCTTCGCCGCCGTCGTGGTGGTCTATTTCATCAAGAGCGTATGCCCCTGCTGCGCAGGCGCCTGCTAATCCATCATTGTAGAACGATAAACACACAAACGATATGGCTTTCAAATTAGATGCTAAAATTCCTGCCGGCGCTCTCGCAGACAAGTGGAGCAACCACAAGGCAGCTATCAAGGTCGTAAGCCCCGCCAACAAGCGCAAACTCGACATCATCGTCGTCGGAACCGGTCTGGGCGGCGCCTCCGCAGCCGCTTCGCTGGGCGAGCTGGGCTACAACGTCAAGGTCTTCTGCATTCAGGATTCGCCCCGCCGCGCCCACTCGATCGCCGCGCAGGGTGGTATCAATGCCGCGAAGAACTACCAGAACGACAACGACTCCGTATACCGTCTCTTCTACGATACGATCAAGGGCGGCGACTACCGCGCCCGCGAGGCCAACGTCTACCGTCTGGCCGAGGTCTCGAACCTCATCATCGACCAGTGCGTGGCACAGGGCGTACCCTTCGCCCGCGAGTACGGCGGTCTGCTGGCCAACCGTTCGTTCGGCGGTGCACAGGTATCGCGTACCTTCTATGCCCGCGGCCAGACGGGACAGCAGCTCCTGCTGGGCGCCTACGCCGCACTGAACAAGGAGATCGCCGCCGGCTCGGTCAAGAGCTACCCGCGCCACGAGATGCTCGACATCGTCATCGAGGACGGCGAGGCCCGCGGTATCATCGCGCGCAACCTCGTCACGGGTGAGATCGAGCGCCACGGCGCCCACGCCGTCGTGCTGGCCACGGGCGGCTACGGCAACGTCTTCTTCCTCTCGACGAACGCCATGGCCTCGAACGGCTCGGCCGCATTCCAGTGCTACCGCAAGGGTGCCGGCTTCGCCAACCCCTGCTTCACGCAGATCCACCCGACGTGTATCCCCGTACACGGCGACCAGCAGTCGAAGCTGACCCTCATGTCGGAGTCGCTGCGCAACGATGGCCGCATCTGGGTTCCCAAGAAGCTCGAGGACGTGAAGGCGCTGCGCGCCGGCACCAAGAAGCCGTCGGACATCGCCGAGGAGGACCGCGACTACTACCTGGAGCGCCGCTACCCGGCCTTCGGAAACCTCGTGCCGCGTGACGTCGCCTCGCGTGCCGCCAAGGAGCGCTGCGACGCCGGCTACGGCGTGAACGAGACGGGTCTGGCCGTCTTCCTCGACTTCAAGACCGCCATCGAGCGTCTGGGCAAGGACATCATCAAGCAGCGTTACGGCAACCTCTTCGACATGTACGAGGAGATCACCGACGTGAGCCCCTACGAGCAGCCGATGCAGATCTTCCCGGCCGTGCACTACACGATGGGCGGTCTGTGGGTCGACTACAACCTGATGACCACGATCCCGGGCCTGTACGCCATCGGCGAGGCCAACTTCTCGGATCACGGCGCCAACCGTCTGGGTGCCTCGGCCCTGATGCAGGGTCTGGCCGACGGTTACTTCGTCCTGCCCTACACGATCGGCGACTACCTCTCGCACAAGATCCAGGCTCCGAAGGTGAAGACCGACACCAAGGCCTTCGACGAGGCCGAGAAGGCCGTGCGCGAGAAGATCGCCAAGCTCTTCGCCATCAAGGGTAAGCAGTCCGTGGACGACATCCACAAGAAGCTCGGCCACATCATGTGGGAGAACGTCGGCATGGCCCGCACGAAGGCATCCCTCGAGAAGGCCATCACCGAGATTCAGGCCCTGCGCAAGGAGTTCTGGAAGGACGTGAAGGTTGTAGGCCGCGAAAACGACTTCAATGTCGAGCTCGAAAAGGCAATCCGTCTGGCCGACTTCCTCGAACTGGGCGAGCTGATGGCCCGCGACGCACTCCACCGCGAAGAGTCGTGCGGCGGCCACTTCCGCACGGAGCACCAGACCGAAGAGGGCGAGGCCAAGCGTGACGACGAAAACTTCGTATATGCCGCCGTCTGGGAGTACAAGGGCATGGACCAGGCTCCCGAGATGACCAAGGAGCCGCTGAACTTCGAGTTCGTACACCCGGCACAGCGCAACTACAAGGATTAAGGTTTTCTGACGTTCAACATTGACAACAAATTTGGAATTATGAATTTCACATTGAAGATATGGCGTCAGAAAGACGCCAAAACCAAGGGTGCTTTCGAGACCTACAAGGTTGAAAACATCTCGGCCGACACCTCGTTCCTCGAGATGCTCGACATCCTGAACAACAACCTCATCCACGAGGGCAAGGAGCCCGTGGCCTTCGACCACGACTGCCGCGAGGGTATCTGCGGCATGTGCTCGCTGCACATCGACGGCCACGCCCACGGTCCCGGCCAGGGTGCCACGACGTGCCAGATCTACATGCGCAAGTTCAAGGACGGCGCCACGATCACCATCGAGCCGTGGCGTTCGGCCGCCTTCCCCGTCATCAAGGACCTCGTGGTCAACCGCTCGGCCTACGACCAGATTCTCCAGGCCGGAGGCTTCATCTCGGTGCGCACCAACTCGGTGCCCGATGCCAACGCGATCCTGATCCCGAAGGCCGACGCCGACGAGTCGATGGATGCCGCTGCCTGCATCGGCTGCGGAGCCTGCGCCGCCACCTGCAAGAACGGTTCGGCCATGCTCTTCGTCGCTGCGCGCGTGTCGTCGCTGGCCAAGCTGCCGCAGGGCCGCATCGAGGGTGCCCGCCGCGCCAAGGCGATGGTCGCCAAGATGGACGAGCTGGGATTCGGTAACTGCACCAACACGGGAGCCTGCCAGGCCGAGTGCCCGAAGCAGATTTCGATCGCCCACATCGCCCGCCTGAACCGCGAGTTCCTCTCGGCGAAGTTCGAGGATTAATCCGCGCGATACATCCGAAAAGGAGAGCCTGCACCGCTATGGTGCAGGCTCTCTTCATGTATACGGACAGGAGTGATGAACACGTTCTCGTTCAGTTTATTGTATCCTCCATATTTTTGTTTAATCAAAAAATCACTATATTTGTTTCACACCAAAAACTTAAATTATGAGAAGCTTGATTTTGGGAGTGCTTGCCTTCACTCTAATTCTGCCATTTACGGCAACCGGTCAGCATAGCGATAAAAGCAACAGAGTTTTTTGGGATGGCGGAACAATACCGGACAACAGGTTCCGGGAATATGTATTGATCAATTTTGACACAGACCATAACGGAACCATAGACCAGACTGAAGCTGATGCTGTTACTGAAATGCGTCTTAATCCGTTAGTCATAAATGAAGACAAGACAAAACCGGAAATTACTTCTCTGCAGGGGATAAGTTATTTTCAGAATCTTGAAACCTTAATGCTTACGAGCAATGAAATCAAACTTACAGACTTATCATATCTCTCACAGAACGGTAAGCTTAAACATCTTGCTATCGATAATTCGGAGCTGTTAACCCAGCTCGACCTTTCCGTTGTTCCAACATTAGAAAGGTTTATCTACACCGGGACAAAACTCAAATCTTTAATTCTGGATAATCCGGAGTTGAAAGAAGCATATTTGTACAACGATGATTGGAAAGGAGAAGGGCATAGCGGTCTTACTCAACTTGATTTTTCCGCACGCACCACAAATTTGGAGACACTGGTTATCAGCGATAATTTCATTACCAAGATAGATCTCTCCCATTTAGTGAATTTGAAAAAGGTTTCCATTTCCTGCAAAAACCTTTCATCTCTAAATCTTCCGGCCAGTCTGAAGTTGACCGAATTAGCGTATTGGGGCAAAACGAAGTTTCCGGGAAATCTTGCCGATTTCCCGAATCTAACACGACTTTCCATTAGAGGTGTGGAAACGCCTTTGGATTTATCCAAAAACTCCAAACTGAAAGATCTGGACTGTTCATACAACGGACTGACGAGACTCGATGTGTCCGTTCTTCCCGATTTGGAGAAGCTGGTGTGTGATGGGAACGAACTTGTATCTTTGGATTTATCCAGGAATCCCAGGCTGAAAGAGTTGGAGTGTTCAAATAACAAATTACCGAAACTCGACGTATCCGCTCTTCCCGATTTGGAGAAATTAAAATGCAAGTGGAATGCCATTACATCTTTAGACCTGTCCCAAACTACCAAGCTGGTAGAATTAGACTGTTCAAATAACAAATTGACGAGCCTCGATATCTCACGCTGTCCAGCAATCAAAGATGTAAGATTAGACTTCAATAATTTGACAGAATTCAATTTTTCGCATACAAAACTGGAGAACCTCAATAGCCGGGGAGCATTCAAATCATCAAATCTGACTTTCTACAACGGGAATGCTATAGCAGACTATATGATAGACTGTTGGGTGTTTACAGGAGCTGCAGAGCCCAAACAGATCGACGGAGAGGCCAACAGAAACCTGCTTCAGTCAATACGGGATTACAAAAGAGATATCGCCGCCAAAGAACATGTTGCTGCCGAAGAACAACGTGCAAAGGCTCATCGTATGGCCGCAGAATATAAAAGGCAGATTATGCCATACATAACAAGCAACGATTGGAACGAGGCAGACAAATTCGCAGCCGAGGCACTCTCCAACCTGCCGGAAGGAGATGCCTTTCTCTACTATGTCAGAGCAAAGGCGTATTATCTGAACAATCTCGACTTTGAGGTGGAGGATAGCGAAAATATGACCGATTATTTCAAGGCATACCGCAGAGAGGCGGAACATTTGGCTGAACTCTGCCGTAAATCCATCACATGCGACCCATCTGACGGCAATGAAGCCTATTTTTACAGAGGGCTCGCATATATCGTGTTAGGAAGGGCGAATGACGCAGCAAATGACTTTATGCGATGTGCAAGAGGAAACGAATCTATCAAAGCAGTCTGTTACTACAATATAGGCATAGCATATAAAAATGCCGGGCGGTACAATGCGGCTCTCGATCAATTCAAAAATGCCCGCCAATACTTTTCCGATGCAGACAATAAAGAACGGTGCCTCAGAAAGATAAAAGAGTGCCAGCAAAAGATCAGCGGCAAATAAGGAGATAAACAATTTGCAGAATCAGTCAAAAACCGGGGAGCATTTATGGTTCCCCGGTTTTCTGCAATAAAAAATAACTCTATCAAGTTTCGTCCTCTACTGTTCCGTTACACACACCTTCCGCTCCGGGCGCTACCCGTTCACGCGGGCGTGGTCGGCAAGGAACTGCGCCAGTCCGCTGTCGGTGAGCGGGTGCTTCAACAGCCCCTTGATTGCCGAGAGCGGGCAGGTGGCGACATCCGCCCCGGCATCGAGGCACTGGATGATGTGGTGCGTATGGCGGATTGACGCGGCGAGCACCTGCGTGCGGAAGCCGTAGGTGCGGTAGACCCGCACGATGTGGGCCACCAGTCCGATGCCGTCCTCCGAAATGTCGTCCAGGCGTCCGACGAAGGGCGAGACGTAGGTCGCACCCGCCTTGGCTGCAAGCAGCGCCTGCCCCACGGAGAAGACCAGCGTGCAGTTGGTCCTAACGCTCCGCTGGGCAAAGTACTTCACGGCGCGGATGCCTTCGGCCGTGCAGGGGAGCTTGACGACGATCTGCGGATGGAGCGCCGCCAGTTCGGTGCCCTCGCGGACCATGCCGTCGAAATCCGTTGCGATCACCTCGGCGCTCACGTCGCCCTTGACCAGGTTGCAGATCTCGACATAGTGGCGGCGGCAGGCCTCCTCGCCGCGGATGTTCTCCTTGGCCATGAGCGAAGGGTTGGTCGTCACACCGTCGAGCACGCCCATTTCACACGCCTCGCGAATCTGGGCCAGATTCGCCGTGTCCAGAAAGAATTTCATGTCAGTAGCAGGGTTTGGGTTCTGAAAGATACGAAAAAAGTGCGACCCCGCAATGCGGAGCCGCACAAAAATCTCGCACGACGGCACCCGGCGCAGACCGGGGCGTCGGAGGTCAGAAGAGGTACTTCTCGTTGCGGACCTTGTTGACCAGGCGGAAGATGTCCGACCAGGCCTCCTCGCCGAAGGTCGTGCCGACGACCTCGATCACCTTGCCCGCCGTGATGGCGCCGATCGTGCCGCACTGCCGCAGCGTCAGCCCCTCGCAGAGGCCCGCCATGAATCCGGCGGCGTAGAAGTCGCCCGCCCCCGTCGTGTCGACGCGTTTGGCGGCGGCCATGATGCCGACGTGCACCACCTCGTTGCCCTGCTTGATGAGCGCCCCCTTGATGCCGATCTTCACGACGGCCAGATCGACCATCTCCGAGATGGCCTGCAGGGCATTGAGCGGCTCGGCCTCGCACGTGAAGGTCTTGGCCTCGTCCTCGTTGGCAAAGACGATGTCGACGCTCTCGCGCACGAGCGTGCGCAGGAACTCGAGGTTCTCGGCCACGATGTTGAAGCTCGCCAGGTCGATGGCCACCTTCAGTCCGCATTCCTTGGCCGTGCGGGCGGCCTTGCGGATCAGGTCGTGGTTCTGCACCAGGTAGCCCTCGACGTAGAGGCAGTCGTACCCCTCGAAGATCGCGGGGTCGATCTCCTGGGCCCCGAGCTCCAGCGCCGCACCGAGGTGCGTGATCATCGTGCGCTCGCCGTCGGGCGAGATGAGCGACACGCACTTGCCCGAGCGCTCCGCACCGCGGAAGATCACCGGTTCGACACCCAGATTCTCAAGCGCCTGAATGAAGAAGTCGCCCGTCGTGTCGGGACCGACCTTGCCGATGAAGCCGACGCTGCACCCCAGGCGGGCCATGGCGCGGATCGTATTGCCCGCCGAGCCGCCGAGCGACAGCGAGTAGGGCAGTCCCGCCACGGATTTCGAGATTTCGGTCTGGAGTTTGGTGTCCACGAGGCTCATCGAGCCCTTGGCGAGCTTGAACCGCCCCAGCACGGAGTCGGTCTTCAGGTTGACCAGCATGTCGGTCAGGGCATTGCCGATGCCTATTACGCGTTTCATTCGCTTAAGTCCGGGTTATTTTTTCAGGTTGCTATATCGAGAGGATCTTCACCAGGTCGATGTCCGCCCGGTTGATGCCCTTGTTGTGACGCACGGCCTTGGCAAAGGGCACGTAGACGATCTTGCCGTTCTCGATGCCGATCATCACGTTGCGCTGTCCGTCGAGGATCGCCTCGATGGCCGCCTCGCCCATGCGCGAAGCCAGGATGCGGTCGATGGCCGTCGGCGAGCCGCCGCGCTGGATGTGGCCCAGGATCGTGACCCGCGCGTCGTACTGCGGGAACTCCTTCTTCACGCGCTCGGCCAGCGCCGTGGCGCCGCCCGTCTTGGGATTCTCGGCCACGATGACGATCGCCGAGTTCTTGCTCTTGCGGAAACCGTGGTTGATGAGTTCGGCCAGCTGGTCAACCTCGGTCTCCATCTCGGGGATGATCGCCGCCTCGGAGCCCGTCGCCAGCGCGCTGTTGAGCGCCAGGTAGCCGGCCGTGTGGCCCATCACCTCGACGAAGAAGAGCCGCTCGTGGCTCGATGCCGTGTCGCGCAGCTTGTCGACCGCCTGCACGATCGTATTGAGCGCCGTATCGTATCCGATCGTCGAATCCGTACCGCCCAGGTCGTTGTCGATCGTTCCGGGCAGCCCCACGATCGGCACGTTGTACTCCTCGGCAAAGATGCCGGCTCCGGTCAGCGAGCCGTCACCGCCGATCACCACCAGCGCGTCGATCCCCGCCGCCGTCATGTTCTCGTAAGCCGTCTTGCGGCCTTCCGCGGTCATGAACTCCTTGCAGCGGGCCGTCTTGAGGATCGTACCGCCCAGCTGGATGATGTTGCTCACACTCTGGGACTTGAATTCAACGATCTCGTTGAACACCAGTCCCTTGTACCCACGCATGATTCCCTTCACGGCGAACCCGTTGTAGATTGCGCTGCGGGTCACCGCGCGAATTGCCGCATTCATGCCCGGCGCGTCGCCGCCCGAGGTCAGAATGCCGATGCATTTGATTCCGGCCATACTCTCATTATTAAAAACAAAACCGCCCAAAGGTAGTAATTTATTTACTTATTTCAAAAGAACGCAGGCGGCACCTTTCGGCCCGCCCGCATTCGGAAACTTTTTATTTTAAAATCCTGCGGTCCTCACGGCAGCTGACGCTGCGCGACCGCCACACCCGTTCACTGCAACGTATCCGCGGAGGCCCCGCCCGAATGCACGGCGTCGATCTGCACGGCGCCCTCCGACGACCCGATGCGGATGCGCGCCGATTCTCCCGTCACGGAGTCCGCGCCCGCGACCTCCATCCGTCCGCGCCCCTTGTCGACGGTGATGTCGATCGACCGCGACGGCACGCTGATGTGGAGCGTCTTGCGGCCCTCCTCGATGAACGGCTCGTCGTCGTACTCCTCGAGCAGCTTCTCGAGCGTCATGAGCCGTCCGTCGACGTTCACCTCGGTGTTCTCCAGCACCCGTTCGAGCGTGATGCGTCTGTGGCGGAACTTCTCGCCGACATCTTCGCGGATGGCGATCACCGAGCAGGCGACGACCGAAGCGAGCCACAGCAGGAAGATGACCAGCACGGTGCGCCCTCCGGGCTTGCGCGAGGCGATCAGGCACATGAGCACGTAGATGAGCAGCATCACCGGGATGAATACAATTAATATGCCCAACATCGGAACCCAGAGCGAAAAGTCCTCGAACTTGCCCAGATGGGCATACTCGGGGCCGCCGATCAGCAGGGCGAACATGCCGATAATCAGGGCGCAGGCGCAGAGGATGAGCCCGAAGACGATCGCCCCGGCCAGGATCTTCAGCAGGATGAGCACCACCTTGCCGAAGAGCGAGACGGCCTCGGCGACGATGGGTTTGGCGCGCGCGTCGGGATCGCAGCCCGCGGCAGCCGTCGTCACCTCGCCGATCGACTGCGCGGTGATGCGCTCGCCGTTCATCTCGAGCTTTTGCCGGGCCGTGCGAGCCGCCGGCACGGCGAACCACATGATCAGGTAGCAGATCACGAAGATACCGAACAGGTTGCCCATCATCGGGCCGGTCCAGTGCAGGAAGGGCACCGCTCCGAAGCAGGAGAGGATCAGCGGCAGGAACATTGCCAACCGCACCCACACGGGGTCGATGTCAAAATACCGGCCGATGCCGGCGCAGACGCCGCCCAGCTTGGCGTTCTCCGTGTCGCGGTACAGCCGGCGCGGGATGCGCGGCTCCTCGCGGCGTTCCGACCCGTCGGCGCTCTCCTCGGAGATGTCCTCGGCCGAGCCCATCTGTCGGATAATGTTCAGGATCAGCGGCTTCTCGACGACTTTCGTGTTGTCCTGCGCCGAGAGGATCAGCTCCGCGATGCGGGCCTCGATGTCGGCGACGATCTCCGCGCCGTCGGGCGAATCCTTATAGGTCTTCTTGAGGCTCTCCAGGTAGGCCGACAGGGTTTCGTAGGCCTCGACGTCCATCGTGAACGCCACTCCGGAAAGGCTGCATTTCTTCACTTCGTTCATGGTCGTAACGGATTAACGATTAATGGAATGTACGCTGCCGCCGCTCGAGTGCTGCGCCTCCACCTTGCACTCTCCGCTGTAGGAGATGTCCGCGCCGCTCGAAGCCGAGGCCCGGAGCGTGTCGGTGCAGTGCACGTCGGCCGAAGCGCCGCTCGAAGCGTCAATCAGGCCGTGGGCGATGACCAGACGCCCGGCATCGAAATTCGCCGCGGAGCTGACATCCACCTCGCACCACCGGCTCCGGCCCGAGAGTCGGGCCTTCGCGGCACTCGACAGGTCGGCCGTGCAGCTGTCCGCCTCGAGGGCTGCCACCAGCTCGCCCGCACTCGAAACATCGATTCGGCATTGCGTCGCCTTCAGCGCCACATCGATCTGCGCGGCGCTCGACACGTCGATCAGGAATTCATAGGCCTCCAGCGCCGTTTCGCAGATAATCTGCGCGGCACTCGAGGCATCCAGGGCGCGGATCTCCCCGTTGGCCGGCACCCGCACCGTCACGCTGTGGTCCGAGATGCGGCGCACCGACTTGTCGATGCCGACAAACAGCGTTCCGCGACGGCTCTCGACCAGCACCTTCTCCATCACGTTGTCGTCGGCCTCGATGACGATCTCATCCGTCAGGGCGTCCGTAACGATCACCTTGACGGCGCGCGAGGCGTCGATGGCGGCGAAGTCCGGCGCTTCGATCCGTTTCGTGACGATATTGCCGCTGCCGCGGAGGCGTCCGGCGGCAAAGAGGTTCGTGGCGGTGATGCCGGCAATGCCGAAGAGCACGCCAGCGGCAAGCAGGCAGGCAAAAAGGACAATTAAAATTCTTTTCATGGCGTATGGTTCTTTTTTGAGGGTTAATTTTCGGGTTTGCCGTGGCGGATCACCTGAATCTGCCCGACGAGTTCCTCCCACGCGGCGTCGAGCGTCGCCAGGTATTCACGGCCCTTGTCCGTGAGGGTGTAGTACTTGCGGGGCGGCCCCTGCGGGGACTCCTCCCAGCGGTAGGTGAGCAGCCCGGCATTCTTCTGCCGGGTGAGGATCGGGTAGAGCGTACCCTCGACTACGATCATCTCGGCCTGCTTGAGCTCGGCGATGATCTTCGGAGCATACGACGCCTCGCGCGAAAGTATGGCGAGGATGCAATACTCCAGAATTCCCTTGCGCATCTGCGCTTTTACGTTGTCTTCAGCCATAATGCTATTCGTTTAACCGTTGCGGGGCCTTGGGCACGATCAGCCAGAGGATGATGTACACCCAGAGCGAAAGGCCGCCGGCAAGGATCAGGATCAGGGTCATCAGCCGGACGAGCGAGACGTTGAGTCCGAAAAACTCGGCGACGCCGCCGCACACGCCGGCCACGATGCCGTCCCGGGTTCTGTAAAGACGATTGTTGTTCGTTTGCATGGTCTTATCGTATTTATCGTTTTTTGTCGTTGCCGTTGAATGAGAAGCGCCGCGCGGGCTCCTCGGGAATGACGATCCAGAGAATGATGTAGATCCAGATGGAGATGCCGCCGAAGAGGATCAGCAGGAGCGTTACCAGGCGGATCATCGTCGGGTCGGCGTCGAAAAATTCGCCGAGACCGCCGCAGATGCCGGCAATCGAGCGATTCGTGCGCGAGCGGTAGAGACGGCGCCGTTCCGGCTCGGCATCGGCCGGACTCTCGCCCGCGCTCGCCGTCCGCGTCCCGTTGCGCGGCTCGCCGAAGTCGGAGGGCTCGCCCATCTGCGCCATCGCCGCATGCACCACATCGAGCGTGATGACCCGCATGGGCGAGGAGACCCGTTCACGGAAAATCTCCGCCATCCGGGCTTCGATGTCGTTCATCGTCTCCGTATCGCCCTCGGGCAACCGGTTGCGGATGTCGTCGAAATAGCTCCGCAAAGCAAAATAGGCATCTTCGTCGAGCGTGAATGCCACGGAACCGATGTTCACGTTTACTGTCTCTTTCATGGTTGCAAAGGTATTTTTCGAGTCAATATTTTGTGGGTTCTACTACTTTCACAGTGCAAATATAATACACATTTTAGTATTATGCAATACAAAGTACCTATTTTTTTTGATTTTTTTATATGCTGTCCCTCCCCGACTTGGTTCCGATGGCGAAAGAGCGGACGGAGGGCTGAAAGCGACAGCGACGGGGACGGTTTGCTTGCAAACCCGCGAATAGTCGCCCGACGCCGCTTTCAGCCTTTCGGACGCCGACATCGGAATCGGTCGGGTGGCTTTTGCTGCTTTTCGCCACCGAAAAGCAGAGAAAAAGAAAAAGTTT
>UQUQ01000034.1 GCA_900544265.1 uncultured Alistipes sp.
AGTTGTCTTCATACGAAAAAGCGGTCAAACTTTTCTTTAAAGATACTGATTCTTAGGGACTTTTGCAAATATAAAAACCTAATAATTAGGCATATAACAACATAATTTATATTTTGTCATCTACTAAATCCCCAGACACACTATTTGGAACAGTATCGACCCTCACCATCTCTTCAGGAGGGGACGTGGGAGCGGTTTCCCTGCCGGGTGAAAGGAGCGGAAAGCGCAGTCCGGAAGCCGCATTCGTCAACCGTAGAGAACAAGAGGAGATGCCCTTTGGGGCATCTCCTCTTGTCTTGTTTTGGTCTCTCCGATCCGGATCGGATCATGTCGGGCCTGTCAGATCGGGCAGGGCTGGGGCGGTCGGATCGGCTGACCGGTCAGATCGGGCAGGGCAGGGCGTGCATCAGTCGAGCTCCACGAGTTCGTACCGCTGGCTTCCCATGCCGAGCTGCTCGGCATAGTCGAGCGTGTGCATGCCGTGGCGCGAGTCGATCCGTTCGATCAGGTGAATCTTGCCGTGGTCATCCGATGCGCGGACCAGGTCCGTGCAGGCCCGGTCGAGCGCCACGGGATCGAGCGACGCCAGGATGCCGATGTCGCCCATCTGCGGATCGGCGGGCGAAGAATCGCAGTCGCAGTCGACCGAGAGGTTGTTGGCCACGCTGATATAGAGGATACGATCCCCGCAATGATCCGCCACGGCCTTCGCCGCCTCGGCCATCGACTCGAGGAAATCGTCCTGCTCGGGCAGCGAACCCCAGACCTTGCCCACATCGGTCGTCTTGCCGGCCGAATGGATCCAGGCCTTGCCGCGCGACGAGGCGATACCGATCGACATGTTCTTGATGGCACCGCCGAAGCCGCCCATGGCGTGCCCCTTGAAGTGCGAGAGGATGATCGTGAAGTCGTAGTCGAGGAAGCGGCGTCCCACGATGTCGCGGTCGAGATGTTTGCCGCCCGTGACCGGCAACTCCGCCTCGCCCTCGGCATCCATGATGACCACCGGAGCGATGGCCGTGAATCCGTGGTCGGCAGCCGCCTTGAGGTGGCTCTCCGTATCGGCACGGCCGCCGCCGTAGGCCGTGTTGCACTCCACGATCATACCGTTCACCTTCCGCACCAGGTCGCGGATGAGGGCGGGCTGCAGGAAGTTGTGACCGCCGGGTTCGCCGGTCGAGAGTTTGACGGCCACATCGCCCGTGGCCTGGCGGCCGAGCGCCTCGTAGATCTTCACGAGATTTTCGGGCGTGATCCGCTTGAAGAAATAGACCTTCGGAAGCGTTGTTTCGGTCGGGGTGGTCGGGGCATCCGGAGCGGAGGCCGCCGTCTTCTGCCGGCTCTGTCCGTTCGCACAGCCGGATGCTGCAAGCAGCGAAGTCAGGAGCATGGTCATGATCTGTTTTTTCATGGGTTGCTATCGGTTAAAGAATTTCAGAAATGGACATCGAAGCCGGCCATGACTGTTGCGCGCGGCATGGGATAACCGGCATTTATTTCGTAACGCTGGGCCAGCAGGTTCTCGCCGCGGGCCCAGATGCCGAGCCAGCGGGCCGCACGGAACGAAGCCTGCATGTTCCACAGCACGAACTCCTCCGTGGTGACGGGATCGGTCTGCGTATAGAGCCCGGCGATGTACTGCACGCCGGAGGTCAGGTGCCAGCGTCCGCACCGGAAGTCGGCACCCGCATGGAACTTGTGTTCGGGAGCCGCCACGACGGGGTGCTCCATGTGCAGGTAGCTGTAATTGGCATCCACCGTCCAGCGCTCGTCGATGCGCCAGGCAGCCTCGATCTCCGCACCGGCATTTTCGATCCGGCCCGAATTGAGATTGAGCATGCCGCTGCCCGAGGGGTTCGGGAGCGTCAGGATGAGGTTCTTGCCGTCGATGTAGAAGAGGTTGACGCCGTAGGTCAGCCGTCCGTCGGCCAGCTGCTGCGAGAGGGCCAGCTCGTAGTTCCACATCGACTCGGGCTTGAGATCGGGATTCTGCGGCGGAAACATGTACATCTCGCGCAGGATCGGATAGCGGAAGCCCTTCGATGCGGAGAGCTTCACTTCGACGGCCCGGGGCAGGTGGAAGGCGATGCCCGCCTGCGGCACCCACTCCGTACCCACGCGCGAGTGGTGGTCGACCCGCAGCCCGGCATTTACCGTGATCCGCGCGCCGAAGTGCTGGCGCAGGTCGACATATCCGGCCACCTCGTTCTCGTGTTTGTTCACGAGCGATGAGGAGCTGCCCGCCTGCTCGCCGCTCACATACACGTTCCGCGCCCGGCCACCGTAGCGGAACCAGTCGGCGCCCAAGGTGATGCGGCTGCCCCTGAACAGTTGCAGACTCTGGTAGAGCGACACACCCGTCATGTCGTCATACGAGCGGAAGCGGGTCTCCTGCGGCCCCTCACCGGCCGAGGGGGTGTAGCCGTCGTTGATCCAGTGGTCGCCCCAGTTGTAGAAGAAGCTCAAGGCCCCGGAGCTTCGCTCGTGGCTGTTTTCGAGGGCGAAGGAGGTCATGCCGCGCGTGATGCGCTGATCGCCGTCGAGCAGCGGCGCCTGCACCGGCCCGGGGTAGGAGGCGTTGAAATGCGTCACGTTCACGTCGCTGCGCACGCTCCAGTGCGTCGCCACTTCGTAGCCCAGTTGCGCATAGCCGCCGTACTGTTCAAAGCCCATGTCGACGCGGTGTCCGTCCGTGCGGTTGTACGACCCCGACACGACACTGGAAAAGCGGCCCTTGCGGATGCGGTTGGTCAGCTCCGTTTCGAGCGTGTTGTAGGAGCCGTAGCCGACGCTCGCATGCGTATCCACGCCCTCTTCGTGCAGCTTGCGGGTGACGATGTTCACCACGCCGCCCATGGCATTCGAGCCGTAGAGCACCGATGCCGGGCCGCGCAGCACCTCCACCCGTTCGGCCAGGAACGACTGGTAGGCATCCGAGATCGGATGGCCGAAGATGCCGGCATACTGAGGATGGCCGTCGATGAGCACCATCAGCCGGCCCGAGCTGCCGCTCAATCCGCGCAGCGAGATGCTGCCGGCCGCACCGCCCGAGACGCCGTAGCCCATCACACCGCGCGAGGTGACAAACAGGCCGGGCACTTGCTCGGCCAGCAGCGGGAGCAGCGAAGGCTGCCGCGCCGCCTCGATGCGCGCGCGGTCCACGACCGAGACGGTTTGCGAAAGGTGGCGCACGTCGGTCGCCAGACGGGTGCCCGTCACCACGACTTCGCCGATTTCATAGTTGCGTTCCGCGTGCAGCGAGTCGCGCGCGGGGGTCTGTGCGACAGCCGTACCGGCAACAGCCGCCGCAAGAAACAGGGTTGCAAGGGTTCTCTTCATCTGCAAGGGTTTTGAAACTGCATACTGCGCTCTGCCGGGCGGAATCCGGCACGGCCGGCACACCCGCCCGACGCGGAGCCTCCTATTTGCCGAGCCCGGCCAGCCAGCCGACTACCTCGGGATCATAGTGCGAGAAGAAGAGGCTCTCGCCGCGGTCGAGCGCCGCAATGTCCTCCATCTCGGCGTCGGTGAGGCTGAAGTCGAACACGTCGAAGTTCTCCTCCATGCGCTGCCTGTGCACCGATTTGGGAATCACCACCACGCCGCGCTGCAGCAGGTAGCGCAGCGCCGTCTGGGCCACCGACTTGCCGTGCGCACGGCCGACGGCTTCGAGCACCGGGTTCGTGAAAAAGCCGTTGCGACCCTCGGCAAAGGGGGCCCACGACATGATCTGCGTGCCGTAGCGCCTCATGACCTCCCGTGCCCGGACCTGCTGGTTGAAGACATGCGTCTCCACCTGGTTGACCATCGGCCGGATTTCGTTGAACTCGGCCAGATCGACCAGCCGGTCGGGATAGAAGTTGCTCACGCCGATGGCTCGGGCCTTGCCGGCGCGGTAGGCCTCCTCCATGGCCCGGTAGGTGCCATAGTAGTCGTTGAACGGCTGATGGATGAGCAGCAGATCGACGTAATCGGTCTGCAGGCGGCGCAGCGACTCGTCGATCGAGGCTTTCGCCCGTTCGTACCCGGCGTTGGAGATCCATACCTTGGTGACAAGGAAAAGCTCCCCGCGCGACAATCCGCTCCTCTTCACGGCGTTGCCGACGCCCTGCTCGTTGCCGTAGGCCTGCGCCGTGTCCACCATGCGGTAACCGACCGAAAGGGCGTCGGCCACGCAGCGTTCGCATTCGGCCGGGTCCACCTGATAGACACCGTATCCCAGCATCGGCATCTCGACACCGTTGCTCAACGTGACGGTTTGTTTCGTTTCCATATCGTGATTCTGTTTTTTCGGTTGCAAAAATAGTGAATCCGCGCCAAACGGAGCCCCTCTCCGCTCCGGATTCGTTTTTCGTCGAGGGGATCGTTCTGCGCTCCGGAGCCTGTCTCTATTGCGCGGTGCCGGCCGAGAGCGTGACGGTCACCGTGCCCTTGCCGCCAAGCAGTTCGAGCATCTCTTCGCGCGTCGAAACCCCGTCGACGTGTCCCAGCCGGGTGAAGCTCCAGGTGTTCACGTCGTAATAGATCGTCAGCATGTTGCCCTGATAGAGGATCAGATCGCCCGGCGTGGTCGTGATCCGGACATCGTTGCGCGGCAGGGAGAAACCCAGCGGACCAACCTTCTCCATGTCGCCGTAGTCCTCCATGAGAACCTGCAGGTCTCCCTGTGCGAGGTGTTCGGCCAGTGCCCGGGCCGACGAATTGTCTTCAAGTGTTGCGGTGAACGAACGGCCGTTCACCGTCAGACGGATCGTGTTGCTTTGCATATCATCATTGTCGTTATGGTCGTTCTGTGTCAGATCCAGCGAGCCGAGCCACTCCCGCACGCTGTTTTCCATCTGCGGAAGGTCCGCCGAGGTGAGCAGCAGCGTCGGTTCCAGCACTTCGGAATCGGGGCAGAGCGCCCGCGCCTCGGCGACCGACGCCGCCATGCCGCTGCTGCCGCTGGTGGCGAAGAGCGCCACGCGCTTCCCGGACAGTTTCGCGGCGTGTTCATGCAGGAAGGACTGCATGGGCGTAGCCATGGAGCCGTACCAGATGGGGTAGCCCACGATCAGGAGATCGTAGTCGTCGAACCGCTCCACGACGGTCGACACCGGCGGATAGTTGCCCCGGTCGATCTCCGCCAGCTCCTGTTGTGCCCGTGCCAGCATCGCGTCGTAATCCTCCTCGTAGGGCTCGGCCGGCACCACCTCCAGCACCTCGCCGCCCGTCTGATCCGCAATCTCCCGGGCCACGCGCTGCGTATTGCCCGAGCGCGAGCAGTAGAGAATCAGCGTCCGCGGCTCTTCGCCGGGCTGCGGCACATCGGGATCTCCACCGCCGTTTCCCGGCTCCTCCTGTCCTTCCGATCCGCCGGGCAGCACCGGACGGCTGTCGGCAGGCGCGCACGCCGACAACAGGGCATGCAGCAAAAGCAGTACGGCGACCAGCGCCGATCGTTTCATGATCTTTTCCATCGTCCTTCCGTTTATTCGGTTTGTCGATACAAAGATAGGAACAGCGCCCCGACACGCACCTATACGGATCTTCGGGATAATTACCACAATTACGGATTTTCAGGCCGTCCGTCCGCCAAGTCTTCAGCAATTTCCTCCGGTCCGTTCCGCGCGCCGAAGAGGCCTTGACAACGCTTTATTAGGATATTCACCCGTTTCTTTCTATTTTTGCGCGCAAAAACCATCCGGAATGGAAATACGTCTGAAAGCGGGAGCCGGATTCCCGAACCGCCTGCTCTACACGCTGGCCGTCATCGCCGGGGTCTCGGTCGCCAACCTCTATTACAACCAGCCGCTGCTCGACATGATCCGGCAGGAGATGGGCACCTCGACCCTTGCCGCCAACCACATCGCCCTCTTCTCGCAGTGCGGATACGCCCTCGGGCTGCTCTTTCTCATTCCGCTCGCCGACCTGCGCAGCCGCCGGCGGATCCTGCTCGTCGACTTCACGCTGCTGATCCTCGCCCTGCTGGCCACGGCGACGGCGCCCGACATCGGCGTGCTGCACGTCAGCTCGTTTGTGATCGGCGTCTGCTCGGTCGTGCCGCAGTTCTTCATTCCCTTCGCCGCGCAGTATTCGCGATCCGAAAACAAAAACCGCAACGTGGGCATCATCCTTTCGGGACTGCTCACGGGCATCCTCGCCTCGCGCGTCGTCAGCGGCGCCATCGGCGAGTGGCTCGGCTGGCGCGAGATGTACTGCATCGCCACGGGCATGATGCTCGTCTGCGCCGTGCTCGTCTTCCGCATCCTGCCCGACGAGAAGCCCAACTTCACGGGCAGCTACGCCGCGCTCATGCGCTCGCTCTTCACGCTGCTGAAGCAGTACCCGCTGCTGCGGCTACACTCCGTGCGCGCGGCGCTCGCCTTCGGTTCGTTCATGGGTTTCTGGGCCACGCTCGCCTTCAAGATGGCGCAGGAGCCCTTCCACGCCGGCAGCGACGTGGTGGGAATGCTCGGGCTGTGCGGCATCGCCGGGGCCGTGACGGCCTCCTTCATCGGCAAGTACATCGCCTGGCTGGGCGTCTACCGCTTCAACTGCTTCGGGGCGCTGCTGCAGCTGGCCGCCTGGGGGCTCTTCGCCGCGGGCGGCGACCACTACGGACCGATCATCGGGGGCATCCTGCTCGTCGACATCGGCATGCAGTGCATCCAGCTGAGCAACCAGGCGCCGCTGTTCGAGCTCTGCCCGTCGGCCGCCAACCGGATCAACACGATCTTCATGAGCTGCTACTTCATCGGCGGTTCGCTCGGCACGCTGCTCTCGGGCACGGCCTGGGTGCTCTTCGGCTGGTCGGGCGTCGTGGGGACCGGAGCCCTGCTCACCGCCCTGTCGCTCATCATCACGCTCGTCGCCAAACGGTAGGGTAGTCCGCCGCCGCACTCCGCAACACACCCTGTCAGCCGCTGCACCGCATATCCGCTCCGCCACAAACCCGGGCGGCCGCTGCACCGCATATCCGCTCCGCCACACAAGCGGGCATGCTCACCGCAGCGCAACACAACCGGCCGGCCGCAGTCCGAAGCTGCGACCGGCCGGATTCCTGTAAAGGCGGCAAGTCTATTGCAATTTGCCGTACTCCTCGTCCGTGACGGGTTCGAGCCACTCGTTCGACGTCTTCTCGCCCGGCACCTCGAAGGCCAGATGGGCGAACCAGCTGTCGGCCGCGGCGCCGTGCCAGTGCTTCACGCCGGCCGGGATGTGGATCACCGTTCCCGGGAGAATCTCCACGGCAGCCTTGCCCTCCTCCTGATACCAGCCGCGTCCGGCCACACCGATGAGCATCTGCCCGCCGCCCTTTTCGGCGTGGTGGATGTGCCAGTTGTTGCGGCAGCCCGGCTCGAAGGTGACGTTCGAGACGGCGACCTGTTCGCGCGAGACGGGAGCCAGGTAACTGTTGCCGGTGAAATACTGCGCGTAGGCCGTGTTGGGCTCGCCGACGGGGAAGATCATCTGCCGCTGGAAGGCCGCCCGGGCATCCTCACCGGTCGTATCCGCGGCCCACACCTCCTTGGCCAGCCGGAACGCCGCCCAAGCTTTGGGCCACCCGGCGTAGAAGCCGATGTGGGTGATGATCTCGGCAATCTCCGTGCGGGTGATGCCGTTCTGCCGGGCCGTCTGCAGGTGGTAGGTCAGCGACGAATCGGTGATTCCCTGACTGATGAGCGACGTGATCGTCACCAGGCTGCGGTCGCGCAGCCCGAGGCGGTCGGTGCGGCTCCACACCTCGCCGAAGAGGACATCGTCGTTCAGTTCCGCAAATTTCGGGGCGAAGTCGCCCAGCTGGTCGCGGCCGGCCGTCTGTTTGATTTTTTCCTGTGCCATGATCGTTGTTGTGTTAAGTGCCAATGCGACAAGCGCAAGCATGAATCGTCTCTTCATATCGTTCGCAGTTCGTTGGTTTGCGTTTGCGTTTCCGATACAAAGGTACGCAACGGCCGCCGGCCGGAGTTATACGTTTTACGGAGTTTTCTACCCGAATCCATGTTTTGCGTGCCGCCGCAGGGAGCCGCAGGAAGCCGCAGGGAAGGGATCATGCGTGCAGGCGGTAGCCGACGCCCCGGGCGTTGACGATCTGCACCGACGGATCGGCAGCCAGCAGGCGGCGCAGCCGCGTGATGAAGACGTGCAGGCTCCGGGCGTTGAAGAAGGTGTCGTCGCCCCAGATGCGCTGCAGGATCAGCTGCGTCGGGACGATCTCGCCCATGCGCTCGCACAGCATCTCCAGCACCCCGGCTTCGCGGGCCGAGAGTTCGCGCACGTGCACGCCGTCCGCGAGCGTCTGCCGCTCGGGATCAAACTGAAAGCGGCCGACGGCGTAGTGCACCCCGGCGGCGGGCCGCGCCGCGCGGCTGCGCCCGACGAGCGACCGGACGCGCACAACCAGCTCACTCATGGCGAAGGGCTTGCGCAGGTAGTCGTTACCACCCGTCTCGAAGCCGCGCACCACATCCTCGGCCGCCGAGCGGGCCGAGAGGAAGAGGATCGGCACGTCGGCCGAGCGGCGGCGCAGCGCCCCGGCAAAGGTGTAGCCGTCCATGCCGGGCATCATGATGTCGGTGACGACCACGTCGGGCCGGCAGGCGTCGAAGCGCCGCAGCCCCTCGGCGCCGTCGTAGGCCACCGTGACGTCGAATTCCCGTTCGCCGAGCGTGTCGGCGATGATGTCGGCCAGTGTCCGCTCGTCCTCGACGAGCAGCATGCGGATCTTATCGTTCTTCATCGGGCAGAATCAGTGTGAAGGTCGAACCGCGCCCCGGCGCGCTCTCGACCGAGACCGTACCGCCGTGGCGTGTCACGATCAGCCGCACGTAGTAGAGCCCCAGTCCGAAGCCCTTGACGTCGTGGCGGTCTCCGGTCGGCACGCGGTAGAATTTTTCAAAGATGTGGGCCTGCGCCGTGCGGTCCATGCCGATGCCGTTGTCCGCAACGCGCAGCTCGACCCCTTTTGCAGTGCGCCGGGCCGTGAGGAGAACCGACACCCGCTCGACAGAATATTTCAGCGCGTTGTCCACCAGGTTGTCCAGCACGTGCCCGAGGTGAAAGCGGTCGGCCGTTACCGCGAGGTCCGCCGGCTCGACACGCACCGTGATTTCGGCCCGGCCGCGGGCCTTCATCCGGAATTTTGCGGCCGTCTCGTCGAGCAGCGCCCCGAGTGCGAAGCGCTCGCGGCGGAGCGTGAACTCCTCGCGCTCCTCGACGCTCATCGTCAGGATGCGCTGCACCATGCCGCCCAGCGCGGCCAGCTGTTCGCGGATGACTGTAAGGTACCTCCCGCGGCGCACCGGGTCGTCGGCCGCCCCGAAGTCGAGCAGGGCGTCGTTCGCGGCGTTGGCCACGGCAATCGGGGTCTTCAGCTCGTGGGTGATGTTGTGCGTCAGGTCGAGGCGCATCTCCTCGAGCGTCTTCTGCCGGAAGAGCGTGCGCAGCAGGTAGATCAGCGCCCCGGCCACGGCCGCAAGCATCAGGAGCGACGAAAAGATCACCCCGGCCATGTCGCGCAGAAGCTGCCGGTCGGGGTTCTCGATGCGCAGGCGGAAGAGCAGCTCGTCGTCGGTCGTGAGCGGCGTCGTGAAGGTCAGCGGGTCCGTAAGCCGCAGCGAGTCGTTGCACGCCGCAAGGACCACCTCCCCGTCCGCAGGCGGGCGCGAGGAGATGAGCTGCGCCGTGGAGGTTGAATCGGCCTCTCCCTGCACGATATCCACCAGATGGGGCAGGTCGATGCCCGCCGCCGCGAGGTTGCACGTGAGCAGCGAGTCGTAGCGCGCCATGTTGAGCCGCAGGACATAGACCGACGGGATGCGGATCTCCTGCCGGATGTGGCGGGTCGTTTCGCCGTCCGAGATGCTGATATCGTGGTGGAGCGTATCGGATTTCGGGGTGAAGGTGATGCTCTTGCCCGCGCCGCCGAGATTCTTCACCGAAACCGACTGAATCATGTCCACCTGGATCGAGTCGATGTTTCCCGACGAGGAGAAGGTGATTTGGCTTTTTTGCCCGGAGGGTTTGTTGCCCAGCAGCAGGTCGTCGTAGGCGGCGCGCGTCATGGCCTGCATCACCTGCCGCGAGAACTCGCGCCGGCGGTCGCGGTACATGCCCGCGAGGCTCCACGCCTGCACGGCGACGAGCACCGCCAGCGTGACGGTAACCAGAAGCGATATGCGGCCGAAGCGACGTTTGTTCATCCCGAGTGCGGCGTTTTGTGCGAAACAAAGGTACGCATAAAAACGCCACGGCCGACTGCGTTAAGACTATTTAACATTCGTTAACGGAGCGTTAACCATCGCCTGCCGGATTTCGTGCGACCTTTGTCATCGGAACAAAAACCGATATTTGCCATGAAAAAACTTCTTGTCGTCACCCTGGCCGCCCTTGCGGCCTCGATCTGCGCGGTACAGGCGCAGCAGACCCTCGTAACCTATACGCCCGACGGCGTCAAGACCTACGACACGACCGAACCGTCGAGCGAGGTGCTCGACACGACGCGCTTCGTCGTCAGCTACCGTATGCTCTACCATCAGCGGCCCGAAAACGACGACCCGATGGAGGACCTCCTGCTGCTCCAGGTCGGGCGCAACGTCACGAAATGCTACTCCTACAAGACGTGGCAGACCGATTCGCTGGTGCGCGTCACGCCGCCCGAGCAGGTGTTGGCCAACCTCGGGAGTTTCCACGGCGGCGTGCAGGACGTCATCTTCCGTGACCAGGAGGCCGGCCGCCTGACTCATATCGATCAGATCGACATGGACCATCTGCTCTACACCGAGCCCCTGCCCGCAATCGACTGGGAGCTTGCCGACGGCGAGCGGTCGATCCTCGGCTATGCGTGCCGCCGGGCCCGCTGCTCCTTCCGCGGCCGCAACTACGAGGCGTGGTATGCGCCCGACATTGCCGTGAGCGTCGGGCCGTGGAAGTTCGGCGGGCTGCCGGGGCTGATCCTTGCCATCCGGGACGATGCCGAGGTGCTCGACCTGGAGGCCACGGGTGTGGAAGAGCGCGTCGAGCCCATCCGCATGACCAAGCGCAACTACATGAAAGCCAGCCGTAAAAAATACCGCGAGCTCAAGCAGAAGATAATGACCGACCCGATCGGTTACCTCACGAACAACTCGAACGTGCGGATGACCGTCAAGAACGAGGACGGCACGCCTCTCGGGCCGGGTGATTTGCTGCGCGGCTACAATCCGATCGAACTCGAATAACCCGCAGCGTCGCATGAAGTGGATTGCATTTTTCATTGTCTTGCTGGGATTTGCCGCAACCGCATCGGCGCAGGAGCTGACGGGCCGTGTCGTGGATGCCGCGGACGGACGTCCCGTCGCCGGAGCGATCGTGCTGGCGGCCGACAGCACGGGCCACCAGGCGGGCTATACGACCTCGGGAGCCGACGGCACCTACCGCCTCCGGCCGCGTGCGGGGCGGCACGTCGCCCGCATCGAGGTCTCGATGATGGGCTACCGCACGCAGCGGTTCGATGCCGCCCGCGTGCCACGGGAGATCCGTCTCGAAGCCGGTGCCGTCGCGATCCGCGAGGTCGAGATCCGCGCGCCGCGCCTTTCGCTACGGGGCGACACGGTAAGCTACAACGTCGCGAGCTTCACCGAGGCGCAGGACCGCACGATCGCCGACGTACTGCGCAAGATGCCCGGCATCGAGGTCGAAAAGACGGGCGAAATCCGCTACAACGGCAAGGCGATCAACCGCTTCTACATCGACGGACTGGACATGCTCGACGGCCGCTATGGATTGGCGACGAACAACATCGCCCCGCAGGATGTGGCGAGCGTCGAGGTGATGGAGAACCACCAGCCGATCAAGGCCCTGCGCGACATGATCTACAGCGACCGTGCGGCGCTGAACCTCCGCCTGAAAAAGCAGGCCCGGGCACACTGGACCGGCACGCTGCGCGCTGCGGCGGGCGCCTCGACCGACGAGGTGCTCTGGAACGGCTCGGCCTTCGCCATGCGTATCGCGTCGGGCAGCCAGTCGATGTACAACGTCAAGGGCGAGAACACGGGCGGCGACCCGACGGCCGATTTGCGGCAGTTGAGCGTCGACGACCTGCTCAACGGCGGCGCCAACCGCTACGCGACACCCGAGTGGTTCTCGACGGGGCTCTCCGAGGCGCCGCTCGACGACCGGCGCACGCGGATGAACCGATCGCTCGCGGCCAGTGCGGACAACCTCTGGAAACTCTCCGACGACTACCAGTTGAACGCCCACGTCGCCTGCGCCGCCGACCGCACGCAGTCGGACTACGCGGCCCGCACGGTCCGCTACCTGAGCGACGGCGAGCGCATCGAGGAGCTCGGCGAGCAGGCCCGGCTGCGCAACCGCCAGGTCACGGCGCAGGTGCGGCTGCAGGCCAACACCGAGCGGGTCTACCTGCGCGAGCGGCTCGCGGCCGACCTTGTCTGGAGCGACTTCCGCTCCCTCGTCTCGGGCACCTATCCCAACCGGCAGCAGAGTGCGGCGCCCGCCTTCCGCGTGGAGAACGATCTGGACTACATCCGCCGCACGGGACGCCACGCGATGACCGTCACCTCGAACATGCTGTGGCTCACGCAGCCGCAGCAGCTGGATGTCGTGCGCGAAGGCTCCGCGCAGCGGCAACAGCTCAATGTCGGCCTGCTGCGCATGAACCACAACGCCGCCTGGGACATGCAGGCCGGACGCCGCTGGTCGTTCCGCCTCAAAGGGGGCGTCGCGGGCCTGCTGCGCGACTTTGAAAGCACGCTGACGGGCGTCGCAACGGAGGCGGCACACGGCGACGCCCGCTTCGGATACGTCGGTCCCTACGTGCAGCCCGCCGCCACGTTCCGCTCCTCGCGCCTGCGCCTTACGTGCGAACTGCCCGCAGCGTGGCGCCACTACTGGTCCGGACAGCGGCAGGCCGACCTGCCCGTCTGGGACAGCCGCATCATGGCCCGCTGGGAGGTCTCGGCCTACTGGGCCCTTTCGGCCTCGGCATCGACGGGGCAGGCGGCTCCGGACGACAGCAGGATCTATCCCTGCGTGCTGCTGCGCGACTACCGCACGCTCTGCGCGGGCACCTCGTCGCTCGAGCAGGCGTGGCACACCACCTTCTCCGCGGCGGCCAACTACAAGAACCCGCTGAGCGGCCTGTTCGCCTACCTCATGGCGTGGGGCAGCCGGAGCCGCCTGCCGCTGCTCGCCACGCAGCGCTTCGAGGGCGACTACCTCGTCGGCGGCTGGGCGGAGCAGACGACAAACACCTCGTCGTGGCAACTCTCGGCGGGCATCAGCAAGAACCTCGACGCCCTGCACGGGCAGGCGGGGCTCGATGCCTCCTTCATGAACGCCGATGCGCAGATGCTGCAGGAGGGGAGTCGCATGCCGTACCGCAACCGGACGCTCACCCTCTCGCCGCGCATCAACCTCCGCTTCGCGCGCTGGATCAACGCCGAATACCGGCTCAACTACCGCTACACGCAGCTGAAGATCGAGGGCTCGGGCACCTCGGCGCGCCACGCCGCCGACCAGCGGCTGACCGTCAGCCTCTCTCCAACCGAACGCCTCGTCATCCGCCTGACGGGCGAGCACTACTACACGCAGCTCTCCGACACGCAGTCCAAGCACCTGCTTCTGGCCGATGCCTCGGTGAGCTGGAAGATCGGCGAGCGCTGGGAACTTTCGGCCACGGCGGCGAACCTGCTCGGCGAAACAGCCTACGCCTACACGCTCTTCGACGCCTTGAGCTCCTCGTCGTGCCGCTACGCCATCCGCCCGCGCGACCTCTACCTCGGCGCCACGTGGCGCTTCTGACCCGCGCATCGTCCGGGCCCGGCCTGCCTGCATTCCCATCCGCCGGGTGTCCTCCGTTCCGGAGACAGCGTCGCCGGACAATCCGAAAAAAGGCCCCGATGCCGTGTGCACCGGGGCCTTTTGATCCATTCGGACGCGGGCGGCTCATCGGTCCGTCTCGACGTCGATCGCCCAGTAGGCGTTGGCGTTCGTCGTGCCCGAGCCGCGGCCGAAGCGCGCACCGTACATGCTCACGCGCAGCAGCCGGGCCCGCGTACCCGCCGGGAAGACGAAGGTCTCGTAATCCGTGGGGCTGTTGCCGACACCGGGCGTGAGCTGCATGCCCATGACGTGTCCGCGGCCAAGGTTGTCCGGCGTCCAGTCGTCGGACGTGACCTTCGTCCAGTGGTAGCCGTCGTCCGAAATCTCAAAGTCGAAATAGTACTGGCGGCGGCTCTGCGTGTTGCGGCAGTAGCCGAGCGACACCTGCCGGATCGTGACGGGCTCGTCACCCAGGTAGAACTGCACGTGCGGCGAGCCACCCTGGCTCCACTGCGTGTGCGGGTCGCCGTCGGTGAGGTTGCGCAGCTGCTCGCGGCTGCCGTCGCCCGAGACGGGCTCCTTCGAGATGAATCCATAGCGGACCGTATAGACGCTCGCCACGCGCCCGGCGGCCGTGCAGGTGAAGGTCACGCACGTGCCGTCGTCGCGACGCGAGACCTCGACACCCGGCTCGCCCTCGGCGACGATGCGCGGCAGGGCGTCGTAGTCGAGCGCCACGGGAACCGTGTATTCGAGCACCTCGCGGTGAAAGTCCGCGAGCGGCTTCCCGTCGACGGTGATCCGCGCCAGGTAGGCGAAGCGGTCGTAGAAGCCCGCCGACTCGTCGCGGCAGGGCGGCACCGCATCGTCGCAGACCGCAGCAACGGCCTCGGGACCGAGGCGGTCGCGGAGCTGCTGCAGGTAGAGGCTCTGCGGGGTCATCTTCCGCCCGACGCTGTATTCGCAGGCCTTGTAGTTGGGCACGTTGCCCGGATCGACCTCCGCCATGACGAAGGGCAGGCGGTCGGCGGCGTCGGACTGCCCGAAGAGGTAGTTGGCCGCCAGCGGGCTCTGGCTGATGATGAACTTGCCCTCGTTGTTGTAGAGCGTATAGTTGGCACCCGACCATCCGTGCGCCGTGCCGTTGTTCCAGCGGTTCTGCACGTAGATGCGCCCCTTCACGTTGTCGTACAGACCGCCCGTTGACCAGCGCAGGTGGGGTTCGTTGGCGTCGAATTGGTAGTCGGTGCGGTCGGCGAGGAAGACGTTGGGACCCATGACGTTGCCCATGACGATGAAGCCGTGGCGCGTGAAGCGGGCGTAGTTGCGCTGGTTGAGCACCAGCGTACCGCCCGAATTGGTGAAGCTGTAGCGGCGCTCGCCGCCCGTTCCGCTGACCGGTTCGAGGCAGTTGACATCCTGCACGGTGGCCCACCTTACGCCGCCCGAAACCGAGACGGCGACGTCGATGTGGTAGCTCGTGAGGCGGCGCACCCAGACGTTCTCGGCGTTGCCGAGGCGGACACCGACCTGCGCGTGACACTCGTCGTCATAGAACTTGTAGTCGACGCCGAAGGCGGAGTTTTGCGCCGTGCCCTTCTTGCTGAAGCGCGAGATGAGCTGGAGATTCTCGACGCCCGCATGCGCGACGCGACGCGCGGACGAGAAGTGTGCCGCCGTCGAGATGCCGTACTTGCGGTCGAGCGGGTCGACCACCGGCTCGACGAGCGTCACCGTACCCGCCGCAAGGTCCACGGCAGCCACCGTGCGCTCCTGGCAGACATCCGTATAGGCACGCTCGACCTTGCCGTTGCGGGCCCACTGGTTGGCCGAGAGCAGCCCCGGGGCCTCCGTGATGACATCCATGCGCAGGTCCTGCGCCCACGCGGCATTGACGGCCCGGCGGATCAGGATGTTGTCCCCGGGGGTAAAGCCCGAGACATCGGCCAGATGCAGCGTCCGCGCACCGGCCGGCACGTACTGGTCGGTGATCGCCACTTCGGCCCCGACCTCGATGTTTCCGCCGCCGATCTCGAACAGCGCATCGTTCTTGTTGTAGGAGTCGGAGACCCACGTCGCCACGACCTTCGTCACACCCGCCTCGGGGCTTTCCGACTGTGCATAGTCGAACCAGTTGTCGGGGCCGAGCGGCTTCACGAACTCGCGGATCGACTCGTGTCCGTCGCCCTCGCCGCGGATGACGACGCCGTCATACTCGATGCGGATCGGACGCGAGATGCGGTAGGTGCCGGCCTTGAGCAGCACGGCGCCGCGGAGTCCCTCCGCATCGGCCGGAATGCGGCCGAGCATCTCCACGGCGCGCTGGATACGCTCCGTATCGTCGGACGACACATCGTCCGACGGTTCGAGCACGATCCGCACGGGGACGTTCGGCAGCGGCACGCCGCCGCCCCCGTATCCGGCATTGGAGTAGTCCGGCACGGTATTGCCGCGGTAGTCGGGCAGATAGACCAGCCGCCCGTCGCGCAGCACGATCGGAGGGTAGGGCGACGCATAGGTGTAGCGCTCCACCGCCTCGTCCATGGCCGTGAAGCAGCAGGCGTCGTATACGGGCGTCTGCCCCTCGAAGCGGAACTCCATGCGATAGGTTCCCGCCTGCGAGGCCTTCACGTCGGGCTGCAGGCGCACCGTCTCCCCCTTGCGGACGGAAAGCGGCTCCGCCTCGTACAGGACCGTGCCGTCGGGCGCTACAAGGCGCCCTGCAAGGCGGATGTCCTCCCGCGCCGCAACGTAAAATGCGGGGACCTGCCCACCGCACCGCACAAGCGCCGGGCGTCCCGGCGCCAGCACCATGCCGTCGTACTCGGGACGGATGCGCGCCAGATCGCACGTGGGGTAGTCGGGGCGCTGCGTGGCGCCGTCGACCAGCTGCCGCCGGAAGACGAAGAAGTTGTAGATCTCGATGCTGCCGTCGGCCATCTCGCCCGTAATCATCACGTAGCGCGCCGTGATCGGCTTGTCGAGCATCTCGATGAAGAACTTGTTGCCGTTGGCGTCGGGCAGGTCATGGGCATCCTGCTCGTAGGCCACCTGCCAGCCCTTCGGGGCCGCATAACCCTCCAGCCCCGCACGTCCGCTCGTGCGGGCATCCGACAGGGCTTTCCACCTGGCCGCATCATTCGTCCAGGCCACGCGGTAGATGCCGTCGTGCAGCCGCTTGCGGAGGTTGCCGACCGACGTACCCCAGGCGATGCCGAAGGCGTCGATGCGCTGCTCGGCACCCAGATCGAGCGCCAGCCAGAAGGTCTCCTTGCCCGGGGTCGAGGCCTGCGATCCGTCGACCTGATAGCCCGTTCCGGAGTTGCCGGCCGAGTTGCCGTCGAAAGCGTTGGTTATGGGGCTCTTGCCCTGGAAGGAGCTCTTCTTGATGCGCTCGGGCGAGGGATTCAGCGCCAGGTCGGTCATTTCGTAGTGCTTGAGCGCGATCCGCCAGCTGCGCTCCGCATCGCCGCTTTTCACCCGCAGCAGGTCGCCGTCGGTAATCTGCTCCAGCGCGGCGCGCGGCATGCCGTCGGCGGCCGTAATACGGAACGAAGCCCCGGCCGGAAGCCGGAGCTGTTCCTCCAACTGGGCGGGGCATACGTTCTCAAGAAGGGAAATCTCCTGCTCACCGATGTCGAGCACCTTCCCGAAGCGGCTGTCCTGAAGAGGCCTCCGCTCCACGGCGACGGGTTCGTCGCCGGGAGCCTTGGTCTGTTCGATCACCTGCTTCAGATTGTGCAGAAAGCGCAGCGTCTCCTCGTAGGGCGGGGTCTTCAGCTTGCCCGGATAACCCTCGTCCTTGCTCACCCACAGCAGCTCGATGGGCAGGTACCCGCGGTAGGGGCTCTTGCGGATGTCGCGCAGCAGGCGGGTGAGGTCCATGAGCTCCTGCGTCTCGGCGCCCGCGGGCTTCTTCTTGATCTGGAAGTTGTTCGAGTAGGGGAGCACGAGCGCAATGTCACGGTACCAGTCGTAGTGCGTGGCGTCGGTGCTCATGAAGTCGCGGTAGAAGCCCGTGTCGTTGATGATGCCGACGTTGTCGCAGTCGACCCATCCGAGCATCCGGATGACCTGGTTCGCCGTCGCCAGCATGCAGCCGTGGTTCTGCAGTCCGATCCGCACCTGGGGGTAGTTCTCGGCGGCGTACTGCGCCACCTCGCGGATGAGCGGCGCCATGCGGTCGCGGGCGATCTTCTCCCACCCCTCGCGCCGGATGTCGGCCGGGGGAGGCCCGGCAAAGATGCGGATCACCGGAGCGCCCATCTCGGCCGCCACCTTGATCCAGAACTTGATGCGCTCGACGTCGGTGCGGCGGCGCAGCTCGTTCGGGTCGGCAAAGTTATTCTGGAGGCCCGTGCCGCTGATCTCAAGCCCCAGCTCGTCGCAGAGTCTGCGGATCTGCCGCGCATAGTCGAGAATCTCCTCCTCAGGGCGCGTCGGCATGGCCGTATTGCTGTATCCGGGGATGTAGTAGCAGGTCACGTCCACGGCATCGAAGCCCGCCTTGGCGGCCCAGCGGATTGCATCGAGCGTGCTCAGCTGCGGCGCCGACGAGGAGTTGTTCAGCCAGGCGTTGATATTCATGTTGAAGGTGTAGAGATTCAGGCTCACCTTGAAGTCGCCGGTGTAGTAGCCGCCCGAGTAATCCTTGTCCGTGCGGTCGAAGTGGGGCAGCAGCTTTTCGCGCAGCGAGTCGTAGTCGCTGTCGACGTACTCGGGCGCCAGCTCGATCTCGGGGAGCTTGTCGCCGTTGTCCGCCACGAAGTTGTAGGCGCTCCAGTCGATGGCCGAGCAGTTCTTCACGTCGACGAACTCCTCGTAGGTCTTGCGGTCGGGGACGTGGATCACCATCCGGGTCACGCGCTCGAACCAGAGCCCCTCCTTGCCGACGGGCCGCTGCGGAGCGGGCGGCACCGTGAGGTAGAGCGCTTCGAGGTTCGTGCAGTAATAGAAGGTCCGGGGCTCCATTTGCCCGAGCCGCGGCAGGCGCACCGTGCGCAGACGGCTCGTTCCGCACCCCTTGGCCTGAGCGAAGGCCTGCACGCCGACCTTCCGCACGTTGGGGAAGTCGGCCTCTTCGAGCGCTTCGCACAGGCTGAAGGCCTTGGCGTCGATCCCGACGGCATGGTCGGCCCGCACGCGGGCCAGCGAGGCATGACCCTGGAAGGCCCCCTTGGGGATCACCCCGCCGGTGAAATCCGCCGAGCCCGTCACGACGAGTTCGGTAAGCCCGGGCAGCGACTCCCGGATAAAACGGCAATCCTCGGCCGTCAGTTCGCCGCTTTCGACAACGAGCCGCCGCACGTCGCCCGGAGCCGTTCCGGATGCACGCGCGATCCGCTCGCGAAGCGCCGCGCCATGCGGCGCAGCCTCCCGCAGCACGACGGTCCCCGGACCGTCGGAAGCCGCAGCCGCACCGCCGGCAACGCCCGGCACGGCGACGAGCAGCGCCAGCGCGGTCAGGACAGTGAAAATCTTTCTCTTCATTCGATGCATGATGTTAGTAATACATATAGGAGTTGGCAGGTTCTTCTTCTTTCAAACTGTGTTTTTACACACCATAAAAACGGCCTCAAACCGATTTCACACCACAAAAATAGCATATTTTTTCAAATCAACGCCATTTTTCCGTGCTTTTTTGAATAAAATATCTTATATTCGTGCTTGAAATTGTGCACGTATAACATCACCTAAAACAACCATTCATGAGATTACTTATGTGTCTTGCTCTATCACTCGCCGCCGCGATGCCGGCAGCGGCACAGGAGGCGGCTCCGACCCGTCCCCGAATCACCGGTGTGGCCCACGCGGCATTCTTCACGAAGGACCTCGACAACACCCGCCGCTTCTTCAAGGAGCTGATGGGCTACGACGAGCCGATCGTCATGCCGGGCAAGGAGGAGGGGACGACCGCCTTTACGGTCATCAAGATCAATGACCGTCAGTTCGTCGAGCTCTTCCCCGAACGCGAAGCCGCCACCAACCGCATGTACCACTTCGCCATCGAGACCGACGACGCCGAGGCGATGCGCCGCTACCTCGAATCGAAGGGGTGCGAGGTGCCCGCCACGACCCCCAGGGGCCGCACCGGCAACTCGAACTACTTTGTCCGCGATCCCAACGGCACGATCTGTGAGATCGTCCAGTACGAACCCGACGGCATGACCTGCAAGGATGCCGGAGAGCACCTGCCCGCGACGCGGATCTCGGCCCGCATGAGCCACGTGGGCTTCATGACACCGGACCTCGACGCGGCCGTCCGATTCTACGTGGACATCCTCGGATTCCGCGAGACGTGGCGCGGCGGGCCCGATCCGAAGAAGGTCAAGTGGGTGCACCTGCAGGTCCCCGAAGGCACCGAGACGATCGAGCTGATGCTCTACGAGGAGAAGCCCACGTGGGAGCGCATGGGCAGCATGAACCACATCTGCCTGGAGGTCAACGACGTGGCGGCCGCACGGGCCGTGCTTGACGGCCGGCAGCTGCCCGAGGGGTGCCCCGAGCCGTCGCCCATTTCGACGGGCATCAACCGCAAGCGGCAGGTCAACTACTACAACATCGACGGCACGCGCGTGGAGATCATGGAGGATCACACGATCGACGGAAAGCCGGCCCCCTCGTCGACCGGTGTCCCGATGAAATACACGCCCCGGGAGGACGAATAGCCCCCGGCAGAAGCCATCCGGGGCAGCGAAGGCGCTTCTCCGCCCCGGGTCAAGCCGAAAAAAGGCCGCGTTGCAACGCGGCCTTTTTCATTGCGGGCGCTCCCGACCGGCAGCCCGGTGCCGGCAGGCGCCATCACTTCATGTCGATGTAGGCGATCTCGCTGAATTCGTTGTACAGGTCGAGGTTCTCGCGCGTGATGATGTCCAGCGGCATGATGTTCTCGACCCGGACCTTCTTGCCGTAGATCAGGTACTGGATCAGCGTCTTCACGGCCATGTACCCCTGCTGTTCGGGACGCTGTCCGAGCACAAAGTCGATGACGCCGTTGCGGATTTCGCGGATGTTGTTCTCCGTCAGGTCGATGCTGATGAGCTTCACGCCGTTGATGCGGTGCTTGCGCAGGTACGACGCGATCACGCTGCCGCGCGAACTCAACACGACCGCTCCGCGCACCTGGGGGTGCTGCTCGAAGAAGTCGCCGATCAGCTCGTCGTTGCGCTCGGGTTCGAGCACCGAGAAGGAGAGGCGGTGCAGCGCCCGCACTTTGTCGTGCTCCGAGAGGTAGGTCATGAAACCCTGCTTGCGCAGGATCGTCGTGTTGGCGCTGGCATCGCCCACGCGGATGGCCTGAAAGAGGACGAACTCCGCGTCGTCGGGCGTTATCATGTCGAGCAGCTTGCCGATCAGGTAGCCGCACTTGAACGGGTCGGCGATGAAGTAGGCCAGCGGGAAGGTGCAGTCGATGGCCGAATCGACGTAGACATAGGGGATGTTGCGCTCCTCGAAGATCGTCGTGAGGTAGATCGTCTCGTCGCGGAACGTGGGGCTCACGATGACGCCGTCGGGTTCGAGCGTGGTGATCTGTTCAAACGTACTGCGGCAGGCATACAGATCGAACTGGTTGTAGTACATGAACTTGCACTCGATATTGATATTCTCGAACACGCGGATCGCCCGCATGATTCCCTTGTAGGTGCTCTCCCAGTATTCGCCCTTCTTGAACTCGGGAAAGGTGACGACGATGCGGTAATGCCGGCGCAGCGAGATGCCCGAAAGGTGCATGTTGGGCTGATAGCCCACCTGCTCGAGCACGGCGTCGATCGCCTTGCGGGCCGAGGGGGAGACATTGCCGCGGTTGTGCAATACACGGTCCACCGTACCGGGCGACACGCCCGCCAGCCGTGCAATGTCCTTGATCCTTATCTTCTGAGACATAGATGACGTATTAAATGATAACAAAGATAGTTTTTTTGTCGTTTCGATGCAAACGCGGCGGCACAAAAAACACAAAAATCCGCACAAAAAAGACACAAAAGCACGGCGGCCGCGCGGATTCACGCCGCCGGCACGGGCCGAGCAGCGGATGCCGTCCGCTTCGTGCGACAAAAAAGCGGGACGCACACCCGAATCGTGCGTCCCGCATCGCGAAAATCCCCGGCCGCGCTATTCGGCGTTGCCGTAGATGGCCAGGCGGCTGCCCTTCTTGATGCCCCACTTGGTCGAGGCATTCGTGGCGATGGGCACCAGACGGATCGTCACCGTCGTCCCTTCGGCCAGCGACTTGAGGGCCGGCACCTTGCCGAGGTTCACCGTGAAGGGCTCGCTCGACGAGGTCAGCAGGATCGCCTCGATCTCGGTGTAGGCGCCGCCGTTGAGCGCATACTGCACGCTCAGCGTGACGTCCCCGCCGTTGATGCGCTGCTCGATATCCATGCCGCTCAAGGCAAGCGACTTGCCCGAACCGACGGTCAGCGTCGTCAGGTAGTACTGCACGGGCGACGAAAGCTTGTTGGCCGCCGTATTGACATCCCAGCCCACGGCGGCGAAGTCGGCCCACTTCGTTCCGGAGATGTTCTCGGCCGAAGCCGTCAGCACGAAGTCCGTCACCGTGATCGAGGAATTGGTGCTCGTTCCGGCAATCTGCGTGTCGCCCTTCGAGGTGGCGGTATCCCAGACGGCCTCGAAGTTGCCCACCTCGGGCACCTCGGGCACGATCACTTCGGCCGTGCAGCTGTTCGCCGTACCGAGGGCGTCGAGCCCGTATACCGTGAAGGTCACCGTACCGGCGGCTCCGGGCGTGCCGCTCACGGCCAGGCGGATGTCACCCGTGCCGGTGCCGATCTGCACATCGCTGACCGACGCAACCGACAGATCGCCGACAACGGCCGGATCGCCCGTTACCTCGGCCCGGATGGTGCCCTGGATCACGGAGTTGTCCCCGTTGCGGTAGGGGATGACCAGATCGCCCGTCGCGGCCTCACCCACGGAGAGCGTCCCCTGATATTCGGGAGCGAGGAACTTCAGTTCGAGCATCG
>UQUQ01000035.1 GCA_900544265.1 uncultured Alistipes sp.
TTACTTGTTGTCCTTGTTGGCCGCCTCCTTGGCCGAGTAGAGCGCCGTGGGATAGCGTCCCGTGAAGCAGGCCATGCAGAGCTCGCTGCGACAGCCCGCCTCGAGCAGCGCCTCGGGTGCGAGGAACTCCAGCGAGTCGGCGCCGATCTCCTCGCGCACCCCCTCGCGGTCCTTGCGGGCCGAGATGAGCTCCTCGTAGGTCGAGGTGTCGACTCCGTAGAAGCAGGGGTTGGTCATCGGGGGGCTGGCGATGCGCACGTGCACCTCGGTGGCTCCCGCCTCCCTGAGCATCGCCACGATGCGCCGCGAGGTCGTACCCCGCACGATCGAGTCGTCGACCAGCACCACGCGCTTGCCCCGGACGATGGTCCGCACGGCCGAGAGCTTCATCCTGACGCCCTTCTCGCGCAGCTCCTGCGACGGCTGGATGAAGGTGCGGCCGATGTACTTGTTCTTGATCAGGCCCATCTCGTAGGGCAGGCCGCTCGCCTCGGCATAGCCCATCGCGGCGCTGAGGCTCGAATCGGGCACGCCGACGACGATGTCGGCATCGACCGGCGCCTGGCGATAGAGCAGCCGTCCCGACTCCTTGCGGTAGGCGTGGACGTTGCACCCCTCGATGTCGCTGTCGGGACGGGCGAAGTAGATGTACTCCATCGCGCACATCTCGTGGCGCTTGTACATCGAGTAGTCGCGGCTGCGGATGCCCTGGTGGTCGATCGTGACGATCTCGCCCGGCTCGACGTCGCGCACGAACTCGGCACCCAGCACGTCGAAGGCGCAGGTCTCGCTCGAGACGACCCAGCCGCCGCCCAGCCGTCCGATCGACAGCGGACGCAGCCCGTACTTGTCGCGGCAGGCATAGATGCGGTTGGCCGTCATGATGAGGAAGGCGAAGGCCCCCTCGAGCATGTTCAGCGCGTCGATGATCGAATAGATGCGCGGCCGGTCGTGGTAGCGCGTCTCCTTCTTGATCAGGTGGGCCAGGATCTCGCTGTCGGAGGTCGACTGGAAGAGGCTGCCCTTGTTCTCGAGGTACTCGCGCAGCAGGTCCGAATTGACGATGTTGCCGTTGTGCGCCAGGGCGAAGTCGCCCGTATTGTGGCGGAAGAGGAACGGCTGCACGTTCTCGATGCCGCCGCCTCCGGTCGTCGTGTAGCGCACGTGGCCGATGGCCATGCGGCCGCCGAGCGTCGCGAGCTTCGACTCGTCGAACACCTCGGTCACCAGACCGCACCCCTTGATGCGGCGCAGCCTGCCGTCGTCGCCCACGGCCACGATGCCGGCCCCCTCCTGCCCGCGGTGTTGCAGCGCATGCAGGCCGTAGTAGGTCAGCGAAGCGGCATCGGGCACGCCGTAGATGCCGAACACGCCGCACTCCTCGTGCAGCTCCCTGTCGTTGATCTTCTCCATCTCCTTCATCTCCTTCATCACTCGACTGCTTTTTTCAACCGGGCCAGAATCTCCTCGTAAGCTTCGCGCACGCGGCCCAGGTCGCGGCGGAAACGGTCCTTGTCCAGCCGTTCGTTCGTTGTCATGTCCCACAGCCGGCACGTGTCGGGCGACACCTCGTCGGCGAGGATGATCTCCCCGTCCGACGTGCGGCCGAACTCGATCTTGAAGTCCACGAGCCGGATATTCATCTTCGCGAAGAGCGCCTTGAGCACCTCGTTGATGCGCGAGGCCATGGCATAGATCAGATCCAGTTCGTCGTAGGTCACCAGCCCGAGCGCCACGGCATGGTGGTCGTTGATGAGCGGATCGCCCAGCTCGTCGCGCTTGTAGCAGATGTCGTAGATCGTGTTGGCGGGCTGCACGCCCTCCTCGATGCCCAGACGCTGCGCCATCGACCCGGCGATGACGTTGCGCACGATCACCTCCAGCGGGATAATCGTCACGCGGCGGCACAGCTGGTCGCGGTCGTTGAGCGTCTCGAGGTAGTGGGTCCGGATGCCGGCCCTGTGCAGCACCCCGAAGATGATCGTCGAGATGGCGTTGTTCAGCACGCCCTTGTTCTCGATCGTCGCCTTCTTGATGTTGTTGAACGCCGTGGCCGCATCCGTATAGTGAATGATGATCTTCTCCGGATCATCCGTTGCGAAAACCTGCTTTGCCTTGCCCTCGTAGAGCATTTCAAGCTGTTTCATGCCTTTTCTCCCGTATATTTAGTCGTTGTTGCGTTCCTGCTTTCTGAAATAGGCCACCGCATTTTCAAAGAGCGGCTGGCGCTTCTCTCCGGCAATGTTCCTGAAGAGGTTCTCCTCGTAGCGCTCCGTGTGGCCCATCTTGCCGAGGATGCGGCCGTCGGGCGAGATGATGCCCTCGATGGCGTAGGACGACCCGTTGGGGTTGTATGGCGCCTCGGCCGTCGGTTCCCCGTCGGGACCCACGTACTGGAAGGCCACCTGTCCGCGCTCGAACAACTGGCGGGCCAGCTCCTCGCTCACGACGAACTTGCCCTCGCCGTGGCTCACGGCGATCGAGTGGATGTCGCCCAGGCGGAAGCCGGCAAGCCACGGCGACGCCGTCGTCGCCACGCGCGTCGAGACGATCTGCGAGATGTGGCGGTTGATGTCGTTGCGGAAGAGCGTCGGCGACTCCTTGGTGACCATGCCCAGCCGTCCGTAGGGCAGCAGGCCCGACTTGACCAGCGCCTGGAAGCCGTTGCAGATGCCCAGAATCAAGCCGCCGCGGTCCAGCAGCGCGTGGATTTCGTCACGGATATCCTTATTGTTCAATACGTTGACAATGAATTTGGCGCTGCCGTCGGGCTCGTCGCCCGCCGAGAAGCCGCCGCTCAACACGAAGATGTGGGCCTGACGGATCTGCTCCTTCATCCGGGCGATCGAACGCAGGATGTCGTCGCCCGCCAGGTTGCACAGCACCTCCATGCGCACCTCGGCACCGGCGCGGCGGAAGGCCTTGGCCGTGTCGTAGTCGCAGTTCGTGCCGGGGAAGACCGGCAGGAAGGCCACCGGATGCTCGACCGCCTCGCCCGGATAGACAATGCGCTTCGGCGCGGGGGTCGAGGTCATGACCGAGGCGTCGTTATGCCCCTTGTCGGGATAGATCGTCGCAAAGCGCTCCGTATTGGCCCGGTAGAGCTCGTCGAGCGGCATGCGCTCGCCGCGGACCGTGAGGGCCTCGTCCGCCACGGTGAAGCCGACCAGTTCGGCGCGCGGGAACTCGAGCGTCCCCTCGCACTCGACCAGGATCGAGCCGTAGGCGTATTCGTAGAGCCGCTCCTCCGCAAGCTCCGTCTCCACGCCGATGCCGTTGCCGAAGGCCATCTTCGCCAGACCCTCGGCCACGCCGCCGAAGCCGACGGACCACGCCGCGAGCACCTTGCCCGAGGCGATGGCGTCGCTCACGAAGGCGAAGTTCTCCTTCAGCTGCGCCGTGTCGGGCATGTAGTTCTCCAGCGGCGTATGGCGCACGAGGTAGATGCGGTGCCCGGCCCCCTTCAGGTCGGTCGAAATCACCCGGCGGGCGTCGACCGTCGTGATGCCGAAGGCCATCAGCATGGGCGGGACGTTGATGTGCTGGAAGGTGCCCGACATCGAGTCCTTGCCGCCGATCGACGGCAGCCCCAGCTCGACCTGCATCTTCAGCGCACCGAGCAGCGCGCTCAGGGGCTTGCCCCACGACTCCGCGTTGCGGGTCATGCGCTCGAAATACTCCTGGTAGGAGTAGCGCATGCGCTCGTAGCGGCCGCCCGCCGCCACGACCTTCGCCGCGGCCTCCACGACGGCGTAGGCCGCACCGTGGTAGGGGCTCCACTTCGCCAGGAAGGGGTTGTAGCCGAAGGCCATGATGCTGGCCGTGTCGGTATATCCGTCGACGGGGAGCTTCTGCACCGAGACCTGCGTCTCGCTGCGCTGCGTGCGCCCGCCGAAGGGCATGAGCACCGTCGAGCGGCCGATCGTGGAGTCGAACATCTCGATCAGGCCCCGCTGCGAGAGGACGTTCCGGTCGCTCAGGTTGGCCTCGAAGCGCTCGCGCAGCGTCGCGCCCGGCAGCTCCCGCACGAAGGGGTTGCGCTCGGCAACGGCGGCGACACGCGCCTCGGCGTAGTGCTTCGCGCCGGCGCTGTCGATGAACGTGCGTCGCAGGTCGACGACCTTGCGCTCGCCGTTGAACATCCGCATGCGGCCCGTGTCGGTCACGTCGGCCACCTCGACCGCCTCGATGTTCTCCTCGCGGCAGTAACGCATGAACTCGTCGACATCGCGCGCCTCGACCACCACGGCCATGCGCTCCTGCGACTCGCTGATGGCCAGCTCCGTGGAGTTCAGGCCGCTGTATTTCGTCTTCACGCGGTCGAGGTAGATGTCCAGCGAATCGGCCAGTTCGCCGATCGCCACGCTGACGCCTCCCGCGCCGAAGTCGTTCGATTTCTTGATCAGGCGCGTCACCTCCGGACGGCGGAACAGCCGCTCGAGCTTGCGCTCCTCGGGGGCGTTGCCCTTCTGCACCTCGCTGCCGCACGTCTCGAGCGAGCGGGCGTCGTGCTCCTTCGACGAGCCCGTGGCGCCGCCGATGCCGTCACGGCCCGTGCGGCCGCCCAGCATGATGATCCGGTCGCCCGGCACGGGGCGCTCGCGCCGCACGTTCGAGGCCTTCACGGCACCGACCACGGCACCGACCTCCAACCGCTTGGCCACGTAGTCGTCGTGGTAGATCTCGCGCACGTGCGTCGTGGCCAGACCGATCTGGTTGCCGTAGCTCGAGTAGCCCGCCGCGGCCTTCTTCGAGATAACGCTCTGCGGCAGCTTGCCCGGGAGCGTGTCGCTCACCTTCTGGTAGATGTTGCCCGCACCCGTCACGCGCATCGCCTGGTAGACGTAGCTGCGGCCCGACAGCGGATCGCGGATCGCACCGCCCAGGCAGGTCGAGGCGCCGCCGAAGGGCTCGATCTCCGTCGGGTGGTTGTGCGTCTCGTTCTTGAACTGCAGGAGCCACCGCTCCGTCCTGCCGTCGACATCCACGTCGACGTAGACCGAGCAGGCGTTGTTCTCGTCCGAGACCTCCAGGTCGTCGAGCAGCCCCTGCCGGCGCAGGTAGCGCGCGCCGATCGTCGCCATGTCCATCAGGCAGATGCTCTTGTGCTCGCGCCCCAGCTCGCGCCGCATGCGCAGGTAGAGGGCCAGCGAGCCCTCGATCTCCTCCTTGAGGAAGGACTCCTCGACGGTGATGCCTTCGAGCTCGGTCGTGAAGGTCGTATGGCGGCAGTGGTCGCTCCAGTAGGTATCCAGAATCCGCAGCTCCGTCTCGACGGGGTCGCGCCCCTCCTCGCGGAAGTAACGCACCACCTCGCGCAGGTCGTCGGCGTTCATCGCCAGCCCGTACTCCTTGCAGAAGGGCTCGAGCGCCGCGTCGGCCATCGCACGGAATCCTTCGAGCACCTGCACGGGCTTCACCTCGGCCTGCTCCATGTCGGAGAGCACCGAGAGGTCCTTCTCGCGCGACTCGACGGCGTTGATGTAGTAGTGGCGGATGCGGGCCAGCTCCTCGTCGGTCACCGAGCCGTCGAAGACGAGCAGGCGCGCCGAGCGGATGCGCACGTCGGCCGCGGGGTCGATCAGCCGCACGCAGTCGACGGCCGAGGCGGCCCGCTGGTCGAACTGTCCCGGGAGGAACTCGACGGCCAGGTGGCGGCAGCCCGCAAGATCGCACGTGTCGCTCACCGTGTCGGTCACCACCTCGCCGAAGACGGCATAGCGGCTCTTCTCGAGCAGTTCGGGCGTGAAGCCGAACAGGTCGTAGACGCAGAGCAGCCGCAGGCTCCCGAGGTGCAGGTTCAGGTTGGCGTTCAACTCGCGGCGCAGGCTCTCGGCCTCGACGCGGAAACAGGGTTGTTTTTCAACGAAAATACGGTAGTTCATATACGGTCTTTACGCTTATTTGACAAATCGCGACGCCCACGCCGCCTCGTACTCCGGGGCGGTCATGCCGACAAAGGTGATGTGCCCCATCTTGCGCTTGGGACGGCACTCGCTCTTGCCGTAGAGGTGGACGTATACATGCGGCGGACAGGCGGCGGCGATGCGCTGCGCCGCTTCGAGATCCTGCCCGAGGATGTTCTTCATGACGGTCGGCGCCACCAGCCGCGGCTCCTGCAGCGGCTCGCCCAACAGATAGCGCGCCAGTTCGCGGAACTGGTTGGTCGTGGCCCCCTCGATCGTGTAATGGCCCGAGTTGTGGGGGCGCGGCGCCATCTCGTTGAAGTAGATCTCGCCCCCGCGGACGAAATACTCGATGGCCAGGATGCCGCGGTAGCCGCACGAGCGCATGAACCGTTCGCTCTCGCGCCGCATGCGTGCCAGCACCTCACCGTTGACCTCCGCCGGGACGAAGCACAGGTCGAGGATGCCGTCGCGGTGGACGTTGCGGCCAATCGGGAAGCTCACGATGCGCTCGTCGTCGGCCACCATCACGATGCTGGCCTCGAAATCGAAGGGCACGAACTCCTCGAGGATGCACGGCACGGCGAGCAGCGGCAGCGCCCGCGCAAGGTCCTCCTCCGTGCGCAGCACGGCCTGCCCGTGGCCGTCGTAGCCGAGCGTGCGGGTCTTCAGCACGGCCGGAAGGCCGATCTGTGCCACGGCGGCACGCAGCGACGCCTCGTCGTCCACGGCCGCGAAGCGCGGCGTGCGCAGCCCGTGTTCGCGGGCGTTGGTCTTCTCGCGCAGGCGGTCCTGCGAGTCGTAGAGCGGGCGGTAGCCCTGCGGGATGTGGTATTTGTCGCACAACGGGATGAGGATGTCACCCGGCACGTTCTCGAATTCGTAGGTCACCACGTCGCTGCGGCGGCACAGCTCCTCGACGGCCGCGGGGTCGTCGAAGCGGCCCACGATGTGGTCGTCGCACACGGCCGCGGCCGGTGCGTCCGCCGCCGGGTCGAGGCACACGGTCCGCGCCCCGAGCAGGCACGCCTGCTCGGCGATCATCAGCCCGAGCTGCCCGCCTCCGATGATACCGATGGTCTTCATCCGCATGGCTCAGATTTCGGCAGCAAGAACATCGGCCGTCTGTCGGGCACGGAAGGCCTCGAGACGTGCGGCCAGCTCCCGGTCCTGAAGCGAGAGGATCGAGGCGGCGATCAGTGCGGCGTTCTTTGCCCCGTTGATGGCCGTCGTGGCCACGGGTACGCCCGCGGGCATCTGGACGATCGACAACAGCGAGTCGAGGCCGTTCAGGGCGCGCGACCTGACCGGCACGCCCACGACGGGCAGCGTCGTCATCGCGGCCACCATGCCCGGCAGGTGGGCCGCACCGCCCGCACCGGCGATGATGACGCCCAGGCCGCGTTCGCGGGCCGTTTTGGCATATTCGTACAGCAGGTCCGGCGTCCGGTGGGCGCTCACGACCCGCTTTTCAAAATCAATACCCAGTTGCTCGAGCATGGCGACGGCATCGGCCATCACCTCGTAATCGCTCACGGAACCCATAATCACTCCGACCTTCATCGTATCTTCTGGTTTTAAGTCAACAAAAGCAGAACCGCCACGACGGCATGCGTCATGGCGGTTCGTAACTATCCGAGCAGGTTGCAGGCTGCCACCTGCTGCTCCCGGGAGCGCATGGAGCGCATCTGCTCTCGGGACGACGAACAGTGCGCAGCGGCCCGGCCCTGCCGTTTTTTCCGCTCCCGCTGGTCGATATTGCAGATCGTATTCATTCTCTCCTGACGCTCTCCTGATACCCTTCCGATGTCCTCCTGACCGCTCTTCCGATGTCCTCCTGATTGCCCAACAAACATTCTGCCGACGCCCTCCCGCCGGGATCGTCCGCCGGCATCGAAGGAAGCGACGGGGACAACAATGCAAAGGTAACGCATTCCACCCGACTTTCAAAATTCCGGGACAAATTCTATCGACAAAATATCGACAATCGCCGCCCCGGCGACGCAGCGTCCAGCAAAGAGGGTCTCCTGCCGGCACGACGGCTTGCGAAAACGGCCTTCCGACGGCACGAAACCCGGAAAGGCGGCGCCCCAACACCCCGAATTCCGGCGCTCACGGAGTTCCGGAGGACCGCAACGCGACATTCCGGGACCGCTGCACACCGGAACCGCAAGACACAAAGGTCTCGGAGCACCGGAACCGCGAGGCACGGAAACCGCGAGGCTCAAGGGGGCTCGGAGCACAAGGGGCTCGGAGCACTGGGGGCATTCCGAAGACGCACCCTCTCCGCACGCCTCCCGCCGTCAGCGGGCCTTCGCCTCGCAGTAGGCGCAGCGGCACGTGCCGTCGGCCGCGCGGCGGAAGAGCTGGTCGACATCCTCGGTCGCCGAGATGCAGCGCCGGTTCGGGCACTCCAGCTCGTTGACGATGTACTCTTCGCTGAAGACCGGCGTGTGCGTGTAGGGACGGTTCTCGTCGGCCCATTGCAGCAGCGTGTAGATCAGCGCCATGCGCACGAACTTGCCGTTCTCGACCTGCCGGAAGTAGGCCGCACGCGGATCGTTGTCCACGGCGCGCGTGATCTCGTTCACACGCGGCAGCGGGTGGAGAATAATCATGTCCTTCTTCGCCGTCTTCAGCTTCTCGGGATCGAGCACGAAGCTGTTCTTCACGCGGTCGAACTCCTCCTCGTCGAGGAAGCGCTCCTTCTGCACACGCGTCATGTAGAGGATGTCCAGTTCGGGCATCACCTCCTCCATGGTGCGCACCTCGCGGAAGGTGATGCGCGACGAGGAGCTCATCTCGTGCAGCATGTAGTCGGGCAGGCGCAGCTCCTCCGGCGAGATGAGGATCACCTCGATGCCCTCATAGCGCGACAGCGCCTTGATGAGCGAGTGGACCGTGCGGCCGAACTTCAGGTCGCCGCAGAAGCCGATGGTCAAGTGGTCGAAGCGTCCCTTCTCGCGCTTGATCGTCAGCAGGTCCGTGAGCGTCTGCGTCGGATGGGCATGGCTGCCGTCCCCGGCGTTGATGACCGGGATGCCGGCGTACTGCGAGGCCACGAGCGGCGCCCCCTCCTTGAAGTGGCGCATAGCGATGATGTCCGCAAAGCAGCGGATCACCCGCACGGTGTCGGCCACGGTCTCGCCCTTCGAGACGGACGAGGAGTTGGCGTCCGAGAAACCGATGACCTCGCCGCCCAGTTCGAGCATCGCCGAGGTGAAGCTCAGGCGCGTGCGCGTCGAGGGTTCGTAGAAGAGCGTCGCCAGCTTCTTGCCCTTGCAGGCTTCGCGGTACTTGGCGCGGTGGGCGATGATGTCCTCCGCCAGGGAGACGATCTGCTCGGTCTCCTCGACGGTCAGATCGGTCGGATCTATCAAATGTCGCATGGTTGCTTGTCTTTATCTTGTGTGTGTATGATCGGAACTTCTCTCTTCCGGCCCCGTGCCGGCACTACTTCTTCATCCAGCTCTCATCCGAGGGGTTGTCGCGGAAGCGCAGCAGGCGCTCCTTGTCCTCGGGGCGGATGTATCCCTTCTCGGCGGCCACCTCGACCAGCGTGTCGAGGTTCGAGAGGCTGTAGTTGACCACCCCGGCCTCGCGCAGGCGGTCGAGCCCCTTCTTCATGCCGTAGGTGAAGATCGAAGCCACGCCCAGCACCTCGGCACCCGCCTCGCGCAGCGCCTCGACCACCTCGATGCACGAGCCGGCCGTCGAGATCAGGTCCTCGATGACAACCACCTTCTGCCCCTTCTCCAGACGGCCTTCGATGCGGTTGCCGCGCCCGTGGTCCTTCGCTCCGGAGCGGACGTAGCCCATCGGCAGGTCGAGGATCGTCGCCGTGATGGCGGCATGGGCAATGCCGGCCGTCGAGGTTCCCATGAGCACCTCGGCGTCGGGGTACTTCGTGCGCACGATCTCGGCCAGCCCGGCCTCCACATGGTTGCGCACGGCGGGAGCCGTCAGCGTCAGGCGGTTGTCGCAATAGATCGGGCTCTTGATACCGCTGGCCCAGGTGAACGGCTGCTCGGGGCGCAGGAATACCGCGCCGATCGAAAGCAGGTCTTCGGCAATTCTCTTTTCCATCATATCGTATGCTCTGTTGAAGCTATTGGTTGTGTTTCGATTTTTTGGCGGCCTTCGCGGCACTCTTTGCGGCCGCTTTTTCGGCGGCTTTGGCCACGGCGGCCGAGAGTGCACCGTCGCTCGCCAGGTCGTTGGCCACCCAGCAGACCCACCCGTCGGCCCGGTCACCCACCACGGCGGGCAGCGGCAGGTCGATGGTCGCGTCGGGGATGATGCCGCCGTCGTTGAGCCCCTTGCCCTCGGCCACGCGGTACGAGCGCGCCATCGGCACGCGGCACGTCACACCGCTGCGGGGCATGTCGACCTCGCGCACGCGCTGGAAGTCGACGCATCCGGCCGTGGGCTCCGCGCCGTAGACCGTCGTCCGCGAGTTGCAGGCCCGTGCGTCGAGGATGAACTGCTCGGCCGCCGCGGCGGTCACGCCGCTCACGAGGATCGCCACCCGGCGATGCACGGACGGCATTTCGTCGAAGACGATGGGCACGACGCGCGTGTCGCTCATCGGCACGAACTCCGTCGTGGCGCTCTCCATGCGCTGGACCAGTTCGCGGCTCCAGATGTCGCCCTGCGCTTCGGCCTCGGCGCGCACGCTGGCGAGGTTGTCCTCCGAGACGCGGATCTCCCCGCCCGTCACGGAACCCGGACGGTCGTAGACGGCCCGCAGCAGGGGTTCGTAGGCGGCATTGCAGGTGCCGTCGTTGAAGCGCAGGTCGACGATGATATTCTCGCAGGTGCCGCAGCAGGCCGCTGCCGCCTCGATCCACGAGCGCAGCTCCTCCCCCTCGTCGAACGACACGACGCGGATCAGGTAGGTTTTGCCGTCGACCTGCGTCGCCGTATTCTGCGGGGCGAATTTCGCCGAGGCGTAGGCCGACTGCGGACGCTGGTACTTCGTCATCGACGAGAGCGTCGTGCAGAGGTTGCGGTCGCCGAACCAGCCGAACAGCTCGCCTGCGGCGTCGTAACCGGCGCGTCCGTGCGCGGCGACCTCCTCTGCCAGGCGCGTCTTGAGCAGCTGGTATTCGGCGCGGTTCCCGGCCTCCATCTTCGAGGGGAAGCCGGCATAGTTCGCCTCCACCTGCCGCAGGGCGAAGTCGAAGTCGGTCAGGTGGTCATCCGTGGTGAGCTGCGCCCGCACGGGCGACAGCGCGACGACGCCGAGCGTCGTCAAAAGCAGGGTCAGCAATCTCTTCATGGTCCCTATTTTTTCAGTTTCTTCCGAATGTCCGGCTCTCCGGACGGCGGCCCGCACCGTGCGGACCGGTGCGGCATTACGCCTCGTGCGCCTGCCGCAGGATGCGCTCCACCTCGTCGGGGTAGATGCCCCCTTCGTGGACCTTCACGCCGTTGACATAGAAGGTCGGCACGTAATAGTAGTCGTAGCTGTCGGCCACGGCGGGCTGTTCGGACTCCTCGATCATCTCGATCGCAACGTCCGCCAGCTCGGGATGCGCGGCTTTCGCCTCGTCGATATAGCGCAGCGCCTTCTTGCAGAAGGGGCAGGTCTTCAGGTAGAACAGTTTTACGGGCAAAGACATGGCGATAAAAGTTAAAAGTTAAAGGTAAAAAGTCAAAGGTTAAAGGTCCAGGGTTCGGTACGCCGGGCGGGCCGGGTTTTCGGTATCACGTTCGGACAAAAGCATCCTTCTGCAACCCCGCCGGGCCCGGTTCTCTTCGCCAGCGCCCCGGCTACCGCCAGACCCGCAGTTTCCGCCGTCGGGCCTCAACTTTCGCCGTTGAGCCACAGCTTCCGTCAGGCCCCGGGCTTCTGCCGTCACGCCTCGACCTCCGCCGGACCCGCAGCTTCCGCCGTTGAGCCACAGCTTCCGCCGAACCCCAAGTTCTCACCGCCCCCGGTTTCCGATAAAAACCGTGCCGTTTCGTCCGCCGGGCGGGATTTCGGGCAAAATGCCGTAGTGAAGGTACGAAGGAAAAAGCAATTTTACAACTCTTTTTCGTGCGGGGCGCCGGCGCAGCGGACCGCGTTCCGTCCGCCGCCCCGTCCGTCACCCTTTACCTTTCACTTTTCACCTTTTACCTTTCACTTTTTACTTATCACTTTTCCCCTTCACAAAACTCCCGCACACAGCGCCGGTAGGCCGCCACGGGGTCGGCGGCCGCCGTAATGGGCCGTCCCACGACGATGAAGTCCGAGCCGATCTCGCGGGCCCGGGCCGGGGTCGTGACACGCACCTGGTCGGCCACGTCGCCGTCGGCAAAGCGCACGCCGGGCGTCACCGTGAGGAACCCGGCCCCGCACGCCTCGTGCACCATGCCGGCCTCGAGCGGCGAGCAGACCACGCCGTCAAGCCCCGCTTCGCGGGCGTTGCGCGCATAGTGGACGATCGTCTCGTTGATCGACGCGCCGATGAGCAGCTCGCGCTGCATGCGCTCCTCGCTTGTCGAGGTGAGCTGCGTGACGGCGATCAGCAGGGGGCGCGTGCCGTCCTCGCGCGTCAGCCCCTCGCGGGCCGCGCGCATCATCTCGATGGTTCCGGCGGCGTGGACGTTGCACATGTCCACATCGAGCCGCGACAGCACGGCCATCGCCTTGCGCACCGTGTTGGGGATGTCGTGGAGCTTCAGGTCGAGGAAGATGCGATGGCCCCGGCGCTTGATCTCGCGCACGATGGCCGGGCCCTCGGCGTAGAAGAGCTCCATGCCGATCTTCAGAAAGGGTTTGCGCGCCTCGTCGCGGAACAGGTCGAGGAAGGCGAAGGTATCCTCTGCGGACTTGAAGTCGCAGGCAATGATTACGTCGCGTTGCATAGTCGTATCGTTTTTCATTTCGTTGTATTCATTTCGTGTGCGGAGCATCCGACCTTCACGGCCGCCCTACTCCACGATGCCGATGATGTCGCTCAGGCGCTCGATGCCCAGGCGGCGCATCTCGTCGGGCAGCGCCTCGATGATCACCTTCGAGGCGTAGGGGTTCACCAGATTCGCCGCCCCGACCTGCACGGCCGTGGCTCCTGCCATCATCATCTCGATGACGTCGCGCGCCGACTGCACGCCGCCGCACCCCATCACCGGGACGGAGCAGGCCCGGGCCACCTGGTAGACCATCCTCACGGCCACCGGGAAGACCGCCGGGCCCGAGAAGCCGCCCATCGTGTTGGCGATGACGGCACGCCGCCGCACCGTGTCGATGCGCATGCCCAGCAGGGTGTTTATCAGGCAGATGCCGTCGGCTCCGGCCTCCTCGCACGCCCGGGCGATCGCGACGATGTCCGTGACGTTGGGCGAGAGCTTGATGTAGACGGGTTTCGTCGTCACGGCCTTCACGGCGCGCGTCACCTCGGCCGCCGCCTCGGGCGACGTGCCGAACGACATGCCCCCGTGCCGCACGTTGGGACACGAGACGTTGACCTCGATAATCCCCACCTGCTCCTCGCGGTCGATGCGCTCGCAGCAGTAGGCATACTCCTCGACCGAGAAGCCCGAGATGTTGGCGATGACGGGTTTGTGGAAGAACTCCTTCAGGCGCGGCAGCTCCTCGGCGATCACGTGGTCGATGCCGGGGTTCTGCAGCCCCACGGCGTTGATCATGCCCGCCGTGCACTCGGCGATGCGCGGCGTGGGGTTGCCGAAGCGCGCCTCGCGCGTCGTCCCCTTGAAGGAGAACGACCCGAGGATGTTGATGTCGTAGAAGTCGCGGAATTCGGCGCCGTAGCCGAACGTACCGCTGGCCGGGATGACCGGATTGTCCAGTCTCAGGCCGCTCAATACCACCGATGTGTCTACCATACGATCTCTCCTTTCTCCAGCACGGGACCCTCCTTGCAGATGCGCTTGTTCCCGTATTTCGTTTTGCACGAGCAGCCCATGCAGGCGCCGAATCCGCAGCCCATGCGCTCCTCGAAGGAGAGCTGCCCCTGCTGCGGCACCGCCTCGGCCAGGGCCCGCAGCATCGGCAGCGGCCCGCAGGCGTAGAAGTAATCGAAGTCGGGCCGTGCGGCGTCGATGGCCGTGGTGACGAAGCCCCGGATGCCGGCCGAGCCGTCGGCCGTCGCGAGGATCACCCCGCAGCCCAGTGCGCGGAACTCCTCCGCGTAGAAGACCTCCGCGGCGGTGTTGAAGCCCAGCACCACCGTGACCGGACGCCCGGCGGCCAGCAGCTGCCGCGCCAGGTTGTAGAGCGGAGGCACGCCCACGCCGCCGCCCACGAGCAGCGGGCGCCGCACCTCGTCGCGCAGCATAAAGCCGTTGCCCAGCCCCGTGAGCAGGTCCAGCCTTTGGCCGGGTCGCATGCGGCTCATCTGCTCCGTGCCGCCGCCCACGACCTTGTAGACGAGCGTCAGCGTCCCGGCGTCATAGTCGCACACCGAGATCGGGCGGCGCAGGTAGCGCCCCTCGAGGGCGATGTTGACGAACTGCCCCGACGCCGTAATCCACTGCGTGTCGCCCTCAAGGACCATGCGCCACACGGCGTCGGTCAGCGGCTCGTTCGAGCGGATTTCGTAGATTCCCTTTTTGTACATCTTCTCCTGTTTCGGTATCGTCCGGGCGGCGGCCGGAAGGCCGTCCCCGGGTCGGGATCGCTTCCGGATGTTATTTGGCGTCGATCGTCGAGACGCGCAGCGTGATCTCCTCCAGCACGTCGAGCAGCACCTTCACCGTCTCGAGCGCCGTGAAGACCGTCACGTTGTTCTCGACGGCCGTGCGGCGGATCTCGTAGCCGTCCAAGCGCGTGTTGTGCTGGTTGATGTCGATCGTATTGATGACGTAGCTGACATGGCCCTGGCGCAGCGAGTCGATGATCTCCGTGCTGCCCTCGCTCAACTTGCGGCGCGTGCGCGTGCGGATGCCGTGCCGCCGCAGGAATTCGGCCGTGCCGGTCGTCGCCTCGATGTTGAAGCCCAGGTCGTAGAAGCGGCGCACGAGCGGCAGCGCCTGCTCCTTGTCCTGATCGGCGATCGTGACGAAGATCGTGCCGTAGTTCGAGACGTTCATGCCCGTGGCCTGCAGCGCCTTGTAGAGGGCGCGCGTGAGCTTGTCGTCGTAGCCGATCGCCTCGCCCGTGGACTTCATCTCGGGCGAGAGGTAGGAGTCCATGCCGCGGATCTTCGCGAAGGAGAAGGCCGGGGCCTTGACGTACCAGCGCTCCTTCTCCCGGCCGTAGACCTCGGTGATGCCCTGCTCGCGCAGCGAATGGCCGAGGATCACCTGCGTGGCGATGTGGGCCATCTGCACGCCCGTGGACTTCGAGAGGAAGGGCACCGTGCGCGACGAGCGCGGGTTGACCTCGATGACGTAGACATCCTCCTCGCCGTCGAGGATGAACTGGATGTTGTACAGACCCACGATGCCGATGCGCAGACCCAGCCGCACCGTGTAGTCGATGATCTTGCGCTTGGCCTTCTCGCCGACGCTGAACGTCGGGTAGACGCTGATCGAGTCGCCCGAGTGGATACCCGTGCGCTCGACATGCTCCATGATGCCGGGGATGAAGACGTCGTGTCCGTCGCAGATGGCGTCGACCTCGAGCTCCTTGCCCATGATGTAGCGGTCGACGAGCACCGGCGAGTCCTCGTTGACCTCGACGGCCGTCTGCAGGTAGTGGCGCAGGCGCTCCTCGTTCGAGACGATCTGCATGGCGCGGCCGCCCAGCACGTAGCTCGGGCGCACGAGCACCGGATAGCCGATGCGGGCCGCGGCGCGCACGCCCGCCTCGATGTCCGTCACCGCCTCGGCCTCGGGCTGCGGGATCTGCAGCTCCTCCATGATCTTCTCGAAGCAGCCGCGGTCCTCGGCGTTGCGGATCGCCTCGCAGTCGGTGCCGATGATCGGCACGCCCAGCTCGGCGAGCGGCTCGGCGAGGTTGATGGCCGTCTGGCCGCCCAGCGAGACGACGATCGCCTTCGGGTGCTCGAGGTGGATGACGTTCATCACGTCCTCGACCGTCAGCGGCTCGAAGTAGAGCTTGTCGCTGGTCGTGTAGTCCGTCGAGACGGTCTCGGGGTTGTTGTTGATGATGATCGCCTCATAGCCCGCCTTGCGGATCGACCAGATGGCGTGGACGGTCGAGTAGTCGAACTCGACGCCCTGTCCGATGCGGATCGGGCCCGAGCCGAGCACGACGATCTTCTGCTTGTCGCTCACGACCGATTCGTTCTCGGTCTCGTAGGTCGAGTAGAAGTAGGGCACGTAGGAGGAGAACTCGCTGGCGCACGTGTCGATCATCTTGTAGACGGGGAAGATGCCGTTGCGCTCGCGCAGGCGGTACATCTCGTGCTGCGAGAGACCCCACAGCTGGCCGATGTACTTGTCGCTGAAGCCCATGCGCTTGGCGTCACGCAGCGTCTCGACGTCCATCGGATGGTCACGCACGACGCGCTCGAACTCGACGATGTTCTTGAACTTCTCGAGGAAGAACATGTCGATCTTCGTGCGGTTGTAGATCAGCACCAGGTCGATGCCCCCGCGAATGAGCTGCGCGATGGCATAGAGGCGGTCGTCCGTGCCGTCCTTGATGTAGGCGAGCAGCTCGTCGTTCGACCACGTGTCGAACTTCTTGTGGTAGATGTGGCAGACGCCCGTCTCGAGCGACCGCACGGCCTTGAGCAGCGACTCCTCGATCGTGCGGCCCACGGCCATCACTTCGCCCGTGGCCTTCATCTGCGTGCCGAGCTTGTTCGAGGCGTCGGAGAACTTGTCGAAGGGGAAGCGAGCGATCTTCGTCACCACGTAGTCGAGCGTCGGCTCGAACGAGGCCGGCGTGTTGGCGATGCGAATCTCGTCGAGGGTCAGGCCCACGGCGATCTTGGCGCTGACGCGCGCGATGGGGTATCCCGAGGCCTTCGACGCGAGGGCCGACGAACGCGAGACACGGGGGTTGACCTCGATCAGGTAGTATTTGAACGAGAGGGGGTCGAGCGCGAACTGCACGTTGCAGCCCCCCTCGATCTTCAGCGCGCGGATGATCTTCAGCGCCGAGTCGCGCAGCATCTGGTACTCGCGGTTGGTGAGCGTCTGGCTCGGGGCCACGACGATCGAGTCGCCCGTGTGGATGCCCACCGGGTCGATGTTCTCCATGTTGCAGATGGCGATGGCCGTGTCGTTGCGGTCGCGGATCACCTCGTACTCGATCTCCTTGTAGCCCTTGATGCTCTTCTCGATGAGCACCTGGTGCACGGGCGAGAGGAACAGGGCGTTGCGCATCATCTCGCGCAGCTCCTGCTCGTTGTCGGCGAAGCCGCCGCCCGTGCCGCCCAGCGTGAAGGCGGGGCGCAGCACGACGGGGTAGCCGATCTGCGAGGCGATCGCCACGGCCTCCTCGGTCGACGAGGCGACCTCCGAGGGCAGCACCGGCTCGCCGAGCGACTGGCACAGCTCCTTGAAGAGCTCGCGGTCCTCGGCTCGCTCGATCGACTCGAACGACGTACCCAGAATCTCGACCTGGCACTCCTGGAGGATGCCCTTCTTGGCCAGCTGCACCGCCAGGTTCAGACCCGTCTGTCCGCCCAGTCCCGGGACGATGGCGTCGGGACGCTCGTAGCGGATGATCTTGGCCACGTACTCCAGCGTCAGCGGCTCCATGTAGACCTTGTCGGCGATGTGCGTGTCGGTCATGATCGTCGCCGGGTTCGAGTTCACCAGCACGACCTCGTACCCCTCCTCGCGAAGGGCCATGCAGGCCTGCGTGCCCGCGTAGTCGAACTCCGCGGCCTGGCCGATGACGATCGGGCCCGAGCCGATGACCATCACCTTGTTGATATCTCTTCTCTTAGGCATTTTTGTGCTCCTCCATCATTTTAATGAACTTGTCGAACAAATAGGTGCTGTCCTGCGGACCCGGGGCGCTCTCGGGGTGGTACTGCACCGAGAAGACCATCTCCTCGGGGCACTCGACCCCTTCGGCCGTGTTGTCCAGCAGGTTGACGTGCGTGAGCCGCAGCGGCGTGCCCTTCAGCGAGTCGATGTCCACGGCGTAGCTGTGGTTCTGGCTCGTGATCTCGATCCGGCCCGTCGTGAGGCACTTCACGGGGTGGTTGCCGCCGCGGTGGCCGAACTTCATCTTGAAGGTCCGCGCACCGTAGGCCAGCGCCACCATCTGATGGCCCATGCAGATGCCGAAGATCGGCAGACGGCCCTTCAGCGCCCGCACCTTCTCGATCACCGGCTCGACATCGGTCGGGTCGCCCGGACCGTTCGAGAGGAAGATGCCGTCAGGACGGAAGGCCAGAATCTCCTCCACGGTCGCGTCGTAGGGCACGACCGTCACGTTGCACCCCTTCTGGTTCAGGCAGCGGATGATGTTGTACTTGATGCCGCAGTCGATGGCCACCACGTCGAAACGGTGGTTGGGCGTGCGCGAGAACCAGCGTTTCTTGCAGCTCACGCGCGCCACCATGTCGTGCGGCAGCTCGTAGGCGCGCAGCCGCCGCATCGCCTCCTCGTGGGGGGTCGAGGCGTCGGTCATGATGACCTTCTGCGACCCCTCGTCGCGGATGATGCGCGTCAGGGCGCGCGTGTCGACACCCGAGATGGCGGGAATGCCCATCTCCTCGAACACCTCGTTGAGCGTGCGCGTGTAGCGGAAGTTCGACGGGATGTCGTTGTACTCGCGGACGATCATGCCGCCGATGGTCGGGAACTTCGTCTCGTAGTCCTCCTCGGCCGTACCGTAGTTGCCGATCAGCGGGTAGGTCATCACCACCGCCTGATCCGTGTACGAGGGGTCGGAGATGATCTCCTGATAACCGACCATCGAGGTGTTGAAGACGATCTCGTTGATCGACTCCCGATCCGCCCCGAAGCCGTAGCCGTAGAACTCCCGGCCGTTCTCCAGGACAATTTTTTTGGTGTAGGGTTTCATTATCGAATGGTTTTCATTGTTTCGTCTTCATAGACCGGACGGCCGTCCACGACCGTGAGCACGGCGCGTCCGTGCACGGGCCAGGCGGCAAAGGGCGTGGCGCGCCCCTTCGAGCGGAAGGCGGCCGGCTCGATCTCCCAGGCCGCATCGAGGTCGAGCACCGTGAAATCGGCCGCATCGCCCTCTTCAAGCCGTCCGCCGCCCAGGCCGAAGAGCCGGCGCGGATTCACAGACATGAGCTCCACGAGGCGCTCGAGCGTGATGACGCCCCGCCGCACGAGGTACTCGTAGAGCAGCGGGAAGGCGCACTCGAGCCCCACGATGCCCATGGCGCTGCGGGCCAGGCCGCGCAGCTTCTCCTCGGCCATATGGGGTGCATGGTCCGTGGCGATGACCTCGATCGTGCCGTCCTGAATGCCGGCGATGAGCGCCGCGCGGTCCTCGCGGCTGCGGATCGGCGGGTTCATCTTGAAGCGCCCCTCCTCGCGCAGCTCCTCGTCGCAGAGCAGCAGGTAGTGCGGCGCCGTCTCGCAGCTCACGCGCAATCCCCGTGCCCGGGCCTGCCGCACCAGCTCGACGCTCTCCCGCGTCGAGACGTGACAGACGTGGTACTGGCACCCGGTGCGGGCCGCCAGCTCGATGTCGCGTTCGACCTGCCGCCACTCGCTCTCGGACGAGATGCCGCGGTGGCCGTGTTCGCGGCAGTAGACGCCGTCGTGAATGTAGCCGCCGTGCAGCAGCTCGTCGACCTCACAGTGGGCCACGATCGGCTTGTGAAGGGCCGCGGCGCGGCGCATCGCCTCCTCCATGAGTTCGGCGGACTGCACGCCGCGTCCGTCGTCCGAGAAGCCGACGACCTCGGGCGCCAGCGCCTCCAGGTCGGCCAGGGTGCCGCAGCCGCGCTGCCCCTTCGTGATGCAGCCGTAGGGCAGCACGCGCACCACGGCGTCGCGGCGGATCAGGTCGGTCTGCACGCGCAGCGTCTCCGGGGAATCGGGTGCCGGATTGAGGTTGGGCATGGAGCAGACCGCGGTGTAGCCTCCGCGTGCGGCGGCGGCGGTGCCGGTGGCGATGGTCTCCTTCTGCGGGAATCCCGGCTCGCGCAGGTGCACATGCACGTCCACAAGCCCCGGGACGACCCACAATCCCCGCAGGCTGACGATGCGGTCGTCGGCACGCTGCGTGCCGACGGGGACGATGCGTCCCTGCTCGACGGCCAACTGCCCCTCTTCGAAGCGGCCGCCGCGGTAGATCCGGGCTTCAGTGTAAACGGTTCTCATACGATCAGGCGCCGGAGCGCAAAAAAATAGGGCAACCGAAAAACAGTTACCCTAATAAGACAATAATACCCGTATTCGCCGGAGACTGGAACCCCGACCAATAGTCGTGCAGCCGGAAAAACTGCGCCATGGAGATGTCGAGGTTACAATTCATAGGATACGGGGTCGCTATAATTGACTACAAAGGTAAGGCATTTTCGCGGAGCGTGCAAACCTTTGCAACGAAAAATTTTTCCGCCAGGCCGGCGCGTCATCCCGTCCGTCGCGGCAGACGGCCTTCGCTCGATCCGGAGCGGACCCGGGTCCGAGGTCCCGTCGGCAGGCGCCTGCGCACCATCCGGCCCTTCGGCGGCCCCGTCCCGCGGAAATCCCCGCTTTCGGGGAGTGTGATTCCCGCAAAAAGCACTATCTTTGCCCGAAAACGGCGGACGGAGCCGGCTCGGACAAGCGGCCGTCCCGCCCCCAGAGGAGACACTTATGGAACAGAACATTCTCATACCCCTGCTGCTCACGCTCGGCGCCGGACTGGCGACGGGCATCGGCAGCGCCATCGCCTTCTTCGCCCGCCGCACGAACAAGCGGCTGCTGTCGTTCTCGCTCGGCCTGTCGGGCGGCGTAATGGTCTACGTCTCGTTCGTCGAGCTCTTCCAGCAGGCCAACGCGACGCTCGCCGCCGAATGGGGCTCGCGCGCGGGAGGCGCCGTCACCGTGGCGGCCTTCTTCGCGGGCATTCTGCTCATCGGCATCATCGACCGCCTCGTCCCCTCGGTCGAAAACCCACACGAGGCGCACAGCGTCGAGGAGATGGAGGCGCGGCCCCGCAATACGAAGCTCATGCGCATGGGGCTGCTCACGGCGCTGGCCATCGGCATCCACAACTTCCCCGAAGGCATCGCCACCTTCGCCTCGGCCGTCGACGACGTGACGCTCGGCGCCGCCATCGCCGTGGCGATCGCCATCCACAACATCCCCGAGGGCATCGCCGTCTCGGTGCCGGTCTACTACGCCACGGGCAACCGCCGCAGGGCCTTCCTGCTGTCGCTGCTCTCGGGGCTCGCCGAGCCCGTGGGGGCGCTGCTCGCCTACCTCGTGCTCATGCCCTTCATGACGCCGACGCTCATGGGCTGCATCCTCGCCGCCGTGGCCGGCATCATGGTCTTCATCTCGATCGACGAGCTGCTGCCCGCCGCCCGCGAGTACGGCGAGGCCCACACGTCGATCTACGGCGTCGTGGCCGGCATGGCCCTGATGGCCGTCAGCCTGCTGCTGCTCGCATAAACCTTCCGAAAACCCCAAAAAACGCTGTAACACAATGGATATTCTGCTTCTTATCGTCGGCCTGGGGCTGATCCTCGCCGGCGCGAACTTTCTGACGGACGGCTCCGCGGCCGTGGCCCAGCGGCTGCGCGTTCCGGAATTCATCATCGGTCTGACGATCGTCGCCGTCGGCACCTCGACCCCCGAACTGGTGGTCTCCGTGCTCTCGGCCATTGCCGGCAAGAGCGACGTGGCGATCGGCAACATCGTCGGCTCGAACATCTTCAACGTCTTCGTCATCCTGGGCATCTGCGCCCTGATCCGCCCGCTGCCCCTCACGCGCAGCACCATCCGCCGCGACATTCCGATCGGCATGGTCGTCTCGCTGCTGCTCTTCGTACTGGCGTCGGACGCCCTGCTGCACCTCGGCCCGACCGACCGGCTGGGCCGCGGCGACGGCATCCTGATGCTCATACTCTACGTCGCGCTGATGTGGTACACGATCCGCGCCGCGGGTCGCACCGAGGAGACACCGGCCGAAGGCGCGAAGGCCCCGATGGCGGCATGGCTCGCCGCGGTGATGATCGTCGGCGGCCTGGCCGGGCTGGTCTTCGGCGGCGAGCTCTTCCTCGACAGCGCCACAGCGCTCGCCCGGCAGCTGGGCGTCAGCGAGTCGGTCATCGCCATCACGCTCGTGGCGGGCGGCACGTCGCTGCCCGAACTGGCCTCGTCGGTCGTCTCG
>UQUQ01000036.1 GCA_900544265.1 uncultured Alistipes sp.
CCTCTCTGAAAAATAAATGTTTTTATTGCTTATTATCCGCACCCAAAAAGTTGCATTTATAAGTTGAACTCAAGCAATTATCTATCAAAATCGCATGGTTGCGTTGTCTTTGCCCTCTCTCTGTCGTCTGCGGCCGGTCAGTCGTCCATCTCCGTGAGGCGGAACTTCCGGTCGAAGGTCAGCTCCAGCCCGTTGTCCAGGCCGACCTCGTAGTCGCGGCGGCCGCGGTCGATCGAGACGATCTTCCGCTCCGGAAAGAGCCGCGCCACCTCGTCGGCAATCTGCCGCGGAACAGCCGCCGCGGGCACCTCGCCGTATTTGCAGTCGAGCTCCTTCCAGAGGCCGTCCTCCAGGAACTCGACCTTCGCGCCGTTGACGAAGACCACCTTGTACTCCTTGTCGAAGAAATCCTCGTCCACCTTGGCGTAGGAGACCTCCAGCCCGTCGAAATGGGTGCGCAGGAACTCGCGCGCCGCGGCGGGCAGCTCTCCGACGACGATCGGGCGGTCGTTGCCGGCCGCGGCCGGGAGCGTCCACGCCGAGAGCAGGATGCCGGCCAGTATGATTCGTGTTCTTTTCATGGTTGCCTCTCTTTTGCGTTCGGGTTTTCGTATCTTTCCGGGGACAAAGGTGCGGCGGAAATCTGAAACGAATCTGAAACGACCTTCCCGGGAGCGGTTTTTTTGCAAAAAAAGAACGGCCGCCCTGCAGGCAGCCGTTTTCCGGTCTTTCCGATCGCCGATGCTCGGCGGCAACCTGCGGTTGCGCGCCGAAGCCGAAGAGCCAAAGTGAAGCGTGCCGGACACAAGGCACCGCCGGGCAGTCCGTCACCGGACCGTCACCGTGAAGCGGTGCATTCCGGCCCCGTAGGCATATTCGATGCGCAGGCCCGAGAGGCAGCAGATGGCCTCGGCGATCGAGAGCCCCAGGCCGGTCGACCCCTCCTTCTTTGCGCCCTGATAGAAGCGCTCGAAGAGGAGTGCGGCATCGAGCGGCCCCGCGGCCCCGCTGTTCTCCACGCGCAGGCCGTGCGGCGAAAGCGTCACGACGATCTCACCCCCCGCGTCGCCGTGCACGAAGGCGTTTTTGAGCAGGTTGTTCACCAGACTCGCCGCCAGCGTCGGGTTCATGTTCACGACCAGACGCCCCTCCTCGTGCATCGCAAGGTGCATGCCGCGCGAGGCGTAGATCTCCGCGAGGTCCTCGGCCGTGCGCCCGGCAAGGGCATTGAAATCGACCTCCCCGGTCTCGGGGAACTGGCCGTTGTCGATCTTCGAGAGCAACAGCAGCGAGCGGTTGAGCCGCACGAGGTAGTCGAGCGTGCGCTGCACCTTGGCAATCTCGCCCAGCTGCGCCTCCGTGAGGGTCGCACCCTCGTCGACCAACATCTCCAGGCGGTTGCGGCAGACGGCCAGCGGCGTCTGCATCTCGTGCGAGGCGTTGCCGATAAACTGCTTCTGACGGTCGAAGAGCTGCTCGGCACGCGCCGCATAGCGGCTCGCCGCCTCGTTCAACCGGCAGAACTCCGTGATGTTCGTGTCGCATGCCAGGGGCGGGTTCTTCCCCCCGACCGTGTACTCGTCGAGCCAGCGCAGCAGCGCGTGCAGCGGCCGCAGCGTGCGGTGGAGCACCAGCACGTTGACCGCCAGGATCGTCAGCAGCAGGAAGAGATAGAGCCAGACGATCCACCAGAGGATCGCCTCGCGCAGCTCGTCCTTCTCGAAGGTCGGCGTCATCACCGTCAGCTCGAACCAGCGGCCGTCGCGGTCGCGGAAGATCGTGCGCAGCACGCGCGCCGGCTCCTCGTCATCCTGCTCGGGAATATAGATCTCCTCGTCCGTGTAACGCTCGTGCGAAAGCCGGGAGGCATACTCCTGCGCAACCTCCTTCAGGAAGTAGCCCTCGTTGCCCGAGGCCGTCGAGATCACCTCGCGGCCGGAGAGCTGCTGTGTGATGATCGCCTCGGCACGGTGCTCGAGGGCATCGTCCGTCTCGTCGTTGATCTCGTCGACGAGCGTGACGTAGAAAAAGAGGGCCCACGCCGCCAGCAGCAGCGACAGCACCCACGAAATATGGAGGATGATCCGGTAGACGAGTTTCACGGCTGGACGAGCTTGTAGCCGAAGCCGTAGACGGCACGGATCTCCGTGTCGGCCCCCGCCTCGGCGAGTTTGCGCCGCAGATTCTTCATCTGGGCATAGACGAAATCGAAGTTGTCGACCTGGTCGATGTGGTCGCCCCACACGGCCTCGGCCAGCGTCGCCTTGTCGACCGTATGGCCGGGGCGGCTCATGAAGTAGCAGAGAATGTCGTACTCCTTGCGCAGCAGCTCAACGGGACGGCCCGCCACCTCCACGCGGCGACTGTCGGGATAGACGCGCACGTTGCCCGCCTCGAGCGTCTGCTCGCCGCCGCGCTGGTGGCGGCGCAGCACGCTGCGGATGCGGGCGCTCAGCTCCGCCAGGTGGAACGGCTTGGGCAGGTAGTCGTCGGCCCCGAGCTCCAGCCCCTCGATCTTGTCGTCAAGCGAGTCACGCGCCGAGATGATGATGATGCCCGCGCGGCGACGCTGCCGCTTGAGCTCCTCGAGCAGCCGCAGGCCGCTGCCTCCGGGCAGCATGATGTCGAGCAGGATGCAGTCGTAGTCGTAGGCCGCGATCTTGTCGAGCGCCGAGGCGTAGTCGGCGGCCTGCTCGACGACATAGTGCTCGCGCTGGAGCGTGCGGGTCATGATCTCGCGCAGGGAGGGTTCATCTTCGACAATGAGCAGTTTCATGGCATATCGTTTTGTGCAAAGGTCGCCGGCAAATCTGAAAAGAAACCGAAATCCGCCCTACAGCTGCCCCGTGCACTCGAAGTAGCGGCGCAGCACCAGCAGTGAAATGAGCCGCTCGCGGTGCGGATCGCGGAACTGACGGATGTAGTCGTGGGCGTGCCGGATCATCGCCTCGGCCTGCTCGGGGTGGCTGCTGAAATAGTGCATGCGCTCCTCGAGATCGGCGTAGTCGGGCCGGATTTCGACATAATGGTAATTCGGGACGAGCGTCCCCTCCATGAACCAGGTCTCGTAGGTCGGGCGCGGCATGACGGGCAGCGAATTGGTCGACATCACCCACTTGAGGTTGGTCGCCACGTCGTTTCCCTCGATCGTCAGGATGTAGCGGTAGCGCAGGTGGTCGTACATCGAGATGTGGGGCTTCGTCCACTCGGGCGGCAGCGAGGCGTGGCGGTTCGAGATGCCGGCGTCGCAGCAGGCCGAACCGAAGTAGCGCTCCATGAAGCGGCGGCGCAGGTGGTGGTTCGGATGGTGGCAGTTGATCGCGCAGCGGAAGATCGCACGGTCCTCCTTCTCCCGGAACGGGATGTCGTCCCTGAGGAAGACGAAGTGGCGGAACTTGTCGAGATTCAGCAGCACGGAGTTGGCGTTGTCCCCGGCGATGGGCCGGCTCTTGACGACGGAGGGGATGTCGGGCACCTGCGTCACGTCCCCCGGGATCATGTTCCAGCGCAGCGCGTCGTCGAACCAGCGCGTGAATTCGTAGGAGTCGAAGAAGTAGGCCGTGCGGACCCCCTTTCCGAAGCGGTGTTCGCCGAGCGGCTTCGACCGCTCGACGGGCAGCGTGGCCCCCTCGGGCAGGCGGTTGTAATACGACACACGCTGCAGGATGTAGTCCCGGTCGCTGCGCCGCTCCACCTCGGAGAGCACCTCGTCGAGCCGCCGCTGCAGAAGCGGCCGCGGCACGGCATAGCGGACAAAGTTCCGGACAAAATAGAAGAACTTGACGGGTTTGTTGTGGAAGATGCGGTTCAGTTCATTCATCGTTTCATGCGGCGTTCGTTCGATACGAAAACAGGTCCGGGGCGGCACCCCGAAAAGATGGAAAAAGGCCGCAGCGACCTCCGTCGTGCAACCTTTCTCCATTTGATTGATCCGCCGGCCACAGGCGGGCATCCGGGCTTCTCCGCTCCGGGAAAAATATCAAGGTCCGGATCGTTCGTCCCACCCGTCGGATTGGCCGTTCGCCCGGGGGGAGGTGCGCTCCCCTCCGAATCGGATTGGCCGTTCACCCCGGTCGGAATTATCCGTTTTGCATCCCCTCCGCCCGGTCTGCCGGTCTGTTCGCCCGGCGTGCCCGGCAAGGGGACCGCTCCGGGAAGCTGACTACTCCTGCTTGGCTTCGGGCTTCACCTGGCAGGCCTTCGAGCCGTCGTAGAGCCACTTCACGTAGATGGCACCCCACGTGTAACCGCCGCCGAAGGCCGACAGGATGAGGTTGTCGCCCGGGCGCAGCTCATGCTCGTAGTCGTACAGACACGACGGAATCGTCGCGGCCGTGGTATTGCCGTTGCGGTCGATGTTGATCATGCACTTGTCGGTGGTGATCCCCATGCGGCGGGCCGTGGCGTCGATGATGCGCAGGTTGGCCTGATGAGGCACCAGGTAGCGGATGTCGTCGCCCGTCAGGTGATGGCGCTCCATCATCTCGACCGAGACGTCGGCCATCTTCGACACGGCAGCCTTGAATACGGCGTGGCCGTCCCAGGTGATGGTGTGCCAGTTGTTCTGCACCGTCTCGAGCGAGGCCGGGTAGCGCGAACCGCCCGCCTTCATGTAGAGCTGCAACTCGCCCGAGCCGTCCGAGTGAAGAATCGAGTCGATGACGCCGTAGCCCTCCGTATTGGGCTCGAGCAGCACGGCCGCGGCACCGTCACCGAAGATCGGGCAGGTCGTGCGGTCCGTATAGTCGACGATCGACGACATCTTGTCGGCACCGACGACGATGATCTTCTTGCTCGTGCCGGCCTCGATGAACTTCGCACCCGTGGTCAGGGCGAAGAGGAAGCCGCTGCACGCCGCCGACACGTCGTATGCGAAGGCGTTCTTGCAACCGGCCTGGTCGGCGATCAGGTTGCCCGTCGAGGGGAAGAACATGTCCGGCGTCACGGTGGCGCAGATCACGACGTCGATCTCCATCGGGTCGACACCCGTCTTGTCGAGCAGGTTCAGCACGGCGCGCGCTCCCATGTAGGAGGTGCCGATGCCCTCGCCCTTGAGGATGTGGCGCGTCTTGATGCCGACGTGCGACATGATCCATTCGTCGGTCGTATCAACCATGCGGCTCAACTCTTCGTTGGTCAGGATGTAATCGGGAAGGTACTCCCCCACACCCGTTATCGCAGCTGTTATTTTACCCATTAACTTTTTCCTTTACCTGATTTGACTTATTCGTTTTGGAAGGCCTGCTGCAGCTTGGCAGTCAGACCGGCGCGGATGACCTGCTCGGTCGAAAGAATCATGCTCCGGATGGCCTTGGGCGACGAGCACCCGTGGCCGATGATGACCGGCGCGTTGACTCCCAGCACGGGCGTACCTCCGATATTTTCGTAGTTCATGGCGTCCCAGAAGGCGTTGCCGCCGCCGAGCGCCCGGTTGATGCGATAGAGGCCCTCGGCCATCTTCAGCACCGTGTTGCCCACGAAGCCGTCGCAGACGATCACGTCGGCAACCTGCCCGGAGAAGATGTGCGAACCCTCGACGTTGCCGACGAAGTGGATGCGGCCGTCGGCCTTGAGCAGTTCGTAGGTCGCCTTGGCCTGCGCATTGCCCTTGGTCTCCTCCTCACCGATGTTGAGCACGGCGACACGCGGACGCTCGATCCCCAGCACCGACTCGGCATAGATCGAGCCGATGAGACCGTACTGCGCCAGCACCTCGGGTTTGCAGTCGACGTTCAGCCCCACGTCCAGCAGCAGGGAGGGGCGTCCGGCAGCCGTGGGAACGACGGACGAGATCGTCGGGCGGATGACCCCCTCGATCGGCTTGACGGCATACATCGAACCGACCATCATGGCGCCCGTGGAGCCGGCACTCGCGAAGCCGTCGACGGCTCCCCTGGCCAGGCAGGCGAAACCTACCGTGATGCTCGAATCGGTCTTGGTCTGGAACGCCTTGGCGGGGTGGTCACCCATCTCGATGACCTCCGTCGTGGGTACGATGTCGAACCGCTCGGCCGGGCAGCCCTCGGCCGCCAGCACCTCGCGGATGCGCCGCTCGTCGCCGAAAAGCACGATCCGGCTGTCGGCGCCTACGGCCTCGAGCGCCATCACGGCACCCTTGACCGCCGCCTCGGGAGCGAAATCGCCGCCCATGGCATCAATACCAATCTTTAACATATTCGTGCGATTTGGTGGTTATCGTCCCCGCCCCGCAGCCGCACGAACGCACGCGCGGGCGCGAAGACATCATGAAAATCAAAAAGAGCCTCTCCCCGCGGGGATGCGCTCTTCTCGCAGGCGGTTATTCGGCCGCCTTCTTCTCGATGGCCAGCTTGCCGCGGTAGAAACCGCACTCGGGGCATACGCGGTGGTAGAGCACCGAAGCGCCGCAGTTCGAGCAGGTAACGACCGTCGGAACAACGGCCTTGTAGTGAGTTCTTCTCTTATCACGTCGCGTCGACGAGATTTTGTGTTTAGGATGTGCCATTTTACAACAAGAATTATAAGTTTGACGTATCTATTCTCTCTGTTTTTCCTCTTTTCCGGTGCCGGAAACCCGCTCCGCGGCCTCCATCTCCGCCTTCAGCGCCGCAAGTTTCGACAGCCCCTCCGCCGGGATCGACTCTTCGGCCTGCTCGCGGGCGCGGGCCTCGATGCCGGCGAACTCCTCGCCCGAGACGATGCGGAACCGCCGCATCATTTCGGGGTTGCACTCCCCCTCGGGATGCACCCGCTGATAGGGCAGCGAGAGCACGATGCTCTCGTAGATATACTGCATGAGGTCGACCTCGTCCTCCACGGGCGAGAGCCACAGCACATCCCCGTCGTACTCGCGCTCCTCGTCCGAGAAGCGGACCAGCAGCCGGCCGTCGTAGTCGACCGGAATGCGGCAGTCCTCCAGGCAGCGGTCGCACTCGACTACGACATGGCCCGTGATGCGCACGTCGATCACGAGCTGCGTCTCGGCACGGTCCAGCCGCACGTGCACGTCGCACGCGCCGTCCTTGATGTCCCCGGCGGAAAAGGCCTCGAAGAGCTCGCGACCGACCTTGAAATCAAAGTCGTGCGGGCCCGGTTTCAGCCCCCTGTACGCGATCGAATATGTTTTTCCGACCTCCATTTGTACGCGTTTAGTGCGCAAAGTTACTAAAAAATAAGACATTTGCAAAGGAATCGCAGATATTTAGCACAGATCGGGCCCCGCAGCCGGGGTTTCACACGCCCGCCCGCAAATAAATTTGGAGGAGCCGCCCCGATGCGCTATCTTTGTTCCCATGAGCGACAGGGAGGGATTCACCATCGAGATTTCGAGCCGCTACGAGGGGTGGTGGCGTTACAATGCGGCGCTGATGTGCGGCTGCTTCGACGCGGCGGGCAACCGCACCGACTTCGCCTCGGCGGCCTCGACCGTTGCCGACGTCGGTGCGAACCTCCGCGAGCGGCCCGCCGATCTGCCCGCCGACCGCCGCGTGACGCTCTCCGCCCCGGCATGCGACCACCTGATGCTCTACGTCTACGTGATTCCGCACACGCTGCCGACGGACAACGACATCGACGCAACGCGCCCGTTCGACCTCGACCTGAAGATCACCTTCGCCGGGCGGCGGCTGCGCACGGAGCGCTACGCCATCAACCAGTGGTCGGGCATCTCGCTCGAACTGCGCGTCGACCGCCCCTGACCGTTCCCAACTGCACCTGACCACCCCTAACGATTCCTGACGGTTCCCGATCGTCCCGGAACCGTCCCCGATCGTCCCGGAACCGTCCCGTCAGCGCCCCTACGCCGCTCCGAGCTGTTCCACTCCGCCTCACCTTTCACCTTTTACCTTTCACATAAAAAAGCGGTCCGGGCCGTTCCGCTCCGCCTTCATTCCTGCCCCAGCTCCCCCCCCCACCTTTCACCTTTTACCTTTCACCTTTCACATAAAAAAAAAGCGGTCCGGAACCGAAGTTCCGAACCGCCGTAACATCGCAGGATGTCGATTACTTCTTGTTGTTGTAAGCGGCCATCTTCTCGATGAGCATGAGGACCTTGTTCGAGTAGCCCCACTCGTTGTCGTACCACGAAACAACCTTTACGAAGGTGTCGGTCAGTGCGATACCGGCAGCCTTGTCGAAGATCGACGTGCGGGGATCGCCCAGGAAGTCCGACGAAACGACAGCCTCCTCGGTGTAGCCCAGGATGCCCTTGAGCTCGCCCTCCGAAGCCTCCTTCATGGCAGCGCAGATCTCATCGTACTTGGCAGGCTTTGCCAGGTTGACGGTCAGGTCGACAACCGATACGTCGAGGGTCGGAACACGCATCGACATACCCGTCAGCTTACCGTTGAGCGAGGGGATCACCTTGCCTACGGCCTTGGCGGCACCCGTCGACGAGGGGATGATGTTGCCCGAAGCAGCACGGCCGCCACGCCAGTCCTTCATCGAGGGACCGTCAACGGTCTTCTGCGTTGCGGTGGTCGAGTGAACGGTGGTCATCAGACCGTCCGTGATACCGAACTTGTCGTTGAGGACCTTGGCGATCGGGGCGAGGCAGTTCGTGGTGCACGAAGCGTTCGATACGATCGTCTGGCCGGCGTAGGTGTCGGTGTTGACACCGCATACGAACATCGGCGTGTCGTCCTTCGAGGGAGCCGACATAACAACATACTTGGCACCTGCGGCGATGTGGGCCTGCGCCTTCTCCTTGGTCAGGAAGAGACCCGTCGACTCGACGACGTACTCTGCGCCGACCTCGTTCCACTTCAGGTTGGCGGGATCCTTCTCGGCGGTTACGCGGATGGCCTTGCCGTTCACGATCAGCTGGTTCTTCTCCAGGTCGAAGTCGATCGTGCCCTGGAACTTGCCGTGCATCGTGTCGTACTTGAGCATGTAAGCCATGTAGTCCACGGAAACCAGGTCGTTGATGCCTACGACCTCGATGTTTTCATTCGTGCAGGCGGCACGGAACACCAGACGGCCGATACGGCCGAAACCGTTGATACCAATTTTGATAGTTGCCATAATATTAACGAATTATTTGTTGGTAAAAAATTGCGTTATTTTTTTCACAGCACAAAAGTACATACTTTCCGTTGTTTACGCAAATAAATTATTAAAATTTTTTCAGTACCCCTGCGCGCTGCAAATTTCGTGCGATTTTCACCGTGCCGCGGCCGCGCGCCGACACCCCTTGCAACGGGTTTCCGAGCCATACCGGCAGCTCTTCGGTCCGCACTCCTTGCTGCTCCCCTGCCCGCACCCGCACAGGCACGCCGCACGGAAGCCCCGTCATTTATATTATACGCAAAAACCGGCAAAATGTTTTGTCGGAGGCCGGAAAAATCTTCCGGCTGCCGGGAACCCGCCACGAGCCTGCCGACCGGGCCTGCACGGAGCAGCTGCTCCGCCTGCTTTCGGTCATTTGATTCCCTTGGCGCGCTTGGCCATCGCCGAGGCGAAGACAAAGTCGTTCAGCTCGCGGTTCTCGGCGTGGAGGATGCTCTCCTTGGTCCCCTCCCACCACTTGCGGCCGTCGTGGATGTAGACGATCTTCTCGCCGATCTCCATCACGGAGTTCATGTCGTGCGTGTTGACGATCGTCGTGATGTTGTACTCCTGCGTGATTTCGTGGATCAGGTTGTCGATGACGATCGAGGTCTGCGGATCGAGGCCCGAGTTGGGTTCGTCGCAGAACAGGTAGCGCGGATTGAGCACGATGGCCCGCGCGATGGCCACGCGCTTGATCATGCCGCCCGACAGCTCGGCCGGGTAGAGGCGGTTGGCGTCCTCGAGCCGCACGCGCTGCAGGCAGAAGTTCACGCGCTCCATCTTCTCGCGCTCGCTCTGCGTGGTGAAGAGGTCGAGCGGCAGCTTGACATTCTCCTCGACGGTCGAGGAGTCGAGCAGCGCCCCGCCCTGGAAGATCATGCCGATGTCCTTGCGGATGGCCTTGCGCTCGCGGAAGCCCAGCGCCGTGAAGTTCACGTCGTCGTACCACACGTCGCCCGAGTCGGGTTCGTGCAGCCCGACGAGCGTCTTGAGCAGCACGGTCTTGCCCGAGCCGCTGCGTCCGATGATGAGGTTCGTCTTGCCGGTCTCGAACTCGATCGAGATGTCGTCGAGCACGACCCGGCCGTCGAACGACTTGACGATGTGTTCGGCACGTATCATATCAGCAGCACTTGAGTCAGGATGAGGTCGAAGAGCAGGATCACCACGCAGCTCACCACCACGGCGCGCGTCGAGGCGGCGCCCACCTCGAGCGAGTTGCCGCGGGCGTTGTAGCCGTAGAAGGCCGAGATCGAGGTGATGATGTAGGCGAAGAAGACGGTCTTGATGAGCGTGTAGGTGATCGAATAGGGGCGAAAGTCCATGAGCAGGCCGTCGACGTACTGCGCCGGGATCATGATGCCCGTCGCGGCGGCGATGAGCCACCCGCCGAGGATACCGATCAGGATCGAGAGGATCGTCAGGAACGGGAAGAAGATCATCGCGGCGACGATCTTCGGCAGGATGAGGTACGACGCCGAGTTGACGCCCATGATCTCGAGGGCGTCGATCTGCTCGGTGATGCGCATGGTGCCGATCTCGGAGGCGATGCTCGACCCGACCTTTCCGGCGAGGATCAGCGCCACGACGGCCGACGAGAACTCCAGGATCATCGTCTCGCGCGTGGCGTAGCCGACGAGCGAGCGGGGGATGAACGGCGAGTCGAGGTTGATGCACATCTGCAGGGTGATGACCGCGCCGATGAAGACCGAGATGAGGGCCGTCAGGCCGATCGAGTCGATGCCGAGCGCCTCCATCTCGTAGATGATGCGCCGGCGGTAGATCGAGGCCTTCTCCGGACGGGAAAAGACCTTTCCCATCAGGATGAAGTAGCGGCCGATGAGTGAAAATGCCTTCAGCATGACTATCTCTTTTTATCGTCGGTCTTCGTCTCCTCGAAGTCGACGTAATCGCCGACTCCGTGCGCCACGCGCTTCTCGGGAGCCTCGGAGGTCACGTAGATCTTCACCTCCCCTTCGCGCGGATTCCGCGCACGGCGGCCGCCGAAGGCATCCCCGCCGCGGGCGGCACCTCCGAAGGGGTCCGCGGAACCGAAGGGCGTGCCGCCTCGGAACTGTTCGTCGAAGCGCTCCTCCATCATGCGGCGGCGGGCCTTTTCGATGCGCCAATGCAGCCACAGCCCCGCGATCAGGGCGAAGACCACAATCCCCAGCAGGAAGTAGAGGACGAAGGCGGCAATGCCCTTGAGCAGCGAGGGAGCCGCCAGCGACAAGAACACGATGATGAGCGTCGTCAGCGGGTTGCGCCGCACAAAGTCTGCCAAAGCGTCTATGATATCCGTTAAAAATCTCATTTACACAATTTCGGTTATTTCTCTGCAAAGGTAATATTTTCCGCGGGATAACTCAAATATCCCGTCAAATAAACGACCCGGCGGGGAATTTATTGCACCTGCGGAGCAGCCCCTTCCGGCGGGCGGCCCGGCCGGCGAATGGCAGCCGAAACGCCCGACGGGAAACCCATGGCGGGCGGCGGGCGGACGACAGGCAGCAGGCGACGGGCAACGGGTGACGGGTGACGGGCGACGGGCGGCGGAAGCCGGGCACAGGCCGTAAGCCGGACAAAGAGCGGGAGCGCTCCCGACAACCGGGGGCGCTCCCTGCAACTGCGGCGGACGGCGGCGATCCCGTCCGCGAAACGGACTTCTTGCGGACTATCTCCGGGCGTCGATCCGTCCGAAGGGAAGGGCGCCGAAGGGGTACTGCTGCTCCGTCTGACGGGCCAGCGCCTTCCACTCCGCACGGCGGGCCGCCTCGGAGCGGTCGACCGCACAGCCTTCGGCGGCCAGCGGGCGGAAGCCGGTCAGCGGCGCGGTGCAGAGGGGCGCCGGCTGTGCCGAGGAAGTCAGCTCGCCGATGGGCGACGCCCCCTGCTTCGTGAAGCGGACCTCCTGCACGAAACGCTTGTATGCGTCCCCGGCGTCGTTGCGCACCATGGCCACCAGCGTGTAGTTCACATCCCAGTCGAGGGCGATGTTCGCCGCCGGCTCGTCCTCGTAGAAGATCTCCTCCCACGACAGGGTCGACCAGAAGGACTTGTCCGATGCGCTCGTGTAGTCCTCCGGATAGGTCGTGACGGCCCAGCGGTAGGAGCCTGCACCGTTCACCCGGACCGATACGGGGACCAGCGCCTTGCCGGCGAACGAGGCATACTCGCTGCCGAGCTCCGCGGCCTGATCGCCGTCGAAATACTTGTCGTAAACCAGTTCGATGGAGAGCTCCCCGGCGGACTCCTCGGGATAGACGTCGCTCAGGTAGAACTCACCGCCGAAGCCGCCGGTCTTCAGGTCCAGCGCAACGGCTGCGGCCCGGTACGTCTTGTCGGGATCCAGCCCCACGAACAGGTAGCTGTCCTTGCCGATAGACGACTCGTTCTGCCAGTACTCGAAGACGTCGGCATAATAGCCGTTCTCGGTATTGGTCCGGATCGACTCCTCGATGAGGGCCTTGATGTCGTCCACCGAAGCCGACGCATCGTAGAGGTTCCAGAAGTAGCGGACGGTCTCGTCGCCCGGATCGACCGACACGAGAACCGTGCCCGGGCCGCTCGACTCGAACCGGAACCCGAATTCGCAGGCGGCCGGATCGCCCGGCTCGTCCGTATGGAAGGCCACCTTCATCAGGGCGGTCGTGTAGGTGAGCACGTCGTATCCGAAGCCGACGGCCACGTAGTCGGTCCCGGGCTCGAGGTATTCGGCCTCATAGAGGTGGTCGCCCGACGTCAGCGCATAGTTGATATACCCGCCCCAGTTGGAGATGATGTGGGTCATGGCCTGCTCGTCGGTCATCCCCTCGATCTCGGCCGCCGGCACGACGTCATAGAGATAGACGTCGCTGTTCGTCGTCGTGTAGTACACGTCGGCCGTGCGCGCCGTCACATTGTCGACGCGGATCGAGATGCGGTTGTCGGAGGGATCGGCCGGCGGCGTCTCGAAGTTCTCGATCTTCACCTCGGAGACCACCTCGCCCGCCTCGCTGAGGGCAAAGGCGAAGGCGATGTACTTCGTACCGGGCATAATCACGCCATAGGGCTTGGACGCGGGGCCGTAGATGCTCATGCCCGCGATGACCTCCTCGGGAGTCATCCCGGCGGCCTCCCCGTAGAAGGCGATCATGTCGGCGACGACCGATTCGGCAAACTCCTTCGGCGTGAGCCCCATCTGCTCGTAGACGTCGTAATACTGGATGTCGGCGAAGTAGGCCTGCGCGTCATCCGAAGGGGTGACGTTGAGCGTCACCTCCCAGTTTTCGATCTGCACGTCGAACACCCAGCTCATGCCGCCCTCACCGGGGGCCTACCTGACAGCGAGCTGCACCTGCTCGGCTCCGGGCCAGGTCACATAGACCACGGCCGTGCGCTCGGCCTCCGTATCGTTGGCATCCACCTCGAAACGCAGCACCCCCGCCTCGGAGGTATCGAACGAGTGCACCCAGCCGACCGTCTCGTCGACCCGCGCCTCCAGCGTTCCGGGCTCTTCGTCGCCCGCAATTTCGTAGGCCAGCGTCTGCACACCGCCTTCCGCACCCACATCGACTCCGGACACCTCGAAGCGGATCTCGGGCACACTCGGCGTCCCGTCGCTCTCGTCGTCCTTGCAGCCGGTCAACACCACGGCACATGCCGCCGCAAGCAGCCACGCCCGCAACAAGCGATTTCCTTTCATAAGCAAAAACTATTTTTAAGTGACAGTTAGGATTGATCGAAAGGCCCGCACCCCGGATCCGGGAGCATCCGCAGTTCGCCGACCGCCGGACACCGAGGTCCTGAAACCGGGACGGAACGCACTTTCGGTTTGCGACGCTAAAAACAGCGAAAAACGGCCCTTTTGCCAAATCTTCGGGGGCAAAAAAACGGAGGCGGTCCACAAAATCCTCCTTGCGCGGGGGCAAAATCCGATTAATTGTCGTAAATTTGAACCGCAAAAGCACACCGCCCGCCCCGCCGAGAGGTGCCGCGCCGGGCGGATCCGTACCATGGCAATACAAAAAACACAGGACAACATGCTCAACACACTGACCGCCATCTCGCCCGTCGATGGCCGCTACCGCAAGGTCACGGAGAAATTGGCCGACTATTTCTCGGAACAGGCTCTCATCCGCTACCGCATCCGCGTCGAGGTGGAGTACTTCATCGCCCTGGCGGAGCTGCCGCTGCCACAGCTTGCGGGCATCGACCCCGCGGCGCTGCACGCCCTGCGGTCGCTCTACGAGGAGTTCTCGCCATCCGACGCCGAGCGCGTCAAGGAGATCGAATCGGTGACGAACCACGACGTCAAGGCCGTCGAATACATCCTCAAGGAGAAGATGGAGGCGCTGGGCCTCGGACGCTACAAGGAGTTCGTGCACTTCGGCCTCACGTCGCAGGACATCAACAACACGGCCATCCCGCTCTCGCTCAAGGAGGCCCTCTCGGGGGTCTACTACCCGCTCGTCGAGGAGGTGCGCGACAAGCTGGCGTCGCTGGCCGAGGAGTGGCGCGACATCCCGATGCTGGCCCGCACGCACGGACAGCCTGCCTCGCCCACGATGCTCGGCAAGGAGTTCATGGTCTACGTCGAGCGGCTCGAGAAGCAGCTCTCGATGCTGCACGACATCGCCGTGCCGGCGAAGTTCGGCGGGGCGACGGGCAACTTCAACGCCCACCACGCGGCCTACCCCGCGATCGACTGGGAGGCCTTCGCCAACCGCTTCGTGGGCGAGAAGCTCGGCCTGAGCCGCTCGCAGTACACGACGCAGATCGAGCACTACGACAACCTCGCGGCGATCTTCGACAACCTCAAGCGCATCGACACGATCCTGATCGACCTTGCGCGCGACATGTGGATGTACATCTCCGAGGAGTACTTCAAGCAGCAGATCAAGGCCGGGGAGGTCGGTTCGAGCGCCATGCCGCACAAGGTCAACCCGATCGACTTCGAGAATGCCGAAGGCAACCTCGGCATCGCCAACGCCATTTACGAGCACCTCTCGCGCAAGCTGCCCGTCTCGCGCCTGCAGCGCGACCTTACGGACTCGACCGTGCTGCGCAACATCGGCGTGCCGATGGCCCATTCGGTCATTGCGCTGCGCTCGCTCCTGAAGGGGCTGAACAAGGTGATCCTCCACCGCGAGGCGCTCGAACGCGACCTGGAGCAGAACTGGGCCGTCGTGGCCGAGGGCATCCAGACGATCCTGCGGCGCGAGGGCTACCCGAAGCCCTACGAGGCGCTGAAGGCCCTGACGCGCACCAACACCCACATCACGCACGAGGCGATCGCGGCGTTCATCGAGACGCTCAACGTCTCCGAGGCGGTGAAGGCCGAGCTGCGCGCCCTCTCGCCCTCGACCTACACCGGCGTGTTCGGAAAAGGTGAAAGGTGAAAGGTGAAAGGTGAAAAGTAAATAAAAAAGTAACGGGGGCTCCGCGGCGGGATGCTCCTTCACGGGAAAATACCCCGCCCGGCCCGCTTTCCGGCACAAACGGACAAAGCCCGCGATCAACGTGATCGCGGGCTTTGTCGTGGCACGCATTTTGTCCCTTGAGAAAGCAACTGCGGCACAGCAACCGCAGTGAGGTTTCTTCATTTATTTAAGTTTGGGTTAGTAGTTTTAGGAGGGCAACCTCCGGGGGCAGCAGGCAGTCGCGAGACTCCCTGCTGTTTTTTTGTCCGCATCCGACGACGCACCGGACCGTTCCCGGACCGTTCCCGGACCGTTCCCGGCAAGGGCAGCCCCCGGACTGCAACCACCCCGGTGCCGCCGGTCAGAACTCCACCGTGATGCCGAGCGTGGGCAGCAGCGTGCCGCTCACCTGTGCGATGCGCTTCATGCGGTAGCGCTGCTCGGCAAGGGGTGCTTCGGGGTTCTCGATGACGCCCGTCGACATGAGGACGTCCGGCTGGCGGAGCTTGCTCACGGTGACATTCTGCAGGTCGATGTAGAAGCCGAGCATGCACCGCCGGAAGTAGAAGGTCTTGTCGACCCGCACGTCGAGCTGCGCAAAGGCATCCAGCCGCCGGGCGTTGTACTGCGTATAGTCGTAATAGGGGCGTCCCTGCGCATCCCACGCCTCGACGAGCGATGACTTCTCCTCGTCGTAGGGCGTGTAGGGCGAGCCGCCCACGGCGCTCAGGCGCATGCCGACGCTCCAGCTGCGGGGCAGGTCCCAGGTGCCGCTGACGTTCACGACGAAGCGGTTGTCCCACGCCGAGGGGAGATACGGCGCCGAGCGGTCGGCACGGTACTCGCTGCGGTAGAGCGTCACCGATCCCACAATGTTGAGCCGTCCGGGCACCTGCCAGCGGGCCAGCGCCTCCACGCCATAGGCCCGCCCCTCGGCCGTCGGGACGAGCAGCTCGTTGCCCACCACGCCGTAGTCGTTGCCCTTGCACAGGAGCGGAATGCCGTCGGCAACCGACGTCGGCACGTCGCCGTAGAGCTTGTAGAACCCCGTGAGCGAGACGGCCAGCCGGTCGCGCAGCCGCCATTCGCCCCCGGCCCCGAACTGCCAGACATGCAGGTAGCGGAGCGACTCGTTGACCAGCTGCCCCTCCTGCTTGAACCCGAGGGCCGTCAGCGGCGGCAGCTGCCAGTAGAGCCCCGCGCTGCCGCTCACCGACCAGTTCTCGTTGAACGAGTAGCGCACCGACGCCCGGGGCGAGAGCTGGTGCCACGGCCGCGCCATGCGGGCCGAGTAGTCGCAGCCGTCGGCGCGCAGGCCAGCCGAGGCGGTGAGGCGCTTGTCGGCCGAGGCGTAGTCCGCCCCGGCGAAGAGGCCCCAGCCGACGATGCCCAGCCGCGTGGAGTACTCCGAGAGGAGCGCCTCGTCGGTGTAGAGCCGCTGGCGCGTGTCGTTCGCATAGTGCGTCCACGTGAGCTCGGCCCCCTCGCGCAGCGTCCACCGCCCGGCATAGGTGCGGTTCTCGAAGCGCAGCGCGCTCTTCTGCTCCACGCCCCGCAGCCGCAGGATGAGGTTCTCCTCGGTTGAGGCGTCGTTGTTGCGGTATTTGAGGTTGCGGTTGTTCAGGTAGTTGTGGCTCAGCGAGAGGGTCTGCACGTGCCGCCCGGCGTAGTGGCGCCACGACGCCCCGACGGTGAAGGTCTCCTGCCGGATGCGGGGCAGGTAGCTCAGCAGATACTCCGCCTCCTCGCCCTCCTCGTCGACGTTCAGCCGCATGTTGTCGATGCCCGCCAGCGCATGGAACGTCACCTCGTCACGCCCCGAGAGGCGGGTCTTGACCTTCACCTGCCCGTCGATGTAGTTCGGCAGGAAGGGCAGCCCCAGCATCTTGAAGAGCAGCTGCAGGTAGGACTGCCGGAGCGAGAAGAGGTAGGTGGTCCTGCGCCCGATGTGGCCGTTGCCGCTCACGCCCACCTCCGAGGCGCCGAGCGTCGCCTTGAAGTTCTGCTTCTCGGGGTCGCCGTCACGCAGGCTGAAGTCCAGCACGGAGCTCAACGCCCCGGAGCGGTCGGCCGGGAAGGCCCCCGTGTAGAAGTTGATCTCGCGCACGAGGTCGGCGTTGACGATGCTCACCGGACCGCCCGTGGCGCCCTGCGTGGCGAAGTGGTTGATGTTCGGAATCTCGATGCCGTCCATGTAGAACTTGTTCTCCGACGGACCGCCGCCGCGCACGATGAGGTCGTTGCGGTAGCCCACGGGCGAGAAGGCGACGCCCGGGTAGGAGCGGACGATGCGCGAGACGTCGCGGTTGGCGCCGGGGCTCTTCTCGATCTCGCGCACGCCGATCACCTGCATCCCCACGGGCACCTCGACCGAGGTGCGGAAGGGGGTCGGCCGCACCGTAACGGCCTCAAGCTGCGCGGCATCCTCGTCGATCTCGATCTCGATGAAGGGTGTCGAGGCCGAGACGAGGTACTCGGGCGTGAGGGTCGTGCGGTAGCCCATCGACGAGACCTGCAGGCGCGAGATGCCCGGCTGCACGCGCTCGATGCGGAAGCGCCCGAGCGAGTCGGTCGAGGCGCCGCGCTGCTCCTGCCCCGCGACCACCACGGCGGCATAGGGCACCGGCTCGCGTGTCAGGCGGTCAATCACCCGCCCGCTGACGGGATACCCCGCGACGCGCTGCTGCGCCCGAAGGCCGGCAGCCGCACACAGCAGCAGCGCCAGCAAGAGGGTCCGGATCATCCGGAAATTGCATTCCATGGTTCTCTTCTTATTGTTTCGATTCTTTTGCCGGAGCCTCGCCGCGGCGCATCGTGAGGGCGATGCGGCCCCGCGCGAGGTCGATCCCCACGACGCGCACCTCGACCTGCTGGCCGAGGCGCACGACCTCGGCGGGCGACGCCACATAGCGGTCGGCAAGCTGCGAAACGTGTACCAGACCGTCCTGCTTGATGCCGATGTCGACAAAGGCGCCGAAAGCCGTGATATTGGTGACGATTCCCGGCAGGCGCATCCCCTCGCGCAGGTCGTCGATCGTATGGATGTCGGGAGCGAACGAGAAGACGTGCAGCTGCTCGCGCGGGTCGAGGCCCCGCTTGTCGAGGGCCTCCAGGATGTCGGTCACGGTCGGCAGCCCGACCCCGCCGCCGACGTAGCGCTCCGGGCGGAGCGTGCGGCGCAGCGCCCCGTCCGCAAGCAGGCGGTCGACGCTCACGCCGACATCGGCGGCCATGCGTTCGACAATGCCGTAGGATTCGGGATGCACGGCACTGTTGTCCAGCGGATTCTCCCCGCCCACGACCCGCAGGAACCCCGCGGCCTGCTCATAGGCCCGGGCCCCGAGGCGCGGCACGCGCAGCAGTTCGCGCCGCGTGCGGAAGTCGCCGTGCGCGGCACGGTAGGCAACGATGTTCGCGGCCAGGGCGGGCCCCAGCCCCGAGACGTAGGCGAGGATATGCTTCGATGCCGTGTTGATGTTGACGCCCACGCTGTTGACGCAGCTCTCGACCACCGAGGCGAGGCGCGCCCGGAGTTTCGTCTGGTCGACGCTGTGCTGGTACTGCCCGACGCCGATCGACCGGGGTTCGATCTTGACCAGCTCCGAGAGGGGGTCGATCAGCCGGCGGCCGATGCTCACGGCGCCGCGCACCGTGACGTCGCAGTCGGGGAACTCCTCGCGGGCCACGACCGATGCCGAGTAGACCGACGCGCCGTCCTCGCTGACGGCGTAGACGGCCACCCCTTCGGGCGCCACGCTGCGCACCAGCTCCTCGGTCTCGCGCCCGGCCGTGCCGTCCCCGACGGCGAAGGCCTCCGGGGCGTAGCGGCGGATCAGGTCGCGCAGCACGGCGACGGCCTCGTCGCGGCGATGCTGCGGAGCGTGGGGAAAGATGGCCGTATGGTCGAGCAGCGAGCCCTGCGAGTCGAGCACGACGACCTTGCAGCCGGTGCGGTAGCCCGGGTCGAGGGCGATGACGCGCTTCTGCCCGAGGGGCGGGGCCAGCAGCAGCTGCCGGAGGTTCCCGGCGAAGATGCCGATCGCCTCGTCGTCGGCCCGCTCCTTCGCCGCCGCGAGCTGCTCGCTCTCGATCGAGGGGCGCAGCAGCCGTTTGAAGGCATCCGCCGCCGCGGCCTCCAGCCAGCGGCGCGTCGGCGAGCCGGGGCGCACCACGCGGCGTTGCAGCGATGCGATGCACCGCTCGGCATCCACGTCGATCCCGACGCGGAGGAAGCCCTCCTCCTCGCCACGGCGCATGGCCAGGTAGCGGTGCGAGGAGATCGTGCGCAGGGGCGACGCGGCATCGAAATAGTCGGCATACTTCGCCCCCTCGGCCTCCTTGCCCCGGATGACCTTCGAGCGGACGATGCCCTCGCGGCGGAACGTGCGGCGCAGCTCGTTGCGGAAGCGCTCGTCCTCGGCGATGCGCTCGGCGACGATATCCGAAGCCCCGGCCAGCGCCGCCTCGACGTCGGGCACCCCGGCCGAAACGAAGCGTCGCGCCGCAGCCGCCACATCCGCCGTGCGCTGCGCGAGCAGCAGCTCCGCCAGCGGCTCAAGCCCCCGTTCGCGGGCCACCGCGGCGCGTGTGCGCCGTTTGGGTCGGTAGGGCAGATAGAGGTCCTCCAGCTCCACGGGGTCCCAGCACGCCTCGATGCGGCGGCGCAGCTCGTCCGTCAGCCGTCCCTGCCCGCCGATCGTCTCCAGCACCGTGGCGCGCCGGGCCTCCAGCGCCGTGAGGCGTTCGAGCGCCTCCTTCACCGCACCGACCTGCACCTCGTCCATCGAGCCGGTCGCCTCCTTGCGGTAGCGGCTGATGAAGGGCACGGTGGCCCCCTCGCGCAGCAGGCGGACCGCCCCCTGCACGTGCCGCAGCGGCAGTTGCAGCTGCCGCGCTATGACTTCTTCGATCATCGGTGTATGCTTTGTCCGCAAAGATACAAAGAAATCCCGCCCGGTGGAGCGCGGCGGCCTCCCGACCGGAATTTAGGGCGGAAGGTGACGGCCGGTCGGCACATTTTTGCTATTTTTGTACCGAAAACGGCAGCCGCGCGCTGCCCCAAAACCGCACAACCATGGCAGATGACTATCTGGGCCGCAAGATGGAGGAGTACCGGGCCCGGCAGGCCGCAGGGCCCCGGACGCAACGTCCGGCAGCCACGCTCCGGCGGCTGCTTCTCCGCAACCGCAGCTACCGCGGGTACGACCCGCACTTTCTCGTGCGCCGCGACCAGCTGCTGCGCATCATCGGGGTCAACACGCTGCTCCCGTCGGCGATGAACCGGCAGGTGCTGCGCTTCCGCCCCGTGCTGGCGGATGAGGCGCCCCTCATCCTGCCCCACCTCCGTCTGGGCGGCGCCCTGCCCGAGCTGCACCTGCCGCTGCCCGGCACCGAACCCAACGCCTTCATCGTCGTCTGCGCCACCGTCCCGGAGGACCGCTACGTCGACATCGACCTCGGCATCTCGGTGCAGAGCATGCTTCTGCAGGCGACCGAGATCGGGCTGAACGGCATTGCCATCGGCGCCTTCGACCGCGCGGCGGTCCGGCAGGCCCTTGCGCTGGAGCTCGAGCCGCTGCTGCTCGTGGCCGTCGGGCGGGGTGCCGAGCGGATCGAGCTCGTCCCGGCCCACGCGGGCGAAAGCCTCGCCTACTACCGCCGCGACGGGGTGCACTGCGTTCCGAAACTTCAGCTCGAAGAGCTGCTGCTCGGGAATCGGGAGGCGGAAACGGCCCGCGCGCAGGCCGCGGAAAGCCCGGAAGTCCCCGTCACACACCCCGTGCGCCATGAATAGGCCGATTCTCCGACGCTGGCAGGCGGCGGACTGCGAGGCGCTGGCCCGGCACCTCAACAACAGACACATCTGGGACAACTGCCGCGACGCGCTGCCCCACCCCTATACGCGCCGCGACGCCGAGCGCTTCATCCGCTCCGCGGCAACCGGCGCGCAGCCGATGCACTACTGCATCGACGTGGACGGCGAGGCGGTCGGCGGCATCACCTTCACGCCGGGCAGCGATGTCGAACGGTTCAACGCCGAGACGGGCTATTGGCTGGCCGAGCACCTGTGGGGCCGGGGCATCATGACACAGGCGCTGCAGGCGGCCGTCGCCGACTATTTCCGCCGGACCGACACCGTGCGGATCGAGGCCAACGTCTATGCCGGCAACCGGGCCTCGATGCGCGTGCTCGAGAAGGCGGGGTTCCGCCGTTGCGGCATCCGGTGCAAGGCCTGCTTCAAAAACGGCCGCTTCGTCGACTGCCACTGCTACGAGTTGCTCCGCGAAGAGTTCACCCCCGACAACACTCCGACAATCGGGTAATCCGGCCGCTCCGGACACCGGCCGCCGCGGGCAGCCGCCGATCCGCCTCCGCTTCACCCCACCCACCCTTCCGTGCAAAAGCCGAAACGAGCGGTCCGCATCACTGCAAACCGCTCGTTTCCAACCTTGTAGGAGCATGCGGATTTGAACCGCAGACCTCCTGCCTGTCAAGCAGGCGCTCTGAACCAACTGAGCTATACCCCCGTATCTCCTTTCCTTACAAAACCGGGCCACTCGCATTCCTGTAAGCGGCCCGTTCCATTGTGGGAGCTGAGGGATTCGAACCCCCGACCCTCTGCTTGTAAGGCAGACGCTCTGAACCAGCTGAGCTAAGCTCC
>UQUQ01000037.1 GCA_900544265.1 uncultured Alistipes sp.
TGGATACCTCACGCCAAACGAAAAATTTAAACAAATTATTAATCAGAATTCTGTTGCATTTGCAAGTTGAATTCAGCCTTTCAGAAAAATAAAAGAAAATAATATCAAAAGGAAAACGGCAATCTGTTGAAAAAGAAAAAAACTAAAAAGTTGTGCACACTTTCAACACCCTTTATTTCTTTTCTTATTTCATTATTAAAATTAACTTGAATTAAAAAATAAAAAGAAAAGCAAGCGATGAAGGTCGATAACTCCGCGGAGCTCCGCCGCCGCATCGAAGCGCTCAAGCGCGAAAAGCGCGCCGTGATCCTGGCGCACTACTACACGAGGCCCGAAGTGCAGCAGATCGCCGACTTCCTCGGCGACTCGCTCGCCCTCTCGGTCAAGGCGCAGTCGGTCGATGCCGACATCATCCTCTTCGCCGGCGTGCACTTCATGGCCGAGACGGCCAAGGTGCTCTGCCCCGACAAGAAGGTGCTCATCCCCTGCCCCGAGGCGGGCTGCTCGCTCGCCGAGTCGTGCGACGCAAAGGACTTTGCCGCCTTCAAGAGCCGCTACCCCGGCTACCGGGTGGTCTCCTATGTCAATACGACGGTCGGCGTCAAGGCGCTGACGGATGTCTGCTGCACCTCGTCGAACGCCCTGAAGGTCGTCGAGTCGATCCCCGCCGACGTGCCCGTCATCTTCGCTCCGGACCGCAACCTCGGCTCCTATATCCAGAAACTGACCGGACGGCAGAACATGGTGCTGTGGAACGGCGCCTGCCACGTGCACGAGGAGTTCTCGCTCGAGAAGCTGCTGGCGCTCAAACGCGAGCATCCCGGGGCGAAGGTAGTCGTGCACCCCGAGTGCCGGCCCTACATCGTCGAGGTGGCCGACTTCGTGGGCTCCACGGCGGCGATCCTCGACTACTGCGGAACGTGCGGCGCCGACGAGTTCATCGTCGTGACCGAGTCGGGCATCCTCGCCGAGATGAAGCGGCGCTACCCCGACAAGCGCTTCATCCCGGCACCTCCCGACGATGAGAGCTGCGCCTGCAACAACTGCAAGTACATGAAGATGGTGACGCTGGAGAACATCGCCGCGTGCCTCGAGCGCGAGGCCCCGGAGATCACGCTCGACGAGGAGGTGCGGCGGGCGGCCGAGCGTTCGATCCGCAACATGATCGCCATCCGGTAAATCTTATGAAGCAAACCAAAACCAAACGACAAACCGTATCGTACATGAAGAGACTCTTTTTACTTTTGGCTGCGGCGTGCGTGACCCTGACGGCCGCGGCGGACGAGGGCATGTGGATGCTGCCCTACCTGCAGCGCATGAACATCAAGCAGATGAAGGAGCGCGGCTGCAAACTTTCGGCCGAGGAGATCTACAGCGTGAACCACTCCTCGCTCAAGGATGCCGTCGTCGTCTTCGGCGGCGGCTGCACGGGCGAGATCGTCTCGCCCGAGGGGCTGCTCTTTACCAACCACCACTGCGGCTACGCCTCGATCCAGAGCCTCTCGTCGGTCGAGCACGACTACCTGAAGTATGGCTTCTGGGCGATGTCGAATGCCGAGGAGCTGCCCGCTCCGGGGCTCGAGGCGCGCTTCGTGCGCCGGATTGCCGACGTGACGCCCGAAATTGTGGGCAACGTCCCCTCGACGGCCGGTGAAGAGGAGTACGCCCGCATCACCAAAGATAACATCGCCGCACTGCGGGAGCGCATGCAGCAGGAGAACCCCGGCATGGAGGTCGAGATCGAATCCTTCTTCGGCGGCAACCAGTTCTTCGCGTTCGTCATGGAGGTCTACACGGATGTCCGCCTGGTGGGCACGCCCCCCTCGTCGATCGGCAAGTTCGGCGGGGATACCGACAACTGGATGTGGCCGCGCCATACGGGCGATTTCTCGATCTTCCGCGTCTATGCCGGACCGGACAACCGTCCGGCGGACTATTCGCCCGAAAACCGCCCCTACAGGGCCGAGAAATACCTCAAGGTCTCGCTCGGCGGATACGACCGCGGCGACTTCGCCATGGTGATGGGCTTCCCCGGCTCGACCGAGCGTTACATGACCTCCTACGAGATCGACAACCTGCTCGGATCGGAGAATCCGCAGCGCATCTTCATCCGCGGCGAGCGGCAGGCGATCCTCTGGAAGGACATGATGGCCGACGATGCCGTGCGCATCCAGTACGCCTCGAAATACGCCCGTTCGTCGAACTACTGGAAGAATTCGATCGGCATGTCGCGCGGGCTGGAGAAACTCGGCGTAAAGGCCCGCAAGCAGGCGCAGGAGGCGTCGTTCCAGGCCTGGGCCGAAAAGAATACGCTGCCCGAGGAGGGATACATCGACGCGCTGGAGAAGATCCGCCGCGCCGAGGAGGCGGGCGGTCCGATCTATGCCGGGGTGCAGTACCTAACGGAGGCGTTCCTCGCGGCCGTCGAGGTGCTGTCGCCCGTCCGACAGTTCATCGACACGAAGACGATGACCCTGCGCGACAGCCTCGGGGATGTCGAGGCCCTCAAGGCGCAGCTGGCCGACTGGTACAGGGACTACAATCCGGCCACGGACCGCAAGGTGGCCCGGCGCATGCTGACGATCGCCCGCGAGCAGATGAAGCAGCTGCCGTCGTTCTATGCGGAAAAGGTCGACAAGGAGTTCGGCGGCAATATAGACGCCTATGTGGATGATCTTTACGACCGCTCGCTCTTCACCTCCGAAGAGCGGGTGCTGGCGCTCATCGACGACTATGCCCCCGGGAAGATCGCCGACGATCCGGGCGTGGCGCTGGCCACCTCAGTCTGGTCGAAGTATCTCGAGCTGGGCAAGGCCTACCGCGAGGCCCACAAGGGGTATGCCGAGGGCAAGCGCAAGTACATTGCCGGCCTGATGCTGCAGCAGCCCCGCAAGGCGTGGGCGCCGGATGCCAACTTCACGATCCGCCTGACCTACGGCAACGTGCTGCCCTACTCGCCGGCCGACGGCATCGAGTACAACTACTACACGACGCTCAAGGGGGTGATGGAGAAGGAGGACCCCGCGAACCCCGCCGAGTTCACCGTGCCCGAACGGCTGAAGGAGCTCTATGCGGCGCGTGATTTCGGTCCCTATGCCAATGCGAAGGGCGAGATGCCGGTGGCCTTCCTCTCGAACCTCGACATTACGGGAGGCAACTCCGGTTCGCCCGTGATGAACGCCCGCGGCGAGCTGATCGGCCTGGCCTTCGACGGCAACTGGGAGGCGATGTCGGGCGACGTGGCCTTCGAGCCCGATCTGCAGCGCATGATCGCCGTCGATGTACGCTACGTGTTGTTCATCATCGACAAGTTCGCCGGCGCCGGCTGGCTCCTGGACGAGATGGAGATCGTCGGCCGCTGAGCGCGCTCCCGTGCACGCACACCGAGCCCCGCAGCCTCGCCGCTGCGGGGCTTTTTCTTCGCCGGGGCGGAGGGGACGGCTTGCTGTCGGGCGCGCTCTTCTTTGCATCCGTAAACAAAAACGGCGTATCGCTTTTCGTTTCTGACAAAAATTACTAATTTTGACAGAAATTAGTAAGATTGTATCCGTATTGTTTTATGGCTAAAGAGTTTAAACGATATCTTGTCACTTCGGCACTCCCCTACGCCAACGGACCGGTGCACATCGGCCACCTGGCGGGAGTCTACATACCTTCGGACATCTATACGCGCTACCTGCGCCTGAAGGGATGCGACGTCATCTCGGTCTGCGGCTCGGACGAGCACGGCGTGCCCATCACGATCAAGGCCCGCAAGGAGGGTGTTACCCCGCAGCAGATCGTCGATCGCTACCACAGCCTCATCAAGCGTTCGTTCGAGCGCCTCGGCATGTCGTTCGACATCTATTCGCGCACCTCGTCGCAGGTACATGCGCAGACCGCCTCGGACTTCTTCCACAAGCTCTACGACGAGGGGAAGTTCATCGAGCGCACCTCGATGCAGTATTACGACGAGGAGGCGCAGACCTTCCTTGCCGACCGCTACATCGTGGGTACCTGCCCCAAGTGCGGCTACGACCGCGCCTACGGCGACCAGTGCGAGAAGTGCGGGTCGACGCTCTCGCCCGACGAACTGATCGAGCCGCACAGCGCCGTGTCGGGTTCGGTGCCCGTCAAGCGGGAGACCAAACACTGGTATCTTCCGCTGGATCAGTATGAAGGATTCCTCCGCAAGTGGATTCTGGAAGGACACCGCGAGTGGAAGTCGAACGTCTACGGGCAGTGCAAGAGCTGGCTCGACGGCGGCCTGCAGCCCCGTGCCGTGAGCCGCGACCTGGACTGGGGCATTCCCGTTCCGGTCGAGGGGGCCGAGGGCAAGGTGCTCTACGTCTGGTTCGATGCGCCGATCGGCTACATTTCGGCCACGAAGGAGCTTACGCCCGAGTGGGAGAAGTACTGGAAGTCGGAGGATACGAAGCTGGTACATTTCATCGGAAAGGACAACATCGTCTTCCACTGCATCGTCTTCCCGTCGATGCTCAAGGCGCACGGCGGATACATCCTGCCCGACAATGTTCCGGCCAACGAATTCCTGAACCTCGAGGGGGACAAGATCTCCACCTCGCGCAACTGGGCCGTCTGGCTGCACGAATACCTCGACGAGTTCCCGGGCAAGGAGGACGTGCTGCGCTATGTGCTCTGCGCCAATGCCCCCGAGACGAAGGACAACGACTTCACGTGGAAGGATTTCCAGGCCCGCAACAACAACGAGCTGGTCGCCGTGCTGGGTAATTTCGTCAACCGGGCCCTCGTGCTGACGAAGAAGTATTGCGACGGCAAGGTGCCCGCCTGCGGCGAGCTGAACGACTACGATCGTGCCACGATCGCCGAGATGGCCGCCGTGCGCGGCTCGCTCGAGAGCAACATCGAAAACTACCACTTCCGTGAGGCGTTGAAGGATGCCATGAACATCGCCCGCATCGGCAACAAGTACCTCGCCGACACGGAGCCGTGGAAGGTCATCAAGAGTGACCGTGCGCGGGTCGAAACGATCCTGAACGTCGCCCTCCAGATCACAGCCAATACGGCCATCGCCATCGAGCCCTTCATGCCCTTCTCTGCGGAGAAGATCCTCCGGATGCTTGCCGTGGAGAAGTTCGGCTGGGAGCGCCTCGGTACGATGGACCTTGTTCCGGCAGGCCATGCGATCGGCGAACCCGAGCTCCTCTTCGAGAAGATCGAGGACGACGTGATCCAGCGGCAGTTGGACAAGCTCGCGGCCACGAAGAAGGCAAACCAGGCTGCTGAAACTGCACAACATGTTGAAGCACAGAAAGATACGATACAGTTCGATGATTTTCAGAAGATGGACATCCGCGTTTCGACCATCCTCTCGGCCGAGAAGGTGGCCAAGACGAAGAAACTCCTGAAGCTGAAGGTCGATACGGGGATCGATCAGCGGGAGATCGTCTCGGGCATTGCCGAGCACTTCACGCCCGAGGAGCTGGTCGGCCGTCAGGTGCTGGTGCTTGTCAACCTGGCGCCCCGCGAACTGAAGGGTATCCTTTCGCGCGGCATGATCCTCATGGCCGAGGATGCCTCGGGCAAGCTGCGGCTGCTCGGACCCGACGACAGGACCTCCAACGGCGCGATTGTCGGCTGACGGGCGGGGGGGGGCTGGACGGCGGGATCGTCCGGTTTTGCCGTCTGTTCTTATTCTCCGGTGATGCGGCCGGAAACTTGTTAACGGATTACACCTTAAAACAGATCAAATATGGAAAACATGGATTGGAGTGCCTTGGGTTTTAACTACTACAAGACCGATTGGAATGTACGCTTTCATTTCACCGACGGCAAATGGAGTGAAATGGAGGTTACCGATGACGAGTACATCAAGATGCACATGTCGGCCTCGTGCCTGCACTACGGCATCGAACTTTTCGAGGGACTGAAGGCCTTCCGTGGTATTGACGGCAAGGTGCGCCTCTTCCGTGTCGACGAGAATGCACGCCGTCTGCAATCTTCGGCCAAGCGCCTCTGCCTGCCGGTGCCGAGTCTCGAGATGATTATCGACGCCTGCGTCGAGGTGGTGCGCCGCAACGAGCGCTTCATTCCGCCCTACGGCACGGGTGCTTCGCTCTACCTGCGTCCCGTGATGTTCGGAACGACGGCCGGCCTGGGCGTAAAACCCGCCAAGGATGCGCTGCTGATCGTCTACTGCTCGCCCGTCGGTGCCTACTTCAAGTCGGGCATCAAGCCGATTCTGGTCGCCATTGACCGTGAACAGGACCGCGCTGCTCCACGTGGAACAGGCGATGTGAAGGTGGGCGGAAACTATGCTGCAAGCCTCCTTTCGGGTGAAAAGGCACACGAACTCGGCTATTCCAACGTGATGTATCTCGATGCTGCCGAGCACAAGTATATCGAAGAGTGCGGTGCGGCCAACTTCTTCGGTATCAAGGAGGGCAAGTATATTACGCCGAAGTCGCCTTCGGTGCTGCCGTCGATCACGAACAAGAGCCTGCGCCAGCTGGCCGCCGACATGGGTCTGACGGTTGAGGAGCGCAAGATTCCGGTCGATGAGCTGCCGACCTTTGAGGAGTGTGGTGCGTGCGGTACGGCGGCGGTCATCTCCCCTATCGGCAAGATTTTCGACATGCAGACCAATGCCGTTTATGAGTACGGTTCTGAGGTCGGCAAGGTTTCGTTGGCGCTCTACAATGCGCTGCAGGATATTCAGTACGGCCGTGCTGAAGACAAGTACGGCTGGTGCACTTTCGTTGAGTAAGGTTGCACTATATCGAAATAAAAGGCGGATAGATTTCTATCCGCCTTTTATTTTAATGGTATTTTATTATATTCTATTTTTTCCTCCTGCTTTTTACCTTTTGTGTTTCACCTTTCACCTTATTTTGTTCCACGTGGAACACTTCACGGATCAGCGGCCGAATCGCACCAGCAGTACGTTGACATCGGCGGGTGATACGCCCGGTATGCGCGATGCCTGCCCGATGGTCTGCGGGCGGATGCGCATGAGCTTCTGTCGAGCCTCGATCGTCAAGGCTTGCAGGGAGAAAAAGTCAAAGTCGTCCGGAATGCGTATATTCTCCAATCGATGAAGTTTTTCGGCTATGAACTTTTCCCGCTCGATATATCCCTTGTATTTGATTTGTATTTCCGCCTCTTCGATCGCTTCCGCGTTGATTTTATTTGTTTCGATGAATTTTTTCAGTTTCGGCAGCACCTCCATCAGCGAAACGAAGGTGACGTTGTTGCGCATGAGAATGTCGTATAGCTTTCTTCCCTGCGTCAGCGGCTCCGAACCGACCGATTTCAAATAGTCGCAAATTTCGTCTGCTTTGATACTCTGTCGGTGGGCGTAGGCTACAAGCGATTCTACGGCCGATTTTTTTTCGAGAAATTCCTCGTATCTTTTCTTTGAAACAAGACCGATTTCATACCCTTTCGGTGTGAGCCGCAGGTCTGCGTTGTCCTGCCGGAGCAGGATGCGGTACTCGGCGCGCGAGGTGAACATGCGGTAGGGCTCGTCGACACCCTTGGTGACAAGGTCGTCGATCAGCACGCCGATGTAGGCCTCGTCGCGGTGAAGCACAACCGGTTCCTCCCCTTTCAACTTGCGGTGAGCATTGATTCCCGCCATCAGTCCCTGGGCGGCCGCCTCCTCGTATCCCGTCGTGCCGTTGACCTGTCCGGCGAAGAAAAGTCCCGAAACGAGCTTCGTTTCGAGCGAATGGTGCAGCTGTGTCGGCGGAAAATAGTCGTATTCGATGGCGTAGCCCGGGCGGTAGATGTGTACATTCTCCAGCCCGCGGATCTGGTGCAGTGCCCGCCACTGCACATCCCAAGGCAGTGACGAAGAGAAGCCGTTGAGGTAGTATTCGTTCGTCGTGCGACCCTCGGGTTCGAGGAAGAGCTGGTGCTGCTCCTTGTCGGCAAAGGTGCGCAGTTTGTCCTCGATCGAGGGGCAGTAGCGCGGACCGATCCCCTTGATCGTGCCGTTGAAGAGCGGCGAGAGGGCAAACCCGCTGCGAAGGGTCTCGTGCACGGCGCTTGACGTGTAGACCAGAAAACAGGGCAACTGCTCGTCGACGGGTTTCGTTTCCGATGAAAAGGAGAATTTCGAGGGGTTTTCATCGCCGTATTGCGGTTCGATCGCCTCGAAATTGATCGTGCGGGCGTCAAGGCGTGCCGGCGTGCCGGTCTTCATGCGGCCCGATGCAAAGCCCATCCGGCGCAGACACTCCGTGATCCCGTGCGAGGCGGCATCCCCTGCCCTGCCCCCTTCGGCGTGCGCCGTACCGCAGTGCATCTCGCCGTCGAGGAAGGTGCCGGCCGTCAGCACCGCGGCGCGGCACGTGAACTCCACCCCCATGCGGGTGCGGACGCCCCGCACGGCGGGCGTCTCGTCGAAGAGCAGCTCCGTGGCGGCATCCTGCCAGATGTAAAGGTGTGTCGTGTTTTCGAGCGTGCGGCGCCACTCCTCCGAGAAGCGCGTCTTGTCGCACTGCGCCCGCGGACTCCACATCGCGGCGCCCTTCGAGCGGTTGAGCATCCGGAACTGCACGGTCGTGAGGTCCGTAATGCGTCCCATCTGTCCGCCGAGTGCATCTATCTCTCTGACAATCTGACCTTTAGCAACTCCTCCGACAGCCGGATTGCACGACATCGAAGCCATTTTCGTCATGTCCATCGTCAGCAGCAGGGTCCGCGATCCGAGCCGTGCGGCCGCGGCCGCGGCTTCGCATCCGGCGTGTCCTCCGCCTATGACGATTATATCGTAGTCAAGCGTCATGGTTGTGCGACAGGTAAATTGGTCTTATTGGTTTGTCGGCAGTGCTGCGAGCCGCTGTCATTGTTCCTCCTCCCAGAATTTCAGGTACTTGTCCTCCTTGCGGTGCATCTGTGCGTTGGTGCGGGGCGTCTTGTCCCCCTGTCCGCAGAGGTGCAGCAGGCCGTGGACCACCACGCGGCGCATCTCCTGCAGGCGCGTGGCGCCGTACTCCCGGGCGTTGTCCGCCACGGTCTCCACGTCGATGAAGATGTCGCCCGATACGGTGCGCGTGCCACGTCGGTCGCTGTAGTCGAACGTGATGACATCCGTGTAGTAGTCGTGTCCCAGGTACTGGCGGTTCATCTCCAGCAGCCTGGCCGCCGAGCAGAAGATGTAGCACACCTCGCCGAGGGTGTATCCTTCGGCCAGGGCCACGTCGTGCAGCCACTGTGCCGTCCGCCGTTTTTCGGGCAGCCGGTAGCGGCAGTCGTCGGTATAGTATCGTACAGCCATTTTTTCCGGTTTGATTCTCTCTTTTCCCTCTTCCTGCACGCCCGTTCCGTCGGTATGGGGCCTCCCCTTCTCTCTCCTCGGTGCGAGTGTCGGAATCCCTTTGTTTTAGCCCCTTTTCCGCCTCTTTCACGCGAAATCTGTCCCTTTGTGGATCCATCCTTCCCCGATTGCCGCGACGGCCTTGTCGGGGCTATTTGCGGAAGCAGTTTTCGGCCCGCATCTTCTCGTTCGGATTGGGCGGGTAGATGCCGAAGACGAGTTTGTACTCCGTCTCCATCGTCATGACGTCGAGCGCCGAGCCGATGGTGCCCAACTGCTGGTTGCGCGCCACCTTCTGGTTCTTCTCCACGCAGACCGTCCCCATGTTGGCATAGGAGGTGATGTATTCGCCGTGCGCCACGTAGACGTCGTATTTGCTTGTGATGCGGTTGCGCTTGATGTCGACAACCTTGCCTTCGTAGATCGAGATGACCTGCGCCCCCTTGGGTCCCGTGATCTCGGCGATGTTCTCCTTGTAGCGTTTCACGCGCCCTCCGGCCACGGGCAGGCGCAGTCCCGTCGTCTTGGTCGAGAACGACGCACCGGCCGTGTTGCCCTTCGTGAGCTTGCGCAGCTCGTTGATGGCCACGTCCAGCTGCTGCTCCTGCGAGAGCTTGCGCTGCAGGGCCGACTTCTCCTTTTGCGAGAGCTGCCGGATGCTCGCCCGGGCGTTGCGGGCGTCGCGTTCGAGGCTCTGTTTCTGCGACGCGAGCTTGCGCGTCACCGAATCGAGCGAGCGGTTGCGCAGGTCGAGTTCCTCCTTTTCGCGCCGTACCCGATCGCTCAGGTCGGCAATCTCGTGCAGCTTGCGTTCGCGCAGAGAGGCCATCTCGCGCAGGGCGGCAATGCGCCGCGCCACGTCGCGGAAGTCGCGCGCCGAGAAGATGTAGGTCAGGTAGTCGTTGTGGCGGTAGTTGCGCCACGCCTCGCGGACCATCGCGGCATACTGCTCGCGGTTGCGGGTGAGCGAAGCGCTCAGATTCCCCGCCACGCTGTCCTTGCGGGCAATCTCCTCGCGAAGCATCCCCGCCTGCTTCTCGGTCTCTTCGAGCAGCTGGTTGCGCGACTCGATCTGCCGGGCCAGCCTTCCGACCCGCTCCTCGGTCGCCGCGCGCCCCTTCTTCAGGCGTGCGATCTCCTGCTCTTCGTTCGCGATCTTCTTTTCGAGGGCCGCGATGACGCGTTTCTGCGCCTCGATCTTGTCGATGTTCTGCGCCGAGGCGCCTGCGGCGGTCAGCAGCAATACGGAGAGCAGTATGTAGAGCGGTTTCATCATCGCGCGGGCTTTTCGGCCGATGGAGTCGATTCCATGCGGCGGCGGATTTCGGCGGCATCGTACCCCGCATCGAGGGCCTTCTGCCAGTAGAACTCGGCCGAGAAGCGGTCACCCAGGGCATTGAGGATGTCGCCGTAGTGCGCAAACAGCTCCGGATTGCCGTGTTCGTCGAAGGCCACGGCCTGCTGGATCGCCTGTTTGGCCTCGTCGAGGCGCCCCAGGCGGTAGAGCACCCAGGCATAGGTGTCCAGGTAGGTGGGGTTCTTCTCCGAGGTGGCCATCACGCGCGTCGCCATTTCGAGCGCCCGCTCCAGATCGCGTCCCTCGACGGAGAGGAAGTAGGCGTAGTTGTTCAGCACCAGGGCGTTGTCGCGCCAGTAGCCGAGGCTGCGGTCGTAGGCGTCGTAGCACGCCTTCAGGGCCTTGCGCGGCGATTTGCTCCGCGGCCGTTTCACCTTCGCCGTGTCGTTCCTCCCCTCTTCGGCCATCTGGTACCACGTGTCGCCGATCATGCCCCAGATCACGCTGCGCAGCGAGTCCGTTTCGGCGTAGCGGAGCGACTGACGGTAGGTGCGGATCGCCTTCTCGGGCTCCTTGAGCCGGATGAAGGCGTTGCCGCGGGCGAGGTGCAGGTCCAGGTCCCGGGGGAAGAGCTCCAGCGCCCGGCCGACGTAGTGCATCATCGAGTCGGCGTGCTGTTGGTAGCTTTCGATGTCGATAACCGCCTGGAAGAAGGACTTGACGGGCGGTCTGTCCGCCAGGTGCAGCTTGTAGAGCGCCAGCGCCCGGTCCAGCTCGCCCGAGGCGATCAGGTGTCCGGCGTAGAGCTCCACGACGCGCGGATCGTTCGGGTAGCGGATGGCCAGCGTCGAGGCGAGGTCGTTGAGCTGGAAGTAGTACTGGCGGTAGAAGTTGATGTCGGAGGTGAACTGCTCGAAGCGCCGGATCTTCGTCTCGAGCGGCATGTCGTCCGACTCGAAGAGCCGCCGAGTCACCTCGAGCAGCCTGGGGTAGTTGCGCTTCGTGGTGTGGAAGTCGGCCAGCGACATGAGCGTCCGGATATCCGTCGAGTCGATCTTCAGGGCGCAGTCGTACTCGGCCAGCGCCAGCGAGTCCTTGCCCGAGATGCCGTAGAGTTCGGCCAGCGCCACGTGGTGCGCCGCCTCGTAGGGAACCTCTTCGACCAGTGCGCGCGCCTCGTCGATGGCCTTGTCGGTCTGCCTCGTCGCAATGAGCAGCTGCCGCTTCATCGCGCTCAGGTAGGGAATGCGCCCGAAGCGCATCTCGGCCGAGTCGAGCGTCGCGAGCGCCATGTAGGGGTCGTCGTTCTGCTCGTAGAGGGCCGCCAGCAGGCGGTAGTTGTCCGGCTCCTTGGGGTATTCGACCTGAAGACGGCGGTAGACGTCGAGCGCCTCGCGGTAGCGTTCGGCGAGGATGAGCATCTGTCCGTAGAGCTGGTGGTACCAGCGGTTCGTCGTGTCGATCCGGTAGGCCGTGCGGGCCAGCTCGACCGCCTCGTCGGGCGAGGCGTACATGCCGCTGACCCCCAGTTCGTAGTAGGCCGGGGCGAAGAGCGAATCGTGCCGGATCGCCTCGTGAAAGAGCTCCCGGGCCCGGGCCGAATCGCGGGCGATGGCGTTCTGCTTGATTCCCTCGGTGTAGAGGTAGACGCTGCGCAGCGAATCGGGCCATTCGGGCGCCTGCACGCTCCCCTTCCCGGCGACGAAAGCCGTCGAGAAGAGCAGGCAAAGCGCCGTGATCGCCGTGAGCCGTTTCATGCCGCGGTGGGGGTTAGAGCGCCTCGTCGAACTGGTGGAGGAAGCGCACGTCGTTCTCGAAGTAGAGCCGCAGGTCCTTGACGCCGTACTTGAGCATGGCGATGCGCTCGATGCCCATGCCGAAGGCGAATCCGGAGTATTTCTCCGGGTCGATATTGTTGGCCTTCAATACGTTGGGGTCAACCATGCCGCATCCCATGATCTCGAGCCATCCCGTCCCCTTGCAGACCGCGCAGCCCTTGCCGCCGCAGAGGTTGCACGAGACGTCGACCTCGGCCGACGGTTCGGTGAAGGGGAAGTAGGAGGGACGCATGCGGATGGCCGTCTGCTCGCCGAAGACCTCCTTGGCGAAGTAGAGCAGCGACTGCTTCATGTCGGCGAACGAGACCCCCTCGTCGACGTAGAGACCCTCGATCTGGTGGAAGATGCAGTGTGCGCGGTAGGAGATCGCCTCGTTGCGGAAGACGCGCCCCGGGCAGATGACGCGGATCGGGGGCTTCTGGCGCTCCATCGTGCGGACCTGGATCGACGAGGTGTGCGTGCGCAGCAGGATGTCGGGATCCTTCTCGATGAAGAAGGTGTCCTGCATGTCGCGCGCCGGGTGCTCGGGCGGGAAGTTCAGCGCCGAGAAGACGTGCCAGTCGTCCTCGATCTCGGGACCGTCGGCCACGGTGTAGCCCAGGCGCGAGAAGACCTCGACGATCTGGTTCCTGACGAGCGAGATGGGGTGGCGCGAGCCGAGGTGCTCGGCCGTGCCGGGACGGGTCATGTCCCCGACGGTCTCGTGACGCTCGGAGGCGGCGTCGCGCAGCTGTTCGCGCAGCGTGTTGATGCGCTCGGTCGCCTCCTGCTTGAGGCGGTTGAGCTGCTGTCCCAACTCGCGCTTGAGCTCGGGAGCCACTGTCTTGAACTCCTCCATTAGGGCGTTCAGCTCGCCCTTCTTGCCGAGAATCTTGATGCGGAACTCTTCGAGCTCGGCGGCAGCCTGGGGTTTGAATTCCTCCACACGTCGGAGGAGTTCATTGATTTTGTCGATCATATTTTGTCCGTTTTTCTTTTTTGCGTACTTTTGAAAAATACTTTGTAACATGCAAAGTTATAAAAAATTTGAGATATGTTGCGTAAAACCCTCTCATTTGTCCTCTCCGTCTTTCTCTTTGCGACGGCGTCGGCCCAGCGGGTCGGGGTCGTGCTGAGCGGCGGCGGGGCCAAGGGGCTCTACCATATCGGCGTGCTGGAGGCGCTCGAGCAGAACGGCATTCCGATCGACTGCGTGGCCGGCACCTCGATGGGGTCGATCATCGCGGCGATGTACGCCGCCGGGTATTCACCCGCCGAGATGCGCGCCATCGTCTCGTCGGGAGCCGTGCGCGAGTGGGTTTCGGGCCGGATCGACCCGAATGTCTACATGCCCTACTACCGGCAGATCGGCCGGATGCCGGGCTTCCTGAACGTGCGCGTCGACCTGAGCCGCCCCGGCGGCCAGCGCGTCCAGGTGCCGACGAACCTGCTCTCGTCGACGCAGATCGACATGGCGCTCACGGAGCTCTTCGCTCCGGCGACGGCCGCCTCGGGGGGCGATTTCGACCGCCTGATGGTCCCCTTCCTCTGCGTGGCGAGCGACATGAACCACCGCGGACCGGTGGTCATGCGCAGCGGCGATTTGAGCGAGGCGGTCCGGGCGTCGATGTCCATTCCGCTGGTTTTCAAGCCGGTGAAGCTCGACTCGATGCTGCTCTACGACGGCGGCATCTACGACAACTTCCCCTGGCACCCCCTGGACGAGGATTTCCGGCCCGATCTGATCGTCGGGTCGATCTGCACGGCCGGCAACGTCCCGCCGAGCGAACGCACCAGCATCCTCGACCAGGCCTTCATGCTGGCGATGCTCGATACGGACTATACGCTGCCCGGGGAGCGGAGCCTGACGATCCGCCGGGCGGTCGATGCCGGGATGCTCGACTTCGACCGCGCCGAGGAGATCATGGATGCGGGCTATGCCGACGCCATGGCGCAGATGCCGCAGCTGCTCGAAAAGGTGCGCGAGCGCCGCACGCCGGAGGAGTACGAGGCCCGGCGCCGGGCCTTCCGGGCGCGCTGCCCGCAGCTCGTGTTCAACGACTACCGGATCGAGGGGCTCGACCCCTCGACGCGCGAGTACCTGCGCGACTACCTCCACCTGGACCGCCACACGCCGGGCGTGCAGCGTCCGATGCGGTTCGCGGAGCTGCGCGACAACCTCTACAACGTCCTTTCGGGCGGCGATTTCACGATGGAACTCCCGAAGGCCGTCTACGACAGCACGACGCACCGCTACTCCTTCCGCGCGCACCTCGAGACGAAGCCCAACTTCAAGGTCTCGATCGGCGGCAACGTCTCCTCGACGGTCTTCAACCAGGCCTACATCGGCATCAACTACCAGAAGATCGGCCGCGTGGGCCACAGCCTGGGGGCGGACCTCTACCTCGGGCCGCTCTACACGTGGGGAGCGCTCGGCGGGCGGGCCGACTTCTACCTGCGCGAACCGATTTTCCTGGACTATGCCTACAACTTCTCGGTGCGCGACTTCCGGCGCGGGGCCTTCGGCAACGTCACGCGCGTGGACAACACGCTCTACGTGAAGAACAGCGAGAACTTCTTCACGCTGGGGCTCGGCACGCCGCTGACGCTGCGCAGCGTCGTTGCGCTGCGGGCCAACGCAGGCCACATCAACTACCACTACGGTTCGGACAACCGGCAGGTCGAGGAGGACGACCATACGCGCTTCTCGTTCTTTGCCCTGAAGGCCGAGGTGGCGCGCAACACGCTCGACAAGTTCCTCTACCCGCGGCGCGGTTCGGACCTGCACTTCTCGGCCATCTACGTGACGGGCCGCGACAAGTATGCCCCGGCGGAGGTCGACCGCTTCCTTTCGCGCCGCACGCGCCACTGGTTCGGCGGCCGCTTCACGTGGGACAAGTATTTCGACATTCCGCCCGTCAGCTGGTTTTCGTTCGGATTCAACATCGATGCCGTGCTGACGAACCACCCCGACTTCACGACACCGGGCGCGACGCTCATGTCGATGCCCGTCTACGCGCCCATCCCCCATGCAAAGATGGTCTACATGCCCGATTTTCGGGCCGAACGCTTCGTCGCCGGGGGCGTGATGCCGACCTTCGACCTGATGCCCAACTTCTTCCTGCGCACGGGCTTCTACGCCATGATGCGCAACAAGCGGTCGTTCGTCCCCGTGGCGCTGGCCGACCGTCCCGACCGGCGCTGGCACTACATCGCCGAGGCGCTGCTGGTCTACCACACGCCCATCGGTCCGGTGAGCCTCGCGCTGACGAAATACGACCTCGATTCGTGGCGGAACATGTACCTGACCTTCAATTTCGGCTACACCATCTTCGCCCCGAAGGGCACCTTCTATTGACCGGCTCCGGCCGGGTGGGAGGACGGCGTGATCCGCCGCCCCGTGACGAAAAAAGGGACGACCCTCCAATCGGGGTCGTCCCTTTTCTGCTGCGGGTCCGGTCGGCGGGATACCCTGCCGCCGCAACCGCTCTTACCAGATGATTACGCGCTCTTCGGCCGGCATGAACATTGCGCCGTCGGTGATGCCGAAGGCCTCGTAGAAGCTCTCGAGGTTGCGCAGCGTGGCGTTCACGCGCCACTTGCCCAGCGAATGCACGTCGAGCTTCGTCAGGCGGGCGATCTCCTCGTCGCGGATGTTCTGCGCCCAGAGCGTAGCGTAGGCCAGGTAGAAGCGCTGTGCGTCCGTGAAGCCGTCGATCGGAGCCGGGGCCTGCTTGCCCTCGAGCGAGTTCTGGTAAGCTGTCCAGGCGACGCGCAGACCGCCCTGATCGGCGATGTTCTCACCCAGCGAGAGGGCGCCGTTGGCGTGGAGCGCCGGTTGGCCGTCCCGGGCGGGCAGCACCTCGATGGCGTCGAACTGCTTGACCAGAATGTCCGTCTTGGCCTTGAAGGCGGCGGCGTCTTCGTCGGTCCACCAGTTGTTCATGTTGCCGTCCTTGTCGAAGTTGCGGCCCTGGTCGTCGAATCCGTGGGTCATCTCGTGGCCGATCACCACGCCGATGGCGCCGTAGTTGACCGCATCGTCGGCATCCGGATTGTAGAAGGGAGGCTGGAGAATGGCGGCCGGGAAACAGATCTCGTTGGTCGTCGGGTTGTAGTAGGCGTTGACCGTCTGCGGCGACATCTGCCACTTGGCCCGGTCGACGGGCTTGTTCAGCTCGGCGATGTTGTCGGCCGTGTACCAGCGGTTGGCCTCGACGATGTTCTCCCAGTAGCTCTTCAGCGGGTCGATCTCGAGCGTCGAGTAGTCCTTCCACGTGTCGGGATAGCCGATCTTCACGGTAAAGGCGGCGAGCTTCTCCTGGGCCTTGGCCTTCGTGGCGTCCGACATCCAGTCGAGGGCGTCGATGTGCTGCGAGAGGGCCGTTTGCAGGTTCTTCACCAGGGCGAGCATGCGCTCCTTGTCCTTGGCGGGGAAGTACTTGGCGACGTACATCTCGCCCACGGCCTCCGAGAGGGTGCTGTTGGGCACCGACATGGCGCGCTTCCAGCGGGGCTTCTGCTCCTGCGTGCCCGACATCGTCCGGCCGTAGAAGTCGAACGAGGCGTCGATGAAGTCGTCGCTCAGGTACGAGGCGGCCGCGTCGATGTACTGGGCGGCCAGGTAGTAGCGGATGTTCTCCAGCGGGGCCTTCTTCAGTACCTCGTTGGCGTTGGCGACGGCCGACGGCGTGGTGACGATGATCGTGTCGAAGTCACCGATGCCCATCTCGCGGTAATAGGTTGCCCAGTCGATGGCGTCGTATGCCTTCTCGAAGTCGGCCTTCGACATGGGGTTGTACATCGCCGGAATGTTGCGCAGTTCGACATTCGACCACGACTTCTCGGCCAGCTGCGTCTCGACCTCCATCACGCCGGCGACGGCCTTCTCAATGTCGGCCTCGGGGACGCCGGCCAGGCGGAAGATCCGGCCCAGATACTCCTTGTAGGCGGTGCGGATGTGCTCGTTCTCGGGCGTGAGGTAGTAGTCGCGGTCGCCCATCGTGAGGCCCGACTGCGAAGCGTAGAGGGCGTTCACGTTGCTGTTCATCAGATCGGGCTCCACGCCGATGCCGAAGAAGGGGTTGGCGACAGTCATGTGCAGCCGTGCGATGGCGTCGGTGAGCTGCGAGCGGTCCTTGATCGCGAGCAGCTCCCCGACCCGGGCCTTGATCGGGGCGGCCCCCTCGGCGTTCAGCCGCACGGAGTCGAGGCCCATCTTGTAGAGGTCCGCGATCTTCTGCTCGACGCTGCCGGCGGCGGTCTCCATCCGGGTCATCTCCGAGAAGAGGGCGTTGATGCGCTTCTCGTTGTTTTCGCGCAGCACGTCGAACGAACCGTAGCGCGAATATTCGGGTTTGAGCGGGTTCTTGGCCTGCCAGCCGCCCGTGGCGTACTGGTAGAAATCGGCATTCGGAGCGACCGTGAGGTCGAGGTTCGTCGTGTCGATGGCCGGGGTCTTGGTCGTGGTGTTCTGACAGCTTGCCATACAGGCCATGGCGGCTAAAATCAAAATCTTTTTCATCGTTGTTCGGGTTTTGAGTATGAAACAGGGACCTCCGGGGTGCCCGGACGTCCCTGTTTCGGATCGGTATTTGCTCCGGGCTGCCTACTTGGTGATCGCCTCGACGCCGGGCAGGGTTCCGAACTCGATGTACTCGAGCAGGGCGCCGCCGCCGGTCGAGATGTAGGATACCTGGTCGGCCAGGCCGAACTTGTTGATGCAGGCTACCGAGTCGCCGCCGCCGATGAGCGAGTAGGCGCCGTTCTTCGTAGCCTCGGCGATGGCCAGGGCCACCTCCTTCGAGCCGGTTGCGAACTTGTCGATCTCGAAGACGCCCACGGGACCGTTCCAGAGGATGGTCTTGCAGCCGAGGATGTGCTCGCGGAAGCGCTTCTTGCCCTCGTCGGCGATGTCGACACCCTCCCATCCGTCGGGGATGTTGTCGGCCGGAGCCGTCGAGGTGTTGGCGTCGGCCGAGAAGGCGTCGGCGATCAGGGCGTCGGGCGACATGACGAGCTGCACGCCCTTCTGCTTGGCCAGCTCGAGGATCTCGAGGGCCACGGGGAACATGTCGGGCTCGCAGATCGAGTTGCCGACCTTGCCGCCCTGTGCGGCTGCGAAGGTGTAGGTCATGCCGCCGCCGATGATGATCGAGTCAACCTTCTCGATGAGGGCCTTGATGACGCCGATCTTCGACGATACCTTCGATCCGCCCACGATGGCGCAGAACGGGTGCTGCGGGGCCTCCATGAGCGACGAGATGGCCTTGACCTCCTTCTCCATCAGGTAGCCGAACATCTTGTCGTTGGGGAACTCCTTGGCAATCAGGTAGGTAGAGGCGTGCTTGCGGTGTGCCGTGCCGAATGCGTCGTTGATGTAGCAGTCGGCATACGAAGCGAGCTTCTTGACGAACTCCTTCTGCGGCCCCTCCTTCAGGGCCTTCTTCGCAGCGTCCTTCTCCTCCTTGGTGGCGTCCTCGGCCAGGCCGCGGGGCTTGCCCTCCTCCTCGGCGTAGAAACGCAGGTTCTCAAGCAGCACGACCTCGCCCGGCTTGATGTTCTTGCAGAGCTCGGCGGCCTTTTCGCCCATGCAGTCGCCGGCGAACTGTACCTTCACGCCGAGGTGCTTCTCGATGGCCGGTACGATCTGCTCGAGCGAGTATTTCGGATCGGGATTCTTCTTCGGACGTCCCATGTGCGACATGAGGATCACGGCGCCGCCCTCGGCGAGCACCTTCTTGATCGTCGGCATGGCGGCACGGATGCGGGTGTCATCCGTTACCTCGCCCTTTTCGTTGACGGGCACGTTGAAATCCACGCGGATGATCGCGCGCTTGCCCTTGAAATCGTAGTTGTCGATCGAAATCATAGTGTTTGGACTTTAATATGGATGTTTTGAATCTTGTTTGCCTAATCCGTCGCAAATTTAGGAAATAATTTCAAGAAACTGTTATTCGGATAACAGAAAAAATGGTTCCCGGACAAAAACCGGGCCCCGATTTTCGGTCGGAGCCCGGTTTTCGGCGGGGAATCAGTATTTGTAGCGCACCCACTTGAGCAACTCCTTGAAGGTGGGTTTCTTGCCGTACATGAAGATGCCCACGCGGTAGATCTTGCCGGCGAACCAGACCATCGCCACGAACGAGGCGTAGAGGACGACGAGCGAGAGGACGATCTCCCAGAGGGGAATGTCGTAGGGGATGCGGGCCATCATCACGACGGGCGAGGTGAAGGGGATGATCGAGAACCAGAAGGCCAGCGACGAGTTGGGGTCCTTGATGACGGCGAGCATCATCAGCAGCGCGAGGATGATCGGCAGCGTGACGGGCATCTGCAGCTGCGAGGCGTCCTGGACGTTGTCCACGGCCGAGCCCACGGCGGCGAACGTCGCCGAGTAGAGCAGATAGCCGCCGAAGACGAAGAGCAGCAGGCAGACGAAGATCTTGAGGATGTAGCCCGTGTCGGTGACGGCGGCCACGGCCTGCAGCATCTCGGGGTCCATGTCGCCCATCGCCGCGGCGTCGGGCATCCCCTGCTGCATGGCCTGCACGCCGGCCATCATCTCGGCGGGCATGAGCTGCGGCAGGACAATCGCCCCGACGGCGAAGATCAGCACGCCCCAGATGAGCACCTGGACCACGGCCACGAGGGCCACGCCGAGAATCTTGCCCAGCATCAGGTCGAAGGGCCGCACGGAGGAGACCACCACCTCGAGCACGCGGTTGTTCTTCTCCTCGATGACCGACTGCATGACCATCGAACCGTAGATCAGCAGGAACATGTAGAGCACGAAGCCGAGGATGTAGCCGGCGGCCGTGGCGACGGTCGACGACTGGGCCTGCGACTCGGCCTCCTGCGACTTGTCGTTGCGGAAGGTCTGCAGCGTGACGGTGGTCTTCACCTCGTCGAGAATCTGCTGGAGGTTGTCGATGTGGTACGCCTTGAGCTTTTCGGCCTCGAGAATATCCTCGATCTGGCCGGTGATGTTGCTCTCGATCGAAAGCGACGACGACGCATTGGCGTAGAGTTTCACGTTGGAGGGGTTCTCGAGGATGTCGCTCCCGATGTAGAGCACCCCGAAGCGGTCGGTCAGCGAGCGGCGCGCCTCCTCGGTCGTGAGGTCGGTCGGCTCGAAGCGCAGCTCCTCGTTGCTCTGCAGCTGCGGGGCCACCAGACCGCTGTCGTCGATCACGGCGATCGTCTTCTGCTCCCCCCGGGAGTACTCCATGATGAGCGCCGGGGCGATCATCAGCACGATCATCAGCACGGGCATGAGGATCGTGGTGATGATGAAGGATTTTTTGCGCACGCGTTCGTTGAACTCGCGCTGGATTATGATGGATACGTTGGACATGGTGTGTAGGTTTTATCGGTTCTCTTTCTCTTCTGTTTTCCGGGTGCGAAGGTCGTGCCGGAGCAGCAGGATGCCGCCGCACAGCATGATCGAGGCCGGTACGGGCAGGAGGGTGCCCTCCTCGCTCTTCAGGCCGTGAATCATTCCGTACATGCCGAACCCCAGGCACAGGCCGGCAAGCGTCCGCAGGGCGGCCCGTCCGAAGCGCTGCGGATTCCGCTGTCCGGTCTCTTCGTTTCCCCTTTTCATGGCGGAATGTTCTAAAGCTGTCCGTTCACGGCGCGGATGAAGATGTCGTTCATCGAGGGGATGATCTCGCGGAACGAGCGCAGCTCGACGGCCCGGTTTGCGGCGTCGATCACCTGCCGCACCTCCTCGTCGTGCTCGACGTGGAGCTTGAGCGTGCGGTAGACCGACTCCTCGGCAGCCCCCTCGAGAATCTCGCAGCGCCCCTCGACGGCGCGGCGCAGGTCGGCCTCCTCGCCGCGGTAGGCCACCTCGAAGATGTTGGCGCCGTGGCGGCGGCGGATCTCGTCGACACGCCCCGAGAGGATGTTCTTCGACTTGTTGATGAGCGTGATGTGGTCGCAGATCTCCTCGACCGACGACATGTTGTGCGTCGAGAAGATCACCGTGGCCCCCTTGTCGCGCAGGGCGAGAATCTCCTCCTTGAGCAGGTTGGCATTGATCGGGTCGAAGCCCGAGAAGGGCTCGTCGAAGATCAGCAGCTCGGGTTCGTGCAGCACCGTGACGATGAACTGCACCTTCTGGGCCATGCCCTTCGAGAGCTCCTCGATCTTCTTGTCCCACCACCCTTCGATGCCGAACTTGACGAACCACTTTTTGAGCCGTGCGACGGCGTCGCGGCGTGAAAGTCCCTTCAGACGGGCGAAGAAGACAGCCTGCTCACCGACCTTCATCTTCTTGTAGAGTCCCCGCTCCTCGGGCAGGTAGCCGATGCGGCGGACATCCTCGGGGGCGATTTCGCGCCCGCCGAGCAGCACGCGGCCCGTGTCGGGGGCCGTGATGCGGTTGATGATGCGGATGAGCGTCGTCTTGCCCGCACCGTTGGGTCCGAGCAGTCCGTAGACCGATCCTTTGGGAATCGAGAGCGATACGTCGTCGAGAGCCGTGTGTCCGGCGTATCGTTTGGTGACGTGTTCTACTGTGAGTATATCCATGGTTGCGGATGGTATTGGTATTTTCGGAAGATTCCGGAGGCAAAGTTACTACAAAAAAGTGAAATGCGGAAAGATATAGTGATAGAATTGAGTTACAAGGGTTTTGGTTGAAGTGG
>UQUQ01000038.1 GCA_900544265.1 uncultured Alistipes sp.
TCCTCTCTGAAAAATAAATGTTTTTATTGCTTATTATCCGCACCCAAAAAGTTGCATTTATAAGTTGAACTCAAGCAACATAATTGTGCGAATGGGCGTATTTTGCGTATTTATATCCTCTATTTGCGCACAATTGCCCGGTAAAAAACCGGGGATGAGATCCCCGGTTAGCGTATGGACGTCAGTGCACGAAGGGATGCGGCGCGTAACGGTAGCCGCAGGCCCCGTAGAGCAGCCGCAGGTGCTCCATGCGCCGCAGGAAATCGTCGTAGTTGCGGCGCCGGGGAGCCCACCCCACCTCGGCAACGGCCGCCAGCCGCGGCAGCAGCATGTACTGTGCCTGTGCGAAGTCGGGGATATACTCGGTCCAGAGGTTGGCCTGCACCCCGAGCACGCAGCGTTGCGCGAGGGAGTCGAGCCCCTCGTAGGGGTCCAGCTCATAGACTTTGGAGAGGGGCAGGCAGCCGCCCCAGGCCAGGGGCTCGTTCGCCACGTCGTCCGTCTGGTAGTAGTCGAGATAGCAGTGCGTCGTCGGGGCCATGACGACCGGATTGCCCTGCCGGGCCGCCCGGATGCCCCCTTCGGTGCCGCGCCACGACATGACGGCGGCCGTCGGCGAAACGCCGCCGTCGAGAATCTCGTCCCAGCCGATCAGGCGCCGGCCGTGCGCCTGCAGGAAGCGTTCGACGCGCTTCGTGGCGTAGCCCTGCAACTGCCGCGGCGCGGTCAGCCCCTCGGCGCGCATGCGCGCCCGGCAGTGCGGACACTGCTCCCACATCTTGGTCGGGCACTCGTCGCCGCCGATATGAATATAGGTAGAGGGGAAGAGCCCGATCACCTCGTCGAGCACCCCCTCGATGAAGTCGAACGTCGAATCGCGCCCGACACAGAAGACCCTGTCGTCGATGTCCCACGTCTGGCGCACCTCGTACTGTTCGCCCGTGCAGCCCAGCCACGGATAGGAGGCCAGTGCCGCCACGGCGTGGCCCGGGAACTCGATCTCGGGAATGACCGTGATGAAGCGCCGCGCGGCATAGTCGACCACTTCGCGCACCTCCTCCTGTGTATAGAAGCCGCCGTAGGGGCGCTCGTCGTAACGGCACGTCTCGTCGTACTCGCCGCCGGGGTCCTTGCCGATGAGCGTGCGCCGCCGCACCGATCCGACGCGCGTCAGTTCGGGATAGCGGCGGATTTCGATGCGCCAGCCCTGGTCGTCGGTCAGGTGCCAGTGAAAGACATTCATCTTGTGCAGCGCCAACAGATCGAGCGTGCGCTTGACCTCGTCGACCGTAAAGAAGTGGCGCGCCACGTCGAGCATCAGCCCGCGGTAGGCCATCGCGGGCCTATCCTCGATCTCCACCGCGGGCAGTTCGACCGTCCGCACGCCGCCGTCGAAGGCCTCCACGGGCAGCAGCTGCCGCAGCGTCTGCACGGCATAGAAGGCCCCTTCGGGAGCCCCGGCCCGAATATCCACCCGCTCCGGCGTCACCGTCAGACGGTAGGCATCGGGCGCCATCGAGGCATCCAGGAGGAAATTCACCGCATGCGGCTCACCGGCCTGCGGAAAACGGCATTCGAGTCCGCGCCCGAAAACCGGTTGCAGCACCTCGTCGAGCGCGTCGGCCACCCAGCGCATCCGCTCGTCGGAGGATTCGATACAAACAGGGGTCGAGGCCCCGAGGCGGAACACCCCCTCAACCGGGGTAACGCGCACCGGAACGGGAACCACGTCGATCGTCCCGTCCGAGGGGAGCGTCCGGCCGCATGCACACGAGGCTGCCAGCAGCCCCGCGGCCATCCAGATACGAACTCGCCGCATACGCCCTCCCCTATTCGCAGGCCGAAGCGCCCAGCAGTCCGACATGTTCGATGTGCGAGCAGCAGATATGCAGGCTCTCGACCGTCTTGGCGTAGGGGAACTCCCGGAGACGCTCGTACATCGCCTCGCGGAAGAAGCCGAAGGCGTGGGCGATGCTGCCGCCGAAGACGATCGCCTGCGGATCGTAGGCGTAGAGCGCCAGCATGACCAGCCGCCCGACATGTCCGCCGAACTCGCGCCAGAGCGCCAGCGCCCGCGGATCGCCCGCCACGGCCCGTTCGTAGGCCTGCTTGCCCGTCGTGCCGTGTCCGACGAAGAAGCGGCTGCTGCAATAGTATTCGTAGTCGCGGTCCAGGTAGGGGACACAGCCGATCTCGCCCGCTCCCGTGTTGTGGCCGCAATAGAGCCTGCCGTCGATCACCACGCCGGCGCCGACGCCCGTACCGAGGGCGATGCAGACGACGTCGCGGTAGCCGTGCGCCTCGCCGAAGTGACAGACGCCCAGCGCAAAGCAGTTGCAGTCGTTGTTCACCGAGACGGGCACGCCGAAGCGCTTCTCGAAGCGCTCCTTGAGGTGCACCTCCCGCCACGAGGGGATGCCCACGACGTTGTAGACGATGCCGCGCGCGGCATCGACCACCGAGGGAACGCCGATGCCGATGCACTCGACCTCGGGCGTCATGAGTGCGCCGACGAGCGACGCGATATGTTCGAGGACCTCCTCTTCGGGGCGGTCCGACTTGCAGGGCTCGGAGAGCAACCGCACGATCCGGCCGTCGACAACCTGACCGACCCGCACGTTCGTTCCGCCCAAATCCACACCTATTCTCATCTTTCCACAGCTATTTCCGTAATTTTACCATCGCTGAACCGCGCATGATCGACCATGCGGCCGTCATCCTCGCGGATCCACGTTTCAAAGCCCCGCTCTCCCTCCGTCAGCACCAGCAGGCGCGCACCCGGACGCAGGTCGTTGTAGGTCGTATTGTCGCCCGAGTAGCGGCCGTAACCGAGGCAGATGCCCTTGTCGGCCACCAGGTAGTCGATGTCGTGGTCGTGCCCGACGAACGTCCCCATGACGCTGCCCGTCTCGACCATCGCGGCGAACATGCCCGTGTTGAGCGCTCCGGGACATTCCTCCTCGGCTGCCCGGCCGATGTGCGAAGCCCCGGGATTGCGCCACGCCGCAAGGTATTCGTGCAGCACGATATGGAAGAAGGCCAGCGACGGCACCGGACGTCCGCCGCTTGCGGCCGTGCGGGCCGTGCAGCGCGCCCGCAGCCACTCCACCTGCGCGGGCGTGAACCAGCCGTAGCCGTCAACCCCCTCGACGGTCGAGTAGTCGTGCGAGTCGAGGCAGTAGAGCACGAGCGCGGGTTGCTGCGAAGCGTGCCCGAGCACCTCCAGCTCGCGATCGGCCAGCTCACCGGCCTCGTTGAGCGTATTGAGGCTGCCGCCGCACGAGGTCACCAGCTGCGCGATCTGCGCCCGCGTGAGGTCCTGCTCGGCGTCGTGGTTGCCCAGCACCACGCAGAAGGGCACGCGGCGCGCCGCCATCGTGTCGAGCAGGCGCCGCCACATCCCTTCGGCCGGGGCACCCGTCACCACGTCGCCCGTAAAGACGACCAGGTCGGGCCGCTCGAGCGCCAGCACGCGGTCCAGCCGCGAGAAGGTCTTTTCGGCCTCGGCCAGCCGCCGGGGCGTCGACGCATCGAGGTGCGTGTCGGTAAACTGTGCAATCTTGAAAGTTCCCTCTTCGCCGAAGCGCAGCACCGGCTGCTGCGCCCGGATCAGGCCCGCCCCGCCGAATGCGAGCAGGCAAAGTGTCAGAATCCATCTCTTCATATCGCAATCTCTCCTGTCAGTTCAACTTCACCCGTCCGCTCCGCTCGACATGCACCGTGCGGCTGCGGCCGTCGCCCCACAGGAGCGTCAGATCGAACGGCACGTTGGTCTCGATGCTCACCTCGGGCGTCGCATCGGCTCCGCGGCGCGCGGCACACTTCAGCGTCACAACCCCCTCGGGCCCGAACGGATAGCGCTCGATACCGTGCGCCTCCGTCTTGGTGACGTGCCACTCGATGCGGTTCTCCGAGTAGTCGGACCGGATGCCGAGGATGTACTCGATGAAGACCGCAATGGGCGGCAGGCCCGTCCAGCCGACAAAGTCCCTGCGGGCCATGAAACCGGGCTCGATCCGCTCCGGGGCGTAGTATTCCCAGAAGGTCCCGGTCTTCTTCCACACCTCGAAGACCGCGGCGTAGTGGTTCTCGGCGATCTGCTGCGCCTCGGCACGGTAGCCGTTGCGCCAGAGGCCGTCGACAATCATGTAGTTCGTGCCGGGCCACACGCCGCCCTGCCAGTAGCGGCCCAGGGCGTTGTACTTGCGGTGATCGGCCGCCAGCGACGGCACGCGGTGCGGACGGTTGAACTCCGCCGTGTCGCTCAGGTGGGCGACCAGCCTGTCGAGCCGCTCGCGGTCGAGCACGTCGGTCTGCAACGCCCAGTAGGCGTAGACCCCCTTCGCCGTGCCGAGCGACCCGTCGGCCTGCCGGTCGAAGAGGAAGCCCTCCTTATCGTCCCACATGCAGTCGTTGATGTGGCGGCGCAGGAAGCGGTTTTCGTCCTCGACCTCCTCGATCTCCTGCCAGCGCTCAATGTAGAAGCCGATCTGGAGCAGTGACTCGTTGACGAGCATCTGCTGCAGGTTCGTGTCGAGCCACTCCATGTGGCCGTTCGAGTAGATGGGGTTGTACTCCTCCCTTACGCGCGGCATGTTGTCCATGCCCGTGCCCCAGCCGCTCGACCAGTAGGTACCGTTGGGCCACGTGCGGTTGAGCTTCCACCACCGGGCATAGGCGCACAGCGCCGGGAAGACGCGGTGCAGACGATCCAGGTCGCCGTACTGGCGGTAATAGGCCAGCTCGACCCACGGCAGCAGGTTGGGGCCCGTCGACGTGGGGTCGTAGCGCTCGAAGCAGTCCGAACCGTCGGCCCGGATTTCGCGGCAGATGAAGCCGTCGGGGTGCTGCTTGGCGTAGAAGTTGTCGAGCGTCCGCTGGAAGGGGAAGAAGCGGTAGCCGTAGCGGGCGAACATCATCATGAACGACGCGTCCCACATGAAGATGTTGCCGTTGTAGGCGATGTCGAGGTAGGGCGAGACGAAGCCCGACCCCTCGGCCGGCTGGCGGATGTTGCCCACGGCGATGCGCCAGGCGTGCCAGTACATCTCGACCTCCCGCTCGTGCCCCTCCCAGAAGGGGGCGGGCAGGATCCGGCGCGCCTCGTCGAACGAGCGCGGCTCGATCCGCTCCGGGGTGGCGTTGCGGAATTCGTTTTCGGCCACGAAGACCTCCTTGACGTAGGTGTTCTTGTAGGGCAGCTCGTAGGGGCCCGACATCAGCCCCTGGGCGGCGGCCGCGCCGACGGCACCGAGGGCCGCGAGCGTCATGACAATCCGGCGTACCATCTCCGTCAATGCTTTCGTTCGTCATAGAGCGCCCGGATGCGGCGGGCGATCTCCGTATTGAGGTAGACGCCGCAGAAGCGGTCGGCGCCGGGGCCGTAGGCGAAGACGGGAAGCATCGCCGGCGTATGGTCGTCCGTAACGTAGCAGCCCATGACACGGCCCGTGCGCTCGTCGCCGTCGAGCAGCGTCAGGCCGCCCGTCTCGTGGTCGGCCGTCACGATGACGAGCGTCTCGCCGTTCAAGTCGGCGAAGCGCAGCGCCTCGGCCACGGCCCGGTCGAAGCTCAACATCTCGATGATCGAGCCGGGCAGGCAGCGCGAGTGGCCCGCGTAGTCGATCTTGGCACCCTCGACCATGAGGAAGAAGCCCTCGCCGCCGCGCTCGCTGAGCTTGGCGATCGCCTCACGCGTGGCGTCGGCCAGCAGCGAGAGGTTCGCCTCCTCGGCCGCATCGTCCATCCGCTCGTCGATGCAGATCACCTTGCCCTCTCGGTCGTTGATCTCGTCGATCGAGCGCACGAAGCGGTACTCCTCCGAGAGCTCCTTCACGAGGTCCACGCCGTCACCGCGCTCGGTGAACTGGCGGATGCCGCTGCCGCAGAGCAGGTCGATCTTCGCATCGAGCAGACAGCGCGTCAGCTCGTCCGAATTGTCACGCTCGACCGAGTGGCCGTAGAAGGCCGTCGGCGTGGCATCCACGGCGTTGCCGAGCGTCAGCACGCCCACGGCGCACTGCTCGTCGTGGAAGAAGTCCGAAAGCGACGGATAGGGCTCGCCGTCGGCGCTCATGGCGATGTGGCGGTTGTTGTGGCGCTCGCCCGTGGCCAGGGCGCTGCCGCCCGCCGCCGAGTCGGTCGTGAAGGCGTCGAGCGCATTGTTGCGCTGCAGGCCGATGTGCTTCATCCGGAGCGTCGTCAGCCCCCGGTTGGCGTAGGCGCCGGCCATGATCTGCGGAAGGCCCATGCCGTCGCCGATCAGGAAGATCACGTTGCGGATCGCCCCTTCGCCGCCGTCGTTGCGGTAGGTCGGCGTGTAGATGTCGATCCCTTGCGAGAGCTGGAGCTTGTCGTTGCGGAAGCCGCCGAAGTCGCGCGTGGTCCTGTCCAGGCGCTTCGTGCCCGTCACGCCGGCCGCCGCGTCACGGTGCTCGCCGATGCAGAAGTTCTTGTTGGCAAAGTCGTCGAAGAAGGCGGCACAGGTCTCGGGCCGGTCCGTATTGATGTAGTCGATGCCCAGGTCGTAGAAGGTGTAGTAGACGGTCGTGCCCTCGGGAGCGCCCCAGAAGCGCACGGGCTTCTCCCACGCATGGGCCCCGTCGATCACCTGCTTGACGCGCGCCAGTTCCGCGGGGATGATCGAACCCTTGCCGTTCCACTGCGAGAAGTCGCGGAAATTGGCGCTCACGAGCGCGATGCGCTCGAGCTGCGCGGGGGTATAGTCCGCATCCCACGCCCCGTCGAAGCGGACGAAGGCGGGATACCGGTCGAAATCGGCCGGTTCAGGCACGCGGCCCGTCACCGTGACGCGCACCGCCTCTGAATTCACCGCCGGGTCGAAGACCGCGGGCCAGCGCTGCAGCAGCGCGACGACGGCCCGCAAGGTCGGTTCGGTCTCGGACTTGAGTTCGACCATCAGCTGCAGCCTCTGGTCTGAACCCTTCCAGGCGCGGCCGCCGTTGCGGGCGAAGAGCGTCACGAGCGGCTCGACGTAGAGCTTCTCGAAGGTCATCTCGGGCACGAGGTCCTCGACGTCGTGTCCCACGACGAGCACGCCGTCACGAAGGAACACATCGGCCTCGATCGACGAGACCCGCTGCGCATAGGCCTGGTAGAAGGGCACCGTGCGCGTATAGTCGTTGTGCGAATGGATCAGCACGGGAGGCTGCGCGGCACAGACGCCGCACAGCAAAAGGAATGCAAGCAGCAGTCCGGTTTTCAGAATCCGTTTCATGGTATCTCTCGGTTAGTCGTTTGTTCTTGAATTACTCCGCATAGCGCAGCAGCGCCCGGACGGGGGCATGGTCGGAGACGTAGCCGCCGCCGAGCGTATCGGGCAGGATCGTGCACTCGTCCGCCTCGAACCCTCCGCCGAAGAAGACGTAGTCGATCAACGGCCGCTCCCCGACGGGAATCTGCCCGAAATCGGCGAAGCTCCAACCCGCGCCGTGACGCACCGCGGCGGCATCCCAGGCGCTGCGTAACGTGCCGTCTTCGAGCACGTGCGCGATGACCGTCGAGGAGGGATCGGCGTTGAAGTCGCCCGTGAGGATCACCGGACGGTCGCCACGCAGCGCCGCGATGCGGTCGAGCAGCAGCGTCACGCCCTCGCGGCGGGCCTGCTCGCCCATGTGGTCGAGGTGCGTATTCACGAAGAGCAGTTCGCGTCCGTTCGTTCCGTCACGCAGGATGACCCACGTCGCGATGCGCTCGCAGGCGGCATCCCACCCTTTCGAGCCGGCCACCTCGGGGGTCTCGCTCAGCCAGAAGGTTCCCGAATCGAGCAGTTCGAAGCGCTCCGTACGGTAGAAGATCGCATTGAACTCGCCCGCACGGGCCCCGTCCTCGCGGCCCACCCCCACGGAGGCGTATGCGGGCAGCTCGGCCCGCAGGTCGTCGTACTGGTTCGAGAGCACCTCCTGCGTGCCGAGCAGGTCAACCTGCTGCGAGCGGATCAGCTCCCCGACCCTTTCGCGGCGGAAGCGCCAGTTGTTCTCCCCGTCCTCGGGGTTGTCATACCGCACGTTCATCGTCATGACGGTCAGCTCCTGCGGAGCCTCGCCGCAGGAGACGGCCCCGGCGAACATCAGTAAGAAGAAGAGTTTTTTCATATCGTTTCGGTTTTTCGCGTCGCCCGAGGACCGGTCCCCGCCGCTACCGCATCGCAGCGGAACACCACACACCAAAAATTCCTTCCGTCCACTTGCAGGGAAACGGCCTCGGGCATCGCATCGTTATTTCACAAAGAGATTTTCCGCGGGAATCGGCGCGAACTCCGTCTCGCCGGGAGCCTTCCAGCCCCAGGAGAGCTCCTGACCTTCGTAATCCTCGAAGTAGAGCAGGCGGAAGGCGTGCAGCCCCTCGTCGAGGGCCACGCGGCCCGTCGCCGTGACGGCGGCATGCGACGTATCGTTGTCGACGACCCTGTGTCCGTCGATCAGCAGCACGCTGCCGTCGTCGCTGCGCGTCGAGAACTCCCAGACACCCCGCTGCGGGATGCGCACGAGCCCCTCGAAGAGGTAGGCGAAGTGATCCTCCTGCGGCGCCCCGGCAATCGACGGCTCGGCCATCACGCCGCGCGAGAGGGGCTCCGCACGTTCGATGTCGGCCACGCGCGCGAAGGACCCTTCGTAATAGGTATAGGCCACGCCCGGCACGCTCGCCGCAGCGGCCGCTGCCGGCAGGAACTCCGCCTTCTCGGCCCGCAGCGTCAGCGTGCGGCTCGGGGCGGCGCCCTCCCTGAAGCCCCGGGCGCGGAGCGTCAGCGTGCGATCCACGCGGACCGGCGTCTCGTAGAGGGCCGAGAGCGAATCGGGCTCCGAGCCGTCGAGCGTATAGCGGATCTCGGCCCCGGGCGTCGTCGTCGCCAGTGCGACGTCGACCGGCTCGGTGAAGAGGCTCACCGACTGCGTCGTATAGGGAATCGAGACCGTCTCGCCGCGCGTAAGCGACGAGGGCTGCGCCGCGGCCGAGGTGCCGCGCGTAAGGTCCGCCTCGGGCAGCATCGTAAAGTGCAGCTCGCCGCCCGCCATGAGCTGTTCGTAGGTGATGAAGTTGGTATCGACCGCCTCGCCGTTGAGCGTCACAGCACCGACATAACGGTTGCGGCGCGGCGTGTCGGCCGTGACGGTGAGCGTGCGGCCGTTGGCCAGACGCACGGTGGCCCGCTCGAAGAGCGGCGCCGTCAGGACAAACTCGTTCGAGCCGGGGCAGACGGGATAGAAGCCCAGCGACGAGAAGACATACCAGGCCGACATCTGCCCGCAGTCCTCGTTGCCGATGATCCCTTCGGGGGTCGGGGCATACATCTCGTCGAGCAGGCGGCGCGTCAGCTCCTGCGTCTTCCACGGCATGCCGACATAACTATAGAGGTAGGCCATGTGGTGGCTCGGCTCGTTGCCGTGGGCGTACTGGCCCAGAAGGCCCGTGATGTCGTCCAGGCCGACATCCTCGTGCGGGGATTCGAGCGTGAAGAGGCGGTCGAGCTCCCGGACGAAGGCCTCGCGGCTGCCGAAGAGCTGCTCGAGGCCGTTCACGTCGTGCGGCGCGAAGAAGCGGTACTGCCACGGCGTGGCCTCGGTGTAGTCGCGTCCGGCGACGAACTCCTCGAAGGGCGCCGACCAGCTGCCGTCGCGCTGCCGCCCGCGGAAGAAGCGGGTCGAGCCGTCGAAGACATTGACATAGTTGAGCGCCCGGCCGTAATACTCCGCGGCAATGTCGCTGCGGCCCAGCGTCTCGGCCATGCGGGCGATCGTCCAGTCGTCATAGGCGTATTCGAGCGTGCAGGAGACCGACTCGCGGAGGATATTCGAGGGGATGTATCCGTCGGCGACGTAATACTCCGACCCCTTGCGGTTGCAGTTCGACGAGCGCACCATGGCATCGAGCGCATGCTCCGCATCGAAGCCCCGGATTCCCTTCATCCAGGCGTCGGCAATGACCGATGCGGCATGATAGCCGATCATCGTGCGCGTCTCGCCCGACGAGAGGGGCCAGATCGGCAGCTCGCCCGTCGTATCGTACATGTCGAGCATCGAGCGGACCATGTCGCCCACGAGCGTCGTGTCGACAAGCGTCTGCAGGGGGTTCCACGCCCGGAAGGTATCCCACAGCGAGAGGGTCGAATAGTAGGCCCGGCCGGCGGGCAGGCGGCCGATGGTGCCGTCGCTGCGGCGGTAGTCGCCGTTGACGTCGCTCATCAGGTTGGGCGTGAGTTTCGTATGGTACTGCGCCGTATAGAAGACCGTGCGCTCACCGCGCGTGCCGCCCTCGACGACAATGTCCGACAGGGCGTCGCGCCACAGCGTCTCGGCGCGGGCATGCACGGCATCGAAATCGAGTGCGGGAACCTCCTCAAGGCGGTTCTCGCGGGCATTCTCCGCGCTGACGGCCGAGAGACCCACGGCCACGGTCAGCGTCCCGACCTCCGGGGCGAAGGTGAGGACGGCCTGCCGGTCGCCGAGCAGTTCAACCCCGGTGAACGGTTCCGAGAAGCGTGCCGAGAAGTAGACGTACTGGTCGGCCACCCAGCCCTGCGTGCGGCGCATGCCCTCGATCTCGTCGGCAGCCGTCTGCCGCAGTTCGCGCAGGTCGATCCGCTCCTCGGTGATGGTGTGCATCAGGTCGATGACCACGCGCCGCGGCCCTTCGCCGCGGAACGTGTAGCGGTGCACGCCCGTGCGGGGCGCCGCCGTCAGCTCGACCTCCAGCCCGTCGTCGGAGAGCTCGACGGCGTAGTAGCCGCACGAGGCCTGCTCGCGACGGTGCGAGAAGGCGTAGGGCGTGTGGCGGAATTCGCCGTCGCTCACCACGTCGTCGCGCAGCGTGGGATAGAAGAGGATATCTCCCAGATCGGCGCACCCCGTGCCGCTCAAATGCGTATGCGAGAAGCCGTCGATCGTCGTATCGTCATAATGGTAGCCGGCGCAGGCGTCCCAGTCGCCCGAGCGCGTGTCGGGGCTGAGCTGCACCATGCCGAAGGGGGTCGTGGCGCCGGGATAGGTGTGGCCGTGGAATCCGGTTCCGATGAAGGGATCGACATAATCGATCGGATCCGAGGGCTGCATGCAGGCTGCACATGCGCATGCCGCCAGGGCCAGAGTCAAGGTTCGCATCATGGCTGTTCAGGTTTCGGGTATACAAATATACGAAAGAAGAGGTTGCCGACGATGGCGATTTGCGCTTTTGCCTCCTCAATTTGCGCACAGATTACCCCCCTCCGGCACCTCCCGCAAGAGAAAAAAAGGAGGTATGACCGTGTCATTTTGACAAAAAAGGTTATCTTTATCCCGAAAAACGCTCATCGGCATGGCACGCATCATCCTCATGACCGACTTCTCCGAAGCCTACGCCCGCAGCCTGCTGCTGGGCATCGCCCGCTATGCGCACGACTCGGGACAGGCGTGGAGCCTCTGCCGGCTGCCCCTTGCGATCCGCGAAAAGTCGGGCATCGAGGCCGTCGTCGAGTGGGCGCGCCGCATGCGGGCCGAGGCCGTCATCGGACAGTTCTACAACACGGACAAGGTCGAGCTCTTCGCCCGCAACGGCATCATTGCCATCGCCCAGGACTTCAAGGCCCGCTTCTCGACGATCCCCAACATCACGGGACCCCACTACCGGGCCGGGGAGATGGGCGCCGAATACTTCATCAAGAAGGGATTCCGCCACTTCGCCTTCTACGGCACGCGCGGCATCGTCTGGTCGGACGAACGCTGCCAGGGCTTCCGCGACACGGTCCGCCGGGCCAACGCCGGGTATACCTTCTCGGCGCTGCGCAACACGTCGCAGACCGATCTGTGGCTCTACGACCCGATCCAGCTGACCACCTGGCTGCAATCGCTGCCCAAGCCCGTGGCGATCATGGCCTGCGACGACAACCAGGCCTACCACATCACCGAGGCGTGCCTCCAGGCCGAAGGGGCCGGATTCCGCATCCCGGACGACATCGCCGTGCTGGGCGTCGACAACGACGAGACGATCTGCCGCCTCTCGGCGCCGAACCTCTCGTCGCTCAACCAGAACATCGAACAGGGCGGCTACGACGTCGCCCGCCTGATCGACCGCATCCTGCACGACCCGAAGGCCGAACGCGAGGACATCATGGTCTACCCCACGCACATCATCACGCGCCAGTCGACGGACATCTACGCCAACAACGACCCCCACATCGCCGAGGTGCTGAAGTACATCCACGAGAACATCAGCCAGAAGATCACGGTCGACGAACTCGTGGCCCTCGTGCCGCTCTCGCGCCGCCTGCTCGAATCGCGTTTCAAGAAGAGCATGGGCACGTCGATCTACGACTACATCATCCAGGTCCGCATCGAGAAGATGACACAGCTGCTGGGCGAGGGGTTGAGCGTCTCGGAGGCCGCCTCGGAGCTGGGATTCTCCGACATCAAGAATGTCTCGCGCACCTTCAAGCAGCTCAAGGGGATGACCCCTTCGGAGTACCGGCAGCAGGTCACGCTCGGCAAGTTCTGACGCCCCCGCCGTCGCCTATTTCCGCTTCTTGTCCGTCCGCGGCCTTGCTGCGCCGGCCCTGCCGCCGGTGCGTTCCCCCGCCGCCGCACGCCGCCGCACCGACCAGCCGAAATGGCCCAGCGCCTCGCCCAGGGCGTAGTATTCGCCGTGGGAGTAGACGATCGGGCAGGCCCGCTCCAGGCAGAACTTCCCCGTCTCCGGGTCGATATAGGCGGCATCGACCTGCACGTTGACCACCTCGGCCAGAAACATGTCGTGCGAGCCCAGCGGCAGCACCTGCCGCACGCGGCATTCGATATTGACCGGCGCCTCGTCGACCAGCGGCGCCGCCACCCGGCCCGCCGGCACTGGCGTCAGGCCCGCCTCGCGGAACTTGTCGTAATCGCGCCCCGAGCGGACGCCGCACCAGTCGGTCGCGCGCGCCAGCCGCCGGGTCGTCAGGTTGATGACAAACTCGCCCGTGCGGCGGATGATCCCGTAGGAGTGGCGCTCGGGGCGGATCGACACGTAACACATCGGCGGATCGGTGCACACCGTGCCGGTCCACGCCACAGTCAGCAGGTTGTACTCTTCGGGCGCCGTACCGCAGCTCACCAGCACTGCCGGCAGCGGATAGAGCACCGTGCCGGGTTTCCAGGTCTCTTTCATGATCGGTTCCGTTTTTCGGACGCCGCAAGCCGCCGCGGCGCCGCCATGCGTACAAAGATACCGATTTTTCGGTTATCTTTGCGGTATGCTGACGGATTTCATACGCTACCTCGAGGCCGAACGGCGCTACTCGCCGCTCACGGTGCGCAACTACCGGCGCGACATCGAGGGGTTCCTCCGCTGGTTGGGATACGACGATCCCGACCGCGTCGACATGAAGGAGATCACCACCGAGCAGGTGCGCGACTGGATTCTCTACCGCACCGACACGGCCCGCCTGAACGCCGCGTCGATGAACCGCGAAGTCTCGTCGCTGCGCGCGCTCTTCCGCTGGCTGCTCCGCACGGGCGCCGTCGAGCACGACATCATGCGGCCGATCCGGTCGCTCAAGCGCCCGCAGCACCTCCCGGCCTTCATCCCCGAAAGCCGCATGAGCGGCATCGTCCGCGAATGCGAAACCGAGTCGGAGCAGTTCCTCACCGAGCGCGATACGCTCATCGTGCTGCTCTTCTACACCTGCGGCGTGCGCCTGGCGGAGCTCGCGGGCATCGACCGCGACGACTTCTCGGCCGACTGTACGTCGCTGCGCGTGCGGGGCAAGGGGGACAAGCAGCGGATCGTCCCCGTCCTGGCGTGCGTGCGCGAAAAGATTTTGCACTACCTCCGCCTGATTGAAAGGCAAAATATTTGCAATTCTACGGAAAAAGCACTATTTTTAACGTGGAAAGGGAGGCGCTGCTCCCACAGCACGATCTACCGGATCGTGCAACGGGAACTGCTCCAGAACGGCGTCCAGGGCAAGGCAAGCCCTCACGTGCTGCGCCACACCTTCGCCACGCACCTGATGAACGGAGGCGCCGATCTGCGCGAAATCCAGGAGCTTCTGGGGCACTCCTCGCTCAAGGCCACGCAGGTCTACACGCACAACAGCATCGCCCGCCTCCGGGAGACATACCGAAAAGCCCATCCCCGCGAAAAGGGAGGGAAGTGATAACTTTATAAAACGTAAAGCTATGAACGTACAGATTCAATCCGTGAAATTCGACGCAGACAAGCGGCTGATCGAATTCGTTGAAGCCAAGATGGCAAAACTGGACCGTTTCGCAGATCGCTCGACGGGCGCAGAGGTCATCCTCAAACTCGATAAGGACCACGAAAAGGGAAACAAGATAGCCACGATCACCCTCCACATGCCGGGCGAGGACCTGGTGGCCTGCCACCAGTCCAAGGCATTCGAGGAGTCGGTCGACGAGGCCATCGACGCCCTGAAGCGCCAGCTGGACAAGTTCAAGGGCAAATTTGACAACAAGTAACCCCTTCCGACACACGAAAAAGGACGGCCGTCTCGCAGGAGACGGCCGTCGTCGTATCGGCCCTGTATACCATGCATTCCCTCACCGGTGCCGACGGGCCGGTGCGGATTGTTGCACGCGGTCAATAGATCCACTCGAAGTCGTCGACAAGCATCTCGTTCTGCGAGCAGCCCGTCAGGTAGTCGCCGCGCATGCTCGTGGCGCACGAGATGACGAGCGAGCAGGCAGCTGACGACGGATTGGCGGCCTCCTTGTCATACCACGACACCGGAATGACATACTCGACCCAGTCGCCCGTGCTCTCGCTGATGACCTGCTGGCCGTAACCGAGGATCGCACCCTCGTCGACGGACGAGGTCTCGGCCGGATTCCACATGCCCGTCGGGGCCGTCATGCCCGAGCTGACGCCGTGCCGAGCCGTCCAGTCGACCACCGCCACGAAGATGTACGAACGGTCCTGCTGATCCTTGTACGACGCACCGTCGGGATCGAAGGAACCGACCTTGTCGATCGTGCCGACGGTCGCCTTGCAGCGCACCTTCAGCGCCCGCGGACGTGCCGTCCACTCGTAGGGCTGGCCGAAGCAGGCCGTGCCGCTGAAGCCTTCGTAAACGAACTGTCCCGTATACATGTTGCCCGGGGCAAAGATCGCACCCAGCACCAGACGGGGCATGAGCACGGCAGCGCCCTCCTCCTCGTAGCAGAGCGGCGTGTAGATCTTGGGCTCACCCGACTCTTCGTACTGCTCGAGGAACATGTTGTTGCCGCTGTCCCAGAAATTCTCGCCCTCGGCATTGGGATAGGTAATCGGATAGAAGGTCACGTTGTCGGTGGTCATCTGCTTCTTCGACCAGCCCGACATGTCGCCGTTGGGAACCACGTCGCCATCGGCGGTCTTGAACTCCACGGCAGCCAGGGCTTCACCCTCCTTGGCCACGCGCACCTCGTAGTCCGACGCGGCGAAGACGCCCGTACCCTCGGCGATGGTGTGGATCTCCAGCCCGGCCTCGTTCGTCGAGGCGCTCCAGACAGGAGCAAGGCGATAGACGTCACCCTCGACAAGCTCCGCCTCCTGCCAGTCGGCGGCACCCTTCTCGCGGTACTGTACCGCCGCGCCGTCGGGCAGGTGCTCGGCCGTCACCGTCGCCGTATTGGCCCACAGGTCGGCATCGTCGTTATAGGCGAGCGTCGGCTTGGCCGTCAGGTGGAAGGTGAGGGTCTTGGTCGTGACCTGCTCCTTGGTGTCGGTCACCGTGAGTGCGAACTTGTGGTCCGAATCCTCGTTGTAGATCAGGGCGATCATCGGCACGAGAGACGAGATGTCGAACGTCACGGAACTCTGGCCCAGCACCTGGTCCCCGACGGGGAATCCGAGTCCCTGCAGCACCTCGGCCATCGAACCGGGATTCACCAGGTCGAGCGTCTCCGAAAGGCCGATAGCCCCGAGAATCTCGGGCGTCAGCGCCGGCGAGTCGATCTGCACCGTGAAACCGGCGATCTTGCCCTGCGCTACGACCGATACCTGCACGGACATCGTCTCCTGGATCTCCTGCACGGCGTCGATATCCCCGTCGACAAGCGTAATCACGGGAGCGGCCTTGGCGCTTTCGGTCAGGTGAAGCGTCAGCGTCTTGGTCACGCTCTGCCCGGCACGGTCGGTCACCGTCACGCCGAACTTGTGGTCCGAAGTCTGGTCATAAACCATGATAAGCGGCACGAAGCGCGAAATGTCGATCGACAGTGCCGTCTGACCGAGTACTGCATCCCCAACGGGCAGGCCCAGCGAGGCAAGGCCCTCGGCGACATCGGCCGATGCCGGATTGGCCAGGCTGAAGCTGCGCGAGAGACCCACCATCGCCAGCATCTCGTCCGTCAGGAAGGGCGAGTCGATCGAGATCGTCAGCTCCTCGATCTTGCCCGGAGCCGTCACGTTGACCTGCACGGTCATGCCCTGCACCATCTCCTGGGGCTGATCGATGCTCGCACCGGCGAGTTCGATCGTCGGCATGTCGGGGCGCTTGCCCCCTTCGTCATCCTTGCTGCAACCGGCAAAAAGGCCGGCCATCGCGGCGAACATTGCCGCCATCGTCAATATTTTTCTCATAGTCAACCTAATGAATGATACATGTCGTTTGTTTCGTGCAAAAATAGCGCCCTGCGGTGAGGTGGGCAAATAAATTCAACGAACAGCCGGAAAAGCAATCACAGACACCCGTTTTTTCATCACGAACCGGTCGACGGATTCCATGCAATCCCCGCTTCGCGCCACCGGAAGAACCGGCGACGGGTCCTGCGGAGTCCCTCGCCGAAGGGACAGTCCGACACGGACAGGCGACGGATGCGGGGCGGGCAGGCGACGGGCACAAGGCGAACAAAAACACACGACAAGCGGGCGACGTGCAGGGCACAAAAACAAAAAACGACCGCCGAAGCAGTCGTTTTCGAGTAGTGGATAGGGGATTCGAACCCCTATGTCATGCGTGAGAGGCATGTATCCTAACCCTTAGATGAATCCACCGTTTTGGTTTTTTCGTGGTGCAAAGATAACGCCTTCTTTCAAAACTCCAAAATTTTCGGGCAAAATATGTGATTTTTTTTATTTTTCTTGTCACCGCTTCCTTTTTGCCTATCTTTACGCCGAACCAATACCCACAACGACCATGAAACGACTCCCCGCCCTGCTCCCCCTCGCCGCAGCCGCCCTTGCGGTCTCCTGCTCGTCCCGCCCGACCGCTCCCGACTTCGGCGAGCGCTCCGTCGACACGCTGCTGCGGCACGGCGCGGCCAGCTGCCGCGTGGAATACCGCTTCGCCACCATCCGCAATGCCGACGCCTCGGAAGCCCTGCGAACCATCGAACAGGCCAACATCGGCTACTTCTTTGAACTCGAGGAGTTCTCCGGGACCCCCACCGAAGCGGCCGACAGCGCCCTGCACGAGATCGCGCGGGAGTGCCTGCCCGATCTGCCCGAGCGGGCCGAAGCCCCGGTCTACGAGATTGCGGTCGAGTCCCAGGGCACGGTTGTCGACACGCTCCTCACCTACGTCATCGTGCGGTCGAGCTACCTGGGCGGCGCACACGGCTCCTACGCCACGAACTACCACAACTACTCGCTGCGCGACGGCTACGAACTCTGCACGGCGGACCTCTTCACGCCGGAGCAGCTGCAGGAGATCGACCGTCGCATCCGCCTGAAACTGCTCGAGCAGTACGACGCGACGGACGACGAAGGGCTCGCCGCCGCGGGGTTCTTCCCCGACTACATCACCGCCACGGAGAACTTCCTCGTGACGCCCTACGGCATCACCTTCCACTACAACCCCTACGAGATCGGCTGCTACGCCCTCGGGGCCGTCGAGGTGGAGTTCTCGACCGGCGAACTGAACGAAGTGCGCGCCCCCGGACACCCCGCCCCCCCGCCCCCCCCCCCCCCCCCCCCGCGGGGGGGCCCCGCGGCCCCCCCCCCCCCCCCCCACAAAAAAAAAAAAAAAAACCCC
>UQUQ01000039.1 GCA_900544265.1 uncultured Alistipes sp.
TAGAGGAAGGTCTTGTTGGCCGAGCCGCCGCCCTTGGTGATGAAGAGGAACTCGTACTCCATGCCGGGCTTGCCGCCGTAGATGTCGATCTGCGCCGGGAGGTTCGTGCCGGAATTCTTCTCGTCGGTCATCGTGAAGGGCACGACCTGCGAATAGCGCAGGTTGCGCTCCTTGTAGGTCTCGTAGACGCCGCGGGCGATCAGGGCCGCGTCGTCGACACCCGTGTAGACATCCTCGCCCTTGTGCGCGATGCAGATGGCCGTGCCGGTGTCCTGGCAGGTGGGCAGCTCGCCCTCGGCGGCCACGCACTGGTTGAGCAGCATCGTGTAGGCCACGAACTTGTCGTTGTCGGTGGCTTCGGAATCATCGAGGATGTTGCGCAGCTTCTGCAGGTGGGCGGCGCGCAGGTAGAACGACACGTCGCTGTAGGCGGCCTTCGAGAGCAGCTCGAGACCGGCGGGATCGACCTTGAGGATCTTGCGGCCGTCGCACTCCACGACCTTCACGTACTCCTTCGTCAACAAACGGTACTTGGTTTTGTCCTCCCCGACGGGGAACGGCTCCTGATAGATGAACTCTGCCATGGTCTTATGTTTTTATGTATGTTTGTGTTCGGTGCTAAATCCTCGCAAAAGTACAAAAAACTCTCCGGATTACGCAACGATTTCCCGATCTCTGTTATTTTTTTCACAAAATAGCACAAAATGAGATGTTATTAATATTTTTTAATTAAATTTGTGCGGTTTTTGAGAAGAATGATTCACTGCATAAATTAAAAGACTATGGTATCCTACAAAGATCTGGGCCTGGTGAACACCCGTGAGATGTTTGCCAAGGCAATCAAGGGAGGTTATGCCATTCCGGCATTCAACTTCAACAACATGGAGCAGCTGCAGGCCATCATCCAGGCTGCCGCCGAGACCAAGTCGCCGGTCATCCTCCAGGTATCGAAGGGCGCGCGCAACTACGCCAACCAGACGCTGCTGCGCTACATGGCCGAAGGCGCCGTCGAGTATGCCAAGGAGCTGGGCTGGGCCAAACCCCAGATCGTGCTGCACCTCGACCACGGAGACTCGTTCGAGCTGTGCAAGAGCTGCGTCGACATGGGCTTCTCGTCGGTGATGATCGACGGTTCGTCGCTGCCCTATGACGAGAACGTGGCCCTGACGAAGAAGGTCGTGGACTACGCACACCAGTTCGACGTGACGGTCGAGGGTGAGCTGGGCGTGCTGGCCGGCGTCGAGGACGAGGTATCCGCCGCCGAGAGCCACTACACCAAGCCCGAGGAGGTTGTCGACTTCGTGACGAAGACCGGCGTGGATTCGCTGGCCATCTCGATCGGCACGTCGCACGGCGCCTACAAGTTCACGCCCGAGCAGTGCACCGTCGACCCGAAGACGGGCCGTCTGGTTCCGCCCCCTCTGGCATTCGACGTCCTCGAGGCTGTCGAGAAGGAGCTTCCGGGCTTCCCCATCGTGCTGCACGGATCGTCGTCGGTACCCCAGGAGGAGGTCGACACGATCAACAAGTACGGCGGTGCGCTGAAGGCTGCCGTGGGCATTCCCGAGGAGCAGCTGCGCAAGGCCGCCAAGAGCGCCGTCTGCAAGATCAACATCGACTCCGACTCGCGTCTGGCCATGACGGCTGCCATCCGCAAGGTCTTCGCCACGCAGCCCGCCGAGTTCGACCCGCGCAAGTACCTGGGTCCGGCCCGCGAGAACATGAAGAAGCTCTACATCCACAAGATCAAGGAGGTGCTCGGTTCGGACGGCAAGGCCGAATAAACCCTGCGCCCAACAGTGCAAAGAGAGACCCGGAGGTTCGCATGAACCCCCGGGTTTTTTATGGTGTGCAACCGGCTCCGAACGTCCGGCCGTCACCCGGATGCGCCGTCCCGGCTCCCCGGCGCGCCGACCTCGACCCGGAAGCGGCACTCCGCCCCGCTTTCCAGCACCGTATGGAGCGTCTCCACCTCGATATGCCGGTCCGGCAGCAGCTCCTCCAGCACGCAGAGGATGCTCTGGCGCGAACACTCGCAATGGGTCGGCGCCGTGACGAATCCCGCCTCCACCTGCGGGCACAGGCAGCGCGGGTAGCCCATCTCGTAGACCCGCCCCGGCTCGATCACGTCCGCAAAGAAATAGGGGCTGCGGCCGTACTTCGCGTACTGCCGGTCCAGGTCACGGCCGCACTCCTCGAACTGTCGGCGCATCTCGACCAGTACGCCGTCGCGGACACACGCCTCGGCACACGGCCGGTAGAGCGAGGCCCGCACCTCGGCCGGCAGGCGCCCGATCGCCTCCTCCAACGCACGGTAAAACGCCGCGTTCCGTCGCTGTTCTTCGTGCTTGTCCATCCTTCGCAACCCTAATTCCGCTCCTCCGGGATATACCGCCCGACAAACTCACCGACGCGCCGCGTGTACTCCGCGCGGTTGTCGCGGTACGAGAGGGCATGCGCCGCCCCCGGCACCACCCACAGCTCCTTTTCGCCCGGCTTCGCCTCGTAGAGCGGATAGACCATCGCGGTCGGCACGTAGTCGTCGGCATCGCCGTGGATGAAGAACATCGGCCGGTCGCACCGCGCCACCTGTTTCAAGGACGAGGCCTCGCCGAAGGTCCAGCCGTACTTCAGGCCGCACAGCCAGCTCGCCACGTCGAGCAGCGGGAAGGCCGGCAGCCCGAACTGCCCGCGCAGCTCCTTGGTGAACTGGTCGCGCACGCTCGTGTAGCCGCAATCCTCGACAAAGCACTTCACATAAGGGGGCAGCTCCTCGCCCGAAAGCATCATCGTCGTCGCGGCACCCATCGAGATGCCGTGCACGACCTGCCGCGTATGGCCGCCGAAGAGGCTGTCGGCGATCTCCGTCCAGCGCAGCACGTCGAGGCGGTCCTTCCACCCCATCTGGATGGCGCACCCCTCGCTTCGGCCGTGGTAATAGAGATCGGGCAGCAGGATGTTGTACCCGAGGTCGTGGTTGTAGAGGTAGCCGATCATGAGCATCCGCACGGCATTGTCCGTATAGCCGTGGACGATCACCGCGGTGCGGTCCGTCGGATGCGGCGCCGCAGCATAGAGCGCATGCAGCCGCACGCCGTCCGCCCGGCGGATCACCGTGTCGTGCAGCGCCCCCGCGCGTTCGAGCGAGTCGACCCAGGGGCGCAGGAAGGGATATTCGGCATACATATATTCATACGAGGCCGCATTCTTGGCCCGTATCGTCCGCTCCGGCCGGAGCGAATAGGAGAGCAGGTAGAGACTGCCGCCCGCGAGGGCGACCGCCAGGACCGCCACGGCGATCAGCAGGATGCGCAGGATTTTTTTCATACGTCCGTCCGTTTGGCGGGGCGACCCGTGCGAGGGGCCGGCCCCGGAATCAGTATGCGGGTCAGCAGCAGGGCAATCCGTTCCAAACTCCGGCTCCGGAAAATCGCGGCCGGGCCGACAACAGCAGAGTCCCGTCCAAACTCCGGCCCCGGACCGGGCAGTCAGGTTGCCGCAGGGCACCCCTTCGCAGGCCGTCACTCGGCCACCGAGAGGGGCGCATCTTCGGCGCCGACGTAGCACATGACCAGTTCGACAGGCTCGTCGCCCCGGTTCTCGCCATAGTGCAAAGTTCCTACCATTTCGATGATTCCCTCGCCGGCGCGGAAGGTACGCTCCGTGCCGTCCTCCGCCACGACGGTCAGCTCGCCCCGCAGCAGCACCCCGGCGTTGAGCACCGGATGGCGGTGGCGCGCCAGCCGCGCGTGCGGCGGGACGACGATCCGCAGCAACGTGACGAAGGGCCGCTCCGCCCGGCAGGCGGGCAGCGGCTCTCCGTTCCAGCTCGACGACGAGGCGGCCAGCCGCTCGACCGTCGGTTTCAGTTCCCGTTCCACGTCGCGGGGCTATTTCGCCAGTTTCGCACGGATGTGCGCGAGCATGTCGTCTGTCATGCGCGAGAGGTCCCACTCGGGTTTCCAGCCCCACTCCTCGCGGGCGCAGGTGTCGTCGAGCGAGTTGGGCCAGCTCTCGGCAATCTCCCGCTTCACGGGGTCGATGTCGTAGGTCATCGTGAAGTCGGGCAGCCGCTTGCGGATCTCGGCGTAGATGATCTCGGGCGTGAAACTCATCGAGGCGAGGTTGAAGCTGTTGCGGTGCACGAGCTTCGAGGGGTCGGCCTCCATCAGTTCGACGCACGCGCGCAGCGCATCGGGCATGTAGATCATGTCCATGTAGACGTCTCCCGGCACGGGGCAGGTGAAGCGGCCGCTGCGGATCGCCTCGTAGTAGATCTCCACGGCATAGTCGGTCGTGCCGCCGCCCGGGAGCGTGACGTTCGAGATGATGCCCGGGAAGCGTACCGAACGGGTGTCGACGCCGAACTTGTGGTGGTAGTAGTTGCCGAGCAGCTCACCCGTGACCTTGCAGACGCCGTAGATCGTCGTCGGCTGCATGATCGTGTCCTGCGGCGTCTTGTCCTTGGGCGACGTGGGGCCGAAGGCGCCGATCGACGAGGGGGTGAACAGGGCGCAGTGGTGCTGGCGCGCCACCTCGAGCGAATTGTTCAGCGCACCCATGTTGACGTTCCACGCCATCTGGGGGTTGCGTTCACCCACGGCCGAGAGCAGCGCCACGAGGTTGAAGATCGTATCCACGTGGTAGCGGGCCACGACCGAAGCCATGGCCGTGGCGTCGAGGGCGTTGAGCACCTCGAACGGGCCGTCCTCGCCCAGCGACTTGCACTCGCGCATGTCGGTGGCGACGACATTGTGGTTTCCGTAAATCTTGCGCAGATAGACTGTCAACTCGGAACCGATCTGCCCGCCGGCTCCTACGATCAAGATGCGTTTCATAAGGTTTTTATTATAATCCGGAAGTAAAGATAGAAAAAAATCGGGAAAATCATGCTTTTTTTTGGTCATTTCATTTTTCTTGTGTACTTTTGCACCACTCGAATGAGGGAAATGCTGTCTTAGCTCAGTGGTAGAGCACTTCCTTGGTAAGGAAGAGGTCGTGAGTTCAAGTCTCATAGACAGCTCGAAGCGAATGCCGCCTGTCAGGGCGGCATTTTTCGTATCCGGACCGTCCGCCCCTCCGCAACGTCCGCAACGTCCGCCCTGCTCCGGGCGCTCCGGGCGCTTCGGCCATCTCCGGCGACCGAACACCGGCACGCTGCACGCCGTTGCTCGCAGGACGGCCCGCGCGGGGAGCTTCCGACCTTTGGATTGCCGGAATATTTCACTACTTTTGCTGCTGGAACGGACCGGAGCGATTCCTTCCACGCAACAGCCGGGTCCGGAAGAAACAGGCACATGAACGATCTCAAACCGATACTTTTCCCCGGCATGGAGCCGCGGCGACCCCTTGTCATTGCGGGGCCGTGCAGCGCCGAGACCGAGGAGCAGGTACTCCGCACGGCCCGGGAGCTTGCGGCCGAGGGGGTGCGCATCTACCGCGCCGGGCTCTGGAAGCCCCGCACCCTTCCGGGCGGGTTCGAGGGGGTCGGGGCGGAAGGTCTGGCCTGGCTGCGCCGCGTGAAGCGGGAAACGGGCATGTACACCGCCACGGAGGTGGCCACGCACGAGCACGTCACCGCGGCACTGGCCGGGGGCGTCGATCTGCTCTGGATCGGGGCCCGCACGGCGGCCAACCCCTTTGCCATGCAGGAGATCGCCGACACGCTGCGCGGGTGCGACATCCCCGTACTGGTCAAGAACCCCGTCAGCCCCGACCTCGAACTGTGGATCGGGGCCGTGCAGCGCATCTACAACGCCGGCATCCGCCGCCTCGGCGTCATCCACCGCGGCTTCACCTCGATCGACCGGAGCCGCTACCGCAACCACCCGATGTGGGCCATTCCCATCGAGCTGCACCGCCGCCTGCCGCAGCTGCCGATCTTCTGCGACCCGAGCCACATCGGCGGCCGCCGCGAGCTGATCGCCCCGCTCGCACAGCAGGCCATGGACCTCGGCTTCGACGGGCTGATCGTCGAGTCGCACTGCGACCCCGACAGCGCCTGGAGCGACAAGGCGCAGCAGATCACCCCCCGCACGCTGGCCCGCATCTGCCGCCACCTCGTCATCCGCGAAATGAACGTCACGACCGAAAACCTCACCGACCTGCGGGCCGAGATCGACAAGATCGACGACGAACTGCTCGACCTGCTTGCGCGCCGCATGCGCGTCTCGCGCGAGATCGGACAATACAAGAAGGAACACGACATGCCCGTCCTCCAGACCCGACGCTACGAGGAGCTGCTCGCACGCCGCGCCGCGCAGGCCGCCGAGCTGGGCATGGACCGCGGCTTCATGCGCGCGGTCTACCAGGCGATCCACGAGGAGTCGGTGCGCCAGCAGATGGAGGTGCTCGGCCCCGCGGCGGAAAAGGAGCCGGAGGTATAAAAACAAGCCCCCGGCGAAAAGGCCCGGAGGCGTGTCCCCGGTTGAGAGGCCCGAAGGCGGAAAAACAACCCGCCCGGCGAAGAGACCCGGAGACGGGGAAACAAACCCTCCGGCGAAGAGGCCCGGAGGCGAGAAAGGAGCATAACGGAGTGCAAGGCCCGGATCGCGGGTGCCGGAGTCCGAGGAAGTGCCGGAGTCCGAGGAAGTGCCGGAGCCCGAGGAAGTGCCGGAACCCGAGGAAGCGCTGGAGTCCGAGGAAGTGCCGGAGCCCGAGGAAGTGCCGGAGCCCCGGCCGGACTGTTACATTTCGGTGAATTCCCTGCTCCGGAGGCGTAACAAAGGGGATTCTTGCGTACTTTTGAGGCGGATTCAAACCCGAAGCTATGGCAAAATACAAGATTCTGGTCGTCGACGACGAAGAGTCGCTGTGCGAAATCCTGCAGTTCAACCTCGAGGTCGAAGGCTACGAGGTCGACGTGGCCTACAGTGCCGAACAGGCCCTCGGGATGCACCCCGAGCGCTATTCGCTCATCCTGCTCGACGTCATGATGGGCGAGATGAGCGGCTTCCGCATGGCGCAGCTGCTCAAGTCGAAGCCCGAGACGGCGAAGGTGCCCGTGATCTTCTGCACGGCCAAGGACACCGAGGACGACACCGTGGCGGGGCTCAACCTCGGAGCCGACGACTACATCGCCAAGCCCTTCTCGATCCGCGAGGTGCTGGCCCGCGTGCGCAGCGTCCTGCGCCGCACGGCCGGGACGCAGGAGGAGAGTGAGGTCGTGGCGTTCGAGGGTCTCTCGCTCGACCTGCGCAGCAAGCGCTGCACGCTCGACGGCGAACCGCTCGCGCTGACCAAAAAGGAGTTCGAAATCCTGGCCCTGCTGCTCGCGCACCGCGGCACGATCTTCTCGCGCGAGGAGATTCTCCACCGCGTGTGGAGCGACGAGGTGATCGTCCTGGACCGCACCATCGACGTCAACATCACGCGCCTGCGCCGCAAGATCGGCCGCTACGGCGAACACATCGTCACCCGGCTGGGCTATGGCTACGGCTTTGAGGAGTAGGCTCTCCTACCACCGGCGGCTCTTCCTGCTGCTCGTCACCTTCTCGTGGGTGCTGACGGCCTGCTTCGTCCTCTTCCAGTACGGCCGCGAAAAGCGCTTCAAGGCCGAGCGGCTCGACGCCCGGCTGCAGCTCTTCAACCTGCGGATGCTCGACGCCCTCGACGAAGGCGTCGCCCCGGCGGCCTTCATCGCCCGCGGCAACGAGCCCTTCGGCGACCTGCGCGTCACGCTCATCGACCTCTCGGGCCGCGTGCTCTTCGACACGTCGCTCGACACGCTCACGGCCGCCAACCACCTCGACCGCCCCGAAATCGTCGGCGCGCTGAACGACGGCACCGGCTACACGATCCGCCGCCACTCGGCAAGCACCGACCACTACTACTTCTACTCGGCCATGCGCGGCGAGCGCTGCATCGTCCGCTCGGCCGTCCCCTATTCGGTGACGCTGCGCGAGGTGCTCGCCGCCGACCGCGAGTTTCTCTGGTTCATGCTGGCCATCACGCTGCTGATGAGCATCGCGGCCTACTTCGCCACGCGGCGCCTCGGCCACAACATCACGCGCCTGAACGAATTTGCCGAGCGGGCCGAGCGCGGCGAACAGATCGACGTCGAGGAGACCTTCCCGCACGACGAGCTGGGCGACATCTCGAACCACATCGTGCGCCTTTACGCCACGCTGCAGCAGACAGCCGCCGACCGCGACCGCGAACACGCCCTGGCCCTGCACGAGGAGCAGGAGAAGATCCGCATCAAGAAACAGCTGACCAACAACATCAACCACGAGCTGAAGACCCCCGTGGCGGCGATCCGCGGCTACTTGGAGACGCTGCTCGCCAACCCCGGGCTCGACGCCGCACGCCGCACGGACTTTCTCGAAAAGAGCGCCGCGCAGGCCGAGCGGCTGCGCCGCCTGCTGGCGGACGTGGGGACCATCACGCGCATGGACGAGGGCAGCGAGCTGATCCGCCGCGAACCCGTCGTGCTGAACGACCTGATCGCCGACGTCGCGGCCGACATGGAGCTGCGGCCCGCCGAACAGCGGCTGCGCGTCAACGTCGACTTCCCGCACCGCGTGACAGTCGAGGGGAGCCCCTCGCTGCTGGACTCGATCTTCCGCAACCTCGCGGACAACGCCGCGGCCTACTCGGGCGGGCGCGACATCTTCATCCGGCTCGAGGACGACACCAACGAGGAGTGCACGATCCTGTTTGCCGACAACGGCATCGGCGTCGACGAGGAGCACCTGCCCCACCTGTTCGAGCGCTTTTACCGCATCGACAAGGGCCGCTCGCGCAAGCTCGGCGGCACGGGGCTCGGGCTGGCCATCGTCCGCAACGCCGTGGCATTCCACGGCGGCACGATCACGGTGCACAACCGCCGCGAGGGCGGACTGGAATTCCGCTTCACACTGCGCAAACATTCATCGTCGTGCAACAGTTCCGTAACGGTTTTGTAACATCCGTTTCAGACCTTTGTACCGGCAAACAACCGATACAAACCCATGTCTCCACTATTCATCTTCATCGTCGTTGTCCTCGGCCTGCTGGCCGTGATGGGCATCGTCGTGGGCGTCGCCAACGACGCCATCAACTTCCTCAACTCGGCCATCGGCTCGAAGGTCGCGCCGCGCAAGGTCATCCTCTGGGTCGCCGCGGCCGGCATCCTCGTCGGCACGTTCACCTCGAGCGGCATGATGGAGGTGGCCCGCAACGGCGTCTTCTACCCCGCGCAGTTCTCCTTCCCGCAGATCATGATGCTCTTCCTGGGCATGATGCTCGGCAACGTCCTGCTGCTCGACCTCTACAACACGCTCGGACTGCCCACGTCGACCACCGTGTCGATGGTCTTCGGCCTGCTGGGCGCCGCCGTCGCCGCCGCGCTCTTCCGCATCGCCGACGACCCGGCCTTCACGCTGCAGGACCTCTCGCAGTTCATCAACACGGGCAAGGCGATGGTCATCATCGCGGCGATCCTCGTCTCGGTGGCGCTGGCCTTCTTCGCCGGACTGCTCTTCATGTACATCTCGCGGCTCATCTTCTCGTTCCGCTACGCCGCGGCCTTCCGCCGCTGGGGCTCCGTCTGGTGCGGCATCTCGCTGGCCGGCATCCTCTACTTCGCCCTCTTCAAGGGGCTGAAGAGCTCGGGACTCATCCCCGCGTCGATCACGGAGTATGTCGGCGAGCACGTCCTGCTGACGCTCTTCTGCTTCTGGGTCGTCGCCTCGCTCGTGCTGTGGATCTTCCAGCGCCTGCATCTGAACATCATGCGCATCACGATCCTCTCGGGCACCTTTGCCCTGGCCCTCGCCTTTGCGGGCAACGACCTGGTGAACTTCATCGGCGTGCCGCTGGCCGGCTACGACGCCTGGCAGATCGCCCGTGAGGCCGGCTCCGAATCAATCATGATGGACGGACTCGCCCAGCCCGCCCGCGCCGACTTCCTGCTGCTCGGGCTCTCGGGCCTGATCATGGTGCTGACGCTCTTCTTCTCGAAGAAGTCGCAGCACGTGGCCGAGACCGAGCTCTCGCTCGCCTCGCAGCACGAGGAGGAGGAGCGCTTCGGCTCGACGATGATCTCGCGCGGCCTCGTTCGGCTGACGCTCATGGCCAACCACCTCTGGTCGGGACTTGTTCCGGCACGCGTGCAGCGGGCCATCGACCGCCGCTTCGAGCCGCTGCCCGTCGAGGAGCGCTCGGCCGCGCAGTACGACATGATCCGCGCCGTGGTGAACCTCTCCGCGGCCTCGATCCTCATCGCCATCGGCACCTCCTACCAGCTGCCCCTGTCGACGACCTACGTCGTCTTCATGGTGGCGATGGGCTCGTCGCTCGCCGACCGCTCGTGGGGGCGTGAAAGCGCCGTATACCGCATCACGGGCGTCATGGCCGTCATCTCGGGCTGGTTCGTCACGGCCCTGGGCGGCTTCGTCATCGCCCTCGGCGTCACGGCCCTGCTGCTCTGGGGCGGCTGGATCGCCGCCGTGGCCCTCACGGCCTTCTGCGCCTGGCTGCTCGTGCGCAGCCACCGCAAGACGCCCGAACTGAAGCAGGAGGCCGCCGCCCGCGAGCCGCTCGAAGGGGCCGAGACCCCCGACGAGGTGCTCTGCGCCTGCATCGGCGAGGTCTGCGCAACGATGCAGGAGGTGACGCGCATCTACAACCGCACGCTCGTGGCGGTCTTCAAGGAGAACCGCAAGGTACTCAAGGAGATGGTGCAGGCCTCGGATCGTCTGTTCGAGGAGGCCCGCAGCCGCAAGTACGGCATCATGCCGACACTGCGCCGCCTGCAGCGCTGCGACATCGACACGGGACACTTCTACGTGCAGGTGGTCGACTACCTCTCGGAGGTGACCAAGGCGCTGATCCACATCACGCGGCCCTCGTTCGAGCACATCGACAACAACCACGAGGGGCTGTCGAAGGAGCAGATCGTCGACCTGATGCGCGTGAACGACCAGGTGGAGGCCATCTTCATCAAGATCAACGGCATGCTCTCGACGAAAGACTTCTCGGAGCTGGACCTGGTGCTCGAGATGCGCGACCGGCTCTTCGACACGATCGTCGAGGCGATCAAGAGCCAGCTGCGCCGCATCCACGACGATCCCGAAACAAGCACCCGCGCCAGCGTCCTCTACCTGACGATCCTCAACGAGACGAAGACCATGGTGCTCCAGGCGCGCAACCTGCTCAAGTCGCAGCGATACTTCCTCGAACACAAACAGTAGAGCCACCGACAGAACGTCACGCAAACGAAACGGGGCCGTCATCGTCAAGCAATGGCGGCCCCGTATCTTTGCAGTGTGGAGAAGGGGAAGCCCCTCCACAGGTTGGTTTTAGGTTACATAAACGGGTTAGCGGAAGATGCAGCGACGCGACGTCGCGGCATCTTCGTCCGTTCAGCGCTCCATGTCGCGCAGGTGGATGTCGAGCGCCCGCACCGAGATCTGAATCTCGCGGATCGAGACGCCGAGCGAGGCGATCAGCAGCAGCAACGCCGCACCGAAGACCCAGGCCGACGTGCGCACCAGGCCGACATAGATCAGAAACATCGTCACGACACACAGGAAGAGGCTCGTGACGCCGAGAATCTGCATCGTGCGCGTGAGGTGCAGGCGGCGGCGCAGGTTGTCGATCTGCGCGCGGGTCACCTTCGAGGGGTGCTGCAGGTGCTGCTCCTTGAGCGTGCGCACGAGCTGCGCATAGGAGAGGAAGCGGTTGGTGCAGGCAAGCAGGATGAGCGACACGGCCGAAAAGAGCAGGGCCGGGGTCGTCAGGGTCAGTTCTTCCATCGTTCACAAAGTTTGATTCGCCGGCAAAGATAGCGAAAAGAGGGTGAAAAACATCCCCGGCGCCCGGCTACCAGCACTCGGCCTTGTCACGCAGGGCCGGAATCCGGTCGCGCGTATAGACGGGGCTGCGGATGCCCTGCCGCCGCTGGGCGCGGTAGTCGGCCAGCAGCCACAGCGCCTGACGCCCCAGCAGAACGATGGCCACCAGGTTGCAGAGCGTCATCAGGGCCATCGTCACGTCGGCGAGGCTCCACGCCAGATCGAGGGCCGCGAGCGACCCGAAGAGCACCATGCCCCCGACCAGCAGCCGGTAGGCGGTCAATACGCCGCGCCGCCGCGTGATGAAGCGGATGTTGGCCTCGCCGTAGTAGTAGTTGCCTATGATCGACGAGAAGGCGAAGAGGAAGATCGCCACGGCGACGAAGACCCCGCCCAGGGGCCCCACCTCGCTGACCAGGGCCGCCTGCGTGAGCTGGATGCCGTTGAGCGAGGCATCGGGTACGCCGCCGAAGAGGATGATGAAGGCCGTGCAGGTGCAGATGAGCAGCGTGTCGGTGAAGACCCCGAGGGCCTGGATCAGCCCCTGCTTCACGGGGTGCGAGACATGCGCCGTGGCAGCGACGTTCGGCGCCGAGCCCATGCCGGCCTCGTTGCTGAACAATCCCCGCTTGATCCCCTGCATCAGCGCCGCGCCGACCGTGCCGCCGAAGGCCTGCTCCCAGCCGAAGGCGTTGGCAACGATGAGTTCGAGCACCTCGGGCAGCCGTCCGAGGTTGAAGAGCACGACGCCCAGCGCCAGGGCGACATACCCCAGCGCCATGACGGGCACGACGAGGCTGCTCACGCGCGCGATGCGGTGGATACCGCCGAAGATCACGACCAGGGTCAGCAGCGTCAGCCCGATCCCCACCCAGCGGTGGTCAAGACCGAAGGCTCCCTCCCACGCCACGCAGATCGTGTTGCTCTGCACGGAGTTGAAGGCGAAGCCGAAGGTCACGGAGATCAGCACGGCGAAGAGCACGCCCATCCAGCGGCGCCCCAGTCCGCGCTCCATGTAGTAGGCCGGGCCGCCGATGAAGGAGTCTTCGCCGCGTCGTTTGTAGAGCTGGGCGAGTGTCGACTCGACAAAGGCGCTCGATGCCCCGAGCAGGGCGATGACCCACATCCAGAAGACCGCCCCGGGGCCTCCGACGACGATCGCCGTGGCCACGCCCGCCAGATTGCCCGTGCCGACGCGGCTGGCCAGCGACACGGCGAAGGCCTGAAACGAGGAGACATGCCGCTCGCCGCGGGGCCCGCTCCCGGCCGACTCGCCCAGCACGCGCAGCATCTCGCCCAGCATGCGGAACTGCACGCCGCGCGTGGCAAAGGTGAACCACAGGGCGCAGCCGAGCAGCGCCGCCACCAGCAGGTACGACCACAGCAGGTCATTGGCTGTTCCCAGCCATCGGTAAAAGGTCTCCATCTTCTTGCGGTTTTCGGAACAAAGATAGCAATGCCGCTGCAAAAAACGCGCAAACGACAGGCCGCTTCCGCCTTCGGGTGTTGCTTTTTACCGATATTTGCACGAAATTTGGGTCTTACATACCGGACCAATCAACTACCGAACATGAAAAAACATCTTCTCGTCTGGATGTCGGCCGCGCTCTGCGGCGGCATCGCACCGGCACTCGCCTGCACCGGGATCGCCCTGACGGCCCGCGACGGCAGCTACGTGCAGTCGCGCACCATCGAATGGGCCAACAGCGCCCTTGAGAGCGAATACGTCATCATCCCGCGCGGGCAGCAGCTGCGCGCCCTCGTTCCGGGCGGTCAGGCCGACGGCATGGCCTTCACGGCCCGACACGGCGTCGTGGGGCTCGCCGTCGTGCAGAAGGAGTTCATCGCCGAGGGGATCAACGAGGCGGGGCTCTCGGCCGGGCTCTTCTTCTTCCCGCAGTACGGCGGCTACGAGGCTTACGACGCCGCACGGAACCGCAGCACGATCGTCGACCTGCAACTGGCTGCCTGGATGCTCACGCAGTTCTCCACGATCGACGAGGTGAAGGCCGGGCTGGCACGGGTGCACGTCGTCGGCCTCTATCCCGGCTCGGTCGTGCACTGGCGCATCGGCGAGCCTTCGGGCCGGCAGGTCGTGCTGGAGATCGTCGACGGCGTGCCGCACTTCTACGAGAACGAGGTGGGCGTGCTGACCAACGCTCCGAGCTTCCCGTGGCAGCTCACGAACCTGAACAACTACGTCAACCTCTATCCGGGCAGCGCCCCCGACCGGCAGCTGGGCGGTCTGACGCTGCGGCCCACGGGCGCCAACTCGGGATTCCTCGGCCTGCCGGGCGACGCGACGCCGCCGTCGCGCTTCGTGCGGGCGGCCTTCTACCGCGCCACGGCTCCGCAGCGCGCCACGGCCTTCGAGACGGTGCAGGAGTGTTTCCACCTGCTCAACAACTTCGACGTGCCGATCGGCATCGACCACGCCGAAGGGGAGTGCCCCGACATCCCGAGCGCCACGCAGTGGACCTCGGCCATCGACCTGACCAACCGCCGCGTCTACTACAAGACGGCCTACAACAACACGATCCGCTGCATCGACCTCTCGTCGATCGACTTCGGCAGCGTCGGCTACCAGTCGCACCCGCTCGACCGCGTGCGGCAGCAGCCCGTCGAGATGATCGCCGTCGGGCAATAGCCGCCCTTCGCCGGCCGGGAGCCGCATCGCGGAGTAACTGGCAAAGACCGCGCCGACAGCACTTCGGACACCCCGTCCCGCCGCAGGACGGGGTGTTCCGCATCCGTCACCGGGTCGGCCGCAGACGATATTTTGCCGCCCGGGTGCCGGCCGCTTGTCCGCTTCAGCTCTTTTTCGTATCTTTGCACGAAAAACAAGCACACGCGATATTCTTATGGCAGACAATACCATTCTCAACCGGCTGGACGGCCTGAAACTCAAATACGAGGAGACGGGGCAGAAGCTCACCGACCCCGAAGTGATCGCCGACGTCAAGCAGTTCGTCGCCCTGACGAAGGAGTACAAGGAGCTCGAACCGATCATCGAGACCTCGGAGCGCTACCGCACGGCGCTGGCCAACCTCGCCGAGGCGAAGGACACGCTGGCCAACGACAAGGACGAGGAGATGCGCGAAATGGCCCGCGAGATGATCTCGGAACTCGAACCCGAACTCGCACGCATGGAGGAGGAGATCAAGCTGCTGCTCATCCCGAAGGATCCGCAGGATGCGAAGAATGCCATCGTCGAGATCCGCGGCGGAACGGGCGGCGACGAGGCCGCACTCTTCGCCGGCGACCTGCTGCGCATGTACACCAAGTACATCGAGTCGAAGGGGTGGCGCTACGAGATCACCTCGGCCTCGGAGGGCGCCGCGGGCGGATACAAGGAGGTCGTCATGAAGGTCACGGGACAGAACGTCTACGGCACGCTCAAGTACGAGTCGGGCGTGCACCGCGTGCAGCGCGTCCCGCAGACCGAGACGCAGGGCCGCGTGCACACGTCGGCCGCCTCGGTGGCCGTGCTGCCCGAAGCCGAGGAGTTCGACGTCGAGATCTCGATGAACGACATCCGCAAGGA
>UQUQ01000040.1 GCA_900544265.1 uncultured Alistipes sp.
CTTAGGGACTTTTGCAAATATAAAAACCTAATAATTAGGCATATAACAACATAATTTATATTTTGTCATCTACTAAAGCCCGAATCACAAAATGTCCGCCCCGATCAGGGGATCACACCAAACGCACACAAAAAGTTCCGATCATTCCAGAAATCGTCCACAAGGATGTTGCAAAAGCCCAAATTATGGATTATCTTCGATACAACCAATCTACCAATCCAAACCAAAAACACCATGCTTATGAAAAAAAATCTTCTTCAGCCTACTCTGCACTCTCCTTGTCGGACAAATCGCCTCTGCCCAGAACAAAGGGGAAAAATATGCCGGCGGCATTATCGGCATCTCCACCACGTCGGTCAGCTCGGAGGGGGTATCGGCTTCAACTACGGAGTTCAGTCTTGCTCCCGAATTCGGCTACTTCGTTCTCAACCGGTTGCGTGTCGGGGGATCGCTGGCCTACGGTCTCGCTTCGTCCGACGGCACCACAACGCACACTCTGACTATCGGCCCCAACGTGGCCTATTACGTCAAACTGTGCGACAAGCTCTATTACACTCCGGAGTTGAATCTCGGATTTGCCTACGCATCAACCGATGATATCAGCGCCTGCGGATTTACGGCCGGAATAGCTTTGGGCGCATTCGAGTACAAGCCCGCCACCCGTTGGGGAATCACCCTCAATCTCGTAGCATTGGAATACGCCGTTCTGTCCTATCCAGATTTGGACATCAGCAACAATGCGGTAAGTTTCCGACTCGGCATCAAGCCCACGATCGGCATCAAATACTATTTCTGATCAGGTCCAATCGCTAACAAAACGCACTCTGTCGAACGTCGTCGACAGAGTGCGTTTTCATTATCGAATAAAACCCGGGAGGGGGCATTACAGAAAACGCACGCCCCGCACCCGCTTGCGGCCGCGGTCGGCGACCTCGCGTTCGACGATCCCCGTGACGACGTCGGCGGCATCGTGCCAGCGGTTGGCGCGGAACGTGCGGCGGTAGGTGGTCAGGTGGCCGTACAACTCGGGCCAGCGCAGCGCCCAGCCGCGCGGGAAGCGCACCAGGTGGAGTACCGTGGCGGCATTCGAGAGGATGCGGGCCTCCTTGTTGCCGCTCTGGTGGAACCACTCGACCCGTACGTCGGGTGCCAGCGCCTGCACGGCGCGTGCAAAGCCGCGGCCGCCGTTGTTGCTCTCGACGGCCGCCTGCCGCGTGTCGGAGCGCAGGAACATCTCGGCCACAAGCCGCTCGGTCACCTCCATCGGATCGCGCGTGTAGACGGCGTCGGTGATGTAAACCAGGCCGTCGACATCGACCACATAGGCCAGCGAGCAGAGATAGTCGTCGCCCGTGTCGGCCGTGTCGGTGTAGCTGGCGCGGCGGACGATCTCGCGCGGCAGGGCGTCGTACTCGGCAAGGTGCAGGCCGTAGAGCAGCCCCTCGCGGGCCGTGGGATGCCCCTGATACATCGCCTCGAACTGCAGCGGGTCGAGCCGCCGTTTCGCGGCAAGCAGCGCCGCCCCCTGCTGCTGCTCCCACAGCGCCTCGCCCTCGGCCCGGGGGTCGAGCTCCGTGGGCGGCGACGCCTTGAGCGCCTCGAAGTTCAGGTGCAGCCACCCCGCTTGAGGCGGCGCGTCGAGCTGCGCCCACGAGTGCAGCATCTCGACCGGTTCGCGCGCCGCGATCGAGCCGATGAGGTCCTCCTCGTGCCAGCGCGTAAAGACGATCAGCTCGCGCGAGCGGTTGTGCATGCGCGTGCGGACGACCGAGGTGTACCACTCCCAGCAGTTGGCGCGCACAAGCGGCGAGTTGGCCTCCATGGCATCCTTGTAGAGGTCGTCGAGGATGAAGCAGTCGACGCGGTTGCCCGTCAGCGACCCTTCGCGCCCGACCGAGAGCAGGCTGCCGCGGCGCCCGATGATCTCCACCTCGTCGGCCGTGCGGATGTAGCTCGGCGGCCGGGTCCCCTGCTTGATCGTCGTGGCGGGGAAAAAGCCCCCGTACTCGCGCGAGTCGAGGATGCGCTGCACGCGGCGGTTGAACTTCGAGGCCAGGGCGCCGGAGTAGGAGGCAATCGCCACGCGGCAGTCGGGGTCGAGCCCCAGCAGGTAGGCCGGGAGCAGCGTCGTGGCTCCGACGCTCTTGCCGTGCTGGGGCGGCATGGTGACGATGAGCCGCCGGATGCGCCCCTGCGCAAAGGCCTCCAGCACGCGGTAGTAGACCCGGTGGAAGGGTTGCAGCTCGAGAAAGGGATAGACCGACTGCGCAAAGTCGGCAAAGGCCGGAGGGGTGACAGGCGGTACGGCAGCGGCGGGTGGCACGGCAGTGGCGCGCGGCACGGAGGAAACAGCAGGCGGCGCCGGAGCAGGGGGTGATGCCGGGGGCGCAGTCTCCGAAGCGGAAGCCGGAGCAGCGGCAGGAGGCACGGAGGTAACAGCGGGCGGTGCCGGAGCAGGGGGTGATGCCGGGGGCGCAGTCTCCGAAGCGGAAGCCGGAGCAGCGGCAGGAGGCACGGAGGTAACAGCGGGCGGTGCCGGAGCAGGGGGTGATGCCGGGGTCGCAGTCACCGAAGCGGAAGCCGGGGCAGTAGCGGAAGGCACAGTTGCAGGCGGGGCCGAAAGCGGCGCAATCGTTTTGGTCGGCGAATCCCCGGCGAAGAGCTCGGGATCGGGGCTGCCCGCAGTCCGGGACCGGGAAGCCGACGCGGCTTTGGAACGGGTGCCCGTACCGGCTTTGGAGCAGGCCCCGGCCCTGGATCGGGATGCCGCCCCGGTTTTGGATCGGGACCGGGATTTGGTCGGAGGAGTACGGTCGGCTCCGGAAGAGGCGTCATCGGAGACGGAAGAAACGCAACCGGAAGCAAAAGAAGCGTCATCGAAAACGGGAGGGGCGCCGCCCGGAGGCGGGACAGCGACTGCGTCCGGAAGAGGTCCGGACACGGAAACCCCTGCGGAGGGGTACTCCGCAGAGGTCGGAACGGTTTGTACAGCCATTCGGATAAATTAAAAGGTGAGTGAAAACCCGGTGCGCGGCGCCGCGGCGGGAGGTTTTCTAAAGCCGTTCCGGCGGGTTGCGCCGAACCCGCAGAGGGGAAGAGGCCGGAACGTGAAGACCGCCGGGAGCGGCCGGAAGGAGTCGGTGCCGGGGCGGGCCCCGTCGCGGGGCATCGCCGCACGCGCTACAGCCAACGCCGCAGTTCGGAGAACGAGAAGTCGTTGAGCCGCTCGCCCTCCTCGCCGACGGTGTGGAACTCCCACCACACGGGCACCAGGTCCCGAATGGCGTTCGTCTCACCCTCGGGAAACGAGACCCGGCCGCGGTAGACGATCACCGACGCGGTGAGCCGGCAGTCGAGCCCGTCGAAGGGGAAGCTGAGCGATCCGGAAAAGTAACTCTCCGAACCGATCGCCTCCGCAAGCCGTCCGGCAGTCTCCCGGTAAAGATCAGGGGATACGGAATAAAGCATTGAACGTGTTGTTTTTTCGCAAAAGGATTTGCGGATCGAAATAAATTGTTTAACTTTGTAGCACAAAGATAAGTTCAAATTTTGAATTTTATACCGAAAAGTTCAAATATTTTATATAAATTTTTCCAATAGAAAATCATGAACGAACGGGTAAAAATGATACGCAAACAGCTCGGCATGACGCAGGAGCAACTCGCACAGCGACTTGGCATCGGCAAGGCGGCGCTTTCGATGATCGAGACGGGCAAGGCGGGACTGTCGGCCCGCAACCGGAACATTCTGGTTCAGGAATTGAACGTCAACCCCGAGTGGCTCGAGACGGGCGAGGGCGAGATGTTCAACGCCGAACCCGACCTGACGGCCTACATGCACCGCACGGACAATTCGGTGCCGCTGCAGAGCGTACCCCTCTACTCGATCGAGGGGACCGCAGGGCTCGTGCCGCTCTTCACGGACCGCACGCAGGCCAAGCCCGTGAACTTCATCCACATCCCCAACCTGCCGAAGTGCGACGGGGCGATCTACGTCGTCGGCGACTCGATGTACCCGCTGCTCAAGAGCGGCGACATCGTGCTCTACAAGCAGCTGCACGACCTGAACGACATCTTCTGGGGCGACATGTACCTGCTCTCGATCGACATCGACGGCGAGGAGTACGTCACCGTCAAGTACATCCAGAAGTCCGACCGCGAGGGTTACGTCAAGCTCGTGAGCCAGAACCCCCACCACGCCGACAAGGAGGTGGCCATGTCGCGCATCCGGGCCCTGGCGCTCGTGAAGGCGAGCATCCGCATGAACTCCATGCGGTGACGCCGGGCACGGGCACGGCACAACGGCAGGCAGCACGTCCGACCCAAACTTCGGACAGGTCCCTCCTCTCCGGCCGACACATTTATATATAAGGAATCAGGTGGCTGCCGACCGGCAAGGCCCCCTGCGGAGCGGCCAAATGCAACCGCAACCGCCCTCTTGGAGCGGTTGGACGACACCAGGCCCCGGACCGTAAATTAATTCCGAATTTGCATGCGCAATTCGGAATTTTTTTTTATCTTTGCGAATGTAAAATTGGTTAGCCAATTTTCGGGAACAGGAACAACCAAAAGACAAAACTCCATAACACAATGAAAACCAACTACGAAATCCGCTATGCAGCGCATCCCGAGGATGCGAAGCACTACGACACGGCGCGTCTGCGCCGCGATTTCCTCATCGAGAAGGTCTTTGCGGCCGACGAGGTCAACATGGTCTACTCGATGTACGACCGCATGGTCGTTGGCGGCGCCATGCCGGTCAAGGAGGCGCTCAAGCTCGAGGCCATCGACCCGCTGAAGGCCCCCTACTTCCTCACGCGCCGCGAGATGGGTATCTTCAACGTCGGCGGCAAGGGCCGCGTAAAGGCCGGCGACGCCGTCTATGAGCTCGACTACAAGGAGGCGCTCTACCTCGGCTCGGGCGACCGCGAGGTGACCTTCGAGAGCCTCGACGCCGCACACCCCGCCAAGTTCTACTTCAACTCCGTGACGGCCCACCGCAACTACCCCGACAAGAAGGTCACGAAGGCCGACGCCGTGGTGGCGCACATGGGTTCGCTCGAGTACTCGAACGACCGCGACATCAACAAGATGATCGTCACGCAGGTGCTGCCGACCTGCCAGCTGCAGATGGGCATGACCGAGCTGCGTCCGGGCAGCGTCTGGAACACGATGCCGGCCCACGTGCACTCGCGCCGCATGGAGGCCTACTTCTACTTCGAGGTGCCCGACGATCAGGCCGTCTGCCACTTCATGGGCCAGGTCGACGAGACGCGCCACATCTGGATGAAGGGCGATCAGGCGGTCCTCTCGCCCGAATGGTCGATCCACAGCGCCGCCGCCACGCACAACTACACCTTCATCTGGGGCATGGGCGGCGAGAACCTCGACTACGGAGACCAGGACTTCTCGAAAATCACCGATTTGAAATAAACCGATTCTAAATCAATACACCTATGGTAAACTTTTCATTGGAAGGTAAGGTCGCACTCGTAACGGGTGCATCTTACGGCATCGGATTCGCGCTGGCTACGGCCTTCGCACAGCAGGGCGCCAAGATCGTCTTCAACGACATCAAGCAGGAGCTCGTCGACAAGGGTCTGGCAGCCTACAAGGCCGAGGGCATCGAGGCCAAGGGCTATGTCTGCGACGTCACGAACGAGGAGCAGGTCAACGCCATGGTCGCACAGATCGAGAAGGAGGTCGGCGTAATCGACATTCTGGTCAACAACGCCGGCATCATCAAGCGCATCCCGATGACGGAGATGACCGCCGCCGAGTTCCGCCAGGTGATCGACATCGACCTCAACGGTCCGTTCATCGTATCGAAGGCTGTCATTCCGTCGATGATCAAGAAGGGCCACGGCAAGATCATCAACATCTGCTCGATGATGTCGGAGCTGGGCCGCGAGACCGTATCGGCCTATGCCGCAGCGAAGGGCGGTCTGAAGATGCTCACGCGCAACATCGCCTCGGAGTACGGCGAGTACAACATCCAGTGCAACGGTATTGGCCCGGGCTACATCGCCACGCCGCAGACCGCACCGCTGCGCGAGCGTCAGGCAGACGGTTCGCGCCACCCGTTCGACTCGTTCATCGTAGCAAAGACGCCGGCTGCCCGCTGGGGCACGCCCGAAGACCTGATGGGTCCGGCCGTCTTCCTCGCATCGGACGCTTCGGACTTCGTCAACGGCCACATTCTCTACGTCGACGGCGGTATTCTGGCCTACATCGGCAAGCAGCCGAAATAATCGTCGCCCGCCGACAAACGAATGCCGGGACCCGCAACGGGCCCCGGCATTTTCGTATACGCAGCGGTCTTGCCGGCAAACGGCGCACGCGGAGAGAGGCGCACGCGGAGAGAGGCGCACGCGGAGAGAGGCGCACGCGGAGAGAGGCGCACGCGGAGAGAGGCGCACGCGGAGAGAGGCTCTGCCCCCGCAGATCAGCAGAAGGCCGCGATCAGCACCGGGACGCTCACTTCGAGCACGACCCCGTGCAGCAGCGCCTGCGGCACGACCTGCCGGTCGCCCGTGCAGCGGACGATCATCGGCAGACAGACATCCATCGAGTTGATCCCGGCCACCGAGATCGGGGCGAGCCGCCCGCCCCAGCGGGCGAAGAGCGGCAGGAAGAGCAGCGCGATCATCTCACGGGCGACATTGGCCACGAGAGCGACGGTCGCCAGCTCGGCGGCGCCGTCCGCCCCGAGCGTCGCGCTCTTCATCTCGGCGATGAGCACCGAGGAAAGCGAATAGTAGCCGAATCCGCTGCCGACAGCCAGGCAGTCGGTCAGCCCCCGCCCGGCAAAGAGCCACACCCCGGCAGCCGAGAAGAGCAGCGATCCGACGACGGTGCAGAGCGGCAGAAGCAGCATCCGCAGGTGGAAGCCGCGCAGCAGCTGCGGCAGGTCATCCCCGGCCCCGAGCCCCACGCCGGCCAGGAAGACCAGCACGGAGAGCAACGCCATGGGCAGCCACGGAGCGAGCAGCCACGACGGCACGAGGCCCCCGGCGCCGAAAAGAAGCCCCGCAAGAAAGGCTGCGAATACGGGCAGCGACTCCTTCATCCCCTTCATCGCGCACCTCCTTTCCGAGTAAGCAGACGCCGTGCAACGCGCACGGCACAGAGACTTCCGGCTACGCCCAGCAGAGCGAAGGCCACGGCCTGCAGGCCGAAACGCGAGAGCGACGCGATGAGCTCGCGGTTCGCGCCGATCGAGGCTCCGAAGACGAAGAGCAGGGCGACGACGGCCGCACGGGTGCCATAACCCGAGAGCCGTGCGACGGGACGGCGGCGCAGCAGATACCCTGCACCGATTCCCGACAACAGAAACAACAGTATGCGGAACATGGTTGACTGACTTTTTGAGACCGCCGGGCGCAGCGCAATCCGCCCCGGACCGCAGACACTCAAAGCGGCCGTGAAACAAAATGAATGAATTGAAAGGAGGAAGCCGCCGCAACCCGAGGGGAATGCGGCAGCGGACGGCTACGTCAGTCAGATAAAGCCGCTGAACCAGTGAACATGCACGAGCGTGAAGGCGCGCGCCACGACGCACCGTGCTCCGAAATAGATATGTCCACCCGAGAATCGCATGGTTCAGAATTTTTGCGACGGCAAAGATAAATCTTCGCTGCGAAACTACCAAATTCCGAAAGTTCCCGCACCCGTATCGGCCACACTTGCGCCCGAGCGGAACACCTCTCCCCCACCTATTCATACAGACACGGCACCGGACAATCGTCCGCAACCTGCCGCGACAGCTGCACCGGAAGAAAAAACGGCACAAAAAGTTTCAATCCATTAAAATTTTTTGCGTTTTGTTAGCAATATAACAATAAATTCATATATTTGTGTTATCGTTTTTAAAACCAAACCCAAAACTAACATGAACGAAAACATGGTGCGGGAGTTGCAGGACGTCGTGATTCGCTTCTCGGGCGACTCGGGCGACGGCATGCAGCTCACGGGCACGCTCTTCTCCGACACTTCGGCGCTGCTGGGAAACGGCATCTCGACCTTCCCCGACTACCCCGCCGAAATCCGGGCCCCGCAGGGAACCGTCGCGGGCGTCTCGGGATTCCAGGTCCATTTCGGCAACCGCCGCGAACTCAATCCCGGCGACTACTGCGATGTGCTGGTGGCCATGAACCCCGCGGCCCTGAAGGCCAACCGCAAATGGCTCAAGCCCGGCGCCACGGTGATCCTCGACGGGGACTCGCTCACCGAGGAGCACCTCAAGAAGGCCGGATTCGCCACGACGGACCCCATTGCCGAGCTCAAGCTCGACGAGTACAACGTCGTCATCCCCGACATCACCACCATGACGCGCGAGGCGCTCAAGGAGACGGGACTCGACAACCGGGCCATCGTCAAGTGCAAGAACATGTTTGCCCTGGGCATCTGTTTCTGGCTCTTCGAACGTCCCGAGGACCACGCCTACAAGTACCTCGAAACGAAATTCGCCAAAAAGAACCCCGCCATCGCCGCCGCCAACAAACTGGCGATCGACGCGGGATACAACTATGCGGCCAACACCCACCAGTTCGCCAACAACTACCGCGTGGCGCCGGCCAAGCTCGAAAAGGGCACCTACCGCTCCATCAGCGGCAACGTCGCCACGGCATGGGGACTGTGCGCCGCCGCCGAGAAGGCCGGGCTGCCACTCTTCTGCGGTTCGTACCCCATCACCCCGGCGACGGTCATCCTCGAGGAGCTGGCCAAGCGCAAGGACCTCGGCGTGAAGACCGTGCAGGCCGAGGATGAGATCGCCGGCATCTGCACGGCCATCGGCGCCGCCTACGCCGGCAACTTCGCCGTGACGACCACCTCGGGACCGGGTCTTTCGCTCAAGAGCGAGGCGCTGGGCCTGGCCGTCATGACCGAGCTGCCGCTCGTTGTCGTCGACGTACAGCGCGGCGGCCCCTCGACGGGTCTGCCGACCAAGACCGAGCAGAGCGACCTGCTGCAGGCCCTCTACGGCCGCAACGGCGAGTGCCCGGTGATCGTCGTGGCCGCCTCGTCGCCGAGCGACTGCTTCCACTACGCCTTCGAGGCGGGACGTCTGGCCATGGAGCACATGACGCCCGTCGTGCTGCTCACCGACGGCTTCATCGCCAACGGCTCCGAACCGTGGCGCATCCCCTCGATGAAGGACTACCCGACAATCTGCCCGCCGATCGTCGACGAGGCCCCCGAAGGCGGCTTCATGCCCTACGTGCGCAACGAGAAGCTCGTGCGCGGCTGGGCCTTCCCCGGCAAGACGGGGCTCGAGCACCGCGTGGGCGGTCTGGAGAAGGACAGCATCAAGGGTTCGATCTCGCACGATCCGGCCAACCACCAGAAGATGGTCAACACGCGTGCCGCGAAGGTGGCCCGCGTCGCCGAGGATATCCCCGTGCAGACGGTCTACGGCGATCCCGAGGGTGACCTGCTGGTTGTCGGCTGGGGCGGCACGCGCGGACACCTCCAGAATGCCGTCGACGAACTGCGCGCCGAAGGCAAGCGCGTCTCGCTCTGCCACTTCAACTACATCAACCCGCTGCCGCGCGGCGTGCGCGAGATCTTCGCCCGCTTCCGCCGCATCGTCGTCTGCGAGCTCAACGAAGGGCAGTTTGCCTCCTACCTGCGCTCCTCGCTGCAGGAGTTCCACTACGAACAGTACAACAAGTGCGAAGGCCAGCCCTTCACGGTGGTCGAGCTTCGCGACAAATTTGAATCCTTATTGAAATAACGCCATGGCAGACTTCAAATACACCCCTGCGGATTTCAAAAGCGACCAGGAGGTACGCTGGTGCCCCGGCTGCGGCGACCACGCCATCCTGAACGCCGTGCAGCGCGCACTGCCCGAGATTGCCGACCGCACCGACACGCCCCACAACCTCTTCACGTTCGTATCGGGCATCGGCTGCTCGTCGCGCTTCATCTACTACATGAAGACCTTCGGCTTCCACTCGATCCACGGCCGCGCCAACGCCGTGGCAACGGGCGTCAAGGTGGCCAACCCGCGCCTCGCGGTCTGGGTGACGACCGGTGACGGCGACTCGCTGGCCATCGGCGGCAACCACTTCATCCACGCCATCCGCCGCAACGTCGACCTGAACGTCGTCCTCTTCAACAACGAGATCTACGGCCTGACCAAGGGACAGTACTCCCCCACCTCGAAGCTGGGCAAGATCACCAAGACCTCGCCCTACGGCACGGTCGAGAAGCCCTTCAACCCGGGCGAGCTGGTCATCGGCGCCAAGGGCACGTTCTTTGCCCGCTCGGTCGACATGGAGGTCAACCTCTCGAAGGAGTGCTTCGTGGCCGCCGCGATGCACAAGGGCATGTCGGTGGTCGAGGTGCTTCAGAACTGCGTGATCTTCAACGACAAGACCCATGCGGCCTACGCCGGTGACAAGGCCACGCGCGCCGAGCACACGATCACGCTGCGCCACGGCGAGAAGATGCTCTTCGGCGCCAACCGGGAGAAGGGCCTCGTCTTCGAGAACATGAAGCTCAAGGTCGTGACCGTCGGTCAGGACGGCTACACGCTCGACGACATCCTGACGCACGACGCCCACGAGCGCGACACGACGCTGCACGTGATGCTCGCCGCGATGAAGTACCCCGACTATCCGGTGGCACTCGGCGTGATCCGCGCCGTCGAGGACGACGCCGTCTACGACCTGGCCGTCGAACGGCAGGTCGAGGAGGTGAAGGCCGCCAGCAAGATCCACTCGGTGGACGAGCTGCTCCACTCGGGCGAGACCTGGGAGGTCGAGTAATTCCGCGCCGCCGCACGAGCGGAGGGGGCAGTTCCACACTCACGAAGAGAGGGGCTCCCGAACCCGGAAAATTCAGACACCGCAAACGACGAAACGGACCCGAAAAAGGTCCGTTTCGTCGTTTTTCACCGGATTTCACCGATGCGGCCGAGGGGGGGGTCGGAATGTCGTCCAGCCCGGCCAGCCGGTGCGCTGGGTCAACCGTTGCGGCCGGGGCAGCCGGGGCGCGACTACTTCTTGAGCAGCACCTCGTCGATGATGCGGCGCATCTGCGAGATGTCCATCGCCCCCATCGCATGCTGCGGATCGCCCGATTGCGGGATGAAGAGGAAGGTCGGGATGCTCCGCACGCCGAACAGGGCCGCGAGCCGCTGCTCCTTGTCGACGTCGATCTTGTAGATGCGCACGCGCCCCTCGTACTCGCCCGCCAGCGTCTCCATGACGGGCGCCATCATCTTGCAGGGGCCGCACCACGTGGCATAGAAGTCGATCACTGCGGGCAGGTCGCCCTCGTATTTCCAGGCCGTGGGATTCTTCTCGTAGTCGTAAATCTGCTTGCGGAACTCCGCCGCGTTCAATTCGATTGCTTTCATGGTCGTTTCGTTTTTCGATTCGGAACGGTCCTGAGCCGACGCCGTCATACCGACCAGCAGGGCCATCGCCGTTGCGAATACCGTTTTTACACTGTGGATGGTTTTGTTTTTCATGATGCAAAGATCGCGCTTTTTCTCACGCCGTGAAATGGACAAACGGCCGGAAAGGTTGGCGATTTTTCCCGCGGGAGGGGTTCGGGAGAAAAAAACGGCTAATTTTCGGCAGACGCTTGCAGGAATCAAAAAGATGACTTATATTTGCATCCGCAACGGGGGATTAGCTCAGCTGGCTAGAGCGCTTGCATGGCATGCAAGAGGTCACGAGTTCGAATCTCGTATTCTCCACCAAGACAAGGCCGCGAAGAGGCCGGAAACCTGTAAACCACGAGTTTACAGGTTTTTTGTTTTTGGGCATGGGGGGGGGCCGGGGCTGAAGGGGCGAAGGGACTGAAGGGCCGCCGGGACTGAAGGGGCGCCGGGGTCGTTTTATCCCGACTGCCGGGCCTGCTGGATGCCGGGCCTGCTGGATAAAAAGGGCCCGCGCATCGCATCTGATACGCGGGCCCGATGGCACCATCCATTTACTCAATTACTCGATTGAGTGGTTACCAGTCTTTTGCATAGTCTCCATAGTACAAAGTCGCAGTATTTGGGTCGAATACATTTCCATTAGAATTATGAGAAATATATACCCCATATCCATACATTCCATCCATACCGTCCGGTTCATATACCATTAGAGTTGTACTAATAATGTTATTCCATTGTCCTTCATATTCTCCTTGAATATTCGTAATAAGGTCTCCGAACATAAGGATATTATTAGAACTCCAGCCTAACATTCTCCATACCCAAAGATTCATTAAACCTATCATATTGAGATTAAATGAACTGGTTGCTGAGTAAAAAGGCACAGCAAATGCTCCATACTGAGATTGTTCCAATCCTGCAATTGGCTTACGAAGATGATTGTTTACAGGGAACATCATGCCGTTCATTTCGCCCTCACTTTGGTCAATTCGACCCCACGGGTCAAGAATCTGCACGTCCTCGTCCTCGCTCATATAGCCCGACCATGCATAGTCGAGGTATTTCCCGACCTCGATGCCGCCGGTTGCCTCGGTATCCCAAAAATATTCGGTCGGCTCCTCGTAATCGGACAGGGTCAGCAGTTTGTCGGGCATCGCCTCGCGCAGAGCCTTGATGAGTTTCGGATAAGAGGTGGTATTCATGGCGGGCATCCCCTCCACGTCACCATAACCGGCATTGCGGTCGAAAAGATTGACGCCATCGAGGTCGTAGGTTTCGAGACACGCCTTGACCTGGGCCACGAAGTCTGCAATCTGCGCATCCGAAAGGTTGCAGAAGCCCAATCCGGTGTTGCCGCCTTCAATCGAAAGGCAGACCTTGCGGCCCTTGTCCTGCAAAGGACGGATATGCAGATCGGCATGTTCCAAAACGTAACGAATATCCGAGTTGAGCACCAGCATGGCCCGCTCCGTTGCTTCGTCATATCCAATTTGAACCACTCGCAGATTAACTATATTACCATACGTTCGTTCCCAGACATTCGGGACTCCGTAATTCATTAAATCTTCTTTTGCGATAACCCACACGTCAGCCAGCAAAGGTGAATATTCGGAGGTATTGACATAAAATACCGTCGTATTGACAGGGTCCAATTCATAATCTCCGACCTCCGGTTTGCGAACCTTGACAACATAATAGAGGATACCGCCGTCATCGGACATAGCAACATCGTCTGACGACACCACAATCGGGGCCAGGTATTTCCCTGCTTCAAGCCCGTCGGCTTTGAATGTCACTTTTATTTTCTCGGAGATTCGTTCTCCGGCGGCTATCGAGATTTGTCCGTCATCGGCAATCTGAATGTTGGCGGCCGGCATGGTCAGAAAATCAGTCCCGTATTTGGTGTTATAGATTTCGACCTGCGATTCATCCGGAGCAGTCTGAATATTCAGATTCTTCTCGGCCGGACGGTTCAGACGGCAATACATCGGATCGGATGTAGTTCCCGTACCCTCCATCAAATAGACGACGGACCGCTCTACGGGTGAAAACTGACTGCGAACTGACACATAGGTATTCTCCAGCGGCTCCTTGTCGGGGAGTTCACCGCGTGTCGTATCTATCGAATCGGCATCGCAGGCCGCAAGGCCGAGCATGCCCAGCACCATCAGGAATGCAAGGATTCCTCGTTTCATATCATAGTTCCGTTTCATAGTTATTCCTCGGTTTCGTTGATTTTCGGAATTTCAATACCGTCGGGCCAAA
>UQUQ01000041.1 GCA_900544265.1 uncultured Alistipes sp.
TACCGCATCAACGGCGAGATCCGGCGCGACGAGCAGATGACCGTCGCCGAGCTCAACCAGCTGCGCCCGGGCGACTACGTCGTGCACATCGACCACGGCGTCGGCCGCTTCGACGGACTGGTGAAGATCAACGAGAACGGCAAGACGCACGAGGCGATCAAGCTCGTCTACAAGGACGGCGACGTGCTCTTCGTCAACGTCCACTCGCTGCACCGCATCTCGCGCTACAAGTCGGGCGACGGCGAGCCGCCGAAGGTCTACAAGCTCGGCACGGGGGCCTGGCAGAAGCTCAAGAACGCCACGAAGAAGGCCGTCAAGGACATCTCGCGCCAGCTCATCGCCCTCTACGCCAAGCGCAAGGCCTCGAAGGGCTACGCCTTCTCGCCGGACAGCTACCTGCAGCACGAGCTCGAGGCGTCGTTCCGCTGGGAGGATACGCCCGACCAGCAGGCCGCGACTGCGGCCGTGAAGCGCGACATGGAGTCCGACCAGCCGATGGACCGGCTCATCTGCGGCGACGTGGGTTTCGGCAAGACCGAGGTGGCGATCCGCGCCGCCTTCAAGGCCGCCGTCGACGGCAAGCAGGTCGCCGTGCTCGTGCCGACGACGATCCTCGCGCTGCAGCACTACCGCTCCTTCACCGAACGGCTGCGCGACTTCCCGGTGCGGGTCGAATACCTCAACCGCACGAAGACGGCCCGCGAGGTGGCGCAGATCCGTGAGGACCTGGCCGCCGGGCGCATCGACATCCTCATCGGCACGCACAAGATGCTGGGCAAGCAGATCCGCTTCCGCGACCTGGGGCTGCTCATCATCGACGAGGAGCAGAAGTTCGGCGTCGCGGCCAAGGAGAAGCTCACCGAGATGAGCGTCTCGGTCGATACGCTGACGCTCACGGCAACGCCCATCCCGCGGACGCTGCAATTCTCGCTCATGGGCTCGCGCGACCTCTCAGTCATCTCGACGCCCCCGCCCAACCGGCAGCCGATCCTCACCGAGTCGCACGTCTTCTCGGAGGAGATCGTGCGCGACGCCATCGAGACGGAGCTGGCGCGCGGCGGGCAGGTCTACTTCGTCCACAACCGCGTCGAGGACCTGCCGATGCTCCAGGGCATGGTCACGCGCCTCTGCCCGAAGGCCCGCGTGGGGGTGGGCCACGGCAAGATGCCCCCCGAGCAGCTCGAGAAACTCGTCATGGACTTCATCTACGGGGAGTTCGACGTGCTGATCTCGACGACGATCGTCGAGAACGGCATCGACATTCCGAACGCCAATACGATCATCGTCGACAACGCCCAGAACTTCGGCCTGAGCGACCTGCACCAGCTGCGCGGCCGCGTCGGACGCTCGAACCAGAAGGGCTACTGCTACCTGCTCACGCCTCCCGACGAGTTGCTCACTTCGGATGCGCGGCGGCGTCTGCGGGCCATCGAGGAGTTTTCGGACCTCGGTTCGGGCTTCAACATCGCCATGCAGGACCTCGACATCCGCGGCGCGGGCAACCTGCTGGGCGCCGAACAGAGCGGCTTCATCGCCGACATCGGCTTCGAGACCTACCAGAAGATCATGAACGAGGCGATTGCCGAGCTGCGTGCCGAAGGGTTGCAGGTCGCCGGCCTCGACGAGGGGGCGCAGCAGGTCGTTGAGCAGATGCACTTCATCGACGACGCCCACATCGAGATCGAGGTCGAGGCCTCGCTGCCCGACGACTACGTCGCCCAGCAGGCCGAACGCCTGAAGCTCTACCGCGAGCTCGACTCGACGAAGGACGAGCAGGCCCTCGAGGCCTTCGCCGCCCGGCTCGAGGACCGCTTCGGTCCGCTGCCGCGCGCCGCCAGGGAGCTGCTCAACGTCGTGCGCCTGCGCTGGGAGGCGATCCGCCTGGGCATGGAGCGCGTCAAGGTCAAGAACGGACTGATGATCGTCCACTTCGTCGGCGAGGAGAACTCTCCTTTTTATAAAAGCGACGTCTTCATGACGATGCTGCGGCATGTCACGCAACATCCCGACCGATTTGTGCTCAAGCAGCACAATAATCGGCTCGCCATGACCGTTAGGAATATCAAAGACGTCGAGCAGGCATGGAAAACCCTCAAGGAGCTCTGATTTGAATCTGATCGTCGACATAGGCAACACGCTCGTCAAGTCGGCCCTTCTGGAGCGGGGGCGCGTCGTGGAGGAGCACGCCGACGGGGCGTTTTGTCCCGAGGCCGTCGCCGGGCTGCTCGAGCGCGGCCGCGTGCGGCGGGCGATCCTCTCCTCCACGCGCGGCGAGATGCCCGAGGTGGCGGCGTGGCTGTGCGAACGGGTCTCCTCGCTGCTGCTCTTCACGCCGCAGACGCCCGTGCCGATCCGCAACGTCTACCGGACGCCGCAGACGCTGGGCCGCGACCGGCTGGCCGCCGCCGTGGGGGCCACGGTCCTCTTCCCGGGTCGCAACGTGCTGATCGTCGACTTCGGCACGGCCGTGACGATCGACCTGGTGACGGCCGACGCCACCTATCGCGGCGGGTGCATCTCGCCCGGCGTGCAGCTCCGCTTCGGCGCCCTGCACGACCACACGGCGGCGCTGCCGCTCTGCCGCCCGAGCGACGAGGAGGGGCTGCAGGGGCTGACGACCGAAGAGGCCGTCACGCGCGGGGTGATGAACTCCGTGGCGTTTGAAATCGAGGGGTATATCCGCCGCATGGAGGCCCAAATCGACGGTTTGTGCGTAATTTTTACCGGCGGAGACGCGAAATACTTTGTGAAAAGAATTAAAAATACGATATTTGCAAGTTGTAATCTGGTCTATTGCGGGCTGGAGAGAATTTTGGAGTACAATGCAAGTGAAGAATACCTGGATTAGACTGCTTGTTGTGGCCGCGGCCCTTGTTCCCGTGGCGGTGGCGGCGCAGACGAGCAGCATCAACGCATTCTCGCCCTATACGATGTACGGTATCGGTGAACAGAATACGCCCGGCACGCTCGTGATGCGTTCGATGGGCGGCGTGGGCGTGGCCGTGCGCAATGCCGGGGTCGTCAACCTGCTCAATCCCGCCGCCTACAGCGTGGCGCCGCAGAAGACCTTTCTGTTCAGCTTCGGGCTCGAAGGCCAGAACTACTACAATTCGCAGACGGCCGAGGGCATTGCCAAACGTTCGGTCTACAATACGTTCAACTTCCACGACATCGCCTTCCAGATGCCCGTGACCAAGGGGCTCGGCCTGGGCTTCAGCCTCACGCCCTACAGTTCGGTGGGCTACCGCACGAAGTTCTACCAGGACTTCAGCGACCCGATCATGGGCGACGTGGGCCCCGTGCAGTACACCTACCAGGGCGAGGGCGACGTGACGGAGGTGAAGCTCGGCCTGGGCTGGGAGATCTTCCGGAACTTCTCGGTGGGTGTGGCCGCCCAGTACTACTGGGGCGACATCGACCGCGGCTATGTCATGACGCCGACGTCGATCGTGGGCGAGGGCACCTTCGGCTCGACGATCGGTGCGGACAACTACAGCATCTCGAGCATCAAGGGGCAGGTGGGCGTGCAGTGGAGCCCGATTCTCAATCAGAAGCGGCTGCTGACCCTCGGTGCGGCATTCGACTTCGGCGGCGACCTGCGTCCCGACGTATCGAGCCGGATCTACAACGCCGACCTGAACTACACGACCGTCCGCGCCGACACGACGCAGCTGGCGCTCGTGCTGCCGCATCAGCTCTCGGCCGGTGTCTTCTACCGCACGGCCAAGTGGGCCGTGGGGGTGGACTACGTCTACCAGAACTGGGGCGGACGCAACAAGGATGCGGTGCGGACCGGCATCAGCGGTGCGGACCGCCGCTCCTACGAGGTGCGCTATACGAATACGAGCACGGTCAAGGTCGGTATCGAGTATACGCCCAACCGCTACGACGTGCGGCGGACGCTCCGGCGCTGGTCCTACCGGGCCGGATTCCGCTACGGATACTACAACCAGACGTTCAACGGCGACCGGCTCGCGCAGTACGCCGTGACGGCGGGCATCGGCATCCCGGTGAAGTTCTTTGCCGTCTCGTCCATCGACGTGGGCATCGAATACGGCCGCCGCGGCTACAACCTCGCCGAACGGCTCGGTCTGGTGCGTCAGCAGTATTTCAAGTTCGCCGTGGGCTTCACGCTCTTCGCCGGCGGCGCCGAGAACAACGAATACTGGTTCACGCGGCCCAAGTACGATTGATCCGGATCATCCGAACGAAACAGACACAACATAACAAAAATTAATCTGACCGATGAAAAACATTAAATTTCTGCTCTCCGCGGCATTCTCGCTTTTGGCTGCCGCAACGATGGCACAGGACTTCAGCTCCCCGCAGTTCGCAAAGTGGGGCGACACGCCCGAGGAGCGCGAGCGCAACATCCTCAACAGCAACTTCCTCAAGGAGTCGTGCGACAACCGCGACTACAACGCCGCCGCACACTACCTCAAGGAGCTGATCGACCACTGCCCCGCCGTGCAGGAGTCGATCTACCAGCGCGGCGCCATCGTCTACAAGAACAAGATCAACCGCGCCAGAAGCCTCGAGGAGAAGGCCGTGTATGTCGACTCGCTGCTGCTCATGTACGACCTGCGCGCCAAGTATTTCGGTGATCATCCGAAGCGTGGCACCGCCTACATCCTCGACCAGAAGGCCCGCGAGGTGCTGACCTACAAGCCGTCGGATCGTGCGGCCATCCGTGAGGCGTTCCGTGCCGCCATCGAGGCCGGAGGCGACAACACCGATCCCGAGACGCTCGTTGCCTACTTCTCGAATCTCTGCGAGGACTACAAGAACACCGACGAGGTGATGCCCGACGAGCTGATCTCCGAGTACGAGCGGCTGGATGCCATCTTCGAGAAGCACCCCGAGGCTGCCGAGTACCGTCAGCAGGTCGACACCTTCTTCGGTCTGAGCGGCGCCGCCAGCTGCGAGAACCTCGAAAAGCTCTTCAAGGCGAAGCTCGAGGCCGCACCCGACGATGAGACGCTGCTGGCACAGGCCGTGGGTCTGATGTCGCGCGAGAACTGTGACAGCGACTTCTATCTGGCCATCTCCGAAAAGTATTACGCCATGTCTCCGTCGTCGAACACGGCCCTCATGCTGGCACAGGCCTTCCAGAACAAGGGCGACTACGCCAAGGCCATCCAGTATCTGAATGAGGCACTGGCCGTCGAGCAGGACAACGTCACACGGCAGAAGCTCTACGTGCGCATCGCACTGGTTCAGCTCGTCGCCAACAACCTCAGCGCCGCAGCTTCCGCCGCACGCGAGGCCCGCAGTCTGAATCCCGAGGACGGCGTGCCCTACTATGTGCTGGGTCAGTGCTACGGTCTGTCGGCCGCTGCCGACAGCAGCTTCGCCTGCCAGGCCGCCTTCTGGGTAGCCTACGACACGATGGCCAAGGCCGTCGAACTGCTGCCGAGCAACCCCGACAGCGACAAGTACCTGCCGTCGGCCAAGGCGATGCTTACCTCCTACCGCAACCGCTTCCCGACCTCCGAGGAGTGCTTCTTCAACGAGTTGCAGGAGGGCAGCCGCTATACGGTGACCTGCGGTACGGCCGCCGGTATCCAGACCGTCGTGCGTCCGCGGTAGTTTCAGTCTCCGTATCCGGATATGAAAAGACTCGTAGCCCGATACGCTATGGTAGCACTCTCCCTTGCGGGGAGTGCTATCTTGCTATTCTCCTGCGAGGATGCTTCGGCCGGGGCAGAGGCCCCCGACGATCCGGCGCTGATGACCGAATACTGCGAGGACCTGACGGTCGTCATGTCGCAGAACGGCCGCCGCTCCTACATCTTTGAAACGCCGCTGCTGGAGGGATATTCGCAGGCGAGCGAACCCTATCGCGAGTTCCGCAAGGGGGTGAAGATCACCACCTACAAGGATGATTCGCTCTCGACGGTCAACTCCGTGCTGACGGCCAACTACGCCATCTACTACGGCGAACGCGAACTGTGGGAGGCGAAGGGCAATGTCGTGGTCGAGAAGGCCGACGGCACGACGCTCTATACGCAGCAGCTCTTCTGGAACGCCCGGACGCGGCGCATCTATTCCAACGTCGATTCGCGCATCGTGCAGCGCGGCGGACGCCAGGATGTCGTCGGCGAGGGCTTCGAGTCCGACGAGGAGTTCAACGACTGGCGCTTCCGCCGCTCGAAGGGGCGCCTGGAGGTCCAGGTCAAACCCTCGGAGCGAACCGACTCCACCTCGTCGGAGGAGTCCGCGCGGCCCGTGCCGCCCGATCCGGACGAACGCGCCGCCGCGCCGCGCACGCAGCGTGCACCGTCCGACGGTGCGTTGTCGCGGCGATCCGCCGGTACGGTCTCCCGCGATGTCCGTCCGGCGGCTCCGCGCCCGACGGATGACGCCGCCTTGCCGCCGTCGCCCGTCTCCGGACGCTTCACCGCTCCGGCGCGCGCGGGCGAGTCGGACGATGGCGTGCGTCCCGAGGTGCGGCGCATGCAGCAGATGCAGCGGATGAAGTCGCAGCGCATGCAGGAGGCGCAGATGCAGACCGGAAAGGCCGCCCCGGCAGTGTCGCCGATGACTTCGCCGGCTTCGGCCGACCCGAACCCATCGCCGGCGCCCGCAGCCCCTGCGGCTGCTTCCGCCTCCTCCGCTTCGGCCGGCTCGTCGGCCCCGCAACCGGCTCCGGCGTCTTCCCAGGACGCCTCTGCGGCCCCGATCTCTTCCGCAGCCCCGGCAGCCTCCGGGTCGGAGCGTCCCGATACCCAAACCGGCGAATAACCATGCTGACAACGATCATACTGATTGTCGTGATGCTGCTCCTGTCCGCCTTCTTCTCGGGCATGGAGATTGCCTTCACGAGCAAGAACCGCCTCAAGCTGGAGATCGACCGCAAGCAGAGCCGCCTGTTCGACTCGATAGCCGAGATCTTTTCGCGCAACCCCGGACAGTACCTCACGACGATTCTCGTGGGCAACAACATCGCGCTGGTCGTCTATTCGCTCTCGATGTCGCTGCTGCTGCGCTCGCTCTACGAAACGCTGGGGTGGGACAACCTGGCCAACGGCGGCTCGGTGGCCATCGACACGGCCGTATCGACCGTCATCATCATCTTCGTCGCGGAGTTTCTGCCCAAGTCGATCTTCCGCAGCGATCCGAACTTCTACTACCGGGCGCTGGCGCCGGTCATCTACTTCTTCTACCTGCTGCTTTATCCCGTCGCGCGCTTCACGACGCTGCTCTCGCACGGCATCCTGCGGCTGTTCGGCCGCCGGGTCGAGGTGAAGACCCTCTCGACGAACTTCAGCCGCGAGGACCTTGCGGCACTGCTCGACTCGGGTAACGCCGAACCGGGCCCCGAGGCCGACAACGAACTCAAGCTCTTCCAGAATGCGTTGGACTTCGCCGACCTGCGCGTGCGCGACTGCATGGTTCCGCGCGTGGACATCGAGGCCGTGGACATCGATTCGACGTCGATCGAGCAGCTGACCGGCCGCTTCGTCGAGTCGAAGTATTCGCGCATTTTCGTCTGGCGCCACAACATCGACAACATCATCGGGTATGTCAACTCCAAGAGCCTCTTCACCCGTCCGGCGCGGATTGCCGACGTGCTGATGCAGGTCAACTTCGTGGCCGAGACGATGCCCCTGCAGTCCGTGCTCGAAAACTTCATCAAGCACCGCTCGAACATTGCCGTCGTGATCGACGAGTTCGGCGGCACGTCGGGCATCATCTCGCTGGAGGACGTGCTGGAGCAGATCTTCGGCGAGATCGAGGACGAGCACGACGTCGACGACCTGATCGAGAAGCAGGTGGGTCCCGACGAATACGTCCTCTCGTGCCGTCTGGAGGTGAAGTACCTGAACGAGAAGTACGGCCTGGGCATCGAGGAGAGCCGCGAATACGAGACGCTCGCCGGTTTCATCCTCTACAATTACGAGGGCATTCCGGCGGCGGGCGAGACGCTGCTGATCGGGAATCTCCAGTTGAAAATCCTCCGCACGACGCGCTCGCGCATAGAGCTGGCGCGCGTCAGGAAGGTATGAGAATTTTTGCGGGAATCATACGGTCTATTCCGAATAATTTACTACCTTTGACTGCTAATTTGAAACTATACGAATAATTCAAGTTTATATGGCAAGTTTAAACACTTTACGAACCAAGTTCGGCGTGGTGCTGTCGATTATCATCGCACTGGCCCTCTTGGCATTCATCCTCTCTCTGAAGACCGAGATGGGATTCTCGGGCAACGATCCGAAGGTCGGCGTCATCGACGGTGACAAGATCAACTATTCGGAGTACTACGAGCAGTACGAACGGGTCAAGGCGCAGAGCGGTGCGCAGGAGAGCGACGAGCAGCAGGCGGCCATGCTGGCCAATGCCGTCTGGCAGTCGCTTATCGCCAAGCACGTGCTGGAGCCCGGTTTCGAGAAGATAGGCCTGCGCGTGACGGAGCCCGAGCGTGCGGCCATGATCAGCGGCGAGCACATGTCGCAGTCGTTCTACAACGCCTTTGCCGATCCCCGCACGGGACAGTACAACGTGGCGGCCGTGAGCGACTTCCTCGCCCGGGCCACGACGCCCGAGGCGCAGCAGGCCTGGACGCAGCTCAACGAGCAGGCGCGGCTGGAGCGGCTGCTGCAGAAGTATGTCGGGCTGGTGCGCGGCGGTGCGTATGTCAACGCGCTGGAGGTGGCCAACGGCGTGAAGGCCGCCAACGAGACCTTCTCGGGCAAGTGGGCCGGCAAGAAGTACGCCACGGTGCCCGATTCGCTCATCACGGTATCGGAGAGCGATCTGAAGGCCTACTACGAGAGCCACAAGGATCAGTTCAAGCAGCTGCCGTCGCGTTCGCTGTCGTATGTGGTCTTCGAGGTGTCGCCCACGGACGGCGACATGCAGGCCCTTGAGAAGCAGGCCCGCGAGGTCGGCGAAGGGTTCGTTGCCGCCGAGGACCTGCGCACCTTCGTGCGCGGCAACCGCAACGGCCATATTGCCGAGAACTACGTCTCGGCCGCCCAGCTTACGGACGAGGAGGCCGAGGCCCTGATGGCCGGCCGCGCCTACGGTCCCGTGCTGAAGAACAACGAGTGGACGATGTCGCGTGCGCTCGACACGAAGACCGTGCCCGATTCGCTCGGCATCCGCCACATTGTGCTCCCCTATACGGAGGAGAAGCTGGCCGACAGCCTGCTGACGGCGCTCCGTCAGGGCGGCGACTTCGCGCAGGCCGCCTCGCAGTATTCGGTTTACGACGCTACGGCCGCCAACGGCGGCGAGGTGGGCGTGCTGCCCTTCTCGGCCTTCACGGGCGAGTTCGCCGAGGCGTTGGCGGGTGCCCGCCAGGGCGACATCGTGAAGATCGCTTCGGGCGATGCCATCCAGCTCATGCAGGTATACCGTGCGACGAAGCCCTCGAAGCACGTGCAGGTAGCCTCGATCACCTATCCCGTGCGCGCATCGGAGGCTACGCGCCGCGACGTGCACAACCAGGCCGGCAGCTTCTCGGTCAATGCCAAGGGCTCGGCCGACGCCTTCGCCGAGGCGGCTTCCGCAGCGGCCATCACGCCGCGCGTGGCAACGCTTACGCAGGGCGAGCGGACGATCCGCGGACTGGAAGATTCGCGTGAGGTGGCCCGCTGGGCATACGGCGCCAAGGTGGGCGAGATGTCCAAGATCTTCAATGTCGGCGACGACTACGTGATCGCCATCCTGACGGGCATCGACGACGACGAGTATGCTTCGCTGCAGAAGGTCTCGGCGCAGGTTCGTTCGCAGGTGATGCGTGACAAGAAATACGACTACATCGTCAAGAACCTCTCGGGTACGACGCTCGACGAGCAGGCCGCCAGCCTAGGTTCCGAGGTGGCAGACTTCGAGGGTGTGACCGCCGCGTCGTTCTATATCAACGGCCCGGGTATCGAGCCCCGTCTGGTCGGCGCCATCGCCTCGACGACGGAGAAGGGTGCGGTGGCCGGTCCCGTCAAGGGGCTCTCGGGAGTCTATGTCTTCGAGGTGGACGACATCACCACCGCCGAGAAGCAGACCGAGGAGGGTGAGCAGGTGCGCGCCCAGGCCATGGCGGAAGGTATGGTTCAGCAGTACGCTCTGCAGGCCGTGCAGCAGATGGCCGATATTCAGGACCTGCGCGGCAAGTATTTCTAACGGCCGCGACAAGCGGTTGACAAAAACGATGGAGTTGCCTCGGGCAGCTTCATCGTTTTTTTCTTTCCGGCGGCCCGTACTGTCCGTGCACGGCGCTGCCGGCCCTGATTCCCGTTTCGGTTCCGGCTCGGGCGGCTCCGGGGTGTTTGGTCACGCGATTTCCGCTTCCCGGCGGTCGTGGCAGTTGCCGATACGCCTCTTTTTTATTAATTTTGGAGTGTCCATTGAATTTACCGACTGTTTCAATACCTCTTCGTATGAACAACTTTATCTATTGCAATCCGACGAAGCTCGTCTTCGGAAAGGGACAGATCGCCCGGCTCGGCGAGCTGATTCCGGCCGACAAACACCTCATGATTACCTTCGGCGGCGGCAGCGCCCGCCGCAACGGCGTCTACGACCAGGTCGTGCGTGCCCTCGAGGGGCGTACCTGGACCGAATTCTGGGGCATCGAGCCCAACCCTTCTGTCGAGACACTGCGCAAGGCCGTGGCTCAGGGCAAGGAGCAGGGCGTCGACTTCCTGCTGGCCGTGGGCGGCGGTTCGGTGATCGACGGCACGAAGCTCATCGCCGCCGGGCTGCTCTACGACGGTGACCCGTGGGAGATCGTCCTCAAGGGCCGCGCCGCCTGCGGCGTTCCCTTCGCCTCGGTGCTCACGATGGCCGCCACGGGCTCGGAGATGAACTCCGGAGCCGTCATTTCGCGCTACGAGACGCAGGAGAAGTACGCCTTCTACGGCAACTATCCCGTCTTCTCGGTGCTCGATCCCGAGACGCTCTTCACGCTGCCCAAGCGGCAGATCGCCTGCGGACTGGCCGACACCTTCGTGCATGTGCTCGAGCAGTACATGACCACGCCCGGGCAGTCGCGCCTGATGGACCGCTGGGCCGAGGGTATCCTCCACACGGTCATCGAGGTGGCCCCGAAGGCACTGGGCGAGGAGCGTGATTACGACACCATGTCGGAGTACATGCTTTCGGCCACGCTGGCGCTCAACGACATGATTGCCATGGGTGTGACGCAGGACTGGGCGACGCACATGATCGGCCACGAGCTGACGGCGCTGCACGGCCTGACGCACGGCGCGACGCTGGCCATCGTCATCAACGG
>UQUQ01000042.1 GCA_900544265.1 uncultured Alistipes sp.
GGTGATAGATGAACGACAAAATGTTTGCCGAACGGAAGCTGTCCAAAATCCGATAGATGGTCGAAACGGTCACCTCCCTATTGCGGGACTGGACCCGTTCGATGATATCCTCCACCGTGGCGTGGCGCAGCTCCTGCATCGCCTTGTAGACCTCGCGGCGCTGCGGGGTCAGCTTCAGCCCCGCCTCCTTGATTCTTTGCACTCCTTCGTTGTTCATCGTTTTGTTCCTTTCTCTGGCGCAAACATAATGCGAATAATTTGCAATTGCAAATATTTTGCATAAAAAAAATTCAAGACAAGAGAAAAAACCACCGCTGCGCAATGCTTGGAATCAACACAAATGAACGACAAACTATTTGCCAATCAGAAAAATTGGTATCAAAATAATTTTCACAAGCAATAGGAGAATCCGAAATGTTTGCCTAAATTTGAAGTATCGAGAACGAACCGATCTTCACAATGGCTTTCAAGGTTTTCACGCTGCTGATCAACGGACTGGCTCCGGTTATTCCGGCCTGGTTCATCGCAAACTCGCAGCCGGAGGCGGTTATCAAACCGTGGCCAATCGTCTGGACATTGCTCGGGGTCAACGTGCTTTTAATTCTGATCGCCTGGAAACACCTCGGATATACGCGCCGGCAACGGGAAACGGAGGCCTTGATGCTGATCGTCAATGCATTCGTCCCTTTGGCAACCTACAACGGACTGTTCCCGGCCGAAACACACTATTCGTTTTCCACGCAAACGCTGCTGTACTGCTTCATGCAGGTTGTCTGGATTGTCTCGATTGAAATTGCACCGGATTGGGTCGGACACATCCGACAGCGCAAAGCCGAAGAACGGGCCTTGTCGGGCAAACAGCACTTTGAATCCAGAGAAGAGGTCTTGAAAAAGCACCGGAACAAGAGATAAGAAAAATCAAGTTTCCTCCAAACGCAACACAGTATCAGGAGAGGAAAGCCCTATCCACGATCGAACCCCGAACCGATACCCTGCCTGTTTCCAAAAGAACCGGGCCACGAAAAAAGCGGCAAATGATTTTGTCGCTTTTTATAGTGAGCCTTCCTTTGGCTCTATTTTATGTTACAATACACAGAACATACATTCTTTCCCGGCATCGAGAAATGAATTTCCGGAAACAGTCGCAACTAACTACAAACATTTAGAACAAAGAGACAGAATTGTCATTTGTCATCCCCCATTGAGTCCCAATAATCGCTATCCATTTTCATCACCTTGAAGGTCATCTCGGTCTGAAGGCCCAACCCAAAATCATATATATACTCTGTTAATTGATGGCCATTAATTAAAATTACAGTAGGCGATCCATTCAAACTATCCACATAATCTATAGCTCCCTTTGTAAAATCTGACGTAGTGATAAAAACACCTTTTTTAGATGAACTCCCCGCCACAGCACCCACAAAACTCTGCACCTCGTTACGTCCGACATTATTACCCAACGCATAGCGCTTGGCCTGAATAGAAATATGATTAAAGCCAAGAATATCTTCTTTTATAATACCATCGATGCCTCCATCATTAGATAATTTTGTAACAATCCCTGAATTTTTCACCTCTCCGCCATATCCCATTGCTTGAAGCAGTCTCACAACCAATCGCTCGAATTCCTGGGGCTTTTTACCGAGTATTGTTGCAAGAATCTCCGACTGAATGGATTGCTTTATATTATCATACGAATTATATAACCGCTCTTGAGGTGTCGGTTCATTCTCTCCGGTGGCATCCAATGTCACTTCTAATGTATCTTTAATTTTAGACTCCTTCTTCGGAGTTCGGGCGCTGACAGCTGTCTTAATATACTCACTTATCTGTTCATCGGAACACGATTCTAGCATAGACAAACCCTTACTGCTAATTTTATAGTCTCCTCGTTTGGGCTTTTCAACTAAACCGGCAATGAATAGATAAGACAAAGCCCAAGATATACGGTCCAAAAATATTTCTCCATTACCCGATGGATACCATGCATTCATCTCTTCATCTGTCAAATGGAAATATTCTGCCAATGGAGCCCGGAAATCCTTAGCTCTCATAACTGCACCCGACTTCAAGGTTTTCAGCGCCTGTATCCTAATCTGTTCAAACTGAGGTATCATTACTCGATGCTTTTTAGAACTGGTATTTAACAAAGTTACAATTTTTTCCACATATTCCAACATTTCTACCTCATGTACACTGCACCCGCGGCAGAGCATTACCGGCAGAACTCTCACATTCCAACAAGGGGCAATAAGTGCGACTAATACCCGTAAGGTCACCAGCGGTGTTGATTGATGGATGACAGGAGCAATAGACATATCCGGCACGGTCTCCGCGCCGCTGGTTTTGCGGGAAATGTTTGGCGCTTTGGGAAATATCCGCTACTTTAGTGAAAAATTAGAGCGACCGTCCATGAGCACCACCGCAGATGCGGCCTACACCGCCGCCGACCTGAAGTATCTCGGACTGCTGTCCGAGAAGTTCCCGACCATTGCCGATGCAAGCACCGAGATCATCAACCTGGAAGCCATCCTGAACCTCCCGAAGGGGACCGAACACTTCCTGACGGACCTCCACGGGGAGTACGAATCCTTCCGCCACGTGCTGAAGAACGCCTCGGGGGTCATCCGGCAGAAGGTGCACGAGGTGTTCAACAACACGCTGCGCGAGTCGGAGATGAGCGAGTTGTGCACGCTGATCTACTATCCGGAAGAGAAGCTCCGGCTCATCAAGGCGCGCGAAGCCGACCTGAACGACTGGTACAAGGTGACGCTCAACCAGCTCACGGAGGTGTGCCGCGCCGTCTCGGTGAAGTACACCCGCTCGAAGGTGCGCAAGATGCTGCCGCCCGACTTCTCCTACGTGATCCAGGAGCTGCTCCACGAGTCGGATTCGCCGGGCTCCTCCAAGCAGAACTACTTCAACGGCATCCTGAACTCGATCATCGCGATCGGCCGGGCCGACGCCTTCATCATCGCCATGAGCAACGTGATCCAGCGGCTGACGATCGACCGCCTGCACATCATCGGCGACATCTTCGACCGCGGGCCCGGGCCGCACATCATCCTCGACACGCTGGCGCAATACGACCGCTACGACATCCAGTGGGGCAACCACGACATCCTCTGGATGGGTGCCGCGGCCGGCAACACGGCCTCGATCGCCAACGTCATCCGCCTGTCGGCCCGCTACGACAACCTCGACGTGCTGGAGGACGGCTACGGCATCAACCTGCTGCCGCTGGCCCGCTTCGCCATGGAGTACTACAACACTCCCTGCGCGCCCTACAAGCCCAAGTCGATGCCCGACACCGGAGGCAACGAGCGCGACACGCTGCTGACGAGCCAGATGCACAAGGCCATCACGGTGCTGCAGTTCAAGATCGAGGGGCAGCTCATCAAGCGCCACCCGGAATACGGCATGTCGTCGCGGCTGCTGCTCGAGCAGATCGACTACAAGCGGGGCACCATCCGGCTCGACGGCGAGGAGTACCCGCTCCGCGACGCGGACTTCCCGACGGTCGACCCGGCAAACCCCTACGCGCTGACCCCGGCCGAGGAGCGGCTGATCCGCACGCTGCAGGCCTCGTTCCTGAACAGCTACAAGCTGCAGAAGCACATCCGCCTGCTCTACCTGAAAGGAAGCATCTACCTGGCCGTCAACTCGAACCTGATGTACCACGCCTCGATCCCGATGACCGACGACGGCGAGTTCAAGAGCGTACTGATCGACGGCAAGTCCTACGCGGGGCGTGCGCTGCTCGACCGGCTCGACCTGCTGGCGCGCGAGGCCTACTTCGGCGGCAACGGACAGCAGAGCCGCGAGCGGGCGCTCGACTACATGTGGTACCTGTGGTGCGGACCCGACTCGCCGTTCTTCGACAAGTCGAAGATGGCGACCTTCGAGCGCTACCTGATCGAGGACAAGCGGGCCCAGCACGAGGAGAAGGGGGCCTACTACAAGCACATGGAGGATACCGAGATGTGCCGCCGGATTCTCGCCGCCTTCGATCTCGACCCGGAGCGGTCGCACATCATCTCGGGACACGTGCCCGTAAAGACGCGCAAGGGCGAGAGCCCGATCAAGGCGGGCGGACGGCTGCTGATGATCGACGGCGGCTTCTCGAAGGCCTACCAGTCCGAGACGGGCATCGCGGGCTACACGCTGATCTTCAACTCGCACGGGCTACAGCTCGTGCAGCACGAACCCTTCGAGTCGAGCGTCAAGGCCGTCGAGGAGGGGCGGGACATCATCTCGACGAAGATGATCGTCGAGGCGATGACGGACCGCATCACCGTGCGCGACACGACGATCGGCAAGGAGCTGCAACGGCAGATCGACGACCTGCTGCAGCTGCTGGCGGCCTACCGCGGGGGCTGGATCAAGGAGCGGAAGTGACGCAACGGCACCCTTTCGGGCCCGCCCGCTCGCGGAAAGCGGTTGCCGACCCGTGGGCGGCGTACCGGAAAATGGCTCCCGGCCGAAAGCCTCCGGCGGGGGGGGGTGTGGCCCTGCCGGCGGGCGGCCATGCAGAAAAATCCCCGAAAAGATTCCTTATTCGCACAAAAACATCTATTTTTGCAGGCAGTAAACCAGCAAACACAATGAACGCTATCACACGCACCGATTTTCACTTCGAGGGTCAGAAGAGCAAGTACACCGGCAAGGTCCGCGACGTTTACGACATCGACGACAAGTACCTGGTCATGGTGGTGACCGACCGCATTTCGGCCTTCGACGTCGTCCTGCCCGAGGGCATTCCCTACAAGGGTCAGGTTCTGAACCAGATTGCCGCCAAGTTCCTCGACGCGACGGCCGACATTCTCCCGAACTGGAAGATCGCCGTGCCGGACCCGATGGTCACCGTCGGCCGCAAGTGCGAGCCGTTCAAGGTGGAGATGGTCATCCGCGGCTACCTCTCGGGCCATGCCTGGCGCGAGTACAAGGCCGGCCGGCGCACGATCTGCGGCGTGGAGATGCCCGACGGCATGGTCGAGAACCAGCGCTTCCCCGAGCCAATCATCACCCCGACCTCGAAGGCCGCGGCGGGCCACGACGAGGACATCTCGAAGGAGCAGATCATCGCCTCGGGGCTCGTGAGCCGCGAGGACTACGAACAGCTGGAGCGCTACACGCGGGCGATCTACCGCCGGGGCTGCGAAATCGCCGCCCGCATGGGGCTGATCCTCGTGGACACGAAATACGAGTTCGGTAAGAGGGACGGGGTCATCTACCTCATGGACGAGATCCACACCCCCGACTCGTCGCGTTACTTCTACGCCGAGGGCTACGAGGAGCGCCTGGCCAGGGGCGAGCGGCAGCGGCAGCTCTCGAAGGAGTTTGTCCGCGAGTGGCTCATGGCCAACGGCTTCCAGGGCCAGCCGGGGCAGCGTGTTCCCGAGATGACGCCCGAGATCGTCGCGGGCATCACCGACCGCTATGTCGAGCTCTACGAGAAGATCACCGGCGAGCCGTTCGTCAAGGCAGCAGAGGCATCCGACCCGGAGGCCATCCTGCGCCGCATCGAGGAGCACGTCGCCGCCTGCCTGAAGCACCTCGAATAAATCCGACAGCACCCTGCACCCGCCGCTCCGCTTCCGATCCGAGGGAACGGCAGGGCACGGCATCATACCCCACCGCAACTGCGCCGCAACAGACCGCAACCGTGATCCGCTGCGGCGCGGTTTTTGTATCCCTGCCCGCTTCGGATACGACAAGAGACACCGCATGAGACTGATCCTTACCGACAGAGCGCTCCGCGTGGCGGTTCCGGACGACGGCAAGACCGCATACGTCGATCTCACGACGCGGAAGATCGCCCGCTGCGTCGGGTGCTTCGGATGCTGGACCCGCACCCCGGGCCGCTGCGTCATCCGCGACGACGCCACGCGCATCTATCCGCTGATCGCCCGGAGCGATACGCTCCTTTATGTCAGCCGCATCCGGTACGGCGGCTACGACACCGTCATGAAGACCATGCTCGAGCGGGCCATTCCGGTCCAGCAGGCCTTCATCCGCGTGGTCGACGGCGAGACCCACCACGAACAGCGGGCCGTCGTACCGAAGCGGGCGACGATCGTCGCCTACGGGGCCGAGACGCCCGACGAGCTGGAGCTCTTCCGGCAGCTGATCGCCCGCAACGCCCGAAACATGAATTTTACCGAACACCGTGTGCTGTTCGTCCGCGAAGACGAGGTCGACGACACCGTAAAACAACTCATCGCCACGTGGGAAAGATCATGATACTCAACGGCAGCCCGCGGGCGCCGAAATCCAACTCCAAACGCTACGCCGCCCTGTTCCGGCGTTACTGCCCTGCCGGGAGCGACTATTTCGAAATCACGGCCCGCAACCACGCGGAGCTTATCGGGCGGATGGACGCATACAGCGATCTGCTGCTCGTATTCCCGCTCTACGCCGACAGCCTGCCCGTCGGGCTGCTCGACTTTCTCAAGTCACTGGAGCTCCACGCGGGGAAGCGGCGCCCCGTCGTGTCGGTACTCGTCAACTGCGGATTCCGGGAATACCGGCAGAACGAAACGGCCGTCGCCATGCTCCGCCTCTTCTGCCATCGGCACGGCTATCCGTTCGGTGCCGTGCTGATGCTGGGCAGCGGCGAGGCCATTCTCGAAACGCCGTTCCGCTTTCTCGCCGTGCGGAAGATCCGGCAGCTGGCCCGGGCCGTCGCCGACGGGCAGCACCCCGTGCTGCACACCACCCTGCCGCTGACGGCCGGGCTCTTCTGCCGGGCGGCCAACCGCTACTGGGTGCTTTACGGCAGGCGGTACGGAGTTTCGGCGGAGCAGATGCGCACCCCCGACATCGAAGCCTGACGCTTCGCGTGTCGGCCGGCCGGAGCGGCCTACCGGACAGGGGCGGAGGAAACGGAGGGGGCGGATGCCTCCGCCTGACACTCACCGGTCTCCTCCACGCCGCACTCGCAGAAGTGGAAATCGCGGTGCGCCTTCTCCTTCGGGAAGAGGAAATAGAGACACGACGCCTCGGTGCAGAGCACCCCCTGCGCATCGAAAATCCGCACGTCGATCCGCACGAGGTTGCGGCGCTGCTCCGCGACGCGGGCCCGCAGCAGGACGTGATCGTCGGTCGTATGGATGGGCCGGAGGTAGCGCACCTCCATCTTCGACGTCACGCCGCTCGTCTGGAACTTGCGGAAGACGACCCAGCTGCTGATCTCGTCGGCCAGCGTCGCCTGAATCCCGCCGTGCAGCGTGTCGACCCAGCCCTGAAACTCCGGACGCGGCCGCCAGCGGCTCACGACCTCGTCGCCCTCCTCGTAAAACTCCATGCGCAGGCCCTGCGGGCTGTTCGGATCGCAGCCGAAACAGCGATAGCCCTCCAGCCCGCGCCACGGATTGATGATCTTCTTCATGTCGGATAACCTTTTCTTTACGGAGAGCGAAGATACGACTTTTCCGCCGCCCCTGCAAACGGGTCGACCCTCCGTTCCGTCGCAAAAAGTGGCCGATCCGGGACTTCCCGGCAAAACAGGCCGCGCGAAGCGGAGGATTTCGTATCTTTGCATGCCGGATGCACCGAACGCTCCGGCCGACACCGCACCGAAACCATGATCCGACAGCACATATTCACCCTGCGTCCCCGCCGCCGGGGGCTTCACCTCGTAACCGACGAAATCGTCGCCAACCTGCCACCGCTGCCCTGCACGGGCATGCTGCACCTCTTCCTGCGCCACACCTCCGCCGGGCTCACCCTCACCGAGAATGCCGACCCCGACGTCCGCACGGACCTCGAAAGGATACTCGACCGCCTCGTCCCCGAGCAGGGCGCTGGCTATGCCCACACGCTCGAAGGAGCCGACGACATGCCAGCCCACGCCAAGGCGACGCTTACGGGGTGCGAGATGACAATCCCGATCGTCGACGGACGGCTCGGGCTGGGGACCTGGCAGGGCATCTGCCTCTGCGAGTTCCGCAACCGGGCCTCGGGCCGCAGCATCGTGGCGACCGTCATCGGAGAGTGACGCCCCCGCATCGCCCGCCCACCGCACCGCCACGGTCCGGAAAGAGCACCCGCGCAACGCAAAAGAGCACCCCGCGCAACGGGAAAGTGCACCCCGCACCCGCCGCAACATCCCGACTCCGCAAAAAAACACTATCTTTGTCCATCCGGCAGTCGGCACGGACAGCCGCCGCGCCCCGCACCGCGGCAGCCCCTCCGGCTCCGGACATACGACCGCAACATGGAAGCCGTTACGCAATTCTTCATCGACTGGGGCTATCTGGGCCTCTTCCTCTCGGCATTCATCGCCGGGAGCATCCTGCCGTTCAGCTCCGAGGCCGTCATGATCGTCCTCACGCGCATGGGGCTCGACCCCGTGTGGTGCGTCGTCGCCGCCACGGCGGGCAACACGCTCGGCGGCATGACCTGCTACTGGATCGGCACGCTCGGACGCACGGAGTGGATCACGCGCCTGGGCATCTCGACGCGGCAGCTGGCCCGCGCGCGGAAGTTCCTCGCCGGACGCGGCGCCCTGATGGGTTTCTTCGGCTTCCTGCCGACGATCGGCGAGGCGCTGGCCGTCGTGCTGGGGCTCATGCGCAGCAACGTCTGGATCACCGGCGCGTCGATGCTCGTCGGCAAGGCCCTGCGCTACGTCATCCTGCTGCTCACCTTCGAGGGGGCCGTCTCGCTCTTCTGAACCGGCGACCCGCACCGCCTCCCGCATCCCACACGACTTTCCAAGCCATCCATGAATCCCGATCCCGAAATCCGCGAAACCTCCTCTCCGTCGCACGACCTGCTGATGCTGGCCGACGAGAGCCCGGAATCCGTTGCCGACTATGTCGGCCGCAGCCGCTGTTTCGTCGCGCAGCTTGCCGGCCGGGCCGTCGGCCAATACCTGCTGCTCCACACACGCCCCTTCACGGCCGAGGTAGTCTCCATCGCCGTCGATCCCGCCTGCCAGCGCCGGGGGATCGGCACGGCGCTACTGCACCATGCCATCCGCACGGCCCGCGCGGCAGGGTTCCGGCGGCTGGAGATCGGTACGGGCGAGACCGGCACCGGACAAATCGCCCTCTACGAACGTTGCGGATTCGTGCGCTGCGGCATCGACCGCGACTATTTCCGCAAATATTACCCCGCCCCGATCATCGAAAACGGCATCGAATGCCGCGACATGGTGCGCCTCGGCATGGAGCTCCGGCCCGATACCTCCCCCGACTCGCCCTGCCGCTGATGCGTGGAGGCCCCGCTCCCGGCTGCCGCGGGATCAGCGCAGAGTGCCGCTCCGTCGCTCCTTCCGGCAGGGTCTGTGCGGGATGCCGTTCCCGTTGCGCCTACCGGCAGAATGCACGGCACATCCGGCGCCGCTTCACCCCCGGGCAGATCGGCTCTAAAAAAGTGGTCCGGCTCCCGCTATCGGGAACCGGACCGCTGCTTACCTGACAACGCGAAAGGCTACTCCTTCGACGCGAGGGGCGCAGCCAGCGAGTAGACGCGGGCGGCAAGCTCCTTGTCGAGCATGTAGAGCCCGAACTTGTTGCCCTCGACGGCCTCGCAGGCCTGAATCATCCCGCGTGCCGACTCCTCCTCCTCGACCTGCTCGTCGATGAACCAGGCGAGCATGTTCACCGAGGCGAAATCCTTGTCCTCACGGGCGATGGCCGCCAGGTTGTTGATCATGCCCGTCACGACCTGCTCGTGCTCGAGCGTGTCGCGGAACATCTCCAGCGGCGAGGCCCACGACGTGCGCACCTCGGCGATGGGCTTGAGCGCCACGGCGGCGTCGCGCGAAAGTATGTAGTTCATCAGAATGCGGGCATGGTCCTGCTCCTCGCGGAACTGTACATAGAACCAGTTGGCGATGCCCTTCTGGCCCTTGGCCTCGGCGTCCACCGACATCGAAAGATAGAGATAGGCCGACCACAGCTCGGCATTGATCTGCTCATTGAGCGCTTCGTGCAGTTTCTTGCTTAACATGACAATCTGGTTTTTAAGTGTAACATTTTATTTGCTGCAACAAATATACAACTGTTTCACAAGATTGCACAACATTTTCGATCATATCATTTTATAGTGTCATAAACGGGTCCGATAGGAGCCCCGTCCATGCGGGGACGGCCCGCGCCTCCCGATGCGGGAAGCGCGGGCCGTCGATCGTGCGGCATCGCCTCCGGTCAGAGGATCGTCCCGTCGGCACGCACCCGGAGCCGGGCCTCGCGATCCGTGCGCGGCTCCTCAAGCTCGACCTCGTACCACTCGCCGTCGGGCGTCTGGACCAGGTCCGCATCCTCGATCTGCCACGAGCCGTACTGCGACGTGCGCACGGCGTCGAGCACCGCGGCGGGCAGCGAGCTCACCCGCACCTCGGTCCGCGTCTCCAGCCAGTTGCCGTCCGCGTCGAAGCGCAGTTCGCGCACCGTGCGTCCGTCGACGATCTCCACCTCGTAGACGCCCCGCTCGAACTCCGTATCGACGACTCGGGCGTCGGGATAGTGCTGCGAGAGGTACGACTGCACCCCCTGCGGCAGGTTCGAGGGGAGCATGTCGGCGTGGTCGCCGCCGTCCGTGTCGGGCAGGGCACTCAACAGGATGCCGTCCTCGGCGTAGAGCAGCTCGTATTCGGACTCGCCGCGCTCGACCTCGATCGAATAGACCGTCTCGAGCCCGCGGCGCGAGAGCAGATCGACGTCATCCACCCGCCACGACGCATAGTCGCCCGTCTCGAACGCCGTGCGCACGGCCTGCGGCAGCTCCGCATAGCGGATGTCCGTATCGGTCATGTGCCACTCGCCGGCCGGTGCAAACCAGGCCTGCGCCGCGGTGCCGTCCTCCCGGAAGTCGGCCACGATATACCCGCTGCGGTCCGACCAGCGGACCGACGTGGCCCGGGGGTACATCGCGCGGAAGGTCTCCTCCACACCGGACGGCACGTATGTGAGACGGTCGTCGTCGTCATCATCCATGTCGCAGCCCGTTGCGGTGAAGAGCGCCAGTGCGGCCGCGGAATAGAGCATCCATTTTTTCAGCATGTTTACAGTCATAGGTCAAAAATTCTTTGCTGAATTCAACTTGCAAATGCAACAGAATTCTGATTAATAATTTGTTTAAATTTTTCGTTTGGCGTGAGGTAT
>UQUQ01000043.1 GCA_900544265.1 uncultured Alistipes sp.
GGTGTGGGGCCCCCCCTTGTTTCCCTTTTTGGCGCTTTTTGTTGTTTTTTTTTTTTTTTTTTTCCCCCCCCCCCCCCCCCCCGGGGTTTTGGGGGGGGGGGGGGGGCCGCCCCCGCCCCGCCGAGAGGGTCATCGAGATGGCCTGGAAGAAGGCGAAGGCCCCGACGATGCGCATGTAGTCGACGCCGTCGGCCAGCAGCTCCGACCCGAGGCCCATCCAGCGCAGGATCGTGTGGCACCCGAAGTAGAGCAGGGCGCTCACGGCCAGTCCGACGACGAGGTTGACCATGAGGGAGATGCCCACGACCTGCGTCACCTTCTTGTCGAGCCGTGCGCCGATGTACTGCGAGCAGAGCACCGAGGTGCCCAGGTTGATGACCTCGAAGACGAGGAACGTGAGCATGATGATCTGGTTGACGACGCCGACGGCGGCGACGCTGTTGTCCGAGTGGCGGCTCAGCATGACCGTGTCGACGGCGCCGAGCATCATGATGAGCAGCGTTTCGACGAAGATCGGGGCGGCGAGCCGCAGCAGCTGCTGTTTGAGCGGAGACGGCCGTTTGCGGCTCCGCATGAAGATCCGATTGAGCATGTAACCCGTTTTTCCTAACCGGGCGCAAAAATAATAAATATCGTGCGAATTTGTCAATCCGAAACCTTTTATTATCTTTGCGGAAGTGTGTGAAAACGGCGCGGCCCTTGCCGCGGCATGCGGGCGAAAGGCATGCGACAGCAGGGTAGTGCGACGTACAATATGCTGACAAACATAAACTTATAAAACAAAAAGAATATGGCAAATCTGAGACAGCTCAAGAAAGAGATCGACTACATCCTCGAGGAGGTGGTTTTCGACTGCGATATGGCGATGTGCTTCCAGCCCTCGAAGGAGAAGGAGATCTTCGAGGTGATGCAGGAGGCCGTTGCTGTGCGCAACAACCTCTATGCCAAGGCAATGAATCCTGCCGAGCCGCACAACCGCTCGCTCGTGCGCAAGCACTACGCCGCACTGCGCGCCGAGATGAACGACGCCTTCGGCGCACTGTTCGAGAAGTTGAGCGCGATCAACGGCAAGAAGTAGGGTAGCGCGGGCCTGCGGTGCGACGTCCGTTCTGCCGCCAACCGCATAACCGGAAAGCAGACGCACGCAATGGGGGGAGTGCCCTCCGTTGCGTGCGTTTTTTTGTGCCTTGTCGTGTCGATTCCGCGGCGGAGCGTCGTTTGCCGGGGGAGTGCCGCTTGGCTGGCGGAGCGTCGTTTGCCGGAGCCGGAGCCGCCCGCGACGGACGGTTATTCGTGGCCGGGGCAGCCGTCGCCCGGATGGTGTTCGAGCACCGTGTGGGGAACGGGTCCGTGCGAGAGGAGCTGGATGGGGCAGTCGTAGTTGCGCAACTGCTCCTCGGTGAGGAGGTTCGAGCGGTGCCGGTGCACGTGGCGGTTGACGCAGACGATCTCCTTCACGACGCTCGTGATCGTGCCCAGGTCGTGCGAGACCATCACGATGGCCATGTGGAGGTTCAGCTCGCGCAGCGTCTGGTAGAGCTCCTTCTCGAAGCGGTTGTCCACGAAGTTTGTCGGTTCGTCGAGAATCAGCAGCCGCGGCTCCGCAATCACGGCGCGGCACAGCAGCGCCCGCTGCATCTGCCCGCCCGACACCTCGCCGATGGGGTGGTGCGCAGCGTCGGCAAGCCCCGACATTTCGAGCAGATGCAGCGCCTTGTCGCGGTCCTTGCGCGTGTAGCGCGAGCGGAAGCCGCGCTGGCCCTGCAGACCCGAGAGCACCACCTCGAGCAGCGAGATCGGAAAGGCCCGGTCGAAGTCCGAAATCTGCGGCATGTAGCCGATCAGGCGCTCCTTGCCGCGGAAGAGCTCCGGTGCGTAGTCGATGCGCCCGCTGTGGGGCACGGTGCCCAGAATGGCCCGCACGAGCGTGGTCTTGCCGCCGCCGTTGGGGCCGATGACTCCGAGAAAATCCTCCGCGCCGATCTCCAGATCGACGTGTTGCAGCGCCTCGTACCCGTCGTAGGCGACGCCGACATCATGCAGGGTGACGAGATTCATTGGGCGACGATCAGATCGGTCAGCGAATTGATGTTGGCGATGACATCCTCCTTCAGCGGGTCGATTGCCACGCTCTGCGCCTCGATGTCGCGGGCGATCACCTCGACGGCCGAAGCGGGAAACTGGCTCTGGTAGAATATCGTGCGCACGCTGTCGCGCCGTGCCTGCTCGATGAGGCGGGCGAGTGCCCGGGCCGACGGCTCCTTGCCGTCGTCCTCGATGGCCACCTGTTGCAGCCCGTAGTCGCGGGCGTAGTAGGTGAGGGCGGGGTGGTAGATGATGAAGTAGCGGACGCCGCTGGCGGCGATCTTCCCGGCCGTGCGGGCATCGAGCGCCGCCAGTTGCTCCTGCAGCCGGGCATGGTTCTCCGTATACTTCACCGAATCGGGCCACAGGGCGTGGATGGCCTCGTAGGCGTTGGCGGCCATGCGTTGCAGCGCCCGCGGCGAGGTCCAGATGTGGGGGTCGATGCCGTGGGCGTGGCAGTGCCCGTGTGCCTGCGGGGCCGGCGTGGCGGCGTGGCTGCCTGCGAGTTGTCGCTCCCCGGGCGTGGCGGCGGCGTGGCTGCCGGCTGTCTGTTGTTCTTCGGGCGTGGCGGCAGCGTGCAGCTCATGGGCCCGGGCCACTTTGTTGTGGGCGTGCGAGCAGCTGCCGGCGATCAGGTCGATGCCGCGGCTCAGGTCGACGACCTTGTCGCGGGCTTCGATCTTGCCCAGCAGCGTGGTCTCGAAATCGATCAGTCCGACATTGAAGATCAGCCGCGCGCGGTTCAGGTCGACAAACTGCCGCGGCGTGGGCTCGAAGGTCTCGGGACTGGCGCCCGCCGGGACGAGCACGCGCACGTCGAAGTCGTCGCCGACGATGCCGCCGACGATGCTTTTGAGCGGCAAAATGGAGACGTAGAGCGTCTCCTCTTCCGGTTGCGCAGGCTGCGCACAACTGCACAGGGAGCCGATACAGGCGCAGACGAGCAGTTTCAAAACGAGTTTTTGCATGGTATGTCGAGAGGTAGTCATGTGCGTTTATTGCCTGCAAAAATAGGGAAAACAATCAAAAATAGGAACAAATGTGGATTTGAAAATAGAATTCGTTTCACTAATTTTGGCGTGCTGTGGAATTTCAAAAAAGTGTCGTCATGAAAATGAAAATCTTATCTCTGCTGTGCCCGCTTCTCCTGGTGAGCGTCTCCCTGTCGGCCCAGGATGACCGGGCGTACATCAAGGAGCAGATCGAGCTGTGGGGGAGTTGCCGCAATGTCGCCCTGTCGGACCAGCAGGGGAACGTGGCCCTGAGCGGGTATAACGTCTATGCGGCGTCCGGTGTGTTGAGCAACCTGTCGGCCACGCTCAAGCAGCTGAGCGATGCGGGCGAGTATATCGACGACGTGCAGTTGACGGAGGCCGGGCGCTGGCTGATCCTCTACGGCGACAACGGTACCAAATGGAACGACATTCCGGACGGTCTGGCCGAGAAACTGATGGAGTACAACAAGAACAAGGAGGTTATCACGTCCGCCACGTTCAACGATCGCGGCGACTGGATCATCGTGTCGCGCAACCACTATGCAGCCTCAAACCAGGACATCATGTGGCTGATTAAGGATGGTTTGAGCGATTTCGGTGTGCTGTGGACCGCGCAGATGACCGAAGATGGTGCGGTGCTCTGTTTTGAACGGGGATACGAGTACCATGGCAATGTCCCGCAGGTGCTCAAGAATGCGTTGAGTAAGACCACGCTGAATGCGTACCGGGTCAAGTTCCTGCCGGACGGCTCCTATTTCTTTGCCGACGAGGAGGGGCACTGTTCCTATAATTTGTAGCCGTCACAAGTCGTTGCCGGAGGCCTCGCCGGGCCCATTGCAGAGTCCGGCAGGGTTCTTTTATGTCCATTACCTGTGGTGGTTGTCTGGCGCATCGCCGAACCTGTTACCGGCCCCGTTCTGTGGTCTATTGTTTTAGGGAGGGGTGATTACCGGGGGCATGCCGGGAGCTTGCTGATGATTGTTTGGGGGGTAGTCAAACGCTTATCGATTGACTTTCCATTGGTTGCCGTGCGATTGTCAGGCGTTTGTAGGGCGTTGTTTGCACGGGCTCCTGTCAGAGTCCGTCAGAGAAGATGCTCGCGGTTTCTGCATGCGGGGCTCGCGCCGGCCATCGGCCGGTAGCAGCTTTTCGTGTCGATTGTTCGTGCGATGTATCTATGTCGCAGTTAGTGATGCCTGCCGATCCCGTGTGTGCGTATTTACGTTCGCAACGGTGATTTTTGGCAGACGGACAGCAGACAAAGTGTTGATTGAGATTGACTTATGAAGCTGATTGCCGCAGAGTCCATGTGTCCACAGCGCGAGCAGGCTTTTAATCGGTGCTTGTGTGTTGATCGTTGTACTGTGACTGCTTACTGCTGAGTCCATGTGCTCGTGACGCGGAGCAAGCTTTTAATTGACTTGTGTGTTGATTGGCGTGCTTGTGGCGGTTTTCTAGCTCGGAGTGCATCTGACCGTGTGTCGCGTCCGAATTCCTTTAGAGTGTTGTTGTGATTTTTGCAACAAATTTATAGGCGTACTGCGTAGTGACATTGAACTGCAACCGTGGGTTTTTGTTGCAAACGTCCTTGTAGCGGTAGAGTGCGATCTTCTCTTGTTTTCTGTTATAATTTAACATAATGTATCGCTAATCCGAAGAAATGTCGAAAAAGGTCGATAACTGGTTCAGAAAAAGAGAAAATCCCCGAAATTTTACCAAAATAGGGTAGAAGTTTACATTTGTAAACACGATTAATTGCCCTAAATTTCCATTTGTAATTACATTTGTAAAGAACAGATTGTCAATACAAATGTTAATAGTTACTTATGTAAATTTCCTCTCACGATGCGATTCGCGCCCTGCAGAGGAGTGCAACAGTAAAATCAAAAGATTAAACATACATACACAACACAATGAATACCAGCATTTACACTATTTATATAAAGTAAAACTTAATCAGAATACCTACATAAACGAAGAGAAGTCTCCATCACAGCATCCAAGATATATAAAACACATTAACTATATGAAATACCAGCAAAAATAGGAATTTATATCAAGTTATGCAGGATATGAATAGGTCGAGAGAATTTTAACCATATTTTGTTATTTACAGATGTAAACATTATCCACATCCATTAACATTTTACAAATGTAGATTTTTCTTGCTTTACAAAAGAAAACTATTTATATTTGTAAAAAATACAGCCGATGAAGGAAAAATTGCAGGAATTGCTCGACCGGGAGAATCTGCGGCCCGGGCAGCTGGCCGAACGACTCGATGTCAATCCGGCGAGCATCTCCCATATCCTCAAGGGACGCAACAAACCGGGGATCGAATTTCTGCAAAAGATTCTCCGCGCCTTCCCGAAACTCAACCCCGACTGGCTGCTGCTCGACTCCGCCCAGTACGAGCGCGACGGAGCGACCGCTCCCGCCGCGGCCACCTCTTTCGGGCAAAATCCGGGGGCAACAGCCGGGCGGGCCGGCATCGGAACGGCCGGTCTCCAGCAAGGAGTCCCGGGAGCGCAGAACGGAGCGCCGTCTACGGCGGCTCATGTCGCGGGTCCGCACGCTGCCGCCGGGAATCCTTCGCTCTTCGGTCAACCGGTCAATAGTGGCTCCACCCCGACCGCTTCGGGCAGCCTGTTCGCCGCCGGAGCATCCGGGACTCCCGGGGCGGGTATGCCGGACGGAGGATCCGCACACGACAAGGCGGTCAAGCGCGTCATCGTCCTCTATACCGACAACACGTTTGAAAGTTACACGCCGACGTCGCGATAATTCCGACCGGGAGGCCGTATCGCGCAAAATATCGCAATCTCGAAAGGGATAAAATCGGTAGACAGCGTTCAAAATAGGGATTCCAGCCCCCTGCAAGCACGAAATACGGCATATCTCGACCCGGTGACAAACCGGGGATCCCACGCGCAATCCGGAAAAATTCAGGGCATTTTACGAATCGCCGCCCGTACACTCGCAACCCGGAATGGTTCAAAAACACTATTGACGAAGCTGTCGTCCGAAATGAAATACCATCCGGAAATTCAGGAAGTCTTTGCAGGAAACCGCCCGAATTGCCCGCCCTGAAACAACCACGATCCGGAATTAGCGGGTGTTTGTAAAATCGACTTACGGACCAACCGTCTTTACGGGTTGCTGACAGGGACGCAATGCTACCTGTTCTTGAAAAAGCAGAGGCCTCGTGCCGATCGGGAAATCAGGTGCAGCCACGCAGAATGCGCTCCGCATCACGTAGGGTTTTTCAGCGCCTACGATGTCGACGATCCGAAACCCGGTGATATGCATTCGGCGGATGATCCGCGAGGCGTTGAGGGAGCGAAATGCGCACGTGAATCGTTCGTAGGTGCGTTGCCAATCCTTTATGCCGTGCACATCGGCCCGCAGGTGGCAAATCCGTTCATCGGGCAAGAGGCGTTGCATCAGTTCAATATTTTGTTGGTACTGCTGGAGCAGGCGCGGGAAATATACATCGGTTTTGAGTTCGCGCACTCCGTTATACATTTGTAAAGGAACCCGCACGTAGCGCGGTTTGGATACGATTCTTGTTTTGAAAAGTACCGATTTCTGACGATCCGAGAGCATTGCAATTATCTGTTTTTGAGTGAAATATACATATGTTACCTATCTTATTTTACGATACTTGAGTGCAGGATTTTTGTAGTCGGTTGTGGCTCAACGTCACTACAAAGGTATGCAATAATATTTACATTATGTTAAATAAAAGGAAGCCGGGTAGTGTTGATAACTCACTACCCGGCTGATTATGTGCGCAATGCAGATTTGTAAACAGTGCGCTATCTGGTCAGTTTATCGGCGATTTCGCGGAACTCTTCCGGCGTCAAATGGAGCTTTTCGCGGTGGAAATCGACGTCGTTTTCGCTCTGGATGGGGATCAGATGGATGTGTGCATGGGGTACTTCCATGCCCAGCACGACGACCGCTACCCTTGCGCACGCTATTTCGCGCTTGATTTTCGTCGCCACCTTCTTGGCAAAGAGGATCATGCCCGCCAGCGTCTCGTCGTCGAGGTCGAAGAGGTAGTCCACCTCCTTTTTCGGCACGACGAGCGTATGGCCCTTCGTCAGCGGGTTGATGTCGAGAAATGCGTAGTAGTTGTCGTCTTCGGCGACCTTGTAGGAGGGAATTTCCCCCGCAATGATGCGTGAAAAAATGGATGCCATGGTTATGCTCTTTTTATGGTATTTCTGTTCGATTTCAGTAGGGCTGTTTTCCGGCCAGCTGCCGCTTGATGTTGATCCGGCCGATGAGCAGGGTGACGAGCGGTGCAAGCAGGCAGATCAGTATGCCCCAGTTGAACGGCTCAGCGGCGCAGTACAGGACAATCGCACCGGCGAGCGCTGCGACGCTGTAGCAGCACAGAAATACGTTGATCCGTTTAAGTTGTCGCCGCAGCTTCTCGGGCGCATGGGCGCTTGCGTGCCGTGGCGTCTTCTGTGGTGCGGGTTTCGGATGGGGCTGCCGGTCGTTCATGGCTGTTGTCGTGTCGATGGGTGTCAATACCCCTCCTCTTCGCATTTGGGCTTCATGATCTCGGAATAGAGCACGGCGCGGCGCAGGTCGAACTCTTCGCGGATCTCGGTCGCGAGGTCCGGTGCGATCGTGCCGTTTGCGTGGGCCGCGCGAAGAGACTGCACGACGTCGCCGACGCCGTTTTGGCGCGAAGTCTGCGGCTTCCCGGCTGCCTTCCGGTGGCTTTTCTCCGTCGCTGCGGCTCCCTGTCTGCCGTCGTATGCCGGACGGTTGGACGAAGACGCGACGGTCGGTGCGGTTGCGGCGCCGTGGCGGGGCTCCGATGCGGAGGCTGTCGTCCGGGGTTTTCGGGCCGGGGCGGCCGGAGTAACGGGCCACGGCGTAGGGCGTCCCGTCACCTCGTCGGCTGCGGACTGCGGCGGCTGCGGCGTGTCCCACGAGGGCCACGCTTCGCGTCCGGTCACCTCCTCCTGGAGCTCCTTGGCGCGTTTTGCCACCTCCCGGGCCCGTTTGCGGGCCTTGGAGTTGGAACTGAATACCAGGGCTCCGACGGCGACCAGCAGCCAGATGATTGATCCGAAATCCTCCATAACGTCAGTTCATGGTTCGTTTGACACTCTCGATGCCCTTGATGCCGCGCAGCCGGTCCATGACGGCGTAGAGGCTCTCCGCGTCCTTGACGTAGAGGCTGATGCTGCCCTCGAAGATGCCGTCGTGGCTGTGGATGTTGATCTCGCGGATGTTGATGCTGAAGTCGCCGCTGACGACCTTCGCCAGATCGAGCAGGATGCCCATGCGGTCGATGCCGCGCAGCTCGACCGTGACCAGATACGACATGGCCTTGTGCTGCGACCATTTGATCTCCTCCTTGACGATGTTGCGGCCGAACTGTGCCGCCAGACGGTTCAGCTCGTCGCACGTAGCCTTGTGGACGATGATGTTGCCCGTCGCCGGATCGCGGTACCCCACGACCTTGTCGCCCGGAATGGGCTTGCAGCATTCGGCCATCACAAACTGCGGCTCCCCCTGCTGTGCGGCGGCCGTGCCGTCGGGTGCGGTGTCGCTGTCGGCCGTCTCGTCACCCTCGTCCTTCTCCTTCTTCGGGATGAAGAGGGTCCAGAACTTCAGTATCTTGCTCTTGGAGTTGATCTTCAGCACCTTTTCCAGATCGTCCAGCGAGACGATGCCGGCGCCGATCTTGCTGTAGAGCTCCTCCTTGTTGCTGCATTCGTAGATGGGGATGATCTTGCGCAGGACGCGGCCGCTGAGGTTGATGTTCAGCGACTTCATCTTCTCCTCGAGCATCTGCATGCCCCGCTCGATGTTGTTCTGCCGCTCGCGCTTGAGGAAGCTCTTGATTGCCGTCTTGGCCTTTGCCGTGGTGACGATGTCGAGCCATTCGGGCTTGGGCCGTGCATTGTCGGCCGTGATGATCTCGATCTGGTCGCCGCTGTTGATCTGCGTGGTGATCGGTTCGAGCTTGTGGTTGATCTTCGCGCTGATGGCGTTGTTGCCGATCTTCGAGTGGATGTCGTAGGCGAAGTCGAGGGCCGTGGCGCCGTAGGGCATCTTGCGGGCTTCGCCCTTGGGTGTAAATACCACGATTTCCGATGTATAGAGCGACAACTTGAAGTTGTCCAGGAAGTCCACGGCGTTCTCCGTCGGGCTGTTCAGCGCCGCGCGGATCTGCTTGAGCCACTTGTCGAATTCGTCCTCGTCCTGCGAGATCGTCGCATGCTTGTACTTCCAGTGTGCGGCGAATCCCCGTTCGGCGATCTCCTCCATGCGCTGCGTGCGGATCTGCACCTCGACCCACACGCCGTCGGGTCCCATGACCGTTGCGTGCAGCGCCTCGTATCCGTTGGCCTTGGGCATCGAGATCCAGTCGCGCAGCCGGTCGGGTTTGGGGGTGTAAATGTCGGTGATCGTCGAGTA
>UQUQ01000044.1 GCA_900544265.1 uncultured Alistipes sp.
GAACCCAAGAATCGCTATATTTGCATATCTGAAGAATCTGAAGGCGCCTGCACAGACACACTTTTTGAAACACTACCAAATCTTTGTTATTTGCAAATGCCGGAAGAGAAGATGCCGAAAGGCTCCGGCCGCGGCTCCCGCCGCGGTGTAATCCCGCCCGCGGCGCGGAAGGAGGTTTCGGGCCCGATCCGCGGGCGGCTCTGCGGTGTCGGTGCGAAAAGAGGTTGTGCCGGGGTTAATGCCTGATGCTGATAAGCAGCGCAAGAACGGTCAGATAATCCTTCAGGGAGAGACGCAGGGAGCTGATGGCCCGCTGCAATTCGTAGTCCACCTTTCGGGTGGTGATGCCGTATCGGTCGGCGATCTCCCGGTAACTCTTCCCCTCGAACTTGTTTGCCGTGAAGATCTGCCGCCGCAGTTCGGGCATTTGGGCGATCTGCCGCCGGCAGATCTCCAGAATCTCCGCGCTGAACATCTCCTCCGGGTTGCAGCTTTCGATGGTGCGCGTGTAGTAATCCATGACGCAGCGCTCCTTCATCAGAATCTTTTCGTAGACGGCCTTCTTGATATTCCGGTCACGGCGATATTTCAGGCTTTCGTTCCGGACGGCCTGGTAGAGATAGGATTCCATGTTCCTGATCTCGATGCTCTCCCGACGCCCCCAGATGGCCGCAAAGCACTCGTTGACAATATCCTGCGCGGTATCCTTGTCGCGCACGTAGGAGTATGCGATCCGTTCCAGCTTTTGTCCGTATCGGTGGAAAAGCTGTTCAAACCACTCGCGGGTCAATTCTCTTGTTTCGGATACCTGCATGTCGTTGCTTTCAAAACAAAGATAGCAAAAAATAATCTAAATAATCAACAGGCCCGGCTGGCCCGCTGTCGTGCGGCTGCGAAAATAAGAAAATTGCGAAATTTAATAAGAATATTTATTTGCATGCGGGATCGGGAATTTGTCCCGCTCGTGGATCATTTATATAGAGGGGCAGACAAGAGGCCCCGATGTATGACACGAAATCAAACTATCCGTATGATGCAAAACGAAATATCGGACACGTTGCTCTTCAAGTTCTTTCTGGGGGAGACCACGAACGAGGAGACCGACCGGATAGCCGCCTGGCTGGACGAGAATCCCGAAGAGCACCAGAAGCGCATGAAAAATGCCCATGAGCTCTTTGTCAACAGCATTATGGGCGAGCCGGACCTGGTCCCGGAGGCCGATCGCCGGATCGGCTACCGCCTGCTGCACTCCCGGCCGGTGCGTCGGGTCGTGGGCCTGGCGGCGGCCCTGCTTGTCGCCGTCGGCGCCAGCTATCTCTTCTTCGATGCGCGCATGGAGCGGATGGCCGGGGCTCCGACCAGCATCGAGGCGCCGGCCGGACAGCATGTCCGCATGGCGTTGAGCGACGGTACGGTCGTCGAGCTCAACTCGAAGAGCCGCATCGTCTATCCGGCTCTCTTCACCGGACGGGAGCGCCGGGTGCGGCTCGAGGGGGAGGCCATGTTCGACGTGCGGCACGACGAGGAGCATCCCTTTGTCGTGGAGACCTATGCCTGCGATGTCGAGGTGCGCGGCACGCACTTCAACGTCATGGCCGACGAAGAGACGCAGGCGTTCTCCACGGCCCTCTTTGAAGGGAGCGTCGCCGTGCGCAACAAGCTGAACGACGAACACATCCTCATGGAGCCCAATACGGTTGTCAATCTGCGGAACGGCCATTTGTGGCTCGACGAACTGACCGACCGGGACGACTACCTCTGGACCGAGGGCATCATCTCGTTCGGAGGCGACTCGTTCGGACAGATCATGGACAAGTTGAGGCGCTACTTCGACGTCGAGATCGAAATCCGGAGAGCGCGGCTGCCCGAGGTGAAGTACAAGCGGCTGAAGGTCCGCACGTCGGAGGGGGTGGACCATATCCTGCGCGTATTGCAGCGCGGCTCGGACTTCACGTATGAATACGACGACCTCGAGAACAGGATCGTCATCCGATAGAATCGACCGATTCCATCCGTTTATGTCCAATTTCAAATCAAACTGCCTATGGATCAAATGCTGAAAAACTGACCCCCGACGACTTTTTGGTTGAGACGAAAAGGCCTGCAAGTGAGGCAACACCCGCAGGCCGCAGTCCAATCAAAAATACTAACCGATTTTTACTTGAACCTTAACTCACAAATGTATGAATAAAAAGATTATTCAGCAAATCCGTCTGTCTATTCTTTTGTTCGTTCCGGCCCTGCTGTTTCCCCTATCCGCCCTTCGTGCACAGAATGTGCGGGTCACGATCCGGGAAAACGGGGCGAAGATGGAACAGGTCATCAGCGCAATCGAACGACAGACCCGTTATCTGTTCGGCATCGGCGACGAGGTGAATACCGATCTTCCGGTCACGGTCCATGCCGAAAACGAACCCCTGAAAAAAGTCCTTGACGAGATGTTCCGCGGGACGGACATCGTCTACACGGTCGAAGGGACCAATATCCTGCTGACACGCCGTCCGGCCGCTCCGCAGAGCCGTGCGGTGTCGGTCACGGGACGTGTGACCGACGCCTCGGGGCAGCCGATCGTCGGCGCCTCGGTCATCGTGCGGGGCACGACCGTGGGCGTCTCGACCGATACGGAGGGGCGCTTTGCGCTGGAGGTGCCCTCCCCGGCCGCTTCGCAGACGCTCGAGGTGAGCTACCTGGGCTATGAGACGGCCGCCGTGCCGGTCGGCTCGCGCACGTCGTTCGAGGTGACCCTGCAGGAGTCCTCGTCCGAAATCGAGCAGGTGGTCGTGACGGCCCTGGGCATCAAGCGCCAGGAGAAGGCCCTCTCGTACAACGTGCAGCAGGTCGCGGCCTCGGACATCACGCTGGTCAAGGATGCCAACTTCATGAATTCGCTCTCGGGCAAGGTGGCTGGCGTGACGATCAATGCCTCGTCGTCGGGCGTGGGCGGCGCCACGAAGGTCGTCCTGCGCGGTAACAAGTCCATCTCGCAGTCATCGAACGCGCTGTACGTCATCGACGGCATTCCGATGTACAATTTCGGCGGCGGAGGCGGCACGGAGTTCGATTCGCGCGGCGCGACGGAGGCCATTGCCGACATCAACCCCGAGGACATCGAGTCGATCTCGGTGTTGACGGGCGCTGCGGCCGCGGCCCTCTACGGTTCGGAGGCGGCGAACGGCGCCGTGATGATTACGACGAAGAAGGGCGAGGCCGGAGCGCTGAAGGTGACCCTTACGAGCAATACGGAATTTCTGAATCCCTTTGTGCTGCCGGAGTTCCAGAACCGCTACGGCACGGGGCTGAACGGCGTGCGCAGCGGGTCGAACATCTACAGCTGGGGCGAGCGACTCGCCCCGTCGGCCCGCTACGGCTACACGCCCAATGACTTTTTCGAGACGGGCCATGTCTACACGAACGCCTTCACCCTCTCGGGCGGCACGGACCGCAACCAGACCTACTTCTCGGCCGCGGCGGTCAATTCCGACGGAATTATTCCGAACAACGAATACGACCGCTACAACTTCACCTTCCGCAACACCAGCTTTTTTCTGAAGGACAAGCTGCGGATCGACGCCTCGGCGAGCTACATCTACCAGCAGGACCAGAACATGACCAACCAGGGCGTCTACTCGAACCCGCTGGTCTCGGCCTACCTCTTCCCGCGGGGCGAGAATTTCGACCTCTACCGCCGCTTCGAGCGCTACAACGAGGGAACGAAGCTCATGGAGCAGTTCTGGTCGTCGGACATGGAGGGTGGTGATCTGCGCATGCAGAACCCCTACTGGATCGCCTACCGCAACCTGCGCAACACGGACAAGAAGCGCTACATGCTCTCGCTCTCGGCCTCGTATGATATCCTGCCGTGGCTGAATGTCACGGGGCGCGTAAGGATCGACAACATGAACTCGCTCTACACGCAGAAGCTCTATGCCTCGTCGAACACGACCATTACGGACGGCGGCCGGAACGGCCACTACACCGAGGCGCGGACCTACGATTCGCAGACCTATGCCGACGTGATGGCCAACATCAACAAGACGTTCGGCGACGACTGGTCGCTGCAGGCCAACCTCGGCGCCTCGATCAACAACGTCAAGAGCGATGAGCTCTCGTACCGCGGCCCGATCCAGGAGAACGGCCTTCCGAACGTCTTCAACGTCTTCGACCTGGACGACACGAAGAAGCGGGCCGAGAAGACCGGCTGGCACGACCAGACGCAGTCCCTGTTCGCCTCGGTGGAGGTAGGGTGGAAGCAGATGCTCTACCTTACGGTGACGGGCCGCAACGACTGGGCCTCGCAGATCGCCGGCTCCTCCTCCTCGTCGTTCTTCTATCCGTCGGTGGGCCTGTCGTGGGTGCCCACTTCGCTCTGGGACCTGGGCGGAGCGTTGAGCTACCTGAAGCTCCGCGGCTCGATCGCCTCGGTGGGTATGCCCTTCCCGCGCTACCTGACCGTCCCGACCTACGAGTACGACGCCACGAACCGCGTCTGGAAGGACAAGACGCACTATCCGATCGGGGATCTGAAGCCCGAGCGCACGACCACCTACGAGGTGGGCGTGGACGCCCGGCTGTGGCGCCACCTGAGCCTCTCGGCATCGTGGTACCGGGCCGACACGAAGAACCAGACGTTCGACCCCTCGCTGCCTCCCTCGTCCTCCTATACGACGATCTACCTGCAGACGGGCCACGTCCGCAATACGGGCGTCGAGCTCTCGGTGGGGTATGACAACCGGTGGGGAAGTTTCCGCTGGGCGACGAATTTCACCTATGCGTGGAACCGCAACGAGATCATCGAACTGGCGGCCAATGCCGTGAATCCCGTCACGGGCGAGCCGCTGAATCTCGAGAAACTCGACATCAAGGGCCTGGGCAAGGCGAAGTACATCCTCAAGGAGGGCGGCACGCTGGGCGACCTCTACACGACGTCGGACCTGCGCTTCAACGACAACGGCTACGTCGAGGTGGACAAGAGCGGCAACCTGCTGCTGACGGACGAGGGAGACGACATCTACCTCGGTTCGGTATTCCCGGACCACAACCTCGCGTGGCGCAACGACTTCTCGTGGAAGGGTGTGAATCTCGGCCTGCTCTTCACGGCCCGCATCGGCGGTATCTGCTACTCGGCCACACAGGCCAACCTCGACCTGTACGGCGTTTCGGAGGCTTCGGCCGCGGCGCGCGACGCCGGGGGCGTTCTGATCAACGGCCGCGAGATGGTCGACGCGCAGAAGTGGTACCAGGCGATCGGCTCGCAGTCGGGTCTGCCGCAGTACTACACCTATTCGGCGACGAACTTCCGCCTGCAGGAGCTCTCGCTGGGCTACACGCTCCCCGCGAAGTGGTTCCGCGACCGGATGCGGATGACCGTCTCGTTCGTCGGGCGCAACCTCTGGATGATCTACTGCAAGGCACCGTTCGACCCCGAGGCCGTGGCCTCGACGGGGCTGAACTACCAGGGCATCGACTACTTCATGATGCCGTCGCTCAGGAGCCTCGGCTTCAGTGTCAAATTCCAATTCTAAACGACTACGGGCATGAAAAAGATAACGACAAAGACGGGCCGACGGCTCATGGCGGCCGCCCTGCTGGTCCTGACGGCCTGTACGGGTGATTTCGAGGATATCAACCGCAACCCGAACCAGGTGACCGAGGAGCAGATGGAGGCCCTGAACTACAAGACGGGCACGAAGGTCCGCACGCTGCAAAGCCTGGTGATTCCCGTCCAGGAGCACATGTACCAGTTCAACGAGTCGCTTACGGGCGGGCCGTTCGCGGGCTATATCGGCGCGACGGTCGACACGTGGCAGACGAAGTTCGAGACCTACAACCCCTCGGCCGACTGGCGCAAGTGGCCCTTCGCCAATGTCATCACCGAAACCTACACCCCCTACAAGGGGATCGTCGGAGGTACGGACGACGAGGTGGCCGTCGCCTTCGCGCGGCTGCTGCGCGTGGCGATCATGCAGCGCGTGACGGACTCCTACGGGCCGATTCCCTACTCGGAGCTTGAAAACAACGAGTCGGTCTACGTCGCCTACGATTCACAGGAGGCGGTCTACACGAAGATGTTCGAGGAGCTGGACGAGGCGATTGAGACGCTGGGCCGCAACACGACCCTCTCGTCCGATGCGTGGAGCCGTTACGACGGGGTCTACTACGGCAACATCGCGCAATGGTTGAAATATGCCAACTCGCTCAAGCTGCGCATGGCCATGCGCCTGACGGAGGTGAAACCCGACCTGGCGCGGACGAAGGCCTCGGAGGCGATTGCCGGGGGCGTCATCACGGCCAATGCCGACAACGCGGCGATGCACGCCGCGGAGAACCGCACGACGCTCATCTACAACGACTGGGGCGACCACCGCGTCGGCGCCGACATCCTCTGCTACATGACCGGCTACAACGATCCGCGCGTCGAGAAGATGTTCCTGCCGAACGACGTGGGCAACTACGTCGGCATCCGCATCGGTATCGACGTGGCGGGCAAGGCGACGGCCATGACCAAGTATTCCAACCTGATCGTCGAGTCGACGACCCCCTACCTGTGGTTCAACGCCGCGGAGGCGACGTTCCTGCGTGCCGAATACGAGCTGCGCTGGGGGTCGGAGGAGACGGCCCGCGAGCTCTACGAGGAGGCCATCCGCCTCTCGTTCGAGGAGCGGGGCGCGAGCGGCGCCGATGCCTACATCGCCGATGCCGCGAGCCGTCCGGCCGCCTATACCGATCCGCTGGGCATGTACAGCGCCGCGGCGCAGAGCACGATCACAATCGCGTGGGCGCCCGGAGCTGACAACTTCGAGGAAAACCTCGAGCGCATCATCACGCAGAAGTGGATCGCTATCTTCCCGCTGGGCGTGGAGGCATGGTCCGAGCACCGCCGCACGGGCTACCCGCGGCTGATGCCGGTCGTGGCCGACAAGTCGGGCGGCGGGGTCGATGTGGCGCAGGGGGCCCGACGGCTTCCCTATCCCGTGGAGGAGTATCAGCAGAACAATGCGAACCTGCAGGCTGCGATCCAGCAGCTCGATGCCGAGCAGACGAACGGCAACCGCACGGGCGACCAGATGGGTACGCGCGTATGGTGGGACTGCAAACCCTATAACAACTGACCAACATGAAACAGACAAGAACATACCGGATGATCCTCCCGCTCGTGGTGTTGCTGCTCGGGGCCTCGTGCAGCGACTGGACCGAGACGGAGGCCATAGAAAACACGGTTTACAAACCGTGGGAGCAGGACCCGGCGCTGTGGGCCGACTATACGGCGGCGCTGCGGGCCTACAAGCAGTCGGAACACTACCTGTCGTATGCGCGGCTCCACAATTCGCCCGCGCAGGCCGCGAGCGAGCAGGACTTTATGCGCTGCCTGCCCGATTCGCTCGACATCGTGACGCTGACCAACGCCGACAACTTCTCGGCCTATGACGCCGAGGACATGGCCGTGATGCGCGAAAAGGGGACGAAAGTGCTCTATCAGGTGGACTATGCGGCCCGCAAGGCGGAGTTTGCCGACGCCGCGGCTCTCGCGTCGTACCTCGACGGGGTGATCGCCTCCGTCGCGGCGAACGGTCTGGACGGCTACTCGTTCACCGCCGACCCGCTCGACGCCGCGGCAACGGCCTCGATCGTCTCGACGCTTTCGGCGGCCAAAGCGGACGGACAGCTGCTGGTCTATGAGGGCAATCCGCTCTCGGTGGCTGCCGCCGACCGTGATAAGCTCGACTATGTGGTCCTCGATACCGAAAAGGTCGAAAACACCACCGACGTACGGCTGCAGGTCCTCAATGCCACGGGCTATGCGGGCATTCCGGCGAACCGGCTGCTGCTGGCTGCGGAGATCGACGCGCCGCTGCAGGACGCCGACCGCACGGAGTACGCCGCCGTGGCGCTGATGGCACGCTGCGTCGTGGAGTACGGCCCGCTGGCGGGCTTTGCGGCCTACAACATCGCCGGGGACTACTACCATGCGGACCGGAACTACAGCACGATCCGCGAGGCGATCCAGACGTTGAACCCCTCAAAATAAGAGAGTCATGAAACGATATATCATAACGCTTTTCGTGCTGCTCGGGGCGCTGACGGCCTGCGAGCGGTACGATGCCGACGACCACAAGTTCGGCAACGTGGTCTA
>UQUQ01000045.1 GCA_900544265.1 uncultured Alistipes sp.
GAACAGAGAAGTTAAGCTCACTCACGCCGATGGTACTGCGGTTATCCCGTGGGAGAGTAGGTAGCCGCCTCTTCAAGACCAGCCTTTACGGTTGGTCTTTTTTTTGTGTGTTGATTTGGCCAAGACCGCCGCTTATCCCGGAGTGTCGCATCCCGGGTCTTGAAGAGGCGGCTTGCCGCCAATCATATAGACAACCACCCCAAACCCCTCCTTGAGAGGAGGGGCTTTATGTGAGGCGCTTTGCAGGAGTTATATCGTATGGTCTGACCTTTTTTGTTGTTGGCCGCGTTTTAGCAGGGAGAGTCAATGGCCGAATGTGCTGCCGATCTGCGAGAGTTACGGAGCCCTCTAAAACGGCCTTCTTAAGGCCGCTTGATAGGAGGGGCTTGCATGATGGTCAGATTGAATGTCCGACTTTTTTGTTTAGGCGGATACTTTTTTTATCTTTGTTGATGTTCATGCGGTGAAATAGGAAAGTAGCTACGCTTGACGATCCGCATGATGAAGATAAACAACCCATCGGGAATTAAGTCGAACCACTTTGTAAAACATTCATCGTCCCATGCCCTTTTACTATGCCGTATTGGGTCTTGTTGCCGTTGTCGTCGGTTATTTGGCTGCTCTTCGCTTCGCATACCGTAAGAGCGCCAAACTGCGAGATATGGTTGGTTGCGTCCTCTCGCCTGATGAAAACTGTGCGCTCGATGTCCGGATTGCAAGTATCGTAAAGAGCTGTTTGTGGTTCCTTGTCATTCACCTGTCGGTTACCTTCCTTTACCATTTCGCGGACCTTTTGCTTTTTGGAGAATCCCTGACAACCGGTATAGGCGATGTGGTGTCGGCGCTTCCGCTTTGGGTGGTTCTTTTGCTGCCGCCCGTGCTGGAGGAGACGGCGTTTCGCCTGCCGCTGAAGCGAAAGAGGGGCTACATTACAATCTCTGCCGTGGTGATGATGTTCTTTGTCTCGGCCCTTCTCTTTTCTACGCGGATATACGACATTACGTGGCCGAGGCTGCTGGTATGTGCGGCTATGATGCCGATTGCGTGGTTTTGGGGATACAAATGGATTTCGGGGCTTCGCTTCAGGGCCTGGTTCTGGGTGTTGGTGCTCTTCTTCTCGATCCTGCATATCCAGAATTACGATCTCAGTGCAATGGATGCGGGCGAATGGCTCCGCGTCATCCTGAAGGAGTGTGTCAGGATTCCGAGTGCCCTGATGTTCAGCTATGTCCGGCTCCGGCACGGTTTTGTCCTATCCGTGGCATTGCATTTTTTCAATAATCTCACCGCTTTTCTGCTCGGTTCGCTGGCGTAAGCCGTCTCCGAATGGAAGCGCCCGCAAAAAATGAAGGCAGGATAGGACTGCCACACGCACCGGTGTGCAGCCCCCTCTCCTGCCTGCTTTTCCGTATTGTTGGATTATCGGTCTGCCGGGGCCGTGCTGCCTTCTGCGGGCTTGGGCAGGGGACCGGTCGTGGACTCCACGAAATCGAGCAGCGCCGCGGCCGTGGCCTCGGGTTCTTCAAGGAATCCCATGTGACCCGAATTTTCGAGCCAGACGACGCGCGCCTCGGGATGCTCGGCTACCATCTTCTCGGCCGTCTCCACCGGAATGTAGTTGTCCTTGCGGCCGAGGATGAAGAGCACGGGAACTTTCGTCGTGCGCAGTACCTCGCTGCGGTCCTTGCGGGTGATCATGCCGTTGAGCAGCGCCACGATCCCCTCGTCCTCCGTGACGAATACCTGTTCGGTGAGGTCCTCGATTTCGTCCGCCATGCGGGCGCGGTTCTCCTCGGCGAATCCGGCAGCCGGGGCCACGCGAGAAAGCAGCTCCTTGCGCCCCGCCTGCACGAGGGCGATCTCCCGGCGGCGGTTTTCGGCCTTCTCGGGCGAGTCGGCGTAGGGTGTCGAGCTCAACAGCACGAGACCGTCCAGCAGCTCGGGGTGCCGTTCGCACAGCGCCAGGGCCACGTAGCCGCCCATCGAGTGGCCGACGACCGTGCAGCGCGTGATGCCGAGGGCCCTTACCCCCGCGGCGACCGTGTCGGCCAGAAACTCCATCGTGTGGGTGTCGCCCTGCACCACGGAGATGCCGTGGCCCGGCAGGTCGAGCGTGACGACCCGCACTTTTTTATACAGAAGCGGAATGAACTCCTCCCAGACCAGCAGCGATTCGAGGTAGCCGTGCAGCAGCACGACACACCGGTCGCCCTTCTCGGAGTCGCAGACATGCAGGGCCGTGGGGCCCGCCATGATAAATTTTTCGATCATCGCTTCGGATTTTTATTTGTCGTCTTCCTCGTCGTCGAGGTAGTCGAAGGCCGATTCGCGGCGGGACGTGACGTGCAGATCCTCCTCCTCGTCGTCGTTCAGCCGGCCGTAGAGCGCATGGCGCTCCTTGCCGCTCTTGCGCATCGGTTCAAGGCGCTTGGCCTTGCGGAGTTCGTCCGTGTCGTGATCACGGAGACCCTTGCGTGTTTTCATCAGGAAAGTAGGTGGTTGATTAGAGATTTTCAGTGTCGAACAGTCCCTCGAAGACGCGGCGGGCCGGGCCCTCGAGGCGGATGTCCGTGTATTGCCGCGTGGCGGGGCGGTGCGTGAAACGCACATGCAGCAGGCCGCCAGGGACGGCGATTTCGTAGTCGGTTCTGTCGTGTTGCAGCGCATGGTGCGTGACGATGGCCGCGGCCGTGGCTCCCGTGCCGCAGGCGAGCGTTTCGGCCTCCACGCCCCGCTCGTAGGTCCGCATGCGGAGCGCGCCGGGGCCCGTGACCTCGACGAAGTTGACGTTCGTGCCCTGCGGGAAGCGGGCCGTGTCGCGGCGGATGGTGCGGCCGCGGCCGGCAACGTCCACGGTTTCCACTCCCCGGACGAACTCCACGTAGTGGGGAACTCCCGTATTGAGCGCCCACCAGCCGTCGCCGTCGGTGATCTGCGCCACGTCGGTCATCGCCACTTCGACCTCCCCCGTGAGGGGGCCCGTCCGGCGCACGTGGGCCGTGTGGGGTCCGTCCGTGGCGCGGAACCGCTTGACGGGGCCCTGGATGCCGAGGTGCTCGGCGAAGAGGGCGAAGCAGCGGGCGCCGTTGCCGCACATCTCGCCTTCCGATCCGTCGGCATTGTAGTAGTGCATCGTGCAGACACCGTCCGGCGTCACGGAGAGCGTCATCAGCCCGTCGGCCCCGATGCCGAAGTGGCGGTCGCACAGCCGGGCGACGTGCCGCGCATCGGGGCGGAAGGCCCCGTTGCGGTTGTCGATCAGGATGAAGTCGTTGCCTGCGCCTTCGTATTTCGCAAACGGTTGCTGCACGGTCGAAAGTGTTTCGATGTCACGGCAAAAATAGCAAAACTTCTAAAAGTTTTCGTATTTTTGCGTAAAATATGTGCCTTGGGACGGCGACAGCCCGCCCCGGCGGCCGCCACGACAAATCCTCAAATACGACAGACCATGAAAGATGTGCTTTTCAAACATCGCTCGATACGCAAATTCCGCGCTGCGGCCATCCCGACCGAAGTGCTGCGCGAATGCCTCGAAGCCGCGACGCGGGCCTCGACGTGCGGCAACATGCAGCTCTACTCGCTCGTTGTCACACGCGATGCGGCCCTGCGCGAACAGCTTGCGCCGTGCCATTTCAACCAGCCCATGGTGCGCGAGGCGCCCTGCGTGGTGACCGTCTGCGCCGACGTGCACCGCTTCACGATGTGGTGCGAGCAGCGCGATGCCGATCCGGCCTACGACAACTTCGGCTGGTTCCTCAATGCGGCGACCGACGCCCTGCTGGCGGCGCAGAACTTCTGCGTCGAGGCCGAGCTGCACGGACTGGGCATCTGCTACCTCGGCACGACGATCTACACGGCGGGCGAGATTTCGCGCATTCTCGAGCTCCCGAAGGGGGTGATCCCCCTGACGACCATTGTCGTGGGCTATCCCGACGAGTCGCCCGCGCTGACCGACCGCCTGCCGCTCGAGGCCGTCGTCCACTACGAGAAGTACACCGACTACACGGCCGCCGAGATCGACGAGCTGTGGGCCGAGCGCGAGGAGTCGGAACTGACGAAGCGGCTGCTCGAGGAGAACGGGCTCGACAACCTGGCCAAGGTCTTCACCGAACGCCGCTACGTGCGCCGCGACAACCTGGCCTTCTCGGCCTCCTACTTCGCGCTGCTCAAGGAGAAGGGCTTCTTCAACCAGGAGTGACGCCGTGGGGTGGGTGCGCCGCATATTCGTCGCCGTGGTGCTGCTCCTCATCGGGTCGGCATGCAGCGTCACGCGGCATATCCCCCAGGGGCAGTACCTGCTGCAGCGGGTGAAGATCGAACCCGACCGCACCGCACCGCGCGACGAACGCATCCCGGCCTCCGAGCTGGAGAAGTACGTGCGGCAGTCCCCGAACAAGCGGCTCTTCGGCACGAACTTCTACGTCTGGCTCTACGAGCAGGCCGATCCCGACAAGCAGAACGGCTGGAACAACTGGAAGCGGCGCATCGGGCAGGAGCCCGTGCTGCTCGACATGGACCTCACGCTCAAGAGCGCGCAGAACCTGAAGGTCTACATGGACTCGAAGGGCTTCTTCTCCTCGCGGGCGGGCTTCGAGATCGACACCACGTCGCGGCGCCGGCGGGCGAAGGTCACCTTCCGCACGCGGCAGGGCGAACCCTTCCGCATCGACACGATCACCTACGAGTTCCGAGACAAGTTCCTCGAGCAGCTGGTGCTTCCCGATACGGTTCACCGGCTCGTGCGGCCGGGCGATGTCTTCGACATCACGGTGCTCGATGCCGAGCGCGAGCGGATCACGGCCTACCTCAAGGAGCGGGGCTACTACAACTTCACGGTCAACAACATCGAGTACATCGCCGATACGCTGGGCGGGAACAACCGCGTCGACCTGCGCATGATTGTCCGGCAGGACCTGACCGGCTACGACGAGCACGGACGCCCCCAACTGGACAACAATGCGGTCTACCGCATCGGGCGGATCAACGTCTTCCCGGACTACGACCCCACGGCGGCCCGGCTCGATTCGACCTTCCTGTCGCGGCTCGATACGCTCCATTACCGCGGCCTGAACGTCATCTACGAGAAGAGTCCCAATGTGCGGCCGTCGATTCTGCGGCGGGCCATTCCGCTCTATCCCAACTACATCTACAATGCCTCCCAGATCAACCGCACCTACAGCGACCTGATGGGACTGGGCTACTTCAAGAGCGCGCGGCTCGCCTTTTCCGAGCGGCCGCACGGCGACACGGTCCACTATGTCGCCTACGTCGGTCCCTCGGCCGATTCGGCCGAGACCCGCTATACGAAGGAGAAGTACCTCGAGTGCAACATCTTCTGTACGCCGACGCTGCGTCAGAGCTTCAAGGCCGAGCTGGAGGGCTCCACGACGTCGAGTTTCTACGGGCTGAAGGCGACCGTCGGATACCAGAACCGCAACATCTTCCGCGGGGCCGAGGCGCTGGACATCTCCTTCACGGTCGGATACGAGTTCATGAAGGCGCCCGATGCGAAGCGCAAGCACGCCACGGAGTTCGGCGTGACGGCGGGCCTGACCTTCCCGCGCTTCCTCCTGCCGTGGCGCGCGTCGCACTACCACCGGTTCAACCAGCCGAAAACGAAGGTCGAGCTCTCGATAAACTTCCAGGACCGCCCCTACTACAACCGCACGCTGTCGAGCGCGGGCATCACCTACCAGTGGGCCAACAACCGCTATTCGACCTTCTCGCTGCGGCCGATCGACATCAACCTGATCGACGTGACGCGCCTCGACCCGAACTTCCTTCAGGTCGACGGCTCGGGCAGCTCGGGCATGGTGCAGAACCGGTACCTTGTCGAGAGTTTCAAGACGCAGTTCGTCGGCGGCCTCTCGTTCAGCTACGGTTTCAACAACCAGCGCCGCAACCTCGGCGGCAACGCCACGAACATCCGCTTCAACCTCGAGACCGCGGGCAACCTGATCGACGCGGTGGAGCATCTCTTCTGGTCGCGGCCCAAGGGGCTGGACCACTATACGATTTTCGGCATCCGCTATTCGCAGTATTTCCGCTCGGACCTGAGTGTCAGCCGCAAGGTGATGCTCGGTGACGTAACCTCGCTCGTCGGGCGCCTCTACGGCGGTGTGGCCATGGCCTACGGCAACTCGTCGGCCGTGCCGTTCGACCGCCAGTTCTACTGCGGCGGCAGCAACGGCATGCGCGGCTGGACGCCCCGCACCCTTGGTCAGGGCTCCGTGCCCGACCCGCACGACGCCTTCCCGATCCAGACGGGCGACGTGAAGCTCGAGGCCAACCTCGAGCTGCGCTTCCCGATCTGGGGCATCGTCCACGGCGCGACCTTCTTCGACGTGGGCAACGTCTGGTACATCAAGCGCAGCCCGGACTATTCGGACGACGCGGTCTTCTTCTTCGACAACTTCTACAAGCAGCTGGGTTTCAATACGGGTTTCGGCCTGCGCTTCGATATCAAGTTCTTCGTCCTGCGCCTCGACTGGGGCATCCAGCTGCACAACCCCAACAACCCTGCGGGGGAGCGGTGGATCCACAACTTCAAGTGGAAAAACACGGCGCTCAACTTCGGCGTGGGCTATCCCTTCTGATCCCCCGCCGCTACCTGCGCTCGCCGCTACCTGCGCCTGCCGCCACCTGCGCCCGCCGCTGCGTTTTTTCCTGCCGCCCCCTTTTGCGCGCCTGCTGCTGTCGGCTTTTCGCTGCCACCACTTTCTGCTTGCGTCCTGCTGCGTCTTTTCGCTGCCGCCCCTTTTTGCACGCCGTGTGCCGCCGCCTCCTTGCGCCGTCCTTTTTCGTGTGCCGCTTGCCGCGGATCCGTTCTCTGCTCCCGCTCCCGGTGCCGGTGGCCTTCCGGTTACGTGCATCGGCTTTCCCCGAACAAAAAAATCCCGGGCCGTTCGTGCGGTCCGGGTGTGTGTGGGGCACCGGCATCTGCTGCCGGGTCACTTCTGCGCCTTGTACTGCGAGGGCGACATGCCTGTATTGCGCTTGAAGTAGCTGCCGAAAAAGGACTGGTTCGGAAAGTTGAGCTGGTAGGCGATCTCCTGAATGCTCAGGTTCGAGTACTTGAGCAGGGTCTTGGCCTCGGTGATGACGAAGGTGTCGATCCACTCCGATACGGACCGTCCGCTGATGCGTTTGACAAGCGTTGTGAGGTACTTCGGCGTGATGCAGAGCCGCTGTGCATAGTATCCGACGCTGCGCTCCTGCCTGAAGTGTTCGCCGAGCTGCCGGATGAACTCCTTGAAATACTCCTCGGCGCGCGTCTGCGGAGGCCGTTCGGTCTCGGGGTGCTCGCGGACGTAGCGGTGCAGCACGCTGCCGATCTTGTAGATCGAAGCGGAGAGCAGGTCGCCCACGATGTCGCGTGAAAGCTCCGTTTCGGGCGTGCGCAGCTCCTGTCCCACGAGCGAAAAGAAGTTGCGCACCTCGCGGCTCTCCTCCTCGGTCAGCTCGATGCAGGGGTGTGCTCCGAACTGCAGCAGCACGGGCATGATGTGTTTCGTGTCGATGTTGATGCGCTGCATCATCTCGCGCGAGACGATCAGAACGTGGGCCCGAAAGTGCTCCCCCGGGGCGGTCTGGAGAATGCTCTGCGGACTGAACACGAACATCGAGTTCCGCCGGATGCGATAGTCCTGGAGATTGAACGTGACGGTGGTCTCTCCGTCGGTGCCGATGCCTACGATGAAGGCGTCGATCCGGCAGGGGTAGGGCAGCTGAAAGGTCGAGTCGCTGTCGGCCGTAATGCACTCGTTCATGAGTCCGTCCTCCTTGCGGCCGGCCATGGCAAGCAGTTCGGGCAGCGTGAAGTTCGTGATCGGTTTCCCGTTCGATGTGGTGTTGTTCATGTTTTCTTTATTTTCGGACAAAAATAGGCTGAATTCAACTTGCAAATGCAACAGAATTCTGATTAATAATTTGTTTAAATTTTTCGTTTGGCGTGAGGTATC
>UQUQ01000046.1 GCA_900544265.1 uncultured Alistipes sp.
GGGGCGCCGCATGATCGACGAAAAGCGCATCGCCATCGCCCTGAAGGAGGGCATTACCGAAAAACTCTACATCGAGGTGGAGGTCCATGCCGGCGGGCACCGCGCCGTGGCCGTCATTGCCGGAGGCCACACGACGTTCGTCTACGTGGAGCGCGACGGCGAGGTACTGCTCGACAAGCGCCGGGCAGCCGCGTCCGAAGCCGAAGAGGGCGAGGTGCCGCTGACGCTGCACCGCGTCTGGGAGTTCGCCATGACCACGCCTCTGGACGAGATCCGCTTCATCCTCGAGACGCGCCGCCTGAACAAGGCCGCCGCCGAGACGTCGTTTGCCGGGGAGTACGGCCACTGTGTGGGCCGCACGCTGCGCTGCGACCGCGAGCGGCGGGTGATGGGCGACAGCATCTTTTCGCGCATCCTCTCCTACACGTCGGCGGCGTGCGACGCCCGCATGGCCGGGGCGATGATCCCTGTGATGAGCAACTCCGGAAGCGGCAACCAGGGCATCGCCGCGACGCTGCCCGTCGTGGTCTACGCCGAGGAGACCGGTGCCACGGAGGAGCAGACGATCCGCGCCCTGATATTGAGCCACCTGACGGTCGTCTACATCAAGCAGAGCCTCGGGCGGCTGTCGGCCCTCTGCGGCTGCGTGGTGGCCGCCACGGGGTCGAGCTGCGGTATCGTCTACCTGATGGGCGGCGGCTACGACCAGATGGTGGCCGCCGTGAAGAACATGATCGCCAACCTGACGGGCATGATCTGCGACGGGGCGAAGCCGAGCTGCGCGATGAAGCTCACGAGCGGGGTCTCGACGGCCGTGCTGTCGGCGATGATGGCCATGGACGGCCATTGCGTGACGCCGGTCGAGGGGATCATCGAGGAGGATGTGGACAAGTGTATCCACAACCTCACGACCATCGGCCGCGACGGCATGAACGAGACCGACCGCCTTGTCCTCGACATCATGACCCACAAACAGTGAGACGGCCGATGCGTGCGCTGCGTGCCCTTTTTCTGCTTGTGTCGCTGCTGACGGCAGGCTATGCCGCGGCGCAGACAAGCCTGGCGGAGATCGCCGGCTGCCGTGACCGTGCGGCGGGTATCTACCACTCCTACGAACCCGGAACCCCCTCCGACGTGCCGGTGCCCGAGGGGTACGAGGTCTTCTACATCAGCCATTACGGACGCCACGGAAGCCGTTACCACGCCTCGCCCGAGGCCTACGAGGCGCCGCTTGCGGCGTTGCGGCAGGCTGCGGCGGCCGGCGAGCTGACCCCTGCGGGGCGGGAGTTGCTGCACAAGGTCGAGTGCCTGGCCGACGATGCCCGCTCGCGCTACGGCGACCTGACGCCCCGGGGCGTGGCCGAACACCGCGGCATTGCCGAGCGGATGTTCCGCACCTGGCCCCGGCTCTTCTCCACGGAAGGAGGCCGCGAGGTCCGTATCGAGAGCCGCGCGACGCTCGTGCCGCGCTGCATCCTGAGCATGGCGGCCTTCAACGAACGGCTCAAGGAGCTCAATCCTTCGCTGGTCATGGTCCGCGAGGCGAGCGAGCGCTACCTGCCTTATCTCGCCAGCGGCTATGCGGCGCATGACGCCGAAGCGGAGCGTGCGGCAGACAGCCTGCTGCGCGTGCGCCTCGACCCCGCCCGCTTTGTCGCGGCGCTCCTCACCGATCCGGGAGCGGTCGACGATCCGCTGCTTTTCATGCGGCAGCTCTATGTCGTGGCGGGGATGGCCCAGGATGCCGCGCACCTCGGGCTGTCGTGCTACGACCTCTTTACCGACGAGGAGCTCTATGCGCTGTGGGAGAGCGAAAATGCACTGCGCTATCTGCAAATGGGCCCTTCGGCGGCCTACGGCGCGGAGATCGCGGCCAGCGCACGGCCTCTGCTGCGCAATATCGTCGAGACGGCGCAGCGCGTGATCGACGGGCGGGAGCAGGTAGCGGCGTCGCTGCGTTTCGGCCACGACGCCTTTCTGATGCCGCTGCTCTCGCTGCTGCGGATCGACGGCGCCTCGGAGCGGGTCGCGGATCCGGGCGAGGTGGCCCGCGTGTGGAGTGTCGAGAAGGTTTCGCCCATGGCGGCGAACATTCAGTTCGTCTTTTTCCGCAACGAAGAGGGCAAGGTGAAGGTCCGCATACTGCACAACGAGCACGACGCCCGGCTGCCGCTTCCCGGAGCGCCCTATTACGACTGGGAGGAGTTCAGGGACTATTGCGGGGCGCTCTGCCGCTGACCGGTGCCGCCCTTTCCGCAAAGGTGTCCCGCGCGGGCGAGTGGCCTTGTCCGAACGGGGATGCTCTTGGGGTGATTCCTCCGTGCCGATGGCGGGTCAAAATCGCGTCCGAACGGCGATTTCCCGTGTTGCCCCGGGCTGGCCGATACGGCGGAACAGGAAGGCCGCACATCCACGGATGTGCGGCCTTTTCTGTTGCGGCAGGTTTCGTCTTCCCCTTTTCTTCCGTCCCCGCTCGTCTTATCTTGTCTTCTCTTGTCTTCCTTCCCCTTTGCTTTGCCTCTTCCCCCCCCCTCGTTGCGAATGGAGCGGCCTGTCCCGGGGCGGTCAGTGGAAGATCGTCTTGACGATGATGTTCGTGGCGCCCTGATGGCGTGTCGTGTAGTCCTTGGCGATGCGGCTGGTCTTCTGCAGGAACTCCTCGTTGTCGCGCAGCGGGATGAACCATGCGCGCAGCTCCTCGTAGGTGTTGACCGGGCGGGCGGCGCCGAGCGTCACCAGGTCGCGCGCCTCCTTGAACTTCTTGTAGTTGGGTCCGAAGGCCACGGGCAGTCCGAATGTCGCCGCCTCGAGCGTGTTGTGGATGCCGACGCCGAAGCCGCCGCCGATGTAGCTCCACGTGGCGTAGCCGTAGACCGAGGCCAGCAGCCCCACCGTGTCGAGAATCAGCAGCTGCCGCGAGCCGTAGCCCGTGCGCGAGGTGCACTGCGTGTAGCGCAGGGCACCGCCGCGGGTCTCGGCGATGAGGTGCGCGATGCGGCTCTCGTCCATCTCGTGGGGTGCCACGACGAACTTTATGTCGGGATTGTCGTTCATCAGGCGGATGAGCAGCTCCTCGTCGGGACCCCATGTCGAGCCGGCAACGAAGAGCCGGCCGTCGCCGCGGAAGCGCTCGATGACATCCACCTGCTTGGCGGCGCGGGCGATCTCGGCCACACGGTCGAAGCGCGTGTCCCCGGCGACGAGGACATTGTCGAAGCCCAGCTCCGCCAGGAGTTTTTTCGACTCCTCGTTCTGCACGAACATCACGTCGAAGGATTCGAGCGCCTGCCGCCACATGCCGCCGTAGGGGCGGAAGAAGACCGAGTCGCGGCGGAAGATGGCCGACACGACGTAGGTGCGCACCTTGCGGCGGCGCAGCTCGGCGAGCAGGTTGAGCCAGAATTCGTACTTCACGAAGATGGCGATCTCGGGATGCGCCGCGTCGAGAAAACGGCGGGCGTTGCGCGGCGTGTCGATCGGCAGGTAGAAGATGTAGTCCGCTCCCTTGTAGTTCTTGCGGATCTCGTAGCCCGAAGGCGAGAAGAAGGTGAGCAGGATCTTGTATTCGGGATGGGTCTTGCGGAGCTGCTCGATGATGGGGCGTCCCTGTTCAAATTCGCCGAGCGAGGCCACGTGCACCCAGATGATGCGGGCGGCGGGGTCGATGGTCTCCTTCATGCGGCGGAAGAGGTCCCTGCGTCCCTCGATCCAGAGCCGGGCCTTGGGGTGCCGCGGCGCGACGAGCCGGATGAGCCACACGTAGAGCGTCAGACCGAAATTATATAACCACATCGGTTTACGGTTTGCTGTATAGGTTTTCGATGATCACAACTCCCTGCGGACGCGCCGCACGGCACGGCGGCAAGGATTTCATTTTCAAACGGACAAAGGTAACACAATTTGTCGGAAATGCAAAATCACCAGTGGCATTCCATGGCATTTTCGATCAGCCGGACGTCGGTCGCGCCGTCGGTCGCCACGGTAACGGCCGCCAGGTCGAACTGCACCTCGCCCTGCCACCCCGTCGTGGCGAGGTAGACCGAGGCGGCGCGGCGCAGGGCGTGAAACTTGCGGTGCGTGGCGGCCGCTTCGGGCGGCGTGAGGCTGTCGGCCTGCCGCGTCTTGACCTCCACGAAGTGCAGCACCCCGTCCCTGCTCGCCACGATGTCCAGTTCGTAGCGACCCTGCCGCCAGTTGAGGGCCTGCAGCTCGTAGCCTGCGGCCCGCAGCGCCTCCGCCGCGGCCCGTTCGCCCAATGCACCGGTTTCACGATTCGACATGTCAGCAGCGGTTTTGTCCGCACGGCCCCGGCACGCCGGGAATGCGGCGTTCGGCAGGAATTCTTCCGCCCGGTCCGGCGGTCCGTGCGGACGGGGCTCCGGCCGGTCTTCCGGCGAGGACCGTGCCAGGCCTTCCGGCCCGTTGTCCGGCGGGGACTGCGTCCGGCCTTCCGACCTGTTGCGCGGCATCGTGTCCGGCCGGCGCAGCGGTCGGTGGGGGTGGGGCGTATCGTGCGCACGGCGGGTTCATGGGGCTGTACCTATATTATAGCGCTTGTTGTAGCGGTCAGAGCAGGAACGAAAGGTCGTCGCCCGGCTGTACCTCGTAGGGGGCGATTCCCTTTTTGAAGATGCGCATCGGGCGGCGTCCGATGAGCTCCAGCCGCCCCTCCTCGTAGCGGAGCATGCACCCCTCGCGCAGTCCGACGACCCAGCGGCGCGGGTTGGCCTCGATGTATTCGAGCAGGCGCTGCTCGCGCGTCTCGCCGGCGTGCCCCTCGGGATTGGCGTCGAGGTAGTGGGGGTTGATCTGGAATTTCACGGCTCCGATGGCCCGGAACGACGCGGGCTGCACGATGGGCATGTCGTTTGTGGTCGAGATCGTCGGGCAGGCGACGTTGCTGCCGGCCGACCAGCCCACGTAGGGCGTCCCGGCCTTGATCTTGCGCAGGATGGCCGCCATGAGCCCCTGTTCCTGCATCATTTTGGCCAGCGCGAAGGTGTTGCCGCCGCCCACGCAGACGGCCTCCGCCTCGCGGATCGCACGCGCGGGATCCGCGGCCCGGTGCACCGAGCGCACCCGGATGCCCAGTTCCGTGAAGCGGGCCTGCACCTTCTTCTCGTAGTCGGCGTAGGAGAAGGTCACGGCGGCGTAGGGTACGAAGGCTATTTCGCGCACGCCCGCGAGAAAGCGCCCGATCTCGGGCATCGGATAGCGGAGGTACTCCTCGCCGGCGTTGGTGGAATTGGAGATTAGAAGCAATTTCATAATATGGTGATTTTTAGGTTGTTGTTTGCGAAAATGTGCTAAATATCGAAAAAGTTGTCAACAAAAAATAGAGCCGTTTTGTCAAAAGTAATAAAAAAAGTGTTACTTTTGCGCAAAATTACCACGGAAATGTCATTGAACTATTTCCAAATAATTGTTTAACTAAAAACTTAAGAATTATGTCAGATGTTCAAAAGAAAGTTGTCGAGATCATCGTCGACAAGCTGGGTGTGAAGGAGTCGGAGGTAGTGCCCGAAGCAAGCTTTACGAACCACCTGGGTGCAGACTCGCTCGACACCGTGGAGCTGATCATGGAGTTCGAGAAGGCTTTCGATATCCAGATCCCGGACGAGGACGCTGAGAAGATCGCTACCGTAGGCGACGCCATCTCCTACATCGAGGCACACAAGAAATAATTTTTCAGAAGAGTAGTTTCACGGCTAATTTGCCTTAAATTTATGACAGAAAGAAGAGTAGTTGTTACGGGCATCGGTACGATCAACCCGCTCGGAAATAGTATTGAGGAGTATTTTGCAAATCTGGAGAAGGGTGTCAGCGGAGCCGGACCCATTACTCATTTCGATGCCGGAAAATTTAAGACACAGTTTGCTTGTGAAGTAAAGAATTACGATCCGAGCCAGCATTTCGACCGCAAGGAGGTCCGCAAGTACGACCTCTTCACGCAGTATGCCCTCGTCGCCGCCACGCAGGCCGTGGAGGATTCGGGCCTCGACCTCGAGACCATCGACAAGGAGCAGGTGGGCGTAATCTGGAGCTCGGGCATCGGAGGACTCAAGTCGTTCTTCGATGAGTGTCTGGGCTATGCCGCTGGGGACGGAACCCCGCGGTTTAGCCCGTTCTTTATTCCCCGCATGATCGCCGACATCGCTGCCGGGTTCATCTCCATGAAGTACGGCTTCATGGGTCCGAACTACTGCACCGTCTCGGCCTGCGCATCGTCCAACCACGGCATGATCGCCGCCATGGAGGCCATCCGCTACGGTAAGGCCGACGTGATGGTGGCCGGCGGTTCGGAGGCTGCCGTCAACGAACCTTCGGTCGGCGGCTTCAACTCGATGCAGGCGCTCTCGACGCGCAACGCCGATCCGCAGCACGCCTCGCGCCCCTTCGACCGGGACCGCGACGGCTTCGTCATCGGCGAGGGTGCCGGTGCGCTGATCTTCGAGGAGTATGAGCATGCCAAGGCCCGCGGTGCCAGGATCTATTGCGAGGTCGTCGGCGGCGGCGCTTCGGCCGACGCCTACCACTTCACGGCGCCCCATCCGGAAGGCAAGGGTGCCATCAAGGCGATGCGCGACGCCATCAAGGACGCCGGCATCCGTCCCGAGGAGATCGACTACGTGAATGTCCACGGCACCTCGACCCCCGCAGGCGACGGTCCCGAGCTGAAGGCCGTGGCCGCCGTCTTGGGCGACCATGTCTACAAGGTGAACATCTCGTCCACCAAATCCATGACGGGACACCTGCTGGGTGCCGCCGGAGCCATCGAGGCGCTGGCCTGCATCTTCGCCATCACGCACGGCGTGGTGCCCCCGACGATCAACTGCGAGAACCTCGATCCGGCGATCGACCCCAACCTGAATCTGACGCTCAATACAGCCCAGAAGCGCGACGTGAAGTGCGCCCTGAGCAACACGTTCGGATTCGGCGGGCACAACGCGACGGTCATCTTCCGCAAACTGTAGTTCTTCGAGCTCCGGCGCCGTGATCGACTTCCTGTTGCGTCCGTACCGACGGAATTTCGGAGAAAACAGACTCTATTACAGAATCATCGATGATATGTTCGGGTTCATCCCGCATAACATCGAACTCTACAAGCTGGCTTTGATTCACAAGTCAGCTTCTTTGATTTTGGAGGACGGCCGCGCGATCAACAACGAGCGGCTCGAATTCCTGGGCGACGCCGTCATCGAGGCCGTCACGTCGGACTACCTCTTCATCGAGTTTCCCGACCGCGACGAGGGCTTCATGACGCAGCTGCGTTCGCGGATCGTCTCGCGGCAGTCGCTCAACGAGCTGGCCGTGCACCTCGGGCTCGACCGGCAGGTCATCTCCAACAGCGGCGCGGGCATCGTGCAGAAGCATATCTACGGCGATGCCTTCGAGGCGATGATGGGGGCTATCTACCTCGATCAGGGGTACGATTTCGTCAACCGCCTGCTCATCAACGGCATCTATTACCGGTATCTGAATCTCGACGAACTGATCGAGTCGGAGACCGACTTCAAGAGCCGCCTGATCGAGTGGAGCCAGAAGAACCACCACCGCATCCTCTTCCGCACGGATCATGACCAGGGCTATTCGTCCGCACACCCCGTATTCCGCTGCACGGTGCTCGTCGACGACATCGAGGTGGGACACGGCTCGGGAGACTCGAAGAAGGAGGCCGAGCAGCAGGCGGCCTTCTCCGTTGCGCAGTACATGAGTGACGAGCAGTGTGCGACGCTGCTCGACCGTGTCGACAGGCTGACGCGATAGGGTGACATGCGGGCCGCATTCCGTGGGGTGCGGCCCGCTTTTTTTTCTGATCGGACCATGAAACAGATTGCTGACAAGATGGCGGCGCGCGGTGTCGCTGCGCTGGATGACCGGGAGCTGCTGGCCCTGCTGCTCGAGGACGAGCAGGCGGCCGATGCGCTGTGGCAGGCGT
>UQUQ01000047.1 GCA_900544265.1 uncultured Alistipes sp.
CCGCCCGGCCGCGCTATGCGCCGTAGGAGTAGGCGACGAGCCCTTCGTCGAGGATGTCGCACCCGGCCATGAAGACGGCGCGCTGGCGGTTCTCCATCTCGTCGGGGTTGTACCACATGCGGACCTCGTTGCCGGGGAAGTCGGCCGTGTTGACGGCCAGCACGAGGTTGCGGCGGTCGGTCAGCAGGCAGAACGACTGGTGGAACGACGTGCTCGAGAGGTAGCTGCCCAGCCGCACGTCGACGACCGGAATGCCGTGGTAGGCCAGTCTCTGACGGCCGTTGATCGTGTCGGTATAGGCCGTGTCGACACCCTTCGCGTCGAGGTACTTCTCGTAGAGGAAGTAGATGTCCGAAGTGACGAAGAAGACCAGCTGTCCCTCGCCCTTGAGGTCCTGCAGCGCGGCGCCGGCGCTCTGCCACAGGCTGTCGAAGCGTTCGACGACCTTTTCGGCCGTCAGGTCGGCGGTCTGGTAGGGCTCGCTGAAGATCACCGACTCGCTGTCGAACTCCTTGATCGCCTTCAGGAAGCCGTCGAAGGTGTTGTAGCCCGATTCGGCCGTGGTGTCGCCCACCCACATCGTCGCGCGGATGTTCTCGGCGAGCGCCTGCTTGAAGAGCGCCGTCTCGGCCTGTTCGAGCTCGGTGCCCGTCAGGTCGTCCATGTTGACATCGGCGCGTGCGGCGATCTTCTCGTAGACGAGCGAGAAGTAGTCCGCGGCCGAGAAGCCCAGCTCGGCCTTCACGGGCGAGAGCTGAATGGTCTTCTGATACTTCTTGGCCGCCTGGCCGCCATTCCATCCCGCGGCGGTGTACTTCTGCAGGATGTTGCGCTGCCCGTCCCAGAGGTGGACGGTCGTGGGCGTCGGCAGGTTGTAGAGCACCCGGACGCCGAGGTCGAGCGCCGACTCGCCGGTCAGCATGGGGCGGAAGAAGATCTGTTCGAGGTCGGAACCCGTGTACTGCTTTGCATTTTCGAGCAAACTCATGGTGTTGTGTGTTTAAGTGGTTGGAAAATAGGGTTGGAATTTGATTGGTCGGGGCGTTGGCCCGGTCGCGGACCGGAGCGCCCCGCGTTTTGACGGAAAAAGGGGGTCAGAGGGCCTTGCGGAACTGCCGCGCATCCTCCTGATAGGCGCGTTCGTTGGCCGTGCGCGCCGCCTCGCCGCACGAGGGGTCCTCGCGGGGCAGCGTGCGCGTGGCGTGGACGCTGCGGCGCAGCTCCTCGGCCGCAAGGGCCGACTGCTGCTGCCGTGCCGCTGCCGCCTCCTCTTCGCCGAAGTGGAGGATGTTGCGGTCGGCCTCCCCGGGCGTCTTGTCGCGCAGGCCGATGCCTGCCAGCAGGCGGCGCCAGCCCCGCGTGATCTGCTTTGCCAGCGAGGCGGCCGGACGCTCCGCCGTGTCGATCACGCGGTCGGCGAGCCCCGCGGCGACGGTCTCCTCGGGCGAGAGCCAGCGTCCGTTGCCGTTGTTCTCGTTCATCAGGGCCTCGAACTCTTCGGCGGGACGACCCGAACGGGCGGCATAGATCGTCGCGATGCGGGCGTCGGTCTGGCGCAGCAGCTCGGTCTTTCCGGCCAGCTCCGCGGCGTTGCCTTCGGTGGCGCAGACCGAGGTGTGGATCAGGTAGAGGGCGTTGGCCGAGATTTCGCGGCACCCCTCCGAGGCGGCCTGCGCGATGATGGTCGCGGCCGAGGCGACGTAGCCGTAGCAGCGCGTCGTGACGTGTGCGCCGGTCTGCTTCAGGGCGTCGTGGATCAGCAGGGCGTCGTTGACGTCGCCGCCCGTCGAGCGGATGTTGACGACGATGCGCTGCGCCTCGACGGCGCCGATGCGCCGCACCGCCTCGCGGAAGCGCTCGTAGGTGGCCACCCGCTCCTCGGGTTCGTCGAACTGCCACTCTTCGGCGACGCCGATCGTGCCCTCGATGTCGATGTGGCACTCCCCGGCCGTGTTGTTGATCTGGATTTCGGATTTCATGGTTTTGTTGTTTTTTGGTGGTGATTCATTTCCCGTAGAAGAGTCCGCGGGCCTTTTCGTAGGAGCAGCAGAGCAGGTCGGCCGTGACGACGAGGGCCTCGCAGCGCGGCACCCCTTCGCGGGCGAGGCGGGCCACCTCGCGCCGCACGACGAGGCGTTCGCAGGCCGTGCGGTTGAGCAGCCCCCGGTGGATCAGCTGCTCGGCGGCCCTCGTGTCGAGCGTGCCGACCTCCTCGACGAGGGCGTCGCGCAGGAGCGTTTCATAGCGTGTCATGCCGTGCCCTCCTCCGCCAGGCGGTTGAACGTGCAGCGGGCGCAGCGGGCCTCGGGGTCGTACTCCCCGAGGGCGTGGAGCGTTGCGCGGACCACGCCGCCGCCCGTGTCGATGCGGAAGATGGAGCGGAGCTCCGCGCCCCCGGTCCCGGGCGTGAGGAGCGCCTCGTACTCGTCGGGGTCGATGCGCAGCGTGAGGGTGATGCGCTCGTAGCGCTCCTCGCGCGCCGCCTGCCGGTCGTAGTAGCGGTGCAGCCCCTGCGCGCCGTCGCGGTCCTCGAAGCAGAGCGTGAAGGGCTCCAGCGTCCCGTCGCCCTCGAAGTGGAACGCCGCGAGCGGATAGGTCGGCTCGTCCGATGGGTAGCCCCAGCGTTCGCCCTCGGCGAGCGGGTGCATGCCCGCGTAGCGGACGATGCGCGGCGTGAAGTTGGTGCCGTCGCTTTCGGCATCGTCGCGGTCCCCGACCTGCAGGATGCGGGCCGACGGGGCGTTGAGGTAGTGCCCGACGGAGTCGAGCGAGGGGCTGAAGAGCGGGTTGAGCCGCGTCTGCTCGCCCTGTCGCGCCGCACGGCTCGCCGTGTCGCGGCTCCAGCGCCCGAACGCCGTCTGCTGCTCCGCCTCGTAGCGGCTCACGGCGCCGTCCCCCGGCTGATAGCCCCACGTGCGCCGCTCGTGGATCTCGGGGGCGATCTCTTGCCGCTCGACTCCCTGCGCGAAGTCGGTGCGGCCGCTCCAGTCGACCTCGGGGCCGCTGCCGAAGAACTCCGCTTCGGGCTCGATCCAGACGCTGCGGCTCTCCGGCTCGGTGTAGAAGCGCAGGTTGAACAGGTGCGCGAGGGCTTCGAGCAGCTCGATCTGCCGGACGGCGTGGCGGGCGACATCGGCAAAGGCGATCTGCGACCCGAATCCGGGGCTCGACGCGAAGAGCGGCCGGAGCGAGCACTCCTTGTGGAGCGTGAGCGTCATCCCCTCTTCGGCTCCGTAGAAGAAGATGTCGTGGAAGCGCTTGGGCGACGACGGCGAGAGGCTCTCGGCCACGGTGCGCAGCCGCACGTCGACGGTCGTCTGCCCCGTCTCCCCGACGTAGCCGTCGTAGAGGGCCCAGTCGCCGACGTAGGGGGCCCAGGCCTCGCCGCGGCGGATGAAGAGCCGGGGAGTGGAGAGCGTCTTGCCGGCGGGGGTCGTGACGCTGGCGCTCCGGGCGGCGAATTCGCACCAGGTGGTGCCCGCGACGCCGTCGCACGTGTAGGTCAGCAGGTAGGAGCCCCCCTCGCCGTGGTTGAAGACGATGACACGGTAGGTGTAGTTGGCCGAGAGTTCGCCGCGGCGGTCGGTGTAGCGGTTCGCCAGCGTGAAGGTCATCCGGTTCCCGGCCCCGAGGTAGAAGGAGTCGAAGCCCGTGAGACGCGTGCGCGAGAGGATGCGGTGGTCGGTCGTGTAGCGGAGGCGGTATTCAAAGCCGGCGCTCACCTCGGTCGGCGGCGTGAAGCGGATGGCGCCGTTCTCCGTCGTGAAGCAGTTGCCGTTGTTGTAGAGCCCGGCGACCGCCTCACCGTCGGCGTCGACGCTCTGCGGGGTGGCCGTCTCGACGATGTTGCCCACGGAGTTGAGCGTCGAGGCCGGATTGGCGTAGACCCGGCCGAGGAGGTCGGCCGCGGCCGTTGCGGGGGCGAGGCGCCGGGCGCTGAACCCCATGCGGGCCTCGACGGCCGTCGTGTCGTGCGAGACGTAGGCGCCGCTCATGTAGAGCGAGCGGAAAAACTCCGACGCGAAGAAACGGCTCCGGATGCGGTATCCCGCCTCGGCGAAGAGCTGCTCGACGAGCGTTGCGACGTGCAGGAAGGGGTGGTAGTCGTCCACCGAGAGGAGCCGCTCGGCCGGCAGCAGGTCCGAGGCGCCGCTCTGCTGCTCGTACTCGTCGCGGTGGATCGGGAAGAAGCGCACGGGCGTGTCGCCGGTCCAGCTGTCGCAGATCACCGTGGGGGTCAGCTGCGCCGCATACTCCACGCCGAGCGTGTTGAACATCCGCCGTGCGGCATTCTCGGCCCATTGCGCCCCGCCGTCGCGGATTTCGAGCGTGTACCCCTCTTCGGTGACGGCCAGCAGCCGGACCGTCCCGGCCAGCAGCCGGGCCCCGTCGGCCGTCAGGACGGCCGTGTGCTGCTCCATGTTGAAGCGGGGTTCGGCGCGCAGGTCGCGGGCGCCGCCGACGAGGGCGTCGTTGCGCGGTGTCGCGGGGATCGTGATCTTCAGCGAGCGCCCCTCGCGCGCCTCGTTCGGATCGGCGAGCGCCGCGGCCCCGAATCCCGGGATGCGAATCCGGTTCGTGCCGAGGTCGCAGCCGAAGGTGTCGATCGTCAGTTCCATGGCATCCGGTTTTTGCGCTTGGGACGAATCTCCAGCTCCAGCGTGCTCATCGTGCCGTAGCGCCGCACGACGGCCTCTTCGGTCAGTACGTCCACCCCTTCGTACTCCCCGTCCGCGGCGCGCCAGACGTCGGGCGTGGCGAGCACCTCCCCGAGCGCCTCCAGCACCTCCGCCGGCTCGAAGGCCGAGACGAGCAGCTCGCGCCGCTCCAGCTCCGCCGCAGCCCCCGCAAGGCCGTCGGGGCCGCATACGCGCTGCTTTTCGGCCGCGACACTCACGCTGCGGACCGTCGGGAAGGTGCACTGCTCGACGGACCCCTCGCCCGAACGCCAGGCGAGGCGCACCGCGCCGTCGGGCACCGTCGCGACCGTGTAGCGGACCGTGCCGCACGCTCCGGCATCGACCGTGAGGCTCTCCGCCCCCGGAAAGTTGCGCGCGGCCAGGTGGAAGAGCCACAGCCCCGCCTCCGGAATCGAATAGCGGTACACCAGCAGGAAGGCGTGGCTGTGCGCCGTCACGGTCACTGTTTCGGCAGCGTCGGTGAAGAGCAGCAGCTCGTCGCTCTCGTCGGGGTCGATCAGCCGGTTTTCGGGCATCGTCGTCAGGATCATCGGCCCGGCCGGTGCGGTCCGGCAGCCGGGAAAGGTGCGTTCGGGGGCTGTGGCGAGCACCTCCTCCGCCGCTTCGGCCCGGAGCTCCACGCACGCCGTGACCTGCCGCTCCGTCGCCGGCCGAACGCCCGTGCTGCCCGTTGCCGGCGTGAAGCGAAGCGCCCGGCGCAGCATGGGGGCGATGTCGCACTCCGCCGCGGCGGCTTCCACGAAGCGCCGGACACCCAGCAGCGTCCCGCTCTCCGCCTCCGTGACGCGGAGGTCGACCGTCTGCGGCGTGTCGCACGCGAAGGCGTAGACGACGGCGCCGCCGAGCGGGGTGTTGTTGTCGGGAATTTGAGTGAATGTTACCATAACGATTGGATTTTTTGGTGGATTTGTACCGGGGCGGAACTCCCCGGATCGGTTGTCGGATGCGGAGCCGGCGGACGACGTCCCGGGTACCCCGGCCTGGGGTCGGCGGATTGCCGCCGTGTCGGATACCCCGGCCTGGGGACGGCGAAATGTCGGATCTCGCGGATTGCCGGAGTGTCGGATGGCGCGGACGGGAAACGCCCTGCGGACAGCCGGTGCTGTCGACAAAGTGTCGACAAGTCGTCGATAAAATGTTGAAAGATGTTGATTCCTTTTTGCAAACGGCTGGAAAGAGGGGATTTGCCGCTGTCGATAACTTTGCGCCGGGCGGCGCCTTGCTGTGAATCGTGCTGCAAATATACGTCCGGCCATACCCCCTTGTCAAGACCCCGGCGCATTTTTTCCCGATTTTGTAGAAAAACCGCGGCCGGCCCCTCCCCGTCCCGCCTTTTTTCGCCTCTTTGGCCCGTTTCCGCTCCGCGACGTGAAGAAAATTCGTCCAATGTTCCCGTTTTTTCGGAATATGTTTTATCTTTGCAGATCGAATCAACCGTTTCACACCGTATGGACGATGGCCACAGTACCACGCATAGCCGCCGTGTCGTGCTTCAGCACGATGCCGCTCATCTATGGTGTCAGGCACGCAGGTAATCTGCGCGCCGAGCTGCTGTTGTCCGATCCCGAAGAGGTAATCCGCGAATTTTCAGAGCACAGGGCCGACATCGCCCTGGTGCCGTTCTGGGCCGAGCCGTCGCTCGCCGGCGCGAAGATCGTCACCGAATACTGCGTCGGCGGCGTTCCTGCCGCGCGGCATGCGCTGCTCGCCGCGGGCGATCCGCTGCTCGACGCCTGGCGCGAGGCGGGGGCTCCGCTCCCCTTCGCCTTTGCCGTGTGGGTGGCGCGCCCGGAGGTCGACCCCGACCGGATCGGGGCGCTGCAGCAGGCGCTGACCTTCGGACTCGAGCACGGCTACGAAGCCCTGCTCGACTCGGAGTTCGCCCCCGAGGCAGCCGCGGCCTACGAACTGCTCGACTCGTTCGACTACATTTTCGACAACCAAAAGCATAAGGCGCTTCAACAATTCTGGGACTCGGGTCTGAAGGTCGCCCCGAGGGCCAATCCCGGCTGAAGAGGTTAGCCGACGCCGTTCCGCCTCTCTTCGACCGCACGGATTCAGGAATTTCACAGAGAGCGTTTTATGATTACCATTTACCTCAAGCAGTACAACAAGATCATCCGGAATGCCGACACCAAGCTCTTCGACGAGCTGGGTTACGACGACATTCTGTGGATCGACATGCTTCTGCCGACGATCAAGGAGCAGAAGGCCGTCGAGAACTTCATGGAGATCAGCCTCCAGACCAAGCAGCAGGTCGAGGAGATCGAGTCGACGTCGAAGTACTCCGAGACGGAGAACGCCATCATCTCGAACTCCAACTTCTTCGTTCCGACGGGTGATTCGTTTCTGGTCGAGCCGGTGTCGTTCATCATCTCGAACGAGGGCGTGCTGGTCTCGGTGCGCAATGCCGAGTTCCGGACCTTCCGCGAGACCGAGAAGCGGCTGCAGATGAACTACCGGAGCTACTCGACGGGCTACCACCTCTTCATCTCGCTGCTCGAGGTACGCATCGACTTCGATGCTGACCTCGTGGAGCTGATCGCCAAGCAGGTCGCGGCCCTCTCGAAGGCGATCAATTCGGAGGATTCGATCGACAAGCAGGTGCTGCACCGCATCAGCGCGCTGCAGGAGTCGACGATGTTGCTGCGCGAAAATATCTTCGACCGCCAGCGTGTCCTGTCGGGCATCCTGCGCTCAGAGCGCTTCCCGAACGATATCTACCCGCGTCTGCAACTGATGATCAAGGACGTCAACTCGCTCATCAACCATGCGGACTTCAGCTTCCAGCGACTGGACTACATCCAGGATGCGGCGCTGGGTCTGATCAACATCGAGCAGAACGAGATCGTCAAGATCTTCTCCGTGGCGGCCGTGATCTTCATGCCCGCGACGCTCATTGCGTCGATCTACGGCATGAACTTCCGGATGCCCGAGCTGGACTGGCACGCCACCATCTGGGGGCTGGATGTCCCGCTGGGCTACCTCTTCGCCATTGCCATGATGATTATCTGCTCGGCGCTGACCATCTGGTTCTTCCGCTACAAGAAGTGGCTTTGATCGGTCGGCCCGGCCGTG
>UQUQ01000048.1 GCA_900544265.1 uncultured Alistipes sp.
CCCCCCACCCCAAACCCCCCCCCCCTGCGGGGCGCCCCCCCGGGGGGGGGGGGGTGGGGGGGGGCCCCCCCCCGCGCCCCCGCCGCGGGGCGCCCCCCCCCCCCCCCCCCCCCCCGGCCCCACCCGGCCCATCCCGTCAGTCTCCCGCTGCCGCACCCGCCCGGCACGACATACATATAATAAAAAAGGCCCGAGTCATCACGACTTGGACCTTTCTTTTTTCGCCGGGGTACCACCCCCGCCGAAAAGAGGGTTAATCGGAGGTATTCGACCCGTCGGAACGAGCACCGCTCCCGAGTCTTAGCGACGGATCATCCGCCGCAACCTGCCGATTTCCTCAACCAACCTAAAACTACTAACCTAAATGAACCTTAAAACTTCACTGCAAAGATAAGGTCTCTTTCGGTATTATGCAAATATTTTATGAATATATTAAATATATTTAACAATTTGGTAACATTGAGCACCCTGCACAGCCCGACACACTCCCAGACCAAACAGCCGCAATGCAGCTGCAAATACAATATGTATCAACATGTTGCACCGACATCGCAGGACAATCCTCCGATGAGTGCCGCATCGGAAGAATCCACCGCCGATTTCTTACCGAAAGCGCTGCAAACTGGTAAAAAGGGAGACCGGGCGGCAGAAACGGGCGGCAGGAAGCAGATGCCGGAGAACGGGTAGGAGGCACCGGCAGCCGGAGGGTGGCATCGAAAAAGCCGGACAAGAACACCGCAAAACCGAATACGGACAGGAAAAGCCCGAAACCGAACACAAAAATCCGAAAACAGAGACGGGAAGTCCGAAAACTGGCAGGGAAAGCCCGGAAACTGGCAGAGGAGCCGGATGCCGAAGAGACCGGCATCCCGAAAGCGAAGCGGATCGGGCAGGGACAAAACAAAAAAAAGGAAACTCGGAATCAAGACTGATCGTCCGTCATCCACAGTTTCCTCACCAACCTAAAACTACTAACCTAAATGAACCTTAAAACTTCACTGCAAAGATAAGCCGGAAAATCGAACCGTGCAAGTTTTTATTAAAAAATTTCAGTAATTTTTGATATTTTTTATTATACCACCTCCAACAGATCGCACACTCGTTGATTTTCAATAAATTACACAACAAACACTCCGCAGCGCGCCACGCGGGGCTTGCGCATTTCAGAGGGGAAGATCCGGCGAACTCCTCCGTCCTGTTCACGACCGGCGTGCAGGCCCGCACGGCAGCCCGCGGCGGTCCGTTGCGAAGTTCCGCCCGCGAAGTTCCGCCCGCGAAGGTTGGTCGATAACGACCAGCCGGAAACCACCAGTCCACAAGCGGCAGTCGGCGGCAGTCAATCCGTAACGGTCAGACGCAAAGGTCAGAAAAGCCCCTTCAGCAGCGGATAACCCATCCGGCGGCGCAGTTTGATCCGCCGGACGAGGTTGAGCGGCCGCCGCTTCAGCCCGGCGCGTCCCCGGGCAAGGAAGTCGTTGACGGCATCCAGCACGCGGGCCGAGCAACGGCCGTCGCGGTGCGGTTCGTGCCGCATCGTATAGGCGCGGATCTCGCGCATGAGCTCCTCGGGGCGTGTGAGGGCCCGTTCGAGGGCCGGCCCGACCTCCTCGGGCCGCTGGACGTCGATCAGATAAGGCCCCGGGTGCGAATTGCGGAACGTCACGACGGGGCGGTCCAGGAACATGAACTCCAGAATGATCGACGAACTGTCACACAGCAGCACGTCGGCACGCCGCAGCGCCCCGAAGTCGAACGTCGAGCCGAGGAAGGTCACGTTGTCGTGCGCGGCGGCAATCCGGGCATAGCGGTCAATCACCGCCCGGTCGTCAAGCTTCGGATGGAACATGAAGATCCACTCCCAGTCGCGCTCCGCAACCAGATGCTCGATCTCGTCGGCCAGATAGGGCGTCGAGGTGAGCGACCGCGTGAAGGTCGTCGAGTAGAGCACGACGGGCCGCGCGTTGTGCGGCGGCGCCTGCATCTCGGGCGAGAAGTAGTCGTCGGCCTTCGTCCAGCCCGTCTCGTAGACGCGGAAGTAGCCGTAGCGCCGCTCCTGCTCGCGGAAGGGCCCGGTGCTCGTCGGGCCCTGCGTGCAGTAGATGTCGAACCAGCCCCGCACGGTGAAGTGGTCGTCGTGGCGGTCGTTGCGCTTGTTGATGGGATAGCCGTGGAAGAGCTGCACCTTCACCCCGGGAAAGAAGTCGGGGATGTGGTTCCCGGGGGCGAAGACCGCTATCGGGTCGTACTCCATGACCTCGGCGATCGTGGCAAGGCGCCGCTCGCCCTCCGCGAGCTGGTCGGGGCACCCCTCCTCGATAAACCACGCCACGTCGTCGCCGCGGCGGCGGATTTCGCGTTGCAGCGGCCGCATGATCGGATAGGCATACGGCAGCGAGACGAACATCAGGTACTTTTTCATCGCTTCGGCTGTTTCTTATCGGGACAAACGGCGTTCGAGGCTCTTGCGCCAGCGCAGGAGCGTGACGATCAGCACGACGAGCGGGCGCAGCGCATGCCAGCGGTCGAGGCCGAGCAGCGCGAGCCGCACGGCGGAGTAGTGGCGGCGCACCTCCCGCCGGAAGCGGGCGACGTCGCGCCGCAGGTCGCAGGCCAGTGCGCTGTCGCCGGCCCACGGATTGCGGCTCTTGCAGAAGTAGGTCAGGTAGACGCGCAGCGTGCTGAGCGTGGCGAGGTAGTCGGCACGGCCCGCCAGTTCGGCATCGCGGCGCCGCAGCTCGGCCGAGACCGTCTCGCAGTAGAGACGGCAGTAGTCGAAGTCGAGGCGGCTGTGGTTCGACGACCCGGCGCGCTGCACGTAGCCGTAGCCCACGTAGTCGATGAAGCGCACGCGGGGGTTGCGGCTGAAGAGCTGGATATTCACCGCCGAATCCTGCCACAGCCGCAGCGGGTAGTGGCGGATCGTCCCGTCGAAGAGACTCCGCCGGTAGAGCTTGCCCCAGAGGCCGCCCCACACCTCGTTGCAGAGCAGCGCCTCAAGAAACTCCAGCCCGGACATCTCGCCCGTGCGGCCCGCGCGGACGGGGGCTTCGTAGGAGGAGCTGATGCGCTTGTAGTCGCAGCAGACGACATCGCACGCCGAGCGCTCGATCTCGTCGACGAGCCGCTGCAGCATCTCGGGCTCGAAGAGGTCGTCGCCGTCGAGGAAGGTGACATACCGGCCGCGGGCCCGTTCGAGCGCCGTCTCGCGGGCGCGGGCCACGCCGCCGTTCTCCTTGTGCACGACGACGATGCGCGGATCGCGTTCGGCATGGCGGCAGGCGACGGCACGGGTACCGTCCTTCGAGCCGTCGTCCACGACGATCGCCTCGAAATCGGTGAAGGTCTGCCGCTCGACCGACTCCAGCGTGGCGTCGAGGTACTGCTCGAGGTTATAGACCGGGATGATGATCGAGACCGCCGGCTGCGGTGGCTGCATGTGGGGTGTATCCATCGGCTGATCGTTCATTTCATTTCAATTCAATACGTGGTTGCGCACCGCCTCGGCGATGCGCTCGCCGTCGAGTGCCGCGGAGATGATGCCGCCGGCATAACCGGCCCCCTCACCCGCCGGGAAGAGACCCCCAACGTCGGGGTGCATGAGCGACAGCGGATCGCGCGGGATGCGCACGGGGGTCGACGTGCGCGACTCGACGCCCACGACGACGGCCTCGGGGGTCACGAAGCCCCGCATGCGGCGCCCGAAAGTCCCGAGCCCGGCGCGGAGTCCCTGCGCGATGAAGCGGGGCATCCAGCTGTCGAGCCGCGACGGGGTGATGCCGGGGATGTACGACGTGCGGGGCAGCGACGTCGAGGCGCGCCCGGCCACGAAGTCCGAGACGCGCTGCGCCGGGGCGATTTGGTGCTCGCCGCCCATGCGGCGGGCCAGCTCCTCGAACTCCTGCTGGAACTTCAGCCCCGCCAGCACGCCCCATTGGGGTTCGAGGTGGGCGAAGTCCTCCAGGCGTACCTCCGTGACGAGCCCCGAATTGGCGAAGGGCGAGGTGCGGCCGCTGGGCGACATGCCGTTGACGACCGACTGCGCGGCATCGGTCATGGCCGGGACGATGAAGCCGCCCGGGCACATGCAGAAGGAGTAGACGCCCCGGCCGCCCTCCTGGCTCACGAGCGAATAGGAGGCTGCGGGGAGGTATTCGCCCCGCTCGGGGCAGTGGTACTGGATCGAGTCGATGAGCGCCTGCGGATGCTCGATGCGCACGCCCATGGCGAAGGGCTTGGCCTCGAGACGCACGCCGCGGCGGTGCAACAGTTCGTAGATGTCGCGCGCCGAGTGACCCGTCGCCAGCACCACGGCGGCCCCTTCGATCCGTTCGTCGCCGCAGCAGACGCCCCGGATGCCCCCCTCGTGCAGCAGCAGGTCGGTCACGCGCCGCCCGAAGAGGAACTCGCCCCCGGCGTCGAGGATCGTCTGCCGGATACGCTGCATGATGCGCGGCAGCTTGTCGGTGCCGATATGGGGATGGGCCTCGTAGAGGATTTCGGGCGATGCGCCGTGGAACACGAGCGTCTGCAGCGCCTTGTTGTAGTCGCCGCGCTTCTTGCTGCGCGTGAAGAGCTTGCCGTCGGAGAAGGTCCCGGCGCCGCCCTCGCCGAAGGCGTAGTTGGAATCGGGGTCGACCGCGCCGTTGCGGTTGATCTGCGCGATGTCGCGCTTGCGGGCCGAGACGTCGCGCCCCCGCTCCATAATGACGGGTTTCAGCCCCAGCTCGATGAGCCGCAGGGCGGCAAAGAGCCCCGCGGGCCCCGATCCGACGATGATGACCTCGGTGCGGCCCCCGACCTGGGGATAGTCGAAATGCACGGGGGCGGGCTGCGGCTCGTGGTCGATGTAGAGCTCGAGCGTGAGGTTCACCTTGACCTGCCGCTGCCGGGCGTCGATCGAACGTTTGACCACCCGGGCCAGCGCCACGTCGGCACGCGCCACACCGGCCTGACGCGCCGCCAGCGAAGTGTAGGTTTCGGCTTCGGCAGCCTGACGGGGAGTGAGCACAAGAGTTACCAGACGGGGCATGATCGCACGATATTATGCGCAAAAATAGCGAAAAAAGCCTTACCGCGACCCAACTCGGGTTGTGTTTTACGTTTTTTTTGTCTACCTTTGTGACAGTCAATGCGGATATGGTGTAATTGGTAGCCACGTCAGACTTAGGATCTGATGCCTTACGGCGTGGGGGTTCGAGTCCCTTTATCCGCACAAAGGAGCCTTTTTCGAGGCTCCTTTTTTTGTGGAAGCCCGGGTGCAAAACAAAGCAAGACAGTTGTATATCAACATATTAAACAATTCAGCTAGCATCCCGACCTCCGCTCCCGAAAAGTATTTCGCCGAAAACCTTCGGGTGGCAATTTGGTGGCAAAGGGGTCAAATCGGGAGCCGGGCGAGTAAACTGCCACCTTTTTTGCTTATAATACACTGAACTGCTGCACTTTGCACCGCAATAGATTTTTCTTGTCAGCGTTTTGTTAACCTCTAAATTTTACAAAACCATGAGACAAGAGAGTTTCAGGATTCTCTTCCTGATGCGAAAGGGAAGAACGAAAAAAGACGGATTCGCAACCATTTATGCCCGAATTACAACGGGCAGTTTCCGTCAGGAGATCTATTTCAACTGCGAGGGACGACCCGAGCTGTGGAACCAGCGAAAAGAACGGATGATGGGGACCAGCCGCCTATCCGTGAAGATCAACGAGATGCTTGACGAATTCCGTGTACAGATTCTCGACATCCGCAGCAAACTGCTTGCCGAAGGTTTCGAGGCCAATGCCCTGCAAATCAAACAGCGTTACTTCAACCCGCTCAAAAACACCATGATGTTGATCGCGGGGCTGGGCGACTACGTCCAACGGCGGCAGGCAGAGGTCGGCGTGCGCATCACCCAGCGGACAGCCGACAAGTACGAACGGCTGCTGCGCTATCTGAAACAGTACCTTGCCCAGCGCGGCCCGGAGGAGGATATTCCCGTCGAGCGGATGAACTACGAGTTTCTCGACGGATTCAGCCTCTTCCTGCAAACGGCCCACCGCTGCCGCCACAACGGTGCCGTGGCCGTCATGGATTGTCTGCGCAACTTCGTGCTTTATTGCCTGCGCAACGAATGGATTGCCAAGAATCCCTTCCGCTACTACAAACTCAAGGAGGATCAGGCGCAGGCCAAAGAGCACCTCACGGCCCGCGAACTGGAAATCCTGACCCGCAAGCAACTCGACCATCGGCTGGCCCGTATACGTGACGTTTTTGTCTTCTGCTGCCTTACGGGACTGGCCTTCGCCGATGCCGACCACCTGCGGAGCGAACACATCTCGCGCGACGACGAAGGACGCTGGTGGATCCACAAGCCGCGCGAAAAGACCGCCGTAATGAGCCGCATTCCACTGCTCCCGATGGCATTGGAGATCCTCCGCCGCTACGAGCACGACGCAGTCTGCCAGGCCCGCGGACGGGTGCTGCCCCTGCCGAGCAACCAGAAGATGAATGCCTTTATGAAGGAGATCGCCATCGTCTGCGGCATCGACAAGGTGCTGACCACGCATTGCGCCCGCCATACGTTCGCCTGCATGGCGGTCGAATACGGAATGCCGATCGACGTGCTGGCCAAAATTCTTGGGCACTCTAACACCAACATGACCCGCCATTACGCCAAATTTTCCGAGACGGTGATCGGCCGAGAAATGGAGGCTTTCGGCGAAAAACTGGCTTCGGCTGCCGCGGAGGGAGATTCCGGGTTGTAATAAAAGCAAGTTTATGTTTCGAGACACTCGAAACCTCCCGAATCCATCCCGCTGGTCTATTATACATTACACAGATGAAAAGTCCGAAGAATCCGAACCACCCGCGAGGCGGCCGCCCGCCCAAACCCGAAACGGAACGACTCAAACGAAGGCTGGTCGTCTGCCTGACCGAGACCGATTACGACGCCCTGTGCCGCAAGGCACGGGTCGCCGGTCTCGTGTGTGCCGAATACGCCCGGCGCGCCCTTGCCCGGAGCATCGTCCGCGCCCGGATGACTCCCGAGATGCTCACCCTGCTGCGGCAGCTCACCGGCATGGCGAACAACCTCAACCAACTCGCCCGCATGGCGCATGTGGCCGGGTATGGACGCGATACCGCCACTTTGGCGGCGTTGGTCGACCGAATTGATGCGCTGCTCACCCGAATCGACAAACTGCCATG
>UQUQ01000049.1 GCA_900544265.1 uncultured Alistipes sp.
CGGTGAATGTTTTGAGTGACGCTGTGCCCGGTCGCTGTTTCGGGCGGGAAGCGGCGGGGCCGCACGGAACAGGAGAGCCGCACCCCGGCAAAGGGTGCGGCTCTCCTGTGCTTGTCCGGGCCTCTCTTCCGGGGAGGGGGCGGAGCGAGGGTCAGTTGATGCGGTAGGCGCGCTGCACCCCCTTGATGCGCATGATCTGGTGGATGAGCGTATCCACGATGCTCGCGCCCGGCACCTCGACGGCGATCGTGCCGTCGATGCAGCCGTTGGCCGCCGTCGTGAAGTTCATCGCGCGGATGTTGAGCTTCAGGTCGCGGCTGATGATCTCGGTGATGTGGTTGACCATGCCCGTGACGTCGGCCGCGACGATGCGCAGCGTGACGCGGAAGGCCCCCTCGGCCGACTGGCGCCAGCGCGCCTCGATCACCCGGTAGGGGTAGTTTTCGCGCATGCGCCGGGCGTTGGGGCAGTCGCAGCGGTGGATCGTGATCCCCGAGTTGATCGTCACGAAGCCGAAGACCTCGTCGCCCTTGATCGGGTTGCAGCAGCGGGCCAGCTTGTACTGGATTTTCGAGATGTCGTCGTCGATGATCAGGGCATCCTGCGACGCGGGGGCCTCCTTCTGCGTGTGCAGCGCGGCCTTCTGCCGCTCGGCCTCCGCCGCCGCGGCCCGGCGCTCCTCCTCGGCCGCACCCGACAGGTGGCGCGTGAGCAGCTCCTTGATCGTCCCGAAGTCGAGCTTCTGCGTGGCGATCAGCGCGTAGATCTCCGTGCCGAGGCGCAGCTTGAAATGCCGCGCCAGGTAGGCCACGGCCTCGTCGATCGTGATGCCCAGTTTCCAGTTCTTGAGCTTGCGTTCGAGCTCCTCGCGCCCCATGCGCGTATGCTTGGCCTGCTCCTCGCGGATGTAGGACTTGATCTTGTTGCGGGCCTTCGAGGTCACGACGAACGAGAGCCAGTCGGACTTGGGCGTCTGGTTCTTCTGCGTGAGAATCTCGACGATGTCGCCGTTGTGCAGCGGCTCGCGGATCGACACGGCGCGGTTGTTGACCTTGCCGCCCGCGCACGTCGCGCCGAGCGAGGTGTGGATGTCGAAGGCGAAGTCGAGCAGCGTCGCCCCCTCGGGCAGCTTGCGCAGGTCGCCGTTGGGCGTGAAGACGAAGATCTCGCCCGACGCCGGCTTGGCGTCGAAGCGCTGCGCCAGCGAGTGGGTCGTGTCCTCGATCAGCTCGCGCAGACGCCCCAGCCACATCTCGCTGGTCTGGGCCCCCTGGTTCACCCCCTTGTAGCGCCAGTGCGCCGCGATGCCGCGTTCGGCCACGGCGTCCATGCGCTCGGTGCGGATCTGCACCTCGACCCAGCGCCCCTCGGCCGAGACGGTCGTGTGCAGCGACTCGTAGCCGTTCGACTTGGGGATCGAGATCCAGTCGCGCATGCGGTTCGGGTTGGGCGTGTAGAAGTCCGTGACGATCGAGAAGACGGTCCAGCACTGCGCCTTCTCCTCCTTGGGCGGGCAGTCGATGATGATGCGGATGGCGAAGATGTCGTAGACCCCCTCGAACGGCACGTGCTGCTTGTGCATCTTGTTCCAGATCGAGAAGATCGACTTCGTGCGGCTCTTGACGTGGTACTTGAAGCCCTGCTCGTCGAGCCGCCGCGTGATCGGCACCAGGAAGCGCGCGATGAAGGCCCGGCGCTCGTCGGCGCTCTCCTCGAGCTTCGTGACGATGTGCTCGTACTCCTTCGGTTCGAGGTACTTGAGCGCGATGTCCTCCAGTTCGCTCTTGATCGTGTAGAGACCCAGCTTGTGGGCGATCTGCGCGTAGAGGTTCATCGCCTCCCAGCTCTTCTTGCGCCACTTCTCGTGCGGGAACATCCCGAGCGAGCGCATCACCTCGAGGCGGTCGGCCAGCTTGATGAGGATCACGCGCGGGTCTTCGGAGTAGCTGACGATCAGGTCGCGGAAGTTGTCGGCCTGCTCCTTGGCCACCTTGAGCCGCAGTTCGGAGATGTTCGCCAGCCCCATGGTGATGCCCACGACCTGCTCGCCGAAGCGTTCGCGGATGTCGGCCGTCAGCGCGAGGAACTCCTCGGGCGTGGAGTGCTTGTGTGCGATGCGCACGACGTCGTGCAGGATCGACGAAAGGGTGGAGTTGCGACCGAGACCTACTTCGGAGATCACGATCGAGGCGACGGCCACCCCGTGGTCGAGCAGCGGCGTGCCGTCGTAGCGCCGAAGGCCGTCGAGCTTTTCGGCGGCATACGTCAGCGCCTCGTCGACGAGCTGCTGGGTATGTTCCGAGAAGTTCTCGCGCACCGTCGTGCGGAGTTTTTCATACCGTGAAACGTCCATTTTACCTAACCGTATTGACCTTGTTGGCAAAGATATGAAAAAATTTCATAAATTTGGCACGTCGAACCATTCCCGTAGTACCATGGTACAGAAAAAGCCGGTCTATGTGCCGACCCTGGGCGAGGAGGTCGCCAATGCGGTGTCGCACGGCGTGATGTCGCTCGTGACGCTGCTTGCCCTGCCCTTTGCGGCCGTGTGGGCCTACACGCACGATCCGGATGGCCGGCTGGCCGCCGTCTCGGTGAGCATCTTTGTCATCTCGATCTTCCTGATGTTCCTGGCCTCGACGCTCTACCATTCGATGAACCCCTCCTCGCGCCACAAGGAGGTCTTCCACATCCTCGACCACATCTTCATCTACGTGGCCATCGCCGGCAGCTACACGCCCATCGCCCTTTCGGTCATCGGGGGCTGGCAGGGGGTGCTGATCACCGTGCTGCAGTGGGCCATGGTGCTGTTCGGCATCTTCTACAAGTCGCTGTCGCGGCGCTCGATCCCGGCCGTGAGCCTGACGATCTACCTCGTGATGGGCTGGACGATTGTCCTCTTCCTGCCGCTCTTCATCCGCCACGCCTCGGTGCCGCTGCTGTGGCTCATCGCCGCGGGCGGCGTGCTCTACACGCTGGGGGCGTGGTTCTACGCCCGCAAGGGGTTCCGCTACCACCACATGGTGTGGCACCTGCTTATCAACCTGGCGGTCGTCTGCCACTTCATCGGCATCGTCTTCTACCTTTATTGATCGGGTCGGATTGCCCGGGGTGCGGCGTTTCGGAATCTCCGGATTCCGGACGCGATCCCGTGCGGCGTGCCGGATCGCAGCCCGCCGCCCTCCTCTCGGGAAATAGACCCTTTCGGTCCCGGGGTCAGTGCTTGTATACCACGTAGATATGGTCCGTGGGCAGGGCGTAGCGGCGGCGCTCCTCCTCCGTAAGGGAGGCGGCGTAGTCGATGTCCGCGGCGTCGAAGCCCGCCCCGCGCAGCCGGTCGGCGTAGTCGGCGCCGTAGATGCGCCGGTGGTCGTACTGCCCGAAGATGCGCGTGCGCTCGTCGGGGTCGGTGATCGTGTCGTCCTCGAAGGTCTGCTCGTAGTCGGGCTCCACGGGCGAGAGCACGATGCCCCAGCCGCCCGGCTTGAGGATGCGGTGCAGCTCGCGCAGCGCCCGCCGGTCGTCGGCCACGTGTTCGAGCAGGTGGTTGCAGAGGATCACGTCGACGGAGTTGTCCGCCAGGGGTATCTGCTGCACGTCGAAGTGCAGGTCCGCGAGCGGGCTCTCGAGGTCGGCCGTGACGTACCGGCCCGGATAGGCGGCGAAGTGGGGCTTCAGGTGGCGCAGGATGCAGACCTCGGGGGCGATGTGGAGCGTGCGGGGGTGGCTCTGCAGCAGGTCCGTTTCGCGCGTGAGGTAGAGCCACAGCAGGCGATGGCGCTCCAGCGAGAGGCAGTGCGGACAGAGCGCATTGGCGCGTGAGCGCACGTAGCCGTAGGGCAGGAAGCGGCGGTAGTGCGACCCGCAGAGGGGGCACTCGACGCCGCGGCCGCGGTAGAACAGCCCCAGGATGGGCACGGCCCATCCGGCCAGGCGTTGCAGCACCGGCCGCGGAATGTGGTTCAGGGCCCAGCGGATCAGCCGTTTCATGGCTCCTGCAGGATTTTGCCCACCTCCTCTTCGGCCTTGTGCAGGCGCGCCTTGCACTCGGCGATAAGCTCCGTGGCGCGCTTGACCTCGGCGGCGAGGTTGTCCACCGTGATCTCCTCGCGCTGCAGGCGGTCGAGGATCGCTTCGATCTGCGACATCGCCTCGGCGTATGTCATTGTCTTTTTTGCCATATCTTCGTATCGGTTACCGTTGCCGTGATTGTGCCGTCCGCGAGTTCGATCCCGAGTTTGTCGCCCGGCCGCACGCCGCCCGCGGAGACGACGCCGCGGCCGCCGCAGCGGAGCAGGGCGAAGCCGAGCTTGAGCAGCCGCTCGGGGGCGTGTGCCGCCACGACCTCCTCGGCCGAGGCGAGGTACATCCCTTCGTGCGCGAGCCGTTCGCGCACCGCGTCGCGCAGCCGCCCCGGGAGCTGCTCCGAGAGGAGGCGCTCCTGCGCGAGGCACCCGCCGGCCATCCGCTTCAGCTCGGAGGCGAGGCGCTCCAGGCGCAGCTCGGCCGCGTGCGTGCGGCCGCGCACCGCGTCGCGCAACTTGAGCGCCGCCAGCTGGAAGTCGCTCCAGCGGCGTTCGAGCTCCTCGGTGAGCCACCCCGCGACGGCCGTCGGGGTTTTGAGCGCGCGGAAGGCGACCATGTCCGCGACACTGACGTCCTTGTCGTGTCCGATGCCCGTGATGACCGGCAGCGGGAACTGTGCGACGTGGTTGCAGAGGCGGTAGGCGTTGAAGCAGTTGAGGTCGCTCGCCGCGCCGCCGCCGCGGATCAGCACCACGGCGTCGAACTCCTCCGCCCGTTCGGCCACGGCGCACAGCGCCCCGATGATCGACTCCTCGGCTGCCGCGCCCTGCATGAAGGCGTCGAAGAGCGTCGTGCGGAAGCGCCACGGGGAGCGTTCGAGCTCCTTGCAGAAGTCGCGGTAGCCCGCGGCCTGGGCGCTCGACACGACGGCGATGCGCTGGATCGCGTCGGGGGCGGGCAGCTGGCGGTTCATCTCCCAGACCCCCTCCTGCTGCAGGCGGAGGATCGTCTGCTGCCGCTGCCGCTCCATGTCGCCCAGCGTGTAGGAGGGGTCGATGTCGGTGATCTGCAGCGAGAAGCCGTATAATTCGTGGTAGTTGACCAGCACTTTGGCCAGGATCTGCAGCCCGGCGGCGAGCCGCTGTCCGGTTTCGGCCTCGAAGCGTGCCGCGACGCGCCCGTAGTGCGAGCGCCAGATCACGGCGCGGGCCTGGGCCGTGGGGACGCCGTTGGCGCCGCCCTTCTCCACCAGGTCGAGGTAGCAGTGGCCCGAGTAGTTGACCTTGATCTCCGCAATCTCGGCGCTGACCCACAGCGGCAGGGCAAACCGCTCGTCGAGCGTCCGCTTGACGAGCTGCTGGAGTTCGCGCAGGGTGATGTGCCGGGGTTCCGCCATGGGTTGTCGTCTCTTATCCGATCAGGATGCCGACGGTCAGCAGCGCGCCGAAGAGCATGATGTTGCGGGCCGTCTCGCCGAGGCAGACGTTCAGCGCGTCGCCGTGGTCGATGCGCACCATCTTGCGCCACGTGGCGACGTGCAGCGTGAGGTAGAGCAGCGGCAGCAGGGCGGCGCCGTAGCGGCCCGCGAAGGCGAGCGTGAGGCACAGCGCGGCAGCCGCGACGCCGAGCAGCAGGTAGCCCCAGCGGCCGAAGGCGGCGCCCAGCAGGACGACGACCGTGCGCTTGCGGCAGCGGGCATCCTCGTCGCGGTCGCGGAAGTTGTTTATCATGAGCATCGTGTCGATGACCAGCCCGCAGGCCAGTGCGGCCAGGGTGACCTCCCAGTTCCATGTGCCGGTCTGGAGGTAATAGGTGAAGCCGACGGGAATCAGCCCGAAGAAGAGGATCACGGCGACGTCGCCCAGTCCGTGGTAGGCCAGCGGCCACGGCCCGGCCGTGTAGAAGTAGGCGAAGACGACGCAGAGCAGCCCCACGGCCACGAGCTCCCAGCCGCCGTAGCGGAGCACGTCGTGGCGCAGCGCCCAGGCGAGCAGGGCACATCCGGCGGCGCAGGCCGCGAGGGTGAAGGCGGCGATGCCGCCCTTCATGGCCCCGAGTGTGATGTATCCCTTGGCGAAGGCGCGGTCGGGCCCGAGGCGGTCGGGCTGGTCGGCCCCCTTGAGGTAGTCCCAGAGGTCGTTCACGAGGTTGGCCGTGCACTGCATCAGCAGGGCGAAGAGCAGGCACAGCAGTGCCGGCAGCAGGTGGAAGGCCCCGTCGGACCAGGCCAGTGCGGACCCGACGAGCACGAGGATCACCGAGTTGCCGAGGCTGTAGGGGCGGACGGCGAGGATCCAGGCAGAGAGGGAATTCGTTTTCATGGTCTGATTGTTTTGAGCCGGGCCGGGGCGTTGCGGCGTCAGCGGGTTAGCGGATTACCAGTTCGATCTGCCGGGGCATGCGCTTGCCCTCGGGCAGTTGGATGCGCAGCACCCCCTCGCTCTCCACCGCGCGGCCGTTCTTGCGGGCGGGTCGCCAGCGCGGCGCCTCCTCCACGGCCTTCAGGACGCGGCGTTTCAGGCGGTTGTCGGTGGATTCGAGCTCGTCCTCGACGATGGTCTGCCCCTCGGCCGTGATGCGGTAGCGCAGCACCACGCGGGCCGCGGGTTCGTGCGCCTCCCAGCGGACGCGGCGGGCGATGTAGTTGCCGAACGAGAGGCTGTCGGCCTCGAAGCGGGCCGGTTCGTCGTAGCGCAGCGTGATGAGGATCACGCCGTTTGAGGCACGGGGCCCGAAGCGGGCGATCGTCTCCTCGTCGGCCGGCAGCTCCTCGACCAGCTCGATGTCGTCGGGCGGAATCGAGGCGATGTCGTCGGCCGGCGTGCCGTTGACGAGGTACAGCGGCTGTTGTGCGGCCACGGAGAGTGTCGCCGCGCAGCAGACGCATGCGAGCAGGAGTCGGTTCATGCTTGTCGGTTCCCTTTTTTTCTGTACAAACGGGCCTTCGCGGCGCTTTATTGCCTCATGGCGGGTTGCGGAGCTCACCGGAGAGCCGGGCGCCGATCAGAGCTCGCTCTCCTTCAGGCGCTCGGCGTTCTCGGCCACGATCAGGTGGTCGATGCAGTCCTGGATGTCGCCGT
>UQUQ01000050.1 GCA_900544265.1 uncultured Alistipes sp.
ATGTCTACGAACTGGCCAAGCAGTTCAACGCCTATTACCACGACCATTCGATCCTGCGCGAGGAGAACGCCGCCGTGCGGGCGCTGCGCCTGCAGCTGGCCGCGCAGGTCGCCCGCATCATCAAGCGCGGCATGCGCCTGCTGGGCATCGACGTTCCCGAGCGGATGTAACCTCCGCCGGAATACACCGCGAGGCCGTCCCGATTGTCGGGGCGGCCTCTTTTTACAAGCGTGGTACGAACTTTGCGAGAGTGGGAGACAAACATTCAACCAACACTTTTTTAGCGTGAAAACTATCGTTACAACTCTTGCTCTCGTATTGTGTGCCGCCACCGGGGTGACGGCACAGATGAAAAGTGCGGCGCCGGCTCCCGGTGCCGATTCCGTCCTGCTGTCGGAGACGACCGAAGGCGATTACATCGTGCGCCGGTACCTGGTTCGCAGCTCCGGCGATGCCGACTTTACGATGCACTACCGGATCAGTCTGGCGACGCTCGACACGTCGCTCGGCGGCAATCCGAAGCAGCTGGGCGACCTGAACGCCTTTTTGAGCGGACTGGTCGGCGATACGCTCCGCAAGGTGCAGTCGGTCACCGTCACGGGCTATTCGTCGCCCGACGGCCCCGTGCAGCTCAACGAGAAGCTGGCGGCACAGCGTGCACAGGATTTCATGGCCTATGCCAACGGCAAGTACGGCCTGTCGAAGAGGTATACGGTCCGGGTCAACTCCGTGGCCGAAGACTGGACGATGTGCCGCGCGTTGGTGGCGCAGTCGCAGATTCCCGACCGCACGGCCGTGTTGCAAATCATCGACGGGGCGCAGACCCCCGAGCAGAAGGAGCTGGCGCTCGAGAAGCTGCCTGCGGCGTGGAACTACATGAAGGCCAGCATCCTGCCGCCGCTGCGGCGTGTCGAGGTGATGATCGCCTATGCAGATGGTAACATCGTCGAGCAGCGCACGTTGAAGCCGAAACCGGCTCCCGCACCCGCCCCGGCCCCCGAGACGTATGAGGTGGTCGACGAGACGATTACGGGTGTGATTGTCGAGATGCCCGAGTCGAAGCGGGAGATGCGCGAGGAGCACCGCGCCGCAGCACGCGAGGCGAAGCAGGATGCCACGATGACCCGGCGCGAGGCGCGTGAGGCGGCCCGGATCGCGAAGCGCGACGCCCGCGAGGCGAAGAAGATCGAGCGGCGGAGTGCCCGTGCGGCCGAGAAAATGGCCCGAAAGGAGGCCAAGGCCGCCAAGAAGGGCGCCAAGGCGATGCAGAAGAACGAAAAGGACCTCGAAAAGATGTAGTCTTGCGGCCTTGCGCACAGCCGCTCCGGCTTTGCGTGCCGCCGCTTCGGACCGACGACAGAGAGCCGCGCCGCAGGGAACTGCCGCAGATGAAGAAAGGGCCTTCCGCTCATGCGGAGGGCTCTTTTCGTGGCGTTGTGCCGGGGTGGGGATACCTCGTATAGGCTGCCGCCCCTGCTTGACGGGCCGCAGCCGTGTCAGGCACGGACGAAGCTCTTGTCGGCCCACTTCATGCCGTACCAGCGGCGGATGAAGATGACGCCGCGGATGTTCTCGTCGAGCGTGAAGGCTGCCCACATGCCGCAGAGCGCCAGCCCCCAGTGTACGCCGAAGAGGTAGCCGACCCCCACGGCGATGCTCCACATGACGACGAGCCCCACGTAGAAGGGGTAGTTGACGTCGCCGACGGCCCGCAGGGCGTTCGTGGCGAAGATGTTGATCGGGCGCCCGATCTCCAGCACGACGTCGATCATCAGCACGAGCGTGCCCATGTGGATGATGTGTTCGTTCTGCGTGAGGAAGCCGAGGATTGTCGGGCCCGCCAGGGCGATCGTCGTCGAGAGCAGCAGCGTGATGCTGACGGCCCGTTTCATGACGTACTTGCCCAGGATGAAGGCCGCGTGGGGCCGCTGCTGCCCGACCAGGTGGCCGATGCAGATGGCGCCGCCCTGCGCGATGGCGATGCAGAAGAGGTAGGCGAACATGATGATGTTGACGCAGTAGGTGCGCGCGGCCAGCGCTTCGGCTCCCATCATGTTGATGAAGAAGGTGATGACCACCTGTGAGGAGCTGTACGAGAGCTGCTCGCCGGCCGACGGAAGGCCGACCTTGAGCAGGTTGCGCAGCTCCTGCACGGGGAAGGGGCGGAACCAAGCGAGCGGGAAGCGGCAGATGTGCTTGCGCAGCAGGATGACGAAGAGCAGCACCATGGCCACGCCGCGGCTGAAGGCCGTCGAGATGGCCGCGCCCTCGACGCCGAGTTCGGGCATGCCCAGCTTGCCGAAGATGAGCGAGTAGTTGCCGATGATGTTGAGGATGTTGACCACGACGGTCACCAGCATCGGGTAGATGGCCTTGTCGGCGCTGCGCAGCGCCCCCCGGAGGGTCAACGCGAAGGCGCGGAAGAAGGCGCACGCCCCCCCGATGCGCAAAAAGTAGACGCCCAACGCCAGCAGCGCAAGCAGCGCCACAATCAAAAAACCAAAGAGATGAGAACGGCCTGAACGGGACATGAAAATCCTCCTTGAGGAAAAAGACGGAAAAAAGTTGGAACCTTTCAGCGGGGTCAATCGTTTGATTAGTAAGAGATGCCGGGCGTCAGCCGCGCAGCTTCTCCCATGCCATAAGAAGCCCCAGCGCGGTCTTGGCGTCTCGAAGCTCGCCCGCCATCACGCGGCGGACCGCTTCGGCCAGGGGCAGCTTCTCCACATGCAGAAACTCGTCCGGATCGGGGTGATCTACGTGCTGGCTCAGCTCCGTGGCCAGGTACAGGCCGATCTGCTCGGTGCAAAAGCCGGGGGTGGTCACCACCTGCATCAGCTTTTCCATCTTTCCGGCGCGCAGGCCCGTCTCCTCCTCCAGCTCGCGGTGCGCGCAGGAGAGGGGGTCCTCCCCGACATAGTCCAGCTTGCCGGCCGGAATCTCCAGCGTCATCAGGTCCACCACCACGCGGTGCTGGCGCACCAGGTATACGTTGCCCTCCGCGTCCACCGGCACCACCGCGGCCGCGCCCTTGTGATGCACGACCTCGCGCAGGGCCGTCTGGCCGTTGGGCAGGCGCACCTGCATGTGGCTGACGTCAATGAGTACGCCCTCAAACATCGGTGTTTCGGACAGGGGAACCTCACGCAGGTCGGGATGATCGCACATAGCGGGTCGCCTCCAAAATTTCGTTCCCTTGTGTATTCGCCGTCAGGAGCCGTTCCCCCTTGTGGAAAGCGGAAAAAGCGCGGCGAAAGAACAGCGTATTACTTGTAAAAACTGCCCCGCGGCGACAGAAACTGGCGCCTCCCCTTCCTTGACAGCATAAATCAAACCCCGTACAATGGTATGGGCCGCCGTGCGCGGCCCCGGCAGGGAGAACAGCCTCACCCGGCATAAGGAGGATTTCGCATATGGCAAAGCATATTCCTAAAGCCTTCAGACGCGCCACGGCGCTTCTGACCAGCCTGCTGCTCATCGCGGCGCAGATGGTTTTGCCTCTGGCCGCGCTGGCGCAGGATATCAGCATGCTTCCCACCGTGACCATCCAGTGGAGCGCGGCGGACGGAAGCGTACAGAGCATGCCGGTCACGGCCACGCTCTACGGAGACCAGGTGGTCTATTGGGCCTCCGTGTCCGAGGAGGCGATGCAGGCGGGCGTGAGCATCCAGAGCATCACCGGCCCCGAGGACCCGCAGCTGGTTACTTACGGCCCCGCGGCTGGAACGCTGCTGACGGGCAACGCCACGGCGGTGGACGGCTCGGTTGCCGCGAGCATCGAGGTGTACCGCGGCGGCGTGTTCGAGATCGCCTATCCGTTCTACCTTTCCACCGTTGCCATCCCGCCCTACCAGCCGGCCGGGCCCACCAGCGGCACGGTCTATATCTCCTACCGCTATGAAGGCGGCGAGGAGTTTTACGGCTATGAGGACGTTGTCCCGGCCGAGGGGCGGAGCTTCGCGCCCGACCTGTCGCTGGTTCCCGACGGCTATGAGCTCATCAGCGCCGGCGAGGTTTTTGTGACGCTCAATCAGGACGGCACCACCACCCCCAATCCCGTGATGTTTGAGGTACGGGAGAGCGAACCGCAGGTGATGAACTCGACGGTGACGATCCATCATGTGGATGATGGGAGCG
>UQUQ01000051.1 GCA_900544265.1 uncultured Alistipes sp.
CAAAACTTCGAGAAGATGTTTTGCAGGACCTCGTCGGGGGTGATCTGGCCGCGGCCTGTGATCGTGCCGATGTGGCCGATTACCTGGCGGATCTCCTCGCTCAGAAGGTCTGTCGGAAGCCCTTCGCGCAGGCCCTCGAGTGCCTGCAGCAGGGCGTCGTGCGCCTCAGTCAGCGCCTCGGCGTGGCGGCTGTTCGAGACGACGGTGTCGCCGTGGTAGAGCGCCTGCGTGTCGACCGCAGCGCGCAGCGCGCGGCACAGGGTGTCGAGCCCCTCGCCGGTTTTTGCCGAGAGACCCAATACCCCCTCCGGAAGTGTCCGGCCGGGGCAGCGGTCGAGTTTGTTCATGACGGTCAGCAGGCGCTGCTCCTGCCGCACCTCGAAGTCGGGTGACGGGATCGTGTCGCCCGCTTGCGAGGCGTCGAGCAGGCGGATGATGATCCGCGCCCGGGCGATGCTCGACAGCGTGCGTTCGATGCCCATGCGTTCGAGCTGGTCCTCCGTCGTGCGGATGCCCGCCGTGTCGAGGAACCGGAACTCCACGCCGTCGATGTTGGTGCGCTCCTCGATGACGTCGCGCGTCGTCCCCGCGATGTCGGAGACCAGGGCCCGCTCCTCGTTGAGCAGGCGGTTCAGCAGGGTCGATTTCCCGGCGTTCGGAGCGCCGACGATCGCCACGGCAACCCCCTGTTTGATGGCATTGCCCAGCGTGAAGGAGCGGCGCATCGCCTCGATGCGGGCGTCGATTTGCTCCATCGTCTCGCGCAGCTGCGTGCGGTCGGCAAATTCGACCTCCTCCTCCGAGAAGTCCAGTTCGAGTTCGAGCAGCGAGACCAGCTCCAGCAGCCGTTCGCGCAGCGCCTCGAGGTCCGCCGAGTAGCCGCCGCGCAGCTGTGTCGTGGCGAGCGTGTGGGCGGCGCGCGACGACGAGGCGATCAGGTCGGCAACCGCCTCGGCCTGCGAGAGGTCCATCTTGCCGTTGAGGTAGGCGCGTATGGTGAATTCACCGGGTGAGGCCATGCGGGCGCCGGCCCGGCAGAGCAGGCGCAGCACTTCCGATATGATGTACTGCGATCCGTGGCAGGAGATTTCGGCCGACTCTTCGCCCGTATAGGAGTGCGGCGCGCGGAACACGGCGACGAGCACGTCGTCGATCGTCCGTTCGGCGGCGGAGCCGGCGTTCGAGCCCCGGCCGGCCATTGCGGCCGGCTCCACGATCCGTCCGTAGTGGAGCGTGTATGCGGCGGCGTCGGCCAGTTTCCCGCGGCCGCGGAAGATCCGGTCGCACACGGCCAGTGCCTCCGCGCCGCTCACGCGGACGACGGCAAGGGCGCCGCCCGGCGCGGTGGCCGGGGCAACGATCGTATCGTGATCCGTGCCGTTCATCGTCCTTCGATGCGCAGGCGCTGTCCGATGCGCAGCGTGCGCGGGTTGCGGATGTTGTTCCAGCGCATGAGCTGCGAGGTGGTCACGTGGTAGCGGCGGGCGATGTGGCCCAGCGTGTCGCCCTTCTTGACGATGTAGATCGTGCCGCTGCCTTGGGCGCGCTTCTTCTCGATGTTCGCCGGATTGATGTACTCCTTGAGGTAGGCCGAATCCTTGGCGAAGATCTCCTGCTCGTGGGCGATGTACTGGGCGACGTTGCGCTGCGGGATCACGAGCGTATAGGTCTTTGTCGTGGCCGGCACGATGTCCAACCGGTACTGGGGGTTGAGCTGGCGCAGCGTCTCGATGTCGAGGTCGATCGTCGAGGAGATCTGCCCGAAGTGGAGCAGGCGGTTGATGCGCAGCGTATCCACCGAGAGCGGAATGGGCGGCTCGGTGGGTTCGATGTCGTGCTGCCGGTGGTAGGCGTAGGCGTAGGTCGCGCCGATGAAGGCCGGAACGTAGCCGCGCGTCTCGGAGGGCAGGTAGTCGTAAATCTCCCAGAAGGTCTTGCCGCCCGAGCGGGCCATGGCCTTGTTGACGTTGCCCGGGCCGCAGTTGTAGGCGGCGATGGCCAGCGTCCAGTCGTTGTAGATGGCGTAGAGGTC